>NZ_JAXMEM010000005.1:0-359370 GCF_046348305.1 Ottowia sp.
TCATCTTCATGGTCAAGGACACGAGCTACATGTTCGTCACCGGCCCCGAGGTGGTCAAGACCGTCACGCACGAGAGCGTGACGGCCGAGGAGCTGGGCGGCGCGCTCACGCACACCACCCGAAGCGGCGTTGCGGATCTCGCCTTCGAGAACGACGTCGAGGCGCTCTTGATGCTGCGGCGCCTGTTCAATTACATCCCCGCCAGCAACCGCGAGAAGGCGCCACACCGGCCCACGCAGGACCCGGTCGATCGCATGGATGCCAGCCTGGACAGCCTGGTGCCCGAGAACCCCAACCTGCCCTACGACATCAAGGAAGCCATCGTCAAGACGGTGGACGACGGCGAGTTCTTCGAGCTGCAACCCGACTACGCCGCCAACATCGTCATCGGCTTTGCGCGCATGGACGGCAATGTGGTCGGCATCGTCGCCAACCAGCCGCTGGTACTGGCCGGCTGCCTGGACATCAAGAGCAGCATCAAGGCCGCCCGCTTCGTGCGCTTTTGCGACGCCTTCAACATCCCCGTCATCACCTTTGTCGATGTGCCCGGCTTCATGCCCGGCACCAGCCAGGAGTACGGCGGCATCATCAAGCACGGCGCCAAGCTGCTGTTTGCCTATGCCGAGTGCACCGTGCCCAAGATCACCGTCATCACCCGCAAGGCCTATGGCGGCGCCTACGACGTGATGAGCTCCAAGCACCTGCGCGGCGACGTCAACCTGGCCTGGCCGAATGCAGAGATCGCCGTGATGGGCGCCAAGGGGGCGGTGGAGATCATCTTCCGCGAGGAAAAGAAGGACCCCGAAAAACTCGCCGCCCGCGAGGCCGAATACAAGGCCCGCTTTGCCAACCCCTTCGTGGCCGGCAGCCGCGGCTACATCGACGACGTGATTTCCCCGCACGAAACGCGCAAGCGCATCTGCCGCAGCCTGGCGATGCTGAAGGACAAAAAGCTGGACAACCCGTGGCGCAAGCACGGGAATATTCCACTCTAATTTTGATAGCTTTTGACGCTTTATGGATAAGCGACAGAGCCTTAAAACACTCAAAACTACTGAACCATGTTCACCCAAATCCTCATAGCCAACTGCGGCGCAAACGGCCGTGCAGCGGGCGTTTCGTCAAATCGCCTGCCGCAGCCCACGCAGCGGGCTATTGCACGCGACCCCATCGCATAAGGAAGCCAAAAATGTTCACCAAAATCCTGGTCGCGAACCGCGGCGAAATCGCCTGCCGCGTCATCACCACCGCCCGCCGCATGGGCATCGCCACCGTGGCGGTGTATTCGGACGCGGACAAGAACGCGCGGCACGTAGCACTGGCCGACGAGGCGGTGCGCCTGGGCCCGCCGCCTTCGCGCGAGTCGTATCTGCTGGCCGACAAGATCATCGAGGCATGCAAACAGACCGGCGCGCAGGCCGTGCACCCGGGCTATGGCTTCTTGTCTGAGAACGCCGAGTTCGCCCGCAAGGTGGAGGAGCAGGGCATCGCCTTCATCGGCCCCAAGCACGCGGCCATTGCCGCCATGGGCGACAAGATCGCGTCCAAGAAGCTGGCGGGCGAGGCCAGGGTCAGCACCATCCCGGGCTACAACTCCGCCATCGACAGCCCCGAGCACGCGGTGGAGATCGCCCGGGGCATCGGCTACCCGGTGATGATCAAGGCCAGCGCGGGCGGCGGTGGCAAGGGCCTGCGCGTGGCCTACAACGACCAGGAGGCGCACGAGGGTTTTGCCTCCTGCAAGCACGAAGCCTTGAGTGCCTTCGGCGACGACCGCGTGTTCATCGAGAAGTTCGTCGAGCAGCCGCGCCACATCGAGATCCAGGTGCTGGGCGACAGCTTTGGCAACGTGGTTTATCTGAACGAGCGCGAATGCTCGATCCAGCGCCGCCACCAGAAGGTGATTGAAGAAGCGCCTTCGCCCTTCATCAGCGAGGCGACGCGCAAGGCCATGGGCGAGCAGGCCGTGCAGCTGGCTCGGGCCGTGGGCTACCAGAGCGCGGGCACGGTGGAGTTCGTGGTCGGCAAGGACCAGGACTTTTATTTTCTGGAGATGAACACCCGCCTGCAGGTGGAGCACCCGGTGACGGAGCTGATCACGGGGCTGGACCTGGTCGAGCAGATGATCCGCGTGGCGGCGGGCGAGAAGCTGGCCTTCTCGCAGAAGGACGTGAAGCGCGAAGGCTGGGCCATGGAGTGCCGCATCAATGCCGAAGACCCGTTTCGGGGCTTTTTGCCGTCCACCGGCCGGCTGGTGCGCTTCGAGCCGCCGGCGCAGGACCTGCAGCAGGGCCAGGCCACCACGGCGCTGGGCGTGCGCGTGGACACGGGCGTGGTCGACGGCGGCGAGATCCCGATGTACTACGACTCGATGATCGCCAAGCTGATCGTGCACGGCAAGGACCGGGGCGATGCGATTGCCCGCATGCGCGAGGCGCTCAACGGCTTCGTCATTCGCGGCGTGCAAAGCAACATCCCGTTCCAGGCCGCGCTGCTGGCGCACCCCAGGTTCCAGGCCGGCGACTTCAACACCGGCTTCATCGCCGAGCATTACGCACACGGTTTTTCGGCCGCCGACGTGCCGCACGCCGACCCCAGCTTTCTGGTGGCGCTGGCGGCTTGCCTGCACAAGTTCTATCGCAACCGCGCGCGCTCGCTGCAAGGGCAGTTCTGGGAAGGCAAGCAGCGATCGCCGCGGCGCGACTTCACGGTCTGCACGCTGGGCCATGCGGGTGACAACCACTACGTCAACGTCACGCTGGAAGAGGGCGCCATCGGCCCCGCCACGCGCGTCACCGTGCATGCGCCGGGTGGCGATCGGGTTTACGACCTGCATCTGAAGCACGACTTGGGCGACGCGCGCATCGAAGGCCAGTGCAACGGCCACGCCTTTACCGCGCAGATGGAGCGCGGCCGCGCGCGCAACCCACTGGCCATCCGCGTGATCCACAACGGCACCCAGCTCGACGCCTTGGTGATGCAGCCGCGCACGGCCGAGCTGCACCGCCTGATGCCCTACAAGGCGCCGCCCGACATGAGCAAGTACGTGCTCTCGCCCATGCCCGGCCTGCTGGTGCAGGTGGCCGTCAAGCCTGGCCAGGAGGTCAAGGCCGGCGAGCGCGTGGCCGTGATCGAGGCCATGAAGATGGAAAACGTGCTGTTCGCCAGCGCCGATGGCGTGGTCAAGGCGGTCAAGGCCGAGCAGGGCGACAGCCTGGCGGTGGACCAGGCGATCGTGGAGTTTGAATAGGGCAGCAGCCCTGGACGGGCGCGACGTTTGCACCGTTGCTGTGTTGACCCACGTACTCAAGCTCTCCATCCACGCCACGCCCGGCGCCAAGCGCACCGAGGCCGCGGGCACGCACGGTGAAGCCCTGCGCGTGCGCCTGGCCGCGCCGCCGCTCGATGGCAAGGCCAACGCGGCGCTGATCGCGTGGGCGGCCGAGGCCTTTCGCCTGCCCAAGGCGCGGGTCCAACTGCTGCACGGCGCCGCGGCTCGGCAGAAGGTGCTGGCCATCGCTTTCGATTCGACGGCTGAACTTGTTGCGGCACAAGCTCAGGTGGCGGCGTGGATGGCGACGAACCCCGCTGGCCGCTATGAGAACGAAAGCTGCTCGCGCAAACCCTTCCAAGGCTGAGGGCCAAAAAAGGCTCTGAAACGGCGGATTCGCATCCCATGTTCCCGTCAAGCCTGCGTCGCCGCGATCTGGGCGCCGCCGCGCTCGGTGGTTTGACCGGTGGTCTGACCGCGGCTTCGCCGGCCTGGTCCCAACGCGCCGCCGCGGCTGTCGCCCCGCCCGCTGCTGACGTGGTGCTCGCCGCGCGTCACCGGCGCGTCTTTGCTGGCTTGGCGGCGCGCATCGACGCCCAACTGACCGACGTGCAAAGCGTGGTCGTGCAGCACCGGGGCCAGCCGGCGTTCGATTGGTTCCGAAGCGGCACCACCGCCGACACGCTGCACGACGTGCAGTCCGTCACCAAGAGCGTGCTGGCCCTGCTGTTCGGCCAGGCCATGGCCGACGGCCTGGTGCGCGGCCCCGACGAGCTGGTGGCGCTGCGCCTGCCCGCCATGCTGCGGCTGGGGGCCGACGCACGCGTGCAGCGCTTGCGCTTTGCCCACCTGCTGACGATGACCGCCGGCTGGCCGCCCGACGAGATCGCGCGGCCAGGCCGCGACGATGACCTGCGCTGGCTGGTGCGCCGCCCCTTCGTGGCCGAGCCCGGCACGCGCTTTGCCTACGACAACGGCGCGGCCAACCTGCTGGCGTTGGGGCTGGCCCAAGCGGTGGGCGAACCGCTGGCCAACTATGCGCGCCGGCGCCTGTTCCAGCCCCTTGGCATCGGGCGCCTTGCCTGGCGCCGCGGCGCGCAAGGCCATGCGCTGGGCGCCATCGGCCTGTCGCTGACAACGCCGGCCATGGCGCGGCTGGGCGAGTTGGTGTTGCACGAGGGCCAGTGGCAGGGCCGCTCCCTGGTGCCGCGCGCCTACGTGCAGGATTTGGCGCGGCGGCACAGCAGCGGTGGCCCGCCGCTGTCCACGGCCTACGGCTACCTGTGGTGGCTGGGCGCGGGCAGCGTCATGGCCAGCGGCTACGGCGGGCAGTGGATTCACGTCGATCCCGCGCTGGATCTGGTGGTCGCGCTCACGTCGCGCCGCACGCCCGAGAGCGCCGCGCGCGGGCAGGGCGCCACGCTGATCCGCCGCGACATCGTGCCGGCCGTGCGGCGCCTGCAGCGCGCGGGACAATAGCGCCATGAACGACGCCACGGCCCTGCTCATCGTTGACGCGCAATACGGCTTCATGCCCGGCGGCGGCCTGCCGGTGGCCGGCGGCGACGCCATCGTGCCCGTCATCAACCGCATTGCCCCGCACTTTGCCAACGTGGTGCTGACGCAGGACTGGCACCCGCGGGATCACGTCTCGTTTGCCGCCAACCATCCGGGGCGCCAGCCCTTCGAGACCATCGCGCTGCCGTATGGCGAGCAGGTGCTGTGGCCCGTGCACTGCGTGCAGGGAACGCGTGACGCGGCGTTGCACGACGGGCTGCAGGTCGATCACGCGCAACTCATCGTCCGCAAGGGCTTTCGCCGCGATGTGGACAGCTACTCGGCGTTCACGGAGGCCGACCGCCGCACGACGACCGGGCTGGCCGCCTGGCTGCACGCGCGGGGCATCACGCAGCTGACTCTGTGCGGACTGGCCACCGACTACTGCGTGGCCTGGAGCGCGCTGGACGCGCGCGCGGCCGGCTTCGAGGTCACCGTGGTCGAGGACGCCTGCCGCGCCATCGACCTGAACGGCTCGCTGGCGCGCGCCTGGGCCGACATGGCGGGCGCGGGCGTGCGGCGCGCCCTGTCCAGTCAATTCTCATGACAAATTGGCCTGTGGCGCTTGGTGGACAGGCGCGAACAGCTACTATTTCAATAGTATCGCCTTGAACCTGCCGCGTGCCCGGTCTGCGCCACAATGCGGGGCATGAACCCACAAGACAAGGCATCAAAACCCCGCGTCGTGCTGCTGGGCACCGGCGGCACCATCGCGGGATCGGGCACGGCGGGAGCTGCTGCGGGTGCGGGCTCGGCCGCCTACCAATCGGCCGTGGTCGGCGTGCAGGACCTGATTGCCGGCGTGCCGGGGCTGAACGCGCTGGCGCAGCTGCGGGCCGAGCAGATTTTCCAGATCGACTCGGCCGACTTCACCGACGGGCATCTGCTGCTTCTGGCGCGCCGGGTGGCCGCGCTGTGCGCGCGCGATGACGTGGACGCGGTGGTCATCACCCACGGCACCGACACCATGGAGGAGTCGGCCTACTTTCTGCACCTGACGGTGCCCACCGACAAGCCCATCGTGCTGACCGGCGCCATGCGCCCCGGCACCGCGCTGGCGGCCGACGGCCCGGCCAACCTGCTGCACGCCGTGGCCGTGGCCGCGCACCCGGGCAGCGCCGGGCGCGGCGTGCTGGTGGTGATGAACGAGGAAATCTACAGCGGGCGCGACGTGGCCAAGGTGCACAGCCTGCGCATGGACGCGTTTGCGTCGCCGCACGGCGCGCTGGGCCTGGTGGTGGAGGGCGCGCCGCGCTGGTATCGGCGGGTGGAGCGAGCGCACGGGCCGCGCAGCGAGTTCGACATCGCGCGCCTCGACGCGCTGCCGCTGGTGGGCCTGGTGGCCAGCCACGGCAACATGCGCGCCGAGATCTACGACAGCTGGGCCGCTTTGGGCGCGCGCGCCATCGTGCATGCCGGCTTTGGCGGCGGCACGGTGCCCGACTATTTGAAGGCGCCGCTGGCCGGCCTGCGCGCGCGCGGGGTGCTGCTGGTGCGCTGCTCGCGCACGGGGGCGGGGCCGGTGGTGCGCAATGCCAGCATCGACGACGACGCGCACGGCTGGGTGGCCGCCGATGACCAGAACCCGCCGCGCGCGCGCCTGCTGGCGGCGCTGGCGCTCACGCGCAGCAGCGATCCGGCAGCGGTGCAGGCGGTGTTTCTGCGCTGCTGACCGACGGCGCCGCGCCGGCCGGCCCGATGTAGCGCTCGCGCTTGTGCGCCTTGATGCGCTGCACGTCCACCAGCACCAGGCCGTCCACGCAGTGGCCGAAATCCGGGTCCACGCCAAAGTCCAGAAAGCGCACGCCGCCGGGCTCGGCCACCTCGGCGTACTGCTTGTACAGCGTGGGCACGCTGCAACCCATGTTGGCCAGCAGCAGCTTCAGGCGAATGAAGTCCGCTGCGCTGTCGCCGCTGGCGTGCGCGGTGGCGTCCAGTTCGCTGCCCTGGACGTAGGGGTTGCGCGCTTCGGCCATGCCCGCCTGGCCGTAGTGGCTGCGGTAGTGGTGCACCAGCAGCTCGCGCGCGGCCTGGGGCATGTCGCGCGACAGCGAGACCGGGCCGAACAGGTAGCGGCACTCGGGGTAGCGGCGCACATAGGCGCCGATGCCGAACCACAGATAGTCCAGCGAGCGGCGCCCCCAGTAGCGCGGCTGCACGAAGGAGCGGCCCAGCTCCAGCCCCTGCTCCAGGCACGCCGTCATGCCCGCGCCAAAGCGAAACAGGCTGTGCGTGTACAGGCCGTCGGCGCCCATCTGCCGCAGCACCGGCGCGGTGCGCACCATGCGGTAGGCGCCGACGATCTCCAGCTCGCGCGGCTCCCACAGGATCAGGTGGTCGTAGTGCAGGTCGTAGCGGTCCAGGTCGCGCCGCTGGCCGCTGCCTTCGCCCACGGCGCGAAAGGCCAGCTCGCGCAGGCGCCCCACCTCGCGCAGCACGGGCGAATCCAGCCCGCCGCGAAACAGGTGGATGCGCTTGCCGTCGGGCGTCTGCCCCAGCTCCTCGCACGCCGCCACGGCCTGCGCCAGCGCGCTGCGGTCCACCGGGTGGGCCACGGCGGTCTCGGTGTGCAGCAGGCCGGGCCGGTCCTGCGCCACGCGGTACAGGTGCTTGCAGAACAGCTTGGCCTTGGCGGCATCCGGCAAGGGCATGGCGGCGTGGCTGCCGTGCGGGATGGGGTGGCCGATGCGCAGCGCGATGCTCTTGCGGTGCTGGCCGAACATCTCCTGCACCAGCAGCAGCGTGGCCAGCGGCTTGTAGCACAGCGACGCGCCGTAGAACAGCGCCGAATTGCGCCCGTCGATGTGCACCGGCACGATGGGCGACTGCGTTTGCGCCGCCAGCCGCAGAAAGCCGCTGTGCCAGCGCCCGTCGCGCACGCCGCCGGGCTGCAGGCGCGACACCTCGCCCGACGGAAAGATGATGACCGCCCCCTCGCCGCGCAAATGCTCCAGGATGGCCTTGAGCTGCCCGGCGCCGCTGCGCCCGCCCAGCACCGTCACCGGCAGCAGCAGGCGCTTGAGCGGCTCCAGCGCCGCCAGCAGGCCGTTGGCCACGATCTTCACGTCGCCGCGGATGCCGCCGACCAGGTTGAGCAAGGCCAGGCCGTCGAGCGATCCGATGGGGTGGTTGGCGACGATGACCACGCGCCCGCGCGCCGGAATGCGCTCGCGCTCGTTGTCGCGCACGGCGTAGCTGAAGGCGAAATGCTCCAGCACCTGCTCGACGAACGGAAAGCCCTCCAGGTGCGGGTAGGCCTGGGCAAAGCTGCGAAAGCTCTGCTCGTGCAGCAGGCGGCGCAGCAGGCCGCGCACGCCCTTGCTCAGCCACGGGTGGCGCTGCAGTTGCGGCAGGTGCAGATCGACGATCTGGTCCACGGAGATCATGGCGCTGGCTCCCGGAAGTCGCGGCCGGATGGCGGCCTTGGCATGGCGCCCATGGTGCGGCCGTCGCATGACAGGACGGCGACAAGTTCATGACAAATCCGGGGGAGGGCGTTTGTGGGGACCGCTCGACTGGCGGCGCGCCCTCAGCCGGGTCGTGCGAGCGCGGCGCGCGCGGCCTCGGCGCGGGCGCGCACCACGCAGCCGGGCGCGTGGTCGTTGATCAGGCCCATGGCCTGCAGGAAGGCGTGCACGGTGGTGGGGCCGACAAAGCTGAAGCCGCGTTTTTTCAGCGCTTTCGACAGCTGGACCGAGGTTGGCGAGGTGGTCACGCTCTGGTGCGCCGCCTGCTCGTGTGCGCCGGGCTCGTGGCGCCAGATCCACGCGGCCAGCGAGCCGTGTTCGCGCACCAGCGCCTGCGCGCGGCGGGCGTTGTTCAGCACGCTTTCAATCTTGCCGCGGTGGCGCACGATGCCGGCGTCGTGCAGCAGGCGATCGACCTCGGGCGCGCCCCAGCCGGCCAGCGCGTCGATGTCGAAGCCAGCAAAGGCGCGGCGGAAGTTCTCGCGCTTTTCCAAGATCGTGCGCCAGCTCAGGCCGGCCTGAAAGCCTTCCAGGCACAGCTTCTCGAACAGGCGCCGGTCGTCGGTGACGGGAAAGCCCCACTCATGATCGTGATAGGCCAGGTACTGCGGCGTGGCCAGGCACCAGGCGCAGCGCGGATGGCCGTCGGGGCCGGGGGCGGTTTGCATGGGGGCTCCAGTACGGGTTGTGATGGGGTTGAACAGCCGGACGCAGAGGACGCAAAGATCACGCAGAAGACGCAAAAGGTTCAAAAACCATTCTGATTTTTGCCAGGAAATTCAATTGGGTATTTTTTGTGTTCTTTGCGATTTCTTCGCGTCCTCTGCGTCCGGTATTGCTGCGGCCTCTATGCACCCTCCGTGCGCTGCATCAGGATGCGCTGACGCACGGTGGCGATGTGGTCGCGCAGCGCGTACAGCTCGTCGGCGTGCGCCAGCGGCACGGCAATGTGGTGGGCCACGCGGTCCAGTTCGTCCAGCTCGTCAAGCAACTGCTCGCGCGCCACGCGGGGGTCCTGCGCGCGCGTCTCGATCTGGCGCAGCCGCGCGTACCAGCGAAACACGCGCTGGCGCACGCGGTAGGTGTACAGCGGCGGCACCACGCGCGACAGCGGCAGCAGCAGCACGATCAGCCCGCCGATCACCAGCCACATGCGCTGCACCAGGTTGCTTGCCCAGAACGGCAGGTAGTTTTGCCAGAACGCCGGCGTGCCGTTGATGGCGCGGTCGCCCTCGGGGCTGACGGGCAGCTCGCTGGTGCGGGTGTTGGGAAACTCGCGCGCGCCGTTGAGCCAGCCCGCGCGGCCGTGGATGGTTTGCGCGGCCTGCGCAAACAACTGGCGCAGGGCGGGGTGGGTCTGCTCGCGTGTCAGCAGCGAGGTGGTGGCCGCCAGCAGGGTGACGTCGTGCGGCGGCACGTCGGCGGCCAGGTCGGCCACGCCGCGCGGCAGCGTGACGGTGCGAAAAAACGGAAAGCGGCGCGTGTAGGCGTCGGCCTGCGAGAGCTCCAGCGGTCGGACGCCCGGCGCGTGCAGCAGCTCGCGCACCACGGGGGACTGCGGCGCGCTGGTCAGCACCACGGCATCGAGCCGGCCGGCCAGCAGGGCCTGGGCGGCGCTGCGCGCGTCCTGCTCGCTGAGATGCACCTCGTCCGCCGCCACGCCGCTGGCCTTGAGCAGGCGCTGCATCAGCGCGGGCACGCCGCTGCCCGCCTGGTCGACGCTGACGCGCAGCCCCTTGAGCTGGGCCAGCGTGCCGGGCGCGTGCGCGGTGGGTGCGCCGGGCTTTTGGCGCACGAAGATCCACAGCGGTTCGTAGAACAGCGCGCCCAGCGACTGCAGCGATTCGTTGGAGTCGGTCGCCACGGCAGGCTCGCTGGCGGCAGCCGAGGCGCTGGCGATGACCGGCGCCGCACCGCTGCCGCCGCGCACGAAGGCCACGTCAGCGCCACCGTCCTGCAGCAGCTTCAGGTTGGCGACCGAGCCTTCGGTGGGGATCAGTTGCACGGTGATGCCCTCGCGCGCCAGCGCCTGCACGTAGCGCTGTCCAAAGCCGGCATAGGCGCTGCCCGCCGGCCCGGTGGCCAGGCGGACGGTCTTGGGCGGCTGCGGCTGCAGCCACCAGTAGGCGGCCACCAGCAGGCCCGCGGCCAGCAGCAGCAGCGGGCCCGCGCTGACCAGCAGGTCGCGGATCGATAGCAGGATGAGGGTGAGGCGGCGCATGGGACGGCTTGGGCGTTGAGAGTGCCGGGCGGGGTTCAGGCGGCAGCGGGCCTCAGTGGGCGCTGGCGGCCCTCACCCCAACCCTCTCCCAGAGGGAGAGGGAGCAAAAACTGGGTCAGAGGGAGAGGAGGGTAAAACCTGCGTGACCGATCGCCCTCGCCCCTTTGGGGAGAGGGAGGGGTGAGGGGCAACGGCGTGGCCATGATCACGGCGTTTGGCCATGGGGCGCTTGTGTATCAAGCGCGAGCAGCTTCCAAATCGGTACCAGATGGCAGCCATAGTCCATCCACCTGCAAGCCTTGCGCCGCCCGCACCGCGTTCACGCAGGCGCGCGCCACCGCCTCGCTCGCCATGGCGCACAGCACGTTGAAGTCGATCGCCGGCGCATGGCCGGTGGACAGGGCAAACAGCGTGTCGCCGTCGCTCATGGTGTGCACCGGGCGGATGGCGCGCGCCAGGCCGTCGTGGCCGGCGCCGGCCAAGCGCTGGGCGCGGGCTTTGCTCAAAGGCGCGTCGGTGGCGATCACGCCGATGGTGGTGTTGCTACCGGCCAGGATGGCGCTGGGTGCCTCGCCCGCCAGCATCGCGCGCACGCTGTGGCGCAGCGCCTGGCCATCGGGCGTGCGTGCGCCGGCGATGGGCGCGCCGCTGTCCGGATCGACCACGTCGCCCAGCGCGTTGACGGCGATCAGCGCGCCCACCGTTACCTCGCCCACGCGCACGCTGGCGCTGCCGATGCCGCCCTTCATGGCCGATGCCATGCCAAACAGCTTGCCCACCACGGCCCCCGCGCCGGCGCCCACGTTGCCCTGCGCGGGCGGGGCGCTGCGGGCGGCCTGGCAGGCCGCGTAGCCGGCATCAAAGCCGGGCCGAATGCGCGCATCGCCCACGTGCAGGTCGAACAGCACGGCGGCCGGCACGATGGGCACGAGCTGGCCCGGCGCGCTGCCAACCGGCAGGCCCAGGCCGTGCTCCTCCAGCCAGCGCATCACGCCGCTGGCGGCGTCCAGCCCCCAGGCGCTGCCGCCCGACAGCAGCACCGCCTGCACCTGCTGCACCAGGTTGGCGGGATCGAGCAAATCCGTTTCGCGCGTCCCGGGCGCGGCGCCGCGCACGTCCACGCCCGCCACGGCGCCGCCGCCATCCGGCCCTTGCGCCAGCACCACGCTGCAGCCGGTGGGGCGGCGCGCGTCGGTGTGCTGGCCGACCCGGATGCCGCGCACGTCGGTGATGGCGTCGGCGCGTTCGATCGGCGGATGCTGGGGCGCGTTCATTTCAAGGCGGCGCGGAGCTGTTGGGCGTAGTCATTCAACGCCGCCGGGCCGGGGTCCTTGCGCGGCCAGGCCAGGCCCACGCCGTCGCCCGCGTGGCGCGGCAGCACGTGGATGTGAAAGTGCCCTACCGTCTGGCCCGCCACGGCGCCGTTGGCCTGAAACAGGTTGAGCCCCGCGGGCGCGAACGCGGCCTGCGCGGCCAGCGCCACGCGGCGCGCGGTCTGCATCACCGCGCCGGCTTCTTCGGGCGTGAGATCAAGCAGCGTGGCCGCATGGCGCTTGCTGGCCACCAGCACGTGGCCGGGGTTGACCTGGCCCAGATCCATGAAGGCCAGGGTCAGAGCGTCCTCGCAGACCTTGGCGGCGGGGATTTGGCCCTGCACGAGCTTGCAGAAAATGCACTCGCCCGCGGGCGAGGTGTCGACGAATCCGGGCATGGCGGCAACGCTCCTGGAATGGGATGAAAGACATGCCCATTAAACCCAAAAACAACCGGTGCTTGCCGGCCCCGCGTCACAACCACTTCTGCATCAGCAGCGCCTGGCCCTCGCTCGGGTCGAGCACGTAGGGCGCAAAGCCGAAGCGCTCGTAGCTGCGCAGCGCGCGGGCGTTGCCCGAAAGCACCTCCAGCGTCAGCTTGCAGCAACCGCGCTCCTGCGCGTGCTTTGCCGCCGCGGCCAGCAGGGCCTGGCCGACGCCGCGCGCGCGGTGCGCGGGCAAGACGACGAGGTCGTGCACGTTCAGCAGCGGCCGCGCCTTGAAGGTGGAAAAGCCCTCGAAGCAATTGATGAGGCCCACCGCCTCGTCGCTCAGCCAGGCGATGAAGCTGATGGCGTGCGGTACCTGGGCCAGGCGGTCGCACAGGCTGGCGCGCACATCAAGAGCCAGTGGCTGGCCGCCGCCCATGGGGTCGATGGCATAGGCGTTCAGCAGATCGACCAGCGCTGCGCGGTCGGTGGCGCCGGTGTAGTCGGCGCGGCGGACCTGCAAGGCGTTGACGCTCAAGCCAACTCCTCGATGGGCAGGCACGAGCAAAACAGGTTGCGGTCGCCATACACGTTGTCCACCCGGCCCACGGGCGGCCAGTACTTGACGGCGCCGCCATGCTGCGCCAGCGCGCCGCCAACCTCGCGCGGGTAGGGGTGGGGCCAGTCGCTTTTCAGCAGGCTGGCGGCGGTGTGCGGGGCGTTCTTCAGCGGGTTGTCGTCCTGCGGCCATTCGCCCTTCTCGACGCGGCGCACTTCCTCGCGAATGGCGATCATGGCGTCGATGAAGCGGTCCAGCTCGGCCAGGTGCTCGCTCTCGGTGGGCTCGACCATCAGCGTGTTGGCGACGGGGAAGGACAAGGTGGGCGCGTGAAAGCCGTAGTCGGCCAGGCGCTTGGCCACGTCCTCGGCCATCACGCCGCTGGTTTCCTTGAGGTCGCGCAAATCCAGGATGCACTCGTGCGCGACGTGGCCGTTGGCGCTGGCGTACAGCGTGGGGTAGTGGTCCTTCAGGCGCTTGCTGATGTAGTTGGCGCTGAGGATGGCTGCTTCGGTGGCGTGCTTCAGACCCTCGGCGCCCATCATGCGGATGTACATCCACGAGATGGGCAGCACGGCGGCGTTGCCGAGAGGAGCTGCGCTCACGGCGCCGGTCTTGCCGGCAATGCCGGCGGTGGCATGACTCGGCAGGTAGGGCACCAGGTCCTCGACCACGCACACGGGGCCCACACCCGGGCCGCCGCCGCCGTGCGGGATGCAGAAGGTCTTGTGCAAATTCAGATGGCTGACGTCGCCGCCGAACTGGCCCGGCGCGGCCAGGCCGACCAGGGCGTTGAGGTTGGCGCCGTCCACGTACACGCGTCCGCCGTGCTGGTGCACGATCTGGCACAGCTCCTTCACCTGGGTCTCGAACACGCCGTGCGTGCTGGGGTAGGTGATCATCACGCAGGCCAGGTTGGCACTGTGCTTTTCGCACTGGGCCTGCAAATCCTGCATGTCCACGTTGCCGTTGTCGTCGCACTTGGTGACCACCACCTGCAGGCCCACCATCATGGCGCTGGCCGGGTTGGTGCCGTGCGCGCTGGCGGGGATCAGGCAGATGTTGCGGTGCGCGTTGCCCTGCGCCGCGTGCCAGGCCTTGATGGCCAGCAGGCCGGCGTATTCGCCCTGGCTGCCGGCGTTGGGCTGCAGGCTGACACCCGCGTAGCCCGTGATGCTGGCCAGCCATTGGCACAGCTGATCGTTCAGCAACTGGTAGCCCGCGCGCTGGTTGGCCGGGGCAAAGGGGTGCACGTGGGCGAACTCGGGCCAGGTGATGGGGATCATCTCGCTGGTGGCGTTCAGCTTCATGGTGCAGCTGCCCAGCGGGATCATGCTGCGGTCCAGCGCCAGGTCCTTGTCGGAGAGCTGGCGGATGTAGCGCAGCATGGCCGTCTCGCTGTGGTGCGTGTTGAACACCGGGTGCGTGAGGTAGCCGCTGGTGCGGTGCAAGTCCGCCGGGATCAGGTCGGGTGCGGAACGTTCAAGCGCGGCAAAGTCGGGCAGCGTTTTGCCCTCGCCGGCGAAGATGCGCCACAGCAGCTCCACATCCGCCCGCGTGCTGGTCTCGTCGAGCGAGATGCACAGATAGATGTCCCAGCTCTTTCGCAGGTTGGCGCCCATCTGCACGGCGCGGGCAGCTATCGTATCGGTAGCGTCGTCGGTCTTCAGGCTGAGCGTGTCGAAGGCGCTCGCGTGGTGATGGTGGCTGAAGCCCAGTTGCGCCAGGCCGGCCTTCAAGATGGCCGCGAGGCGCGCCGTGCGCAGCGCGATGCGCTTCAAGCCCTCGGGCCCGTGATAGACCGCGTACATGCTGGCAATCACCGCCGGCAGCACCTGCGCGGTGCAGATGTTGCTGGTGGCCTTTTCGCGGCGGATGTGCTGCTCGCGCGTTTGCAGCGCCAGGCGGTACGCGGGTTGGCCGTGCACGTCCACGCTCACGCCCACCAGGCGCCCGGGCAGGCTGCGCTTGAAGGCGTCGCGGCAGGCCATGTAGGCGGCGTGCGGGCCGCCGGCGCCCATGGGCATGCCAAAGCGCTGCGTGCTGCCGACCACGATGTCGGCGCCCATCTCGCCGGGCGACTTGAGCAAAGTGAGCGCCAGCAGGTCGGCGGCAAAGATGGCGGCTGCCCCCTTGGCCTGGATCTTCTTGACCTCGTCCGTCCAATCCATCAGCCAGCCGCTGCTGGCGGGGTACTGGATGAGGGCGGCGAAATAGTCGTCCTGGGCGATGGCGGCGTCCCACTCGGCGGCGGAATTGGCCAGCTTGACCGTGAGGCCCAGCGGCGCGGCGCGCGTTTGCATCACCTCGATGGTCTGCGGGTGCGCATCGCCAAACACCACGATGGTGTTGCCCCTGGCCTTGACGCTGCGCCGCGCCAGCGTCATCGCCTCGGCGGCGGCGGTGGCCTCGTCCAGCATCGAGGCGTTGGCGATGTCCATGCCGGTGAGGTCGGTCACCATGGTCTGGAAGTTGACCAGCGCCTCCATGCGGCCCTGGCTGATCTCGGCCTGATACGGCGTGTAGGCGGTGTACCAGGCGGGGTTCTCCAGGATGTTGCGCAGGATCACGCCCGGCGTGTGGGTGCCGTAGTAGCCCTGGCCGATGAAGCTCTTGAGCAGCTTGTTTTGTCCGGCAATGCCTTTGAGCTCGGCCAGCGCGTCGGCCTCGGTCACGGGCGCGGGCAAGTCCATGGGCGCGGCGCGCGCGATGGAGCGCGGCATGATCGAGTCGATCAGCCTGGCGGTCGAGGGCTCGCCGATGACGGCCAGCATCTGCCGCTCGTCCTGCGGCGTCAGGCCGATGTGGCGGGCAATGAACTCGCCGGGGTTTTCAAGGTCGTGCAGGGCAGGGTGGCTCATGGCGGGGGAACGGATTCGGATACTGCAAATACAGGAGCTGCCAGCGCTTGACTGGCGGGCGCAAGCGGCCGATTTGACTTGAAACCTGCACGCAGGCGATCCGGCGCGCAGGACATTTCAGGGACGCTCAGAGGTTGAGAGTTTTTTGGACGTGCCCGAGGAGCGCGTCAAAACGCGACCAATCGAGGCGCAAAGCGCAGTCGTAGCTCGGGCTACGGCGAGCATTTGCAACGACGAGTGGGCGTGTTTTGGCGTGATCAGCGGGCATGGGTAAAAGACTCTCAAGCTCTCAGTCCTTGCTGAACTCGGCGTAGGCCGCTTCGTCCATCAGCGCGTCGAGCTGGCTGGGGTCGGTCAGCTTGACCTTGAAGAACCAGCCCGCACCCATCGGGTCGCTGTTGGCCAGGCTGGGCTCGGCGCGCAGGGCCTCGTTGACCTCGGTGACCTCGCCGCTGATGGGCATGTACACGTCGGCGGCGGCCTTCACGCTCTCGACCACGCCGGCGGTTTCCTTCTGGGCGTAGCCCTGGCCGACGGCGGGCAGGTCGACAAACACCACGTCACCCAGCGCGTCCTGCGCGTGGTGCGTGATGCCGACGGTGGCGATGTCGCCCTCGACTTGGATCCATTCGTGGTCTTCGGTGTATTTGAGGCTCATGGTCGTTGCTCCAAAAAAGGCTTGAAAGATGAATGCTCACACCGGCAAGTCAGACGCGGTGATAGCGCGTGGGAACGAAGGGCGTGGCCACCACCTCCATCGGCACGGGCTTGCCGCGCACCATGGCGAACAGCTCGGTGCCGAGCGTGGCGCTGCCGGGGTGCACGTAGGCCGTGGCGATGGGCTTGTCCAGCGTGGGGCTCAGCAGTCCGCTGGTGACCTGGCCGACGGTCTGGCCGTCCAGGTTTTCCAGCGGCGCGGGCTCGCGCACGGGCACGCGCTCCTTGGCGAGCAGGGCGACGCGCTGGCGCTGCAGCTTATGCGTGCCGTCCAGTTGGCCCAGCACGACGTCGGCACCCGCAAAGCCGCCGGCACGCGCGCCGCCGCTGCGCCGCACCTTCTGGATGGCCCAGTTCAGGCCTGCCTCGATGGGCGTGGTGGTGGTGTCGATGTCGTTGCCGTACAGGCACAGGCCGGCTTCCAGCCGCAGCGAATTGCGTGCGCCCAGGCCGATGGGTTTGACCTCGGGCTGGGCCAGCAGTGCGCGGGCCAGCGCCTCGGCCTGGGGCGCCGGCACCGAGATCTCGAAGCCGTCCTCGCCGGTGTAGCCGCTGCGGGTGATGTACAGCGGCGTGCCCTGCCAGTCGAAGGCGCCGCCGGTCATGAACACCAGCGCCTGCACGCCCGGCACCAGGCGCTGCAGGGCCGTGACGGCCTGCGGGCCTTGCAGGGCCAGCAAGGCCTGCTCGGGCAGGGGTTTGACTTGGCAGCGGCCGCCGATGCGCGCCTGGATATGGGCGATGTCGGCTGCCTTGCAGGCGCCGTTGACGATCAAAAACAGATGATCGCCCCGGTTGACGAACATCAGGTCGTCGATGATGGTGCCTTCGTCGGTCAGCAGCAGGCCGTAGCGCTGCTTGTCCACGCCCAGGCCGATCACGTCCACGGGCATCAGCGTCTCCAGCGCGCTGGCAGCGTCGGGCCCGATGAGTTGCAGCTGGCCCATGTGCGAGACGTCGAACAGGCCGGCGGATTCGCGCACCTGCTTGTGCTCGGCGATCAGGCCGTTTTTGTATTGCACCGGCATCGAATAGCCGGCAAAGGGCACCATGCGGGCGCCCAGCTCGACGTGCAGGGCGTGCAGTGGGGTGGTGAGCAGATCGGCGGTATTGGACATGCGCTGTCTCCATGCAAGGGAAGTCGCGCAAGCATTGTGGCTTGCGAGCATGCCCGGCTGTCCGCTTTACCTGAGAGATTCACGCGGGCGATGCCGCGCTTGCTCCTTCGGTGGAGGGCGTTGCCGCCCCCTCTCTCCAGCCCGGTGGCGCCCGGTTGCCCGGGCGTTTGCCAGTCCTTTTGCCTGAGCGTTTGGGCGTGTGCCGCGCGCCTTCGGCGGCGCCGCGACCGCGGGGTGGCGGGGCGGCGCGCTCTCCTGACAGCCCGCGATTTTACGGGCTATTTGGCAAACACCAGATCGCGCAGGGCCAGCGAGATCCAGGGCACGTAGGTGATGACCATCAGGCAGCCCAGGATGACCAGCACGAATGGGATCAGGTCGCGGATGATCTTGTCCAGCGACACGCGCGCCACCGTGCACACGGCAAACAGGTTCACGCCAAAGGGCGGGGTGATCATGCCCAGCGCCAGGTTGACCACCATGATCAGCCCGAAGTGCACCGGGTCGATACCGAAGTGCGCCGCCACCGGCGCCAGGATGGGGCCCAGCACGATGATGGAGGCGCTGGTCTCGATGAACATGCCGATCACGAACAGCGCAGCGTTGACGCCCAGCAGGAACCAGTGAGGCGACTTCAGGTGCTCCTGCAGCCACAGGCCGATGGCGTCAGGCACGCCGGCGCGCGTGATCAGGAAGGCAAACAGGCCCGCGTTGGCGATGATGAACATGATCACCGCCGACGAAATGACCGACTTGCGCAGCACCGCGGCCAGGTCCTTGAACGTGATCTCGCGATACACCGCCATGCCCACCACCAGGGCATAGGCCACAGCCACGGCCGAGGCCTCGGTGGGGGTGAATACGCCGCCGTAGATGCCGCCCAGCACGACCACGGGCATCATCAGCGCCCAGGCCGCCTTGCGCGTGGCCGTCCACACGCCCAGGCGGCCGTCGCCGTCGTGCTTGCCCCAGCCCTTCCACTTGCAGTACAGCCACACGAACAGCATCAGCACGCCACTGATCAGGATGCCGGGGCCGAAGCCGGCGATGAACAGCTCGCCGATGGAGACCTCGGCGGCCACGCCGTACAGGATCATCGGAATGGAGGGCGGGATGATCACGCCCAGCTCGGCGCTGGTGGCCTGCAGCGCGGCCGCCCAGGTGGTGGGGTAGCCGTGCTTGACGAGCGCCGGCACCAGGATGGCGCCGATGGCGAAGGTGGTGGCCACCGACGAGCCCGAGACGGCGGCAAAGATCATGCAGGTGAGCACGCAGGTCATGGGCAGGCCGCCCTGCACGCCGCCCACCAGACTCTTGGCAAAGTCCACCAGCCGGCGCGAAATGCCGCCCGTCTCCATCAGGTTGCCCGCCAGGATGAAGAAGGGGATGGCTGCCAGCGGAAACTTGTTGAGCGAATTGAACATCTCCTTGACGGAGATGAGCATGGGCGCGCTGGTCACCTGCATGCCGGTGATGGCCGCCAGCCCGATGGACACGGCCACGGAGACGCTGAGCGCGAAGCCCAGCATCATGGTGATCAACATGGCACTGGT
Source organism: Ottowia sp. (assembly GCF_046348305.1). Classification (GTDB taxonomy): domain Bacteria; phylum Pseudomonadota; class Gammaproteobacteria; order Burkholderiales; family Burkholderiaceae_C; genus Ottowia. The sequence continues at coordinate 19,066 of NZ_JAXMEM010000005.1, forward strand.
CATTGCGCCGTCTCCAGCTCCATCCGGCGCGGGTCCAGATAGTTGGCCACGATGGCCAGCAGGGAAAACACCGCGCCCACGGGCAGGGCCAGGTAAGCCCAGAACATGGAGATCGATTCCAGGCCCGCGACGGTCTGCACGCTGCCGCGGATGGCGTAGTCGCTGCCCCACCACAGGATGATGAGCATCAGCACCAGCGCGGCCAGGGCCACGACGACATCGAGCACGCGCTTGACGCCACGGGGCACGGCCTGGTAGAGCGCATCCACGCTGACCATGGCGCCCTGGCGAAAGGCCAGCGGAATGCCCAGAAACACCATCCAGACCAGGCTGAAGCGGATCAGCACCTCGGTCCATTCGGCGGGCTGCTCCAGCACGAAGCGGGTGAAGATCTGGAACACGCCCAGCGCCGAAGCGATGGCCAGCATCACGCAGGCCAGCACCGTGGCGATGCCGGTGGTCCAGCGCTCCAGGGACAGGATGAACGCCTTCATGAAAACGCCTTGCAAAAAAACGCCCGCCGCGCAATGCTGACGGGCGGGCAATGCTATTGGATGTGAAGCAATCGAGCGGGCCGGCGCAGGCTCACTTGTAGTTGCGGATGCGGTCCATGTTGGCCTTGCCGAACTTCTTCTCGAAGTCCGATTCGACGCCGGCCATGGCCTTGACGAAGGCGGGCTTGTCCACGTTCTCGTCCACGTTCATGCCCTTGCCGCGCAGCAGGGCCACGCCGTTGGTGTCGTCCTCGTCCACCTTGGCGCGGTTGGCCTTGGTGCCCTCCTTGGCGGCCTCGATGAAGGCCTGCTGGTCGGCGGGGCTGAGCTTTTCAAAGGCGCCCTTGTTCATCAGGAAGATGCAGGGCGAGTACACGTGGCCGGTGAGTGAGAGGTATTTTTGCACCTGCTCGAACTTGGCCGAGATGATGACCGACAGCGGGTTTTCCTGTCCGTCCACGGTGCCTTGCTGCAGGGCGGTGAAGACCTCGGGGAAGGCCATGGGCGTGGTGATGATGCCCAGCGCCTTGTAGGCGGTGATGTGCACCGGGTTTTCCATGGTGCGCATCTTCAGGCCCTTGACGTCGGCGGGCTCCTTGATGTCGCGCTTGCTGTTGGTCATGTGGCGAAAGCCGTTCTCGGCCCAGGCCAGGCCCTTCAGGCCCTTGGCGTCGAACTTCTTGAGCAGGTCCTGGCCGATCGGGCCGTCCAGCACGGCGCGGGCGTGGGCCTTGTCGCGAAACAGGAAGGGCACGTCCAGGATCTGCACGTCGGGCACGAAGTTGGGGATGGGCCCGGTGGAAGTGAAGGTCAGCTCCTGCGTGCCCAGCTGCACCGCTTCGACCGACTCGCGCTCGCCGCCGAGCGAGCCGTTGTAGAAGGTCTGGATCTTGTAGCGCCCGCCGGTGCGCTTTTCCACCTCCTTGGCGAAGGTGTCGATGGCGATGCCCTGATGCGAGTTCTGCGCGGTGGAGATGTTGATCTTCATCACCGTCTGGGCGCTGGCGGCGGCCGTCAGGCCAAAGGCGAGGCCGAGGCCCAGGGCGAGTGCGCGAAATGTCATGAGAGAGGTCTCCAGGAAAAAAGGGATTGCGTCCGGCCGAAAAAACGCACGCACGGAGCGCGCGCCGGTGCGCCTGATTGTGAAACTCCCGGTGTGCGATTCGTCTCGGGGTTTTCGCGCATGCGCCCCGTCCCTGGGCGCCCTCACCGCGTTACGCACGGATACCCGTGTCACGTCAGCGACGTGCGCCGCGGCGTCACCTTGTGCGTTGTGGGGGTGGGCGGGCGCCGTTCGGGGGTTCCGAGCGCACCGCGCACGAGGAGTTTCATCATGACGAAAATGCTGCGGGTATTGGCCGCCGGCCTGCTGGCCGCCGGTGCCTTGGGCGTCGCGGGTGTGGCGCAGGCGCGCGACGTGTACTGGTCGCTGGGCGTGGGCGTGCCGGGCGTTGCGGTCGGTGTCGGCGCGCCGGCGCCGTACTACGTGCCGGCGCCGGTGTACGCGCCGCCGCCACCCGTCTATTACCAGCCGCGCCCCGTGTATGTGCCGCCGCCCGTGGTCTACGGCCCGCCGCCCGGGGCCTATCGCCCGCCGCCCGGGTACTACGGCGACTGGCGCTATCGCGATGACTGGCGCCGGTATCGCCGCTGGCATCACCGCGATCGCGACTGGGACGATTGAGGCGCACACGGCCGCGGCGCACGGCGCTCGCGCGAGCGCCGCTCACATGGCCTTGAAGCGGTGCGCGTAAAGGCGACTGACGACCAGGGGCTCGGCCAGTCCGCGCAGGGTCAGGTGCAGTCGCCCCGCGTCGTCGCGCTGCACGGTGTCGATGGCGTCGGCGCGCACCACGGTGGCGCGGTGGATCTGCCAGAACGCATCGGCGTCCAGTTGCGGCAGCAGGTCCTTCAGCGGCGTGCGCAGCAGGTGCTCGCCAGCTGCGGTGACGACGCGCACATATTTGTCGGCCGCCTGCAGCAGCAGCACGTCGGCCACCGGCACCATGCGGATGGTGTTGCCGTTCGACCCGGCCGGGCTGACCTGGAGTTGGCGCAGCGCCGCTTGGGCGGTCGGCGCGGCGGGCTGGAGCGCCGCCAGCAGCTGGCGCAACTGCTCGGCGGTGGCCTGCAGCGGGTCGTTCTTGTTTGCTTCTGTATTGATAGCTGCTTGCGCTTGCTGGTCAAGCGCCAGACGCAGTTTTTGCACTGTTTTTTGCAAACGCGCCGGCTGCACGGGCTTGAGCACGTAGTCCAGCGCCTGGGCGTCGAAGGCCTGCACGGCGTACTGGTCGTAGGCGGTGACGAAGACCAGCGCCGGAAAGGGCTTGACGGCGGTGTCCCAGGCGTCCGCCAGCTCGGCGGCGGCATCCAGCCCGCTCAGGCCGGGCATGCGGATGTCCAGCAGCAGCACGTCGGGCGCGAGGCGCAGCGCCTCGCGCACCGCGCTGGCGCCATCGCCCACGGTGGCGACGATGCGCAACTCGGGCCAGGCGCGGGCCAGCTCGGCGGCGAGCGCGGCGGCCAGCAGGGGCTCGTCTTCGGCGATCAGGGCGGTGGGGGCGTTCGGTTTCATGGCCGGGCTTCGTCCAGCGGCAGCGTGACGGTGACGGTGGTGCCGGCGCCGGGCGCCGACTCGACCGCGCAATGCGCGCGGGCGCCATAGGCCGCGGCCAGGCGTTCGCGCACCTGCGTCAGGCCGAAATGCGTGCCGGCTGCGGCGGCCTGCGCGGGCTCGAACCCGACGCCGCTGTCGTGCACCACGAGCGTGAGGCGATCGCCCGCGCGCGCGGCGGACACGTCGATGCCGCCGCCGTCGATGCAGGGCTCCAGCCCGTGCTTGATGGCGTTTTCAACCAGCGGCTGCAGCAGCAGTGTGGGCACGGGCAGCGCGCGCAGCGCATCGGGCAGATCGAGCGTGGTGCGCAGGCGTGGGCCCATGCGCACGGCCATCAGCTCCAGGTAGTCGGCCAGGCGGGCGAATTCGTCGGCCAGCGGATGCACGGTGGCCCGGCTGGCGCCCAGCGTCGCGCGCAGGTAGCCGTCCAGCCGGTCGAGCATGCGCTGCGCGGCCGCCGGGTCAACCGCGATCAGCGCGCGCAGATTGGCCAGCGTGTTGAACAGCATGTGTGGCTCGAGCTGGCTTTGCAGCAGCATCAGGCGCGCCTGGCTGGCGTCGCGCTCGGCAGCGGCGATGTGGGCTTGCAGCGCGGCCTGGCGTCCACGCGTGAAAAAATAAAAACTGCCCACCACCCCGGCGGCGATGGTGACCAGCAGGCTGAGCACGGCGTCGCGTTGCGAGTATTCCAGCGGGCGGCCGAGCAACCAGAATCCCAGCGGCCGGCCGATCAGGAAGCCGGCGGCGAGACCCAGCAAGGTCAGCACCACGCCGCGCCAGCCCCTGGGCCAGCCGTGCCCCTGATTGCCGTGGCCCCGGTAGCACCGATCGCGCGGCACCAGCAGGCGGCCGAACTCCATCACCGCCCACGTCACCATGCCGGTCGCGGCCGAGTGCACCAGTTGCTGCCCGTAACCCGTGTCCGGCCAGATCATGTTGGTGAACACCGCCACCACGCAGCAGAAGGCCAGCACCTGCAGGCCGTGCCGCAGCACGTCGCGCCAGTCGATGACCATGCGCGGCCTACCCCGCCTCACGCGCCTGGGCGCGCTGCCAGGCCGGGCGCGCCTGGATGCGCGCCAGCCAGGCGGTCAGGCGCGGGTGTTCGCGGGCGGTCAGCCCGGCCCGCTCCCGCGCGGCCTGCACGGGGTAGCTCATCTGGATGTCGGCCGCGCTGAAGGCCTTGCCGGCAAACCAGTCTGATGGCGCCCGACTCGGCCAGCACTTCGCCGTCCAGGGTGACCACCGGTGACTTGCCCAAGGGGTGAATCCGCTTGAGTTCGGGCGGCGCCAGCATTGTCCCGGGGTCGCGCTGGTAGCGCACGACCTCGTAGGTCAGGCCCAGCTCTTCCAGCAGCCACAGGATGCGCTGCGAGCGGGACTGGTTGAGGTGGTGGACGGTGATGGAAGTCATGGGAAAGGTCCTGGCGCGCCGATTGTCACAGAGGGCGGTTGCGCAGCTTCTCACGTTCGGCCTGCAGCAGGCGCTCGTGCAAACCCGCGCCGCCGGCGTTGATCCACACCACCAAGCCGTGAATGGCCAGGCCCAGCCCCCAGCCGGCCAGCGGAAAGATGAACCAGGGCCGGTCGCTGCTCATGGAGATCAGCGCCAGCCCGGCGTTGACGCAGACGTAGACCAGGGCATGCACGTACCAGCCCATTTTGGCGCCGGCGCGTTTGCGCGCCAGGCGCTCGATCTGGGCGCGGTCGGCGGCTGCGCCGTCCGGCGCCGGGGAGCGGGGGTCGAAGGAGGACATGATGGGGACCTTTCGAGGGGAGATGGGGCGGGCCTCAGCCGGCCTGCAGCACCGGGCGGCCGGCCAGCCGCAGCACGCGCAGCGCACGCACGGCAAACAGGCCCGACAGCAGGCCGTACAGGGCCGTCACCGCGATGGCAAAGCCCAGGTGCCGGGCCAGCGTGGGCTCCAGGGCCAGTTGCACGCCCACGCTGTACTTGATCAGGAACACGCCGACGATCAAGGCCATGGGCACCCAGCTTCCGGGCAGCAGAAACTGGCGCGCGGCGGGATCGAAGCGTGTTCCCGCGGGTGCCGCGGCGCGGCTGCCCAGCAGCAGCATCGCGACGAAGCACAGGGCCCACAGCAGCAGCAGCGCCGGCAGGTGGCCGCTGGCGGCAAAGGCCGACTGCACGCCCCACAGGGCCAGGCCCAGCATGGCCAGCGGCATCAGCGCCAGCCGGCTGGCGGCCACGCGGCGGGGGCGCGTGGCCGAGTAGCCCAGGGCGAGCAGGGCTGCCAGCAGGGCGCCGACCCAGACGGGCGTATCGCGCACGATGTCGACGATGGCCGAGGGGTGCTGGCTGAGGAGGGTGGTGAGCAGCATGATCGATCTCCGGTGATGGGTTGAACGAATGGCGTGATGCTGCCGGCTGGCGCCCGCGCGCTCCAGCGCGATGCGACGAAATGCAGGATGCGGGCGCGAAACGCAAATGGGAGGCGGTGAAATGCGGCGCAGCGGCTGACGCGACGCTTTCCTAAAATCGCCGCCGCAAGCTGCGCGCGGCGCGGCAACCGGAAAGGCTCGGGTGTGGATACGTTGTTGCTGCTGAAGGCGGCCGTCATGGGGGTGGTCGAAGGCCTGACCGAGTTTTTGCCCATCTCCAGCACCGGGCACCTGATCCTGGCGGGCAGCCTGCTGGGTTTTGCCGACGCCAAGGCCAAGGTGTTCGACATCGCCATCCAGACGGGCGCGATCCTGGCCGTGGTCATCGTTTACTGGCACCGGATTCGCGACACGCTCGTCAGTCTGCCGCACAGCCGCTCGGCGCAGCACTTTGCGCTCAACGTGCTGATCGCGTTTTTGCCGGCGGTGGTGCTGGGCCTGCTGTTCGGCAAGGCGATCAAGGCGCATCTGTTCACGGCGCCGGTGGTCGCCAGCACCTTCATCCTGGGCGCCTTCGTCATCCTGTGGGCCGAGCGCCGGCCGCAAAGCGCGACGTGCGTATACCGCGTGGACGAGATGACGGCCTGGGACGCGCTCAAGGTCGGCCTGGTGCAGTGCGCAGCCATGGTCCCGGGCACCAGCCGCTCGGGCGCCACCATCATCGGCGGCATGCTGCTGGGGCTGTCGCGGCAGACGGCCACCGATTTTTCCTTTTTCCTGGCCATTCCCACGCTGATCGGCGCGGGCGCGTATTCGCTCTACAAGGAGCGCGCGCTGCTGTCCTGGGCCGATGCGCCGCTGTTCGGCGTGGGGCTGCTGCTGTCCTTCGTCAGCGCCTGGGTGTGCGTGCGCTGGCTGCTGCGCTACATCGCCAGCCACAGCTTCGTGCCGTTTGCGTGGTATCGCATTGCCTTTGGGGTGGTCGTGCTGCTGACCTGGTGGAGCGGGGCGGTGGTGTGGGCCGATTGAGCGGTCCGCGGCGCCGCTTTACATTTCTTCAAGTGCCGCATACCGGGCGCTTGCGCCGTCCGGCTACGATGCGTTGCCCATAGACAACAACCCGAACCATGACCGATTCCTCGCCCACGGCGCCGCCGCCGCCCCTGTCCCCAGCGCCGCCGCGCCGGCGCTGGCTGGGGCGCGTGCTGGCCTTGCTGCTGGTGCTGGCGCTGGTGGGCACGGCCTGGTGGCTGGTGCAGCGCAGCAAGGAGCCGGCCGGCGGCGCGCCAGCCGCGGGTGGGCGGTTTGGCGGGCCGGGCGGCCCGCCGGGCGGGGGCGGTTCGGGCGGCGTCACGGTGGGCGTGGCGACGGCGCGCCAGGGCGACTTGCCGGTGCTGATCGACGCGCTGGGAACGGTCACGCCACCGATCACGGCCACGCTGGTGCCGCAGGTGTCGGGCGTGCTGCAGGAGGTGCTGTTCACCGAGGGGCAGATGGTCACCAAGGGCCAGGTGCTGGCGCGCATCGACGTGCGCCCCTACGAGCAGACGCTGCTGCAGGCGCGCGGTGCGCGCGCCAAGGACGAGGCACAACTGGCCGCCGCGCGCGTGACGCTGGGGCGCTATCAGACGCTGCTGACGCAGGACTCCATCGCCCGCCAGGACGTGGACACGCAGGCGGCGCTGGTCAAGCAGCTGGAGGGCGTGGTCGAGGCCGACCGCGCCAGCGAGCGCGCGGCCGAACTGAACGTGGGCTTTGCCAGCATTCGCGCGCCCATCAGCGGGCGCATCGGCCTGCGCGCGGTCGATCCGGGCAACCTGGTGGCCGCCAACAGCGCGACGGGGATCGCCACCATCACCCAGATCACGCCGATCGACGTGGTGTTCAGCGTGCCGCAGGACCGCGTGCCCGCCGTGCAGAAGGCCCAGCGCCAAGGTGCCTTGCCCGTCACGGCGCTGGACCGCGCCCGCACGCAAACCCTGGCCGAAGGGCAGTTCCTGACGCTGGACAACCAGGTCAACACCACCACCGGCACGGTGCGCGCCAAGGCGCGCTTTGCCAACAAGGACGGGGCGCTCTTTCCCAACCAGTTCGTCAACGCGCGCCTGCAGCTGGGCAGCGCCGCGGGGGTGCTGATTCCGGTGACGGCGGTGCGCACCGGCCCGCAGGGCGACTATGTGTATGTGGTGGACGACGCGCGCACGGCCCACATGCGCACCGTCACGCGCGGGCTGGCCACGGTGGACCAGGTGCTCATTGCTCAAGGCCTGCAAGCCGGCGAGCGCGTGGTGACCGAGGGCGGCGATCGTGTCAAGGATGGCGGTCGCGTGCAGCTGGCGGCCGACCAGCCCGCGGGCGGCGCGGGCCGGCGCGCTGCGGCCAGCGCGGCCGCCGGCGCCAGCGGCGCGCGCCCGGCGCAGCCCATCGATTCGGCATCAAAACCGGCCGCAGCGCCCGACCAGCAAGCGCGGGCAGCTACTGAATCAGCAGCAAACGGGAGCGCTGCCGAAAGCGCCGCCACCGGCCGCGCCGGCGCGCTCGATCGCCTGCCGCCCGAGCTGCGCGAGAAGGTGCTGTCGCTGCCGCCCGAGGAGCGGCGCGCCTACGTGCAGAAGCTGCGCGAGCAGCGCTCGGCGCAAAAGCAGTGAGCGAGGCGCGCCAATGAACCGGATCGCATGGGCGCCTTTCCCCTTTGGGGGAGGGCGGGGATGGGGGCCAGCGGCGCGCCCCAGTGAGCCGCCGATGGCCCCCACCCCAACCCTCCCGCAATGGGGGAGGGAGCGGGCCCTGCTCGCGGCGCCGCGCCGGAAAGCCGACGGACCAGACATCGCATGAACGTCTCGCGCCTGTTCATCCAGCGGCCCGTGGCCACGGCGCTGTTCATGCTGGCCATCGTGCTGGCCGGCCTGGTGGGGCTGCGCTTCTTGCCGCTGGCGGCGCTGCCGCAGGTGGACTACCCCACCATCCAGGTGCAGACGCTGTACCCCGGCGGCAGCCCCGACGTGATGAGCCGCACGGTGACGGCGCCGCTGGAGCGCCAGTTCGGTCAGATGCCCGGGCTGGCGCGCATGAGCAGCACCAGCAGCGCCGGCGTGTCGATGATCACGCTGCAATTTGTGCTGAACCTGAAGATGGACGCCGCCGAGCAGCAGGTGCAGGCGGCCATGAACGCGGCCGGCTCGCTGCTGCCGGCGGACCTGCCAGCGCCGCCGGTGTACGCCAAGGTCAACCCGGCCGACGCGCCCATCATGCAGCTGGCCGTCACGTCCACCAGCTTGCCCTTGACCGAGGTGCAGAACATGGTCAACACGCGCCTGGCGCTCAAGATCAGCCAGATCGACGGCGTGGGCCTGGTCACGCTGGCCGGCGGGCAGCGCCCCGCCGTGCGCGTGCAGGGCAACCTGGAGGCGCTGGCCGCCATGGGTCTGGGCCTGGACGCGATCAGCAGCGCCATCGCCACCGGCAACGCCAGCACCGCCAAGGGCAATTTCGACGGACCCAAGCGCCAGTACAGCATCAACGCCAACGACCAGTTGATGACGGCCGACGACTACCGCGAGCTGATCATCGCCTATGTCAATGGCGCGCCGGTGCACCTGTCGGACGTGGCGCGCGTGATCGACGGCTCGGAGAACGACCGGCTGGGCGCGTGGACAGGCATCAAGAACGATATCTCGCGTCCAACGTCCAAGAGTCAGAAGGCTGCGGAGCAAGCCGTACCAGCGACCGCCGCGGAAGGGCTTTGCCCGCCCGCTGGCGGTGCCCCCTTGAGGGGGGAGGCGCAACAACGCGCAGCGTGTGGAGACTGGGGGGGAGCCCTTGCTCCAGCCATCATCTTGAACGTGCAGCGCCAGCCCGGCGCCAACGTGATCGCCACGGTGGACGCCATCAAGCGCCAGTTGCCGCAGCTGGAGAAAAGCCTGCCGCAAAGCGTGCAACTGACCGTGCTGACCGACCGCACGCTGGGCATCCGCTCTTCGGTCGAGCACGTGGAGATCGAGCTGGTGCTGGCCGTGGTCATGGTGGTGCTGGTGATTTTTGCCTTTCTGCACAGCCTGCGCGCCACGCTGATTGCCTCCATCGCGGTGCCGATCTCGCTGCTGGGCACGGTGGCGGCGATGTACCTGCTGGGCTACTCGCTCAACAACCTGAGCCTGATGGCACTGACGATTGCCACCGGCTTCGTGGTCGATGACGCGATCGTGATGATTGAAAACATCGCTCGGCATCGCGAGATGCAGGCCGGCGCAGGCGCCGGGCCAGACGGCGCAGCCGTCGTGAGCGAGGTTTCGGCGCAGGCTCATGTCGGCGCAGCCGACGTGAAGGGCGCGCAAGCGGCCGGCCGCAGCCAGAACATCTCGCGCCACCGCGAACTGGGCAAGCCGCCCATGGCCGCCGCGCTGGCCGGGGCGGGCGAGATCGGTTTCACCATCATCTCGCTCACGGTGTCGCTGATCGCGGTGCTGATCCCGCTGCTGTTCATGCAGGAGGTCATCGGGCGCCTGTTTCGCGAATTTGCCGTCACGCTGGCCATCACCATCCTGTTCTCGGCGCTGGTGTCGCTGACTTTGGTGCCGATGATGTCGGCGCGCATGCTCGAGCCCCTGGACGAAACCCATGGGCGCATCGGCCGCTGGATCCAGGCGCGCATGGACTGGACCATCGCCCGCTACGACCGCGGCCTGCAATGGGTGCTGGCGCACCAGCCCTTCACGCTGGCGCTGGCGCTGCTGACCCTGGCGTTCACCGTGGCGCTGTACGTCGTGATTCCCAAGGACCTGTTCCCGGTGCAGAGCACGGGGCAGCTGCAGGGCCGCGTGCAGGCTTCGCCCGACGTGTCCTTCGATCGCATGTCGGCGCTGCAGGGCGAGGTGGCGCGCCTGGTGCTGCAAGACCCGGCGGTGCAGTCGCTCAGCTCCGTGGTCGGCGTGGACGCGGCCAACAACAGCGCGCTGTCCTCGGGCCGGCTGGTCATCAACCTGCGCGCGCGCCCCCTGTTCGGCGACTCCGAGGCCGCCATCATGCAGCGCCTGCGCCAGCGGGTGGCCGAGCAGGTGGCGGGCGTCACCTTGTTTCTGCAACCTACGCAAGACCTCACCATCGACTCCGACACCGGCCCCACGCAATACCGGTTCGACCTGGAGGGCGTGGATACCGCGCTGGTCAACCAATGGGCCCAGCGGCTGGCGCAGCGCCTGCAGGGCGTGCCCGAGCTGCGCCACGCCACGACCGACGCCGGCGCCACCGGCCCGGCGGCGATGGTCAGGCTCGACCGCGACACCGCCGCGCGCCTGGGCGTGACCACCAGCGCGCTGGACAGCGCCCTGTACAACGCCTTTGGCCAGCGCATCGTCTCCACCATCTTTACCGAGACCAACCAGTACCGCGTGATCCTGGAGGCCGCGCGCAACGACGCCGCCAGCCTGCAATCGCTGCGCGACATGCCGGTCAAGACCACGGGCGGGGGCGTCACGCCGCTGGGCTCGATTGCGCAGATCGTCGAGGAGCCGGCGGCGTTGACCGTGCAGCGCGTGGGCCAATACCCGGCGGCGACGGTGGGCTTCGACACCGCGCCCGGCGTCAGCCTGGGCGCGGCGGTGCAGGCGGTGCGCGCGGCGGCGCAGGCCGAAGGCTTGCCGGCCAGCATCAACCTGCACTTCACCGGCGCTTCGGGCGCCTACGAAAGCTCGCTGGCCAACCAGCTGTGGCTGATCCTGGCGGCGGTGGTGTGCGTGTACATCGTGCTGGGGGTGCTGTACGAGAGCTACGTGCACCCGCTCACCATCCTGTCCACCTTGCCCTCGGCCGGCGTGGGCGCGCTGCTGGCCCTGTGGGCCACCGGCCATGCGCTGGACGTGGTCGGCATCATCGGCCTGGTGCTGCTGATCGGCATCGTCAAGAAGAACGCCATCATGATGATCGACTTCGCCATCGAGGCCGAGCGGGGCGAGGGCAAGACCGCCGTCGAGGCGATCCACCAGGCCGCGCTGCTGCGCTTTCGCCCCATCCTCATGACCACCCTGGCCGCACTGGCCGCCGCCGTGCCGCTGATGCTGAGCTGGGGCGACGGCGCAGAGCTGCGCCGGCCGCTGGGCATCGCCATCTTCGGCGGGCTGGTGCTGTCGCAGCTGCTGACCTTGTTCACCACGCCGGTGATCTATCTGTGGTTCGACCGGCTGGGCGGAGGGGTCAAGCGGCTTGGTGTCGAGGACGTCGGGCTCGAAGGCGCAGCCCAGGGGGTCGAGCCGTGATGCGCCCCTGTCTTGCTCCCTCGCCCCTTTGGGGAGAGGGCTGGGGTGAGGGGCCGCTGGCGTTGGATTGTTCGCTGTTGTGACCTTGCCCCCGAAAAACGTATCCCTTGCTGAGTGGTTCAATCCAAGCAAGGAGAGACGAAGATGACGAAGACGACGAGAGCGCGCTACACGCTCGAATTCAAGCAAGAGGCCGTGCGGCTGGTCGAAGGCGGCCAGAGCATCGCGGCGGCCGCCCGCACCCTGGGCGTGGTCGATCAGACCCTGTTCAACTGGGTCAAAGCCCAGCGTGCCGGCAAACTCACCGGCGCCGACAGCAAGCTGGTGAGCGCCGAGCAGATGGAGATCAGTCGGCTGCGCGCAGAACTGGCGCGCGTGAAGATGGAGCGCGACATCCTGGGAAAAGCGACGGCGTACTTCGCAAAGGCATCGACGTGAAGTACGCCTTCATTCAGCGCCACCGGCGCGTGTGGCCCATCTCGGTGCAGTGCCGCGTGCTCGGCGTCAGCGTAGCTGGTTATCACGAGCACTTTGTACGGCGCGCCAGCGATGACCATCGTCGCCACCTGAGCGACGACGCGTTGCTGGTACACATCAAGGCCATCCATGCCCAGAGCCGCGGCAGCTACGGTTGGCCCCGCGTGTGGCGTGATCTGCTGGCCCGGGGTATCCGCGTAGGCAAAGAGCGGGTGCAAAAGCTCATGCAGTTGCACGGCATCCGCGCCAAGGGCAAACGCCGCTTCAAAGTCACCACCGACAGCCGCCACGATCTGCCGATTGCGCCCAACCTGCTTGGGCAGCAGTTCAACGTGGCCGAGCCAGACAAAGTCTGGGTGGGCGACATCACCTACATCGCCACCGACGAAGGCTGGCTGTTTCTGGCCGTGGTGATCGATCTGTTCAGCCGTCAGGTGGTGGGCTGGAGTCTGCGCAGCGACATGACGCGCAGCATCGTCATCGATGCGCTGCGCATGGCGTGGTTCAAGCGCCATCCAGGCAAGAATGCCGGGGTGATCTTCCACAGCGACAGAGGCAGCCAGTACGCCAGCGGCGAGTTCACGGCGGTGCTGGCCGAGTACGGCATCACCAGCTCGATGAGCCGCAAGGGCAACTGCTGGGACAACGCATGCAGCGAGACCTTGTTTGGTTCGTTGAAGGTGGAGCGGCTGCACGGGCAGCGGTTCAACACTCGCCGTCAGGCCATGGATGAGGTGATTGGCTGGCTGCTCTGGTACAACCGGGAACGGCTGCATTCGACGCTGGACTACGTCAGCCCGATGCGGTTTGAAGAGAACTGGCAGGCCAATCAACCCCGGCAAGCCAGTGCATGAGAGCAGCTATGGGATACGGATTCCAGGGGCAAGGTCAGTTGTTTGCTTCTTCTGTGGGTCTGCAAGCGCCTGCTGGCCGGGATATGCGCCCGGCAGCGCACCTCCTTTTCTTGTACGCACAAGAAAAGGAGGCAAAAGAAAGCGCCCCCACGTCTGCGACCCCTGCGCTTCGCTGCGGGGCAAACCTGCGCCGCAACGCTTGCGGGGTGCGCCGCAGAACTCACTGCGCGCTGGCGCGCTCCGTTCAGACAACCGCGGCGAGCCAGTCCACGAAGCGCGTGCATCCTGCGGTGCACGCGCCACCCCGCAAGCGCCGCGCCGCGGGCGCAGCCTCAAGGGGGTGGAAAAACCACACGGGCCATCGCTGCGCTCGGCCCCGGGTTTGGCTGTTCGCGGGGCCGAGCGCAGCGATGGCCCGTGTTGGAGTTCAACTCCCCTCTGGCCGTGCCGAGAAGCGCAGGGCGTGGGGCGGGCATGGGCAGCGCAGCATGCCCATGCATCGTGATCTGACTTGCTGCGGTTGTCTGAGCGGCGTGAGCGCAGCGAACAAAGCGAGTTCCGCAGCACCGCCCCGCGCGCGAGCATCGCAGGCTGCCCGCAGCGAAGCGAAGGGACACGGCCAGTGGGGTCGCCTTTCTTTTGCCTACTTTTCTTTGGCGAAGCAAAGAAAAGTAGGTGCGCCGCCGGGCGCATATCCCGGCCAGCGAGAGCATGTAGAACCATCTGCACTTCAAACAACGGCCATCGACTCAAACACCAGCGGCCCCTCACCCCAGCCCCAGAGGGGTGAGGGAGCACGGCAGGGGCGCGGGCGCAAGGCAGGGGATGTCGCATGAACCTCTCGCGCCCCTTCATCCAGCGCCCCATCGCCACCGTGCTGCTCACGCTCGGTCTGGCGCTGGCCGGCATCGGGGCGTTCTTCGGCCTGCCGGTGGCGCGGCTGCCGGCGGTGGACTTTCCGGTCATCTTCGTCAGCGCCAACATGGCCGGTGCCAGTCCGGCCGACATGGCGCGCACCGTGGCCACGCCGCTGGAGCGCACGCTGGGCACCATCGCCGGGGTCAACGAGATGACCAGCTCCAGCAGCACCGGTTCGGCGCGGGTGGTGCTGCAGTTCGACCTCAACCGCGACATCGACAGCGCCGCGCGCGACGTGCAGGCGGCCATCAATGCCGCGCGCATCGACATGCCGGCCAACCTGCGCAGCAACCCGACCTATCGCAAGGCCAACCCCGCGGCGCAGCCCTTCATGATCCTGGCGCTCACGTCCAGCACGCGCACGCCGGGGCAGATCTACGACGCCGTCAACAACATCATCAACCAGCGCCTGCTGCAGGTGCCGGGCGTGGGCGACGTGACACTGGGTGGCGGCTCGCAGCCGGCCGTGCGGGTGGAGCTGGATCCGTTCGCGCTGGCCGATCTGGGCATCAGCGGCGATGACGTGCGCGCCGCGCTGCAGGCCAGCAGCGCCTTGCGGCCCAAGGGCGTGGTCGAGCTGGGCGGCGCCCAGGACGGGCGCGCGCTGCAGGTGCTCACGCCCACGCCGCGCCTGCGCGCGGCTGACTACCGCAACCTGATCATCGGCATGCGCGACGGCGCCGAGGTGCGCCTGAGCCAGGTGGCGCGCGTGATCGACGGCGTGCAGGACACGCGCACGCGCGGCATGTTCAACGGCCAGCCGGCCATCGTGGTCAACATCACGCAGCAGCCCGACGCCAACCTGATCGCCACGGCCGACGCCATCGACGCGCTGCTGCCCAGCCTGCGCGCGCAGCTGCCGGCCGACATCAACCTTCAGGTCGCCATCGACCGCACCGGCTCGGTGCGCTCCTCGGTGCGCGAGGTCGAGATCACGCTGGTGATCGCGGTGCTGCTGGTGGTGGCGGTGGTGGGCCTGTTCCTGCGCAACCTGCGCGCGGCGCTGATCCCGGCGGTGGCCACCGTGGTGTCGCTGCTGGGCACCTTTGGCGTGATGTTTGCGCTGGGTTTTTCGCTCAACAACCTGACGCTGATGGCGCTCACCGTGGCCACCGGTTTCGTGGTGGACGACGCCATCGTGGTGCTGGAGAACATCTCGCGCCACCTCGAGATGGGCCGCTCGCGCCTGCGCGCGGCGCTGGACGGTGCCAGGGAAGTGGGCTTCACGGTGCTCACCATCAGCGTGTCGCTGATCGCGGTGTTCATCCCGCTCCTGTTCATGGGCGGCCAGCCCGGGCGGCTGTTTCGCGAGTTTGCCGTCACGCTCTCCAGTGCCGTGATGATCTCGCTGGTCATCTCGCTCACCACCACGCCCATGCTGTGCGCACTGCTGCTGCCGCGCCATGCGGCAGGCGCCGATGCCGCTGCCGCGCCGCCCCGGCGCAGCCTGGCGGGGCGGCTGCGCGCGCGCCTGGGCGGCTGGCTGCGCGGCGGCGAGCAGCAGCTGGTGCGCACCTACACGCACTCGCTGGACTGGGCGCTGTCCGCGCCCTGGGTGGTGATCGGCGTGTTGCTGGTGGTGGTCGGGTTGAACGGCTACCTGTTTTCGGCCATCACCAAGGGCTTCTTTCCCGAGCAGGACAACGGCCAGCTGATCGGCGGCCTGCGCGCCGACCAGAGCATCTCGTCGTCCGCCATGGCCGACAAGTTGCAGCAGGCGGTGGACATCATCCGCGCCGACCCGTCGGTGGGCACCGTGGTGGCCTTTGCCGGCGGGCGCAGCGCGGGCGGGGGCTTTCTGTCGGCGGCGCTCAAACCCGCCAGGGAGCGCGCCAAGGGCGAGACCACGCGCAGCGTCATCAACCGGCTGCGCCCGCAACTGGCCGGCATCACGGGGCTGCGCGTGTTCCTCAACCCGGTGCAGGAGCTGCGCATGGGCGGGCGCAGCAGCAACAGCACCTACCAGTACACGCTCAAGGCGGACAACGCGGCCGACCTGAAGGACTGGACGCTCAAGCTGTCGGCGCGCCTGGCGCAGGACGAACGCCTGACCGACGTCGACAACGATCAGAGCGACAACGGCGTGGAGACATACGTGCAGGTCGATCGCAGCAAGGCCGCCAGTCTGGGGGTGGCGCTTTCAAGCATCGACGCAGCGCTGTACAACGCCTTCGGCCAGCGCCAGGTGGCCAACGTCTACACCGACCTGAACCAGTACACCGTGGTGATGGAGTGGGCGCAGCGCTACGCGCTCTCGCCCGTGGCCCTGGGCGATGTCCATGTGCCGGCCGCGCGCAGCGCCACGGCCACCACGCCCACCACCGGTGGCAGCTCGGCCAACCCGGCGCTGCGCAGCGCGTCCACCGGCCAGCCCATCTCGGTCAGCCCGGCCGCCATGGTGCCGCTGTCGGCCTTTGCCCGCGTCAGCGAGCGCGCGGTGCCCACCTCGGTGTTTCACGACGGCGGCGAGCTGTCGGCCACCCTGTCCTTCAACCTGGCCGACGGCGTGTCGATCGAGCAGGGGCGCCAGGCGGTGCTGGACGGCGTGGATGCCATTGGCATGCCCAACAACGTGCGCGGGGAGTTCTCGGGCGCGGCGGCGCAGGCGCAGCAAACGCAGTCGCAGCAGGGCCTGCTGATCGTCGCGGCCATCGTCGTGATCTACATCGTGCTGGGCATGTTGTACGAGAGCCTGATCCACCCCATCACCGTGCTAACCACCCTGCCCAGCGCCGGCTTTGGCGCCGTGCTGGCGCTGCTGCTGTTCAAGATGGAGTTTTCGATCATGGCGCTGATTGGCGTGTTTCTGCTGATCGGCATCGTCAAGAAAAACGCCATCCTGATCATCGACTTCGCGCTCGAGGCCGAACGCGCGCGCGGCCTTTCGGCCGTGCAGGCCGTGCGCGAAGCCTGCCTGCTGCGCTTTCGCCCGATCCTGATGACCACGCTGGCCGCGGGCCTGGGCGCGCTGCCGCTGGCCATCGGCTTCGGCCAGGGGGCCGAGCTGCGCCAGCCCCTGGGCGTGACCATCGTCGGCGGACTGATCGCCAGCCAGCTGCTCACGCTGCTGACCACGCCGGTGGTCTATGTGCTGCTGGACAAGCTGCGCCGGCGCCGAGCCGGCGAGGCGAAATTGGCTCATGCCGTGATGCGTTGAGCACCGTGCGGTGCGTTGCTCAGCGCACCCATGCGCCACCGCGCAACCACCAGCCACCGCCCGGGCGCTGCTCCCAGTGGTGCGGTTGCCAGTGATAGCCGGGATTGGGGCGCACGTAGCGGCCGGGCACCCACACGTGCCGCCCGCCATACCAGTTCCAGTAGCCGCCCACCCACACTGCGCCGACGAAGGGCACCGGCGGAATCACCTCGACCTGCGGCGGCGGCGGCGCGGCGGGCGCATACACGTCACCCGCGGCGACCGCCACGGGCACGGGGGCCGGCACGACGGCGCAGCCGCTCATCAGCAGGCCAGCGGCCAACACGGCGCCAGCGCCGAAGAAGGTTCGAACAGGGGGGTTCATGGTGAATTCCTTTTTGGGTTTCACGGGGATGTGGGAATGACGCCGTTTCGGTGTGCCGTCAACGCGCCCAGTGCCCGGCGACGAGGCTCCAGCCGCCGCGGTAGGGGCGCCAGTGCGCAGGCACCCAGTGCATGCCTTGGCGCGGGTAGGCGTAGTGCCCCGGCAGCCACACGTAACGGCCACGCTCCCAGAACCAGTGGCCGGGCACCCACACGGCGCTGACGAAGGGCGCCGCCGGGACCAGCTCGGCTTGCAGCGGTGGCGGCGGCACCGGGGCCACGATGGCGTTGACCACGATGGTCGGACGCGCCTGCGCGGGCGCCGTCGTGCCCAGCAGGCCGGCGCACAGCACGGTCGCCAGTGCCAGCGGCGCGCCGCGCGAGGAGGGGAGTGAAAATCGCATGGTGTTCTCCTTGCTGAAAGCGTCGTTGCGAAGCGCGCTTTCAGCGATCCAACGGCTTGGCACGCGGGGCGCTGACGCGCTTTACGAAACTTTGCCCGCCCGATGGCGATCCTTGAAACCGAGCCGTCATGCTCACCAGGCTCGCCATTTCCCATGCCCTTTGCCTTTCGTCCGCTGTCCCCATCCGCCGCACCGGCGCCCCGGCCGCCTCGCGTCTGGCGGCAGGTGACGGGGCGCAGCCTGCTGGTGCTGCTGCTGGCGCAAGCCTTCACGCTGTTCGTGGCCGTGCCGCTGGCGGCCTCTCATCTGTCGGGCCTGGTGCTGGCCGACCTGTGCCGGCTGGCCTTTGCCGGCGTCTGCATTCGCGTGTTCACGCGCAACCGGCTGGTGCGCGCGTTGCTGGTGGCGGGGCTGGTCGCAATGATCGCCATTCCCGCCCTGGCCGGGCATGCCGGGAGCTATCACACCCTGGTGCGCCAGCACGAATGGTTGACCTGGATCGTCGCGGTCTTCAACCTCACGGTCACGGCGCTGGTGGGGCGCTACGTCTTCGGCCCCGGCCGCGTGGGCGCCGACCGGGTGCTGGGGGCGATCCTGATCTACTTGAACCTGGCTGCCCTGTTCGCCAACGTCTTCAGCCTGATCGTGCTGCTGCATCCCAGCGCCATCAGCGGCTTGTCACCGCTCAGCCTGATCGACATGCCCGACAAGCGCGCGGCCGACCTGACCTACTTCAGCCTCAGCACCATCACCTCCACCGGCTGGGGCGACCTCAAGCCGCTCCATCCGCTGGCGCGCGGCCTGGCCAACCTGGAAGCCGTCATCGGCCAGCTGTTTCCGGCCACCCTGGTGGCGCGCCTGATCGGCCTGCACCTCGCCCACGGGCGGCGCGCAGCCGGGCGCAGGTTGCCGGGCGGCAAGTCGCAATAATCCGGGCTCAGAGTTCGCCCCCCACCGCCATGGCACGTTCGCACACTCCCACCCGTCTGGCCGGGCCCCTTCAAGCCCCGGTGCATCGCGCCGCCGTGCTGGCACTGGCGTTGCTGCTGGGCGCCTGCGCCGGCCAGGCTCCCGACGCCCGACCGACGGCGCCGGTGTCGGCGGCCTGGAAGAGCGCGCCGCCACCCGGCTGGATCAGCACCGCCGACGCGCCCAAGGACTGGCAGGAAGGGCGCTGGTGGGCGCTGTTCGACGACGCGGCGCTGGATGCGCTGATGGGGCGCATCGAAATCGGCAACCAGAATCTGGCGCTGGCCCTGGCCAACGTGGCGCAGGCCGAGGCGCTGCTGCGCCAGGCGCAGGCCCAGCAATGGCCCACGCTGGACGTGCAGCTGGGCGCGCAGCGCAGCGGACGACCGTCCGCGGGCAGCGGCACCCTGCAGGCCGGCGCCAGCTGGGCGCCCGACCTGTGGGGCCGCCTGGCCGATGCCGTGCAGGCGCAGGGCGCCAGGGTGCAGGCCAGCCGGGCCGACCTGGCAGCCGCGCGGCTGGCGGCCCAGGGCAGCCTGGCCAATGCCTACTTTGGCGTGCGCGAGGCCGACGCCGAGCTGCAACTGCTGGACGACATCATCACCGGCTATGAGCGGGCCGTGACCATCACGCAAAACCGCTACAGCGCCGGGGTGGCCGCCCACACCGACCTGCTGCAGGCGCAAAGCACGCTGGCCAACGCACGGAGCAGCCGCGCGGCGCTGGCGGGCAGCCGCAACAGCAGCGAGCAGGCCATTGCCCTGCTGGTGGGCGAGCCGCCGGCGCAGTTCGCGCTGGCGCCCGCCCCGTGGTCGGCCGCGGTGCCCGTGCTGCCGCTGACCATGCCCTCGGAGCTGCTGCTGCGCCGCCCCGACGTGGCGTCCAGCGAGCGCGCGGTGGCGGCGGCCAACGCCAACATCGGCGCCGCACGCGCGGCCTACTTTCCCAGCCTCAACCTCAGCGCCGGCCTGGGCGGCAAGGCCGGCAGCCTGGCGACGCTGGCCTCGGCGCCCACGCTGGCGTGGTCACTGGGCGCGACGCTGGCGCAAACCCTGTTCGACGCCGGCGCGCGCGACGCCGCGCTCGATCAGGCGCGTGCCGCGCAGCAAGCGGCGACCGCCAGCTACCGCCAGAGCGTGCTGACCGCGCTCGGCCAGGTCGATGGCCAGCTCAACGCCATGGCCGCGCTGAGCCAGCAGATCGAGCACGCGCGCGCCGCCGCCGAGGCCGCCGCCGGCGCCGAGCAGCGCATCCTGAACAGCTACCAGGCGGGGCTGTCGGCCTATACCGACGTGGTCACGTCCCAGGCCACCTCCTTGTCGGCGCGCCGCAGCGTGCTGCAACTGCAGGTGCAGCGCCAGCAGGCGGCGGTGGCCCTGGTGCAGGCCATGGGCGGCGGCTGGCAGGCGCCGTGGGGCGTGGCCGCGTCATAGCAAACCGCTGAACGATTCCCGCGCGGCGCGGGGCCAGTTCGGGCGGCTTTCTACAATCGGGCGCATGCCCATGCACTTCGACTTGGTGGATCTGCGCCTGATGGTGCACATCGCCGACGCCAACAGCATGACGCGCGGCGCCGAGCTGTCCTTCATCTCGCTGCCGGCGGCCAGCACGCGCATCAAGAACCTGGAGGAGGGCATCGGCACCAAGCTGCTGTACCGCACCAGCCAGGGCGTGACGCTGACGCCGCCGGGCCAGGCCTTGGTGACGCACGCGCGCACGGTGCTCAGCCAGCTCGAACACCTGCGCGGCGACATGCAGGAGTACGTGCGCGGCATCAAGGGGCATGTACGGGTGTTCGCCAACACCACCTCGCTGGGCGAGTTTCTGCCGCCGGTGCTGCGCCAGTTTCTGCGCCTGCACCCGGACGTGAACATCGATCTGCGCGAGCGCCTGTCGCACGACATCGTGCGCGCCGTGACCGAGGGGCAGACCGACATCGGCATCGTGGCCGGCCTGGTGCGCACCGAGAACCTGCAGACCCTGCCGTACCGGCGCGACCGCCTGGTGCTGGTGGTGCCGCGCGGCCATGCGCTGCAAAGGCGCCGGCAGATCGAGTTTGCGGACACGCTGGAGTTCGACCACGTGGGCTTGAACGAAGCCAGTGCCCTGCATGCTTTTCTGCGCCAGGCCAGCGACCAGTTGCATCGCCCGATCCGGCTGCGCATCCAGGTCGGCAACTTCGAGACCGCCTGCCGCATGATCGAGTCGGGCGTGGGCGTGGGAGTGCTGCCCGAGTCCGCCGCCAGCCGCCACGCCCACGCCATGGCCATCGCCCTCGTGCCGCTGACGGACGCCTGGTCGGTGCGCGAAATGCAGATCTGCGTGCGCAGCCTGGAGGCGCTGCCCAGCTTTGCGCAGGAGCTGGTGGCGCTGCTGGTGGACGATGCGCAGGGGCAGTCCGCGCCGCAGTGACCCTGTCGGCGCCCGCCGCCGCGCGCTGGTTCCTGATCCCGGTCCCGGCCCTGGCTGCACGCCACGGAGCGGCCTGGCAGCGGCACTTCACCACCGCGAAAGAGGTGCTTTCAAAAACAGCGATTGCGCCGCGAGGCGCCAGCGCCGAAGATCGCGGGCATGACGCAAACGCCCATGCTCGACGCTGCCGCCTTGGCCCACCTGCAGACCTGGCAGGGCAAGAGCGAAACCCTGCACGACAGCATCACGGCCGTGCCCCTGGCCGCGCTGTCGGCCACGCTGGACCGGGATGACCCCGCGCCCGCGCCCGGCACCGCCGTGCCGCCGCTGTGGCACTGGCTGTACTTTCTGCCGCATGCCCGCGCCAGTGAGATCGGGCCCGACGGCCACCCCCGGCGCGGCGGCTTTCTGCCGCCCGTGCCGCTGCCACGGCGCATGTGGGCGGGCGGGCGCCTGTCATGGGAAGCGTCCAACCCGCTGCGCGTGGGCCAGCAGGTGCAGCGCCAGTCCACCATAGAGTCCGTCAAGCACAAGGCCGGCCGCACGGGCGAGCTGCTGTTCGTGCTGGTGCGGCACCGCCTGTCCAACGCCAACGGCCTGTCGCTGACCGAGGAGCACGACATCGTCTATCGCTCTGCCGCGCACCGGGCCCCCACGCTCGGCACTGGCGTGTCCTCGCTGCCCCCCGAGGGGGCTCTCGCGGCTCGGGGCGGCCCGTCGCCGCTCAGTGGCGAGGCCGCGCCCGCGCCGCAAAAGCCGCCGCTGGCCGGCCAGGCTGCCTGGTCGCGCACCATCGTGCCCGATGACGTGCTGCTGTTTCGCTACTCGGCCCTGACCTTCAACGACCACCGCATCCACTACGACCGCAAGTACGTGACCGAGGTCGAGGGCTATCCCGGCCTGATCGTGCATGGCCCGCTGATCGCCACGCTGCTGCTGGACCTGCTGCGCCGCCAGCTGCCGCAGGCGCAGGTGGCGCGCTTTGAATTCCGCGCCGTGCGGCCGACCTTCGACCTGCACCCGTTCAGCGTGCACGGCAGGCCCAGCCCCGACGGCAAGACCGTGGAGCTGTGGGCCCAGGACCACGAGGGCTGGCTGACCATGCAGGGCCAGGCCACGCTGGCCTGATCACTCCTTTATCAATAGCTGTCGGCGCTTGATGGACGGACGACAGAGGCCAAAACCATAGAAAGACCACCATGATCCAACACACCGGCTCCGACAACCACCACGAGATCCGCGACGCCATCCGCGCGCTGTGCGCCGAGTTCCCCGACGAGTACTTCCGCAAGGTGGACGAGCAGCGCGCCTACCCGGCCGAGTTTGTTGACGCCCTCACCAAAGCCGGCTGGATGGCCGCGCTGATCCCGCATGAGTACGGCGGCAGCGGCCTGGGGCTGACCGAGGCCAGCGTGATCATGGAAGAGATCAACCGCGCCGGCGGCAACAGCGGCGCCTGCCACGGCCAAATGTACAACATGGGCACGCTGCTGCGCCATGGCAGCCAGGCGCAAAAAGAAAAGTACCTGCCGAAGATCGCCTCCGGCGAATGGCGCCTGCAATCCATGGGCGTGACCGAGCCCAGCACCGGCACCGACACCACCAAAATCAAGACCACGGCCGTGAAGAAGGACGGCCGCTACGTGGTCAACGGCCAGAAGGTCTGGATCAGCCGCATCCAGCACAGCGACTGGATGATTTTGCTGGCGCGCACCACGCCGCTGGCCGAGGTGACGAAGAAGAGCGAGGGCATGTCCATCTTCATGGTGGACCTGCGCGAAGCCGAGAAGAGCGGCATGACGGTGCGCCCCATCCTGAACATGGTGAACCACGAGACCAACGAGCTGTTCTTCGAGGACCTGGAGATCCCCGAGGAGAACCTGATCGGCGAGGAAGGCAAGGGCTTCAAGTACATCCTGGACGGCCTGAACGCCGAGCGCACGCTGATCGCAGCCGAGTGCATTGGCGACGGCTACTGGTTCCTGGATCGCGTGACCAACTATGTGCGCGACCGCCAGGTGTTCGGCCGCCCCATAGGCCAGAACCAGGGCGTGCAGTTCCCCATCGCCGACGCCTTCATCGAGGTCGAGGCCGCCAACCTGATGCGCTGGAAGGCCTGCGAGCTGTTCGACAAGCACGAACCCATGGGCGCCCAGGCCAACATGGCCAAGTACCTGGCGGCCAAGGCGTCGTGGGAGGCGGCCAATGCCTGCCTGCAGTTCCACGGCGGCTTCGGCTTTGCCTGCGAATACGACGTGGAACGCAAGTTCCGCGAGACACGGCTGTACCAGGTGGCGCCGATCTCGACCAACCTGATCTATTCCTACGTGGCCGAGCACCTGCTGGGGCTGCCGCGATCGTTCTGAATGAAGGCAAACCTCAAGCAGCCGGACGCAGAGGACGCAAAGGTTTCGCAAAAGACGCAAAAAATCATTTGCATGAGCGTATCGGCAACGCCATGCGTGTTTTCAATCCTTCATTCAATGCTTGAATTTTTTGCGTCCTTTGCGTTCTTTTTGCGTCCTCTGCGTCCGGCTGTTTTGATGAAACGGAGTCATCCATGCCCCGACCCCTCGACGGCATCACCGTCGTCTCTCTAGAACATGCCGTCGCCGCCCCTTTCTGCACGCGCCAGCTCGCCGACCTGGGCGCGCGCGTGATCAAGGTCGAGCGCCCCGGCAGCGGCGACTTTGCGCGCGGCTACGACCAGCGCGTGCGCGGCCAGTCGTCCCACTTCACCTGGATCAACCGCAGCAAGGAAAGCCTGGCGCTGGACGTCAAGCAGCCTCAGGCCAAGGCCGCGCTATTGCAGTTGTTGAAGACGGCCGACGTGCTGGTGCAGAACCTGGCGCCCGGAGCAAGCGCGCGCATGGGGCTGTCCTACGAGGCGCTGAAAGAACACAACCCGAAGCTGATCGTCTGCGACATCAGCGGCTACGGCGCCGACGGCCCGTACCGCGACAAGAAGGCCTATGACCTGCTGATCCAGAGCGAGGCGGGCTTTCTGTCCGTCACCGGCACGCCCGAGACGCCCAGCAAATCCGGCATCTCGGTGGCCGACATCGCCGCCGGCATGTACGCCTACACCAACATCCTCTCGGCCCTGCTGCTGCGCGGCAAGACGGGCCAGGGCAGCCAGATCGACGTGTCGATGCTCGAGGCCATGGGCGAGTGGATGGGCTATCCGCTGTACTACGCGTTTGAAGGCGCGCCGCCACCACCGCGCACCGGCGCATCGCACGCCAGCATCTACCCCTATGGGCCGTTCAAGGCCGGCAAGGATGTGGGAGAAATCGGCACCGTGATGCTGGGCCTGCAGAACGAGCGCGAATGGCAGGCCTTCTGCGACGGCGTGCTAGAGCAGCCCGAGGTGGCGGTGGATGAGCGCTTCTGCTCCAACGCCCTGCGCAACCAGCACCGCGCCGAGCTGGAAAAGCTGATCCTGGAGATCTTTGCATCCATGACCGCCGCCCAGGTGGTGGAGCGCCTGGACGCGGCGGCAATAGCCAACGCCCGCGTGAACGACATGGCGGGGCTGTGGGCGCACCCGCAGCTCAAGGCGCGCAATCGCTGGCGCCAGGTGGCCACGCCGGCCGGCGAGGTGCCGGCCCTGCTGCCGCCGGGCGTGAACAGCGCCTTTGATTACCGCATGGACGCGGTGCCCGCCGTGGGCCAGCACAACGCGGCCATCCTGGCGGAGCTGGGGTGGACGGCGGAGCAGATCGCTGGAATTTCTCCCTCCCCCTTTGGGGGAGGGTAGGGGTGGGGGCCAGCGACGCTCGCGCCCCGAGGCCAACACGATGCTGGCGCACCAGCCCCCATCCCAGCCTCGGTGCTGGCGGCGAGACGCCGCCGCTCTTCAGGCTGTCCAGTTCCGCACTGGCGGAACTGGAGCCGCAGCCCTCAGCCCCAGTGGGGGAAGGAGTGAAAACCAATACCCCGGAGCCCCAAATGAAGCAAGAAACCCAAGCCACCATCCACCCCCTGGCCCAGTTCGCCGCCCAGCTCCAATGGAGCGATGTACCCGGGCCCGTGCAGCGCCGCACCGAAGACCTGTGGGTGGACTGGTTCGGCTCGGTGCTCGCCGGCTGCAAGGCGCGGCCTGTGGCCAGCATCACGCGCTTTGCGCTGTCGCAGGGGCCCGCACAAGGGCCGAGTGAAGTCATAGGCCACGGCGCCACCAGCTCGCCCATGATGGCGGCGCTGGCCAATGCCGCCGCGTCCCATGTGGCCGAGCAAGACGACGTGCACAACGGCTCGGTGTTCCACCCGGCGGCCGTGGTCTTTCCGCCGGCGCTGGCCGTGGCGCAGAGCATTGGCGCCAGCGGCGCCGAGCTGATGGCGGCCTGCGTGGCGGGTTACGAGGTGGGCATTCGCGTGGGCGAGTTCCTGGGCCGCAGCCATTACCGCATCTTCCACACCACGGCCACGGCCGGCACGCTGGCCGCCGCCGCCGCCGTGGGGCGTTTGCTGCACCTCACGCCGGCGCAGATGCAGCACGCCTTCGGCTCGGCCGGTACGCAGTCGGCGGGGCTGTGGGAATTTTTGCGCACCGCCGCCGACAGCAAGCAGCTGCACACGGCCCATGCCGCCAGCGCGGGCCTGATGGCGGCCTATCTGGCGCAAGACGGCTTCACCGGCGCGCAGGACATCTTCACCGGCCCCCAGGGCCTGGCGGCGGGCATGTCCACCGACGCCAACCCGGCCAAGCTCACCGACGGCCTTGGCACCCGCTGGGCCACGGCCGAGACGAGTTTCAAATGGCACGCCTCCTGCCGCCACACCCACCCCGCCGCCGACGCCCTCTTGCAGGTGATGCGCGCGCACGGCCTGGCGCCCACCGACATCGCCCAGGTCACC
This sequence comes from Ottowia sp., assembly GCF_046348305.1. Lineage (GTDB taxonomy): Bacteria > Pseudomonadota > Gammaproteobacteria > Burkholderiales > Burkholderiaceae_C > Ottowia. The sequence goes on from NZ_JAXMEM010000005.1 coordinate 45,185, forward strand.
TGCCATGTGCACCAGGGCGCCATCGACGTGCTCGGCCCCGTGGTCTCGCCCGCCACCGTGCACCAGAGCAAATTCTCGATGGGCACGGTGCTGGCCCTGGCCGCGCGCTTTGGTCATGCAGGTTTGACCGAGTTCGACACCGACTACCTGGCACCGGACACCGTGGCCCTGCGCGAGAAGGTCAGCATGGTGCTCGACCCCGAGGTGGACGCCGCATACCCGCAGCGCTGGATCGGCAAGGTCACCGTCACTACCACCGATGGACGCGAGCTGCATGGCCGCGTCGATGAGCCCAAGGGCGACCCCGGCAACACCCTCTCGCGCGAAGAAATAGAAGCCAAGGCGCTGCGCCTGGCGGCCTATGGCGGCGCGGTAAGCACAGCCCAGGCCCAGCGCGCCGTCACCGCGCTGTGGCAGGTGGCGCAGTGGCCGCGCGTGGGCCATCTTCTCGCCGAAGGCGCATAGCGCCTTCACCATTTTTTTCGCGTTCGCAACACAGGAGTCAAACGCATGAAGTCATCCTCTCTCAACACCCGCCGCGGCATCGCCGGTGCCTGCGCTTTGCTGGCCTTGGGACTGACCGGCCCCGCCCAAGCCGCCTGGCCCGACAAGCCCATCACCCTGGTCGTGCCCTACAGCGCCGGCGGCCCCACCGACGTGGTGGCGCGCGTGCTGGCCATACCCATGGGCCAGTCGCTGGGGCAGACGGTGATCGTGGACAACACCGTCGGCGCGGGCGGCACCATTGCGCCCGCCCGCGTGGCCCGCGCCAAGCCAGACGGCTACACCATCCTGATCCACCACATGGGCATGGCCACCGCGCCCGCGCTGTACAAGAAGCTGCCCTACGACCCGCTCAAGGATTTCGAGTACATCGGCCAGGTGCTGGACGTGCCCATGACCTTGCTGTCGCGCAAGGACTTTTCGGCCAACACCTTCCCCGAGCTGCTGGACTACGTGAAGAAGAACCAGGACAAGGTGACCCTGGCCAACGCGGGCACCGGCGCCGTGTCGCAGCTGTGCGGCATGCTGTTCATGCACCAGGTCGGCGTCAAGCTGACCACCGTGCCCTACAAGGGCGCCGGCCCGGCCATGAACGACCTGATGGGCGGCCAGGTGGACCTGCTGTGCGACCAGACCACGCAAACCGCGCCGGTGATCGCCGACGGCAAGCGCGTCAAGGTGTTTGGCGTGACCACGCTGCAGCGCCTGTCGTCCATGCCGGGCATCCCCACGCTGGACGAGCAGGGCCTGAAGGGGTTCGATCTGAAGGTGTGGCACGGCATGTACGCGCCCAAGGGCACGCCCAAGGAAGTGATCGACAAGCTGAACCAGGCGCTGAACGTGGCGCTGAAAGACGCCAACGTCAAGAAGCGCATCACCGAGCTCAGCTCCGACCTGGTCTCGCCCGACAAGGCCACGCCCGAGAGCCTGCACACCTTGCTGCAAAGCGAGACGGCGCGCTGGGGCAAGCTCATCAAGGCGGCCGGGGTCACCGCGGATTGACCAGGACGGCATCCATGTCCCATCTGGTGCGCCAAGCCTGCTCTTTCCTGTTCGTCCCCGCCACGCATCCCGAGCGCCTGCCCAAGGCCCTGGCCAGCGGCGCCGACGTGGTGATCGCCGACTGGGAGGACGCCGTGGCGCCCGCTGACAAGGCGGCCGCCCGCGCCGCGCTGGCGCAGGCCGTGGCGCCGCTGGACGCGGCCCAGCGCGCGCGCCTGCTGGTGCGCATCAACGCCGAGGGCACGCCCTGGTTTGCCGATGACCTGCGTGCGCTGGCGGCGTTGGTGGCGCAGGGCTGTGCTGGCGCCGTCGTCCCCAAGGCCGAAAGCGCGGCCACGCTGCAGGCCGCGGCCCAGGCGGCCGGTGTGCAGGCCGCGTTGCTGCCGCTGGTCGAAAGCGTGGCCGGCCTGGACGCCGTCGACACGCTGGCCAGCGCGCCGCAGGTGGCGCGCCTGGCCTTTGGCCACCTGGACTTTCAGGTCGATGCCGGCATCGCCTGCGGTGACGACGAAGCCGAGCTGCTGCCGATGCGCATGGCCCTGGTGCTGGCCGCGCGCCGCGCCGGGCAAGCCGCGCCGATCGACGGCGTGACGGTGAACACGCGTGAACCCGGGCGCATGACGCACGACGCCGAGCGCGCCCACCGCATGGGCTTTGGCGGCAAGCTGTGCATCCACCCCGCGCAGGTGGCGCCGCTGCATGCCGTGTTCGACCCCGACGAAGCCGCCGTGGCGCAGGCGCTGCGCGTGCAGCAGGCCTTGCGCGAGACGGGCGGGGGCGTGTGCGTGCTTGACGGCCGCATGGTCGATGCGCCCGTGCTCAAGCGCGCCGAAGACACGCTGCGCCGCCATGCGTGGGCGCGGCAACGCGCCGGCGGGGGGAATTGAATACTATCAATAATATAGCTGCTTGCGCCTGATGGGTGGGCGCTGACGCCATGTTTTGTTCAAGAACGCGGCGGACTGCGGCGCTGCGTGTTCACGGCGCCGGCGTCTTGGGCGTGTAGTCGCAGCAGTCCGCCACCGCGCACTGCCAGCAGCGCGGCGTGCGCGCCACGCACACGTAGCGCCCGTGCAGGATCAGCCAATGGTGCGCGTGCGACAGGTAGGCGGCGGGCACGCGCGCGAGCAGCTTTTGCTCGACCGCCAGCGGCGTCTTGCCCGTCGCCAGGCCGGTGCGGTTGGCGACGCGAAAGATGTGCGTGTCCACGGCACAAGTCGGCTCGCCAAAGGCCACGTTCAGCACCACGTTGGCGGTCTTGCGGCCCACGCCGGGCAGTTGCTCCAGTTCTTCCCGCGTGCGCGGCACTTCGCCGCCGTGGCGCTCGACCAGGATGCGGCAGGTCTGCATCAAGTGCCGGGCCTTGCTGCGGTACAGGCCGATGGTCTTGATGTAGCCCTCCAGGCCCTCCATGCCCAGGTCAATGATCTTCTGGGGCGTGTTGGCGACGGGAAAGAGCCGCCGCGTGGCCTTGTTCACCCCCACGTCGGTCGCCTGCGCCGACAGCAGCACGGCGGTGAGCAGCTCGAACACGCTGGTGTACTCCAGCTCGCTGGCGGGCAGCGGGTTGGCGGCTTTCAGGGTGGCAAAGAAGCGGTCGATCTGTTGGGCGTTCATGCGCCGGATTTTGCAAGAATCGGGGCATGAACCGTCCGACCATCTGCCTGAACATGATCGTCAAGAACGAGGCGCACGTCATCGAGCGCTGCCTGGCCTCGGCGCGCCCGCTGATCGACGCCTGGTGCATCGTCGACACCGGCTCCAGCGATGGCACGCAGGGCACGATTCGCGCCCTGATGGCAGGTATTCCCGGCACCCTGCACGAGCGGCCGTGGAAAAACTTTGGCCACAATCGCACCGAGGCCTTGCAACTGGCCCACGCCCAGGGTTGCGACTACCTGCTTTTTATCGACGCCGATGAGTGGTTTGACGCCCCCGCCGACTTTGCTTGGCCGCGGCTTGCGGACGACGCGTATGAACTGCCCTGCCACTACGCCGGCATCGTCTACGCCCGCTGCGCGCTGGTGGCCACGCGCCTGGTTTGGCGCTGGGAGGGCGTGCTGCACGAATACTTGGCCAGCACACCGGCGCACCAATTGGCCGCACTGGTTCAGCCGCGAATCGTCGTGCACCACGACGGCGCCCGAGCGCACGATCCCGACACGTATCTGAAAGACATCGCCGTGCTGCAAGCTGCGTTGGCAGAGCAGCCGGACAACGCGCGCAACGTCTATTACCTGGCGCAGAGCCTGCGTGACGCAGGCCGTCTGGACGAAGCGCGCACGATGTACTTGCGCCGCGCCGCCATGGGGGGCTGGGACGAGGAAGCCTGGCACGCCCTGTACCAGGCCGCAAAGCTGCTCGACCGCCTGCAAGGCCCGCCCGCCGAAGTGCAGGCGGCCTACCTGGCCGCCTTCGAGGCGCGCCCCACCCGCGCCGAGCCGCTGGTGGAACTGGCGCGCCACCACCGCGAGCGCCAGCAGCACGCCCTGGCGGCCCTCGTCGCCCAGTGGGCCGTCGCCATGCCGCGCCCGGCCGATCGCCTGTTTGTCGAGCCCGCGGTGTATGACTGGCGCGCGCTCGACGAACTGGCCGTCAGCGGTTTCTACGCCCGCTCACCCGAGTTGAAGACCGCTGGCCACGCCGCCATGCGGCGCCTGATGGAGCGGATCGACGCCCTGCCGGACGAGGTGCGGGCAAGGGTGCGGGCCAATGCGGGGTTTTATGACCCGTGAGCCAGCCGCTGCCACTGTGCGCGCACAAAAAAGGGCGCCGCAGCGCCCTGGTGAATGTCTTGCCTTGAATCAGTTGATGATCGTTGGCAGCGCGGGGACGTTGCCATAGTAGCCAGTCCAGCTGAAAGTCCGAGCTGTCCCACCGCCGCCACCGCCGCCGTCGGTGTATGACACGGATACGTTGATTTTGTCGCCCGCCACAAAACTGACTGTCCCGGCGGCGGTGCAAGAGTTTGAACCAGCATTGATTGTGCAGGTGATCGACGTGGCCGTATTGTTGTTGCGCACGGTCACGGTCGCAGGAGAGCTGCCCGGGAGATTGCCTGATGCCGTTGCCGTGAAATTGCTCAGGACGCCTGCGACGCCGATCGTGTTCTGGTTGTTGGTGGATGAGTTGTTCGGAGCTGAAGTACCCTGCAAGCGGTAATATTGAGTCGTGCCTCGCGCTTGAGTGCTGGTCCCTCCGCCAGCAAGGCTGACCGAGAACCCGGCAGGCCCAGCAGGACCTTGTGCACCTGCAGGCCCAGCAGGACCTTGTGCGCCTGCAGGTCCAGCAGGACCTTGTGCACCTGCAGGCCCAGCAGGACCTTGTGCACCTGCAGGCCCAGCAGGCCCCGCAGGGCCTATCGCCCCGATCGGTCCGGCCGCACCAGTCGCTCCCGTTGCTCCGGCCGCACCAGTCGCTCCCGTTGCTCCGGCCGCACCAGTCGCTCCCGTTGCGCCCGTGGCTCCGGACGGCCCCGTTGCGCCTGTGGCTCCGGACGGCCCCGTTGCGCCTATGGCTCCGGTCGGGCCCGTTGCACCCGTGGCTCCGGTCGGCCCGGTCGCCCCATACGTCGACGGGCACGGCCCCAGTGCGCCGCCGGCGGCCATGCAGACTACGTTGGCGGTTTGCTGGGCGCTGCCCGGCACGCCGGGCATGGAAACCGGGCCATTCACGACCACGCCGCCGCCGGCGGGCGGGGTGATGGTCACGTCCGCCGCCAGGGCGGGCGTGGCGGCTGCAGCCAGGGTAATACCTGCTGCCGCGGCCAGGCCGTGGAGATAAAAACGCTGCTTCATGACGACTTCCTTCCTGTGGGGGTGTGTGTTTTTCGGGTACGGCGTTGGCGAGCGGCGAGCGCGCCCAGCGCGAGCGCCATGCCCATCAGCGTCCATTGCGATAGGGTGGGCACGGGAGCGATGCCGCCCGGCGGGGTGGGGGTGCCGAACCAACGGTTGACCGGGCCGGCGCCCTGATTGGTCTGGCCGGCTGCCAGCCACTGGCCGCTGGCGCTCATGCCGCGCACGGCCAGGTTGGCCAGGTTCTGCGTGCCTCCAGTGAGCAAATTGATGTCGGCGCTCACGCTGGCCGGCGTGGTGGATTCGATGCGCAACGGAGTGCCGGCAGCACCTGTCAGCGTCAGGGCCGACTGCACGGTCTGTACGCTGCCGGCGGTGAATTGCACCAGCTTGCCAGTGGTGCTGGTGATGCTGAACGCGTGGAAGCTGCTGTTGCCGCTGACGACCGAACTTGTGGCGCAGGCAGCGTTGTCGACAATGCTGACGGTACCGGTGCCCGCATTCAGCGCGCCGCCATTGCTCCAGTTGCCGGCCAGGTTGACGGAACCGCTGCCCAGCGCCAAGCTGCCCGCGGCGCCGATCTGCACATGCCGCACGTTGGTGAGCGAGCCGCCTTGCAGGTCAAAGGCGCCATCGACGATGACGTCGGTGCATCCGAGGTCCATCGAGCCGCCCCCGAGCCCGAAGCTGGCGCCCGCTGGCACCACGTAATCGGGCGTGTGCCACGGCGGTGGCGAGCAGCAGGCATACCCCTGCAATCGGCCAGCGCGGCAAGGCGCCGCGCCGCTTGGATCGATTCATGTTGACGGCCTCCCCTTTTAGGGACAATGATGTTGTCACTTGAGGAAATGTAACGGCTCTAGACTGAATTGGTCAATTTGTAAACCGTGCGAAATTTCACGGTTGCAATCGATCATTCGTTGCTGACGAGTCTTAAATTAGAACTTATTTTTACTTCATTGGGCGAATCACGCCCAATCTGCCTTGTAAAATTCAAACAAAACTAAATAATTGGGCAAGGGATGCGGGTGTCTCGAATTGACCACTCACTATCGGCTTGGCAGCGTTTCGGAGTGCCTGCGCCCCGTCGCGCGGCCAAGAAAAAAGCCCGCTTCGATGAGGAAGCGGGCTTTCGGGGAAAGGGTGGGGTGGCTGATGGGACTCGAACCCACGACGACCAGAATCACAATCTGGGACTCTACCAACTGAGCTACAGCCACCACGTCAAGCCCAAGATTATAGCCGCTCCCGTGCCGGCGATGGCCATGAAAAAGCCCCGCGGACGGGGCTTGGAAGGCTTGGGGGCAGGCCGCTCAGTCGCTGCTGCCGCCCAGTCCCAGCAGGGCCAGCAGGCCCTGGAAGACGTTGAACAGGTCCAGGTACAGGGCCAGGGTGGCGCTGATGTAGTTGGTCTCGCCGCCGTCGATGATGCGCTTCAAGTCATACAGCATGTACAGGCTGAACACGCCCACGCACAGGGTGCTGATCACCATCATGCCGGCGGTGGAGCCGACGAACACGTTGATGATGGCGCCGGCAATGATGATCAGGGCGCCGACGAACAGCCACTTGCCCATGCCCGACAGGTCGCGCTTGATGAAGGTGGACAGGCTGGCCATGACAAAGAACACGCCGGCCGTGCCGCCCATGGCGGTCATCACCAGCTCGCTGCCGTTCTTGAAGCCCAGCACCATGGCGATCATGCGCGAGAGCATCAGGCCCATGAAGAAGGTGAAGGCCAGCAGCACCGGCACGCCGGCGGCCGAATTCTTGGTTTTCTCGATGGCGAACATGAAGCCGAAGGCGCCGCCCAGAAAGACGACGAGCCCCAGGCCGCCGCCCAGGCCCAGCGTGATGCCGGTGGCCACGCCCATCCAGGCGCCCAGCACGGTGGGGATGAGGCTGAGGGCCAGCAGCCAGTAGGTGTTGCGCAGGACTTTGTTGCGCTGCGCTTGCACTGCGCCTGTGTCGGGGGCGCTGCCGTATTGGGTAAATGCGGGTAGACGGTCGTTCATCGGTCAAATCTCCTTGGATCGGGCCTGAGGCTGCCACCGCGGCGGCCATTGAGCTTCATTGTACGTAGAGTCTTGCGGATCGCAGAAATTCCCTCGCCTTTGGGCGATACGCCAATGGGTGCGCTTGAATCCGCGGGTTTTCCCGGAGGTTATTCCGATATCTGTATACAATCCATGGCAAAAGCCGCATGGGCTGCGCGGCCGATGGGGCAAATGCAGCCGGTTTCCTGGATCAAGCATGAAAACGAAATTTGTACTCGAAGCGGCCGACGTCAAGATGATTGCCGCGGCGGCCGAGGCCGAGGCGCACAAGAACGCCTGGCCGGTGACGATCGCCATCGTGGATGACGGCGGTGCGCTGCTGCACCTGCAGCGCCTGGACGGCGCCGCGCCGATGAGCGCGCACGTGGCGCCGGCCAAGGCGCGCAGCTCGGCGCTGGGCCGGCGCGAGAGCAAGGGTTTCGAGGACATGATCAACGGCGGTCGCACGGCGTTCCTGTCCGTGCCGGTGCTCGACGGCCTGATGGAAGGCGGCGTGCCGATCATGAAGGACGGCCAGTGCATCGGCGCGGTCGGCGTGAGCGGCGTGAAGGCCCCCGAGGATGCGCAGGTGGCGCGCGCCGGCGTGGCGGCACTGGGCCTGTAACGGCGCTGCATGAAAAATATGGCTGTGACGCTTGTCCAGCAAGCGCCGGCAGCTATTGGTTTGATAGTTGCCAACCGGATGCCGAAGGTTCGGACGGCGTGAGTGAATGGCGAGTGTCCGAAAGGATCGCCGAAACCTGTCCGATCAAGACGCAGGGCGCAGATGCAGCCCGGGCCGCGGCGAGCATTTGCACCGCGGAGCGGGCGGGTCTTTGGCGCCCAAGGCGGGCCTGAGGGGTTCGTTCACACCGCCTCAGTAATTCAGCCGTTCGGGGCGCACCTCCTGCAAGATGGTGGTGGCGATTTCCTCGATCGACTTGGTGGTGGTGGACAGCCAGCGGATGCCGGCGCGGCGCATCATGGCCTCGGCCTCGGCCACCTCCATGCGGCAGTTGTCCAGCGCGGCGTAGCGCGAGTTCGGGCGGCGCTCGGCACGGATCTCGGCCAGGCGCTCGGGTGCGATGGTCAGCCCGAAGATCTTCTTGCGCCACGGCGTCAGCGCGGGCGGCAGCTGGCGCCGCTCGAAGTCCTCGGGGATCAGCGGGTAGTTGGCCGCCTTCAGCCCGAACTGCATGGCCAGGTACAGGCTGGTGGGGGTCTTGCCGCTGCGGCTGACGCCCACCAGGATCACGTCGGCGCCGGCCAGGTCGCGGTGGCTCTGGCCGTCGTCGTGCTGCAGGCTGAAGTTGATGGCCTCAATGCGGTCGTGATAGGCCTGGTTGCGGCTGATGTCCGAAAAGCGCCCCACGCGGTGCAGGCTTTTGATGCCCAGCTCGGCCTCGATGGGTTGCACGAAGGTGCCGAACATGTCCAGCAGCATGCCCTTGCAGCCCTCGCGCAGGATGGCCAGCATCTGCGGATCGACCAGGGTGGTGAAGACGATCGGCCGCTGGCCCTCCACTTGGTGAACGTGGTTGATCTGGCGCACCACCTGGTGGGCCTTGTCGGGCGTGTCGGTGAAGGGCAGGCGCACGTGGCGCGGGGTGATCTCGAACTGCGCCAGGATGGCGTTGCCAAAGGTCTCGGCGGTGATGCCGGTGCCGTCGGAGACATAGAAAACCGTGCGGTGGGTCATGGCGGGTCTGTGGCGGCGGGCGGCCAGGGCGGCCGGTGCCCATATCTCTAGAATGGCGCCCATTATGCGAATCCGCATGCCGCGCACCGCAAGAGGGCCGCTGATGCTTCAGCCGTCCCGTCTGCGCACCCCCGTCTTTTTGCGCCGCGCCCGCCTTTGGTGCTGCCGCGCGCCCCGGTTTTCAAACTCTGGAGTTTTCCCATGTCCGAACGCTTTGCACCGGCCGCCCTGGTCGTGCCCTTTGAACAACTCAGGATGACCGACGTCGAGGCGGTCGGCGGCAAGAACGCCAGCCTCGGCGAGATGATTTCCCAGCTGCCCCAGGGGGTGCGCGTGCCTACCGGCTTTGCCACCACGGCGCACGCGTTTCGCGAGTTTCTCAAGCACCAGGGCCTGGCCGAGCGCATCAGCCAGCGGCTGGCCGCGCTCGACGTGGACGACGTGCGCGCGCTGGCCGAGGCGGGCGCCGAAATCCGCGCCTGGGTCGAGGCCCAGCCCTTTCCGGCCGACCTGGAAAAGGCCGTGCGCGAGGCCTTTGCCAACCTGTCGGCGGGCAACGCCCAGGCCAGCTTTGCCGTGCGCAGCTCGGCCACGGCCGAGGACTTGCCCGACGCCTCGTTTGCCGGCCAGCAGGAGACGTTTTTGAACGTGGTGGGCGTCGATGACGTGCTGCACAAGATGAAGGAGGTGTTTGCCAGCCTCTACAACGACCGCGCCATCAGCTACCGCGTGCACAAGGGCTTTGCGCACGACGTGGTGGCGCTGTCGGCCGGCGTGCAGCGCATGGTGCGCAGCGACCGGGGCGCCGCCGGCGTGATGTTCACCATCGACACCGAAAGCGGCTTCGACCAGGTGGTGTTCATCACCAGCAGCTACGGCCTGGGCGAGACGGTGGTGCAGGGCGCCGTCAACCCGGACGAGTTCTACGTGCACAAGCCCATGCTCAAGGCCGGCCACAAGGCACTGATCCGCCGCAACCTGGGCAGCAAGCTGATCCAGATGGTGTTTGCCACGCCCGAGGAAAAGGCCGCCACTGGCAAGCTGGTCAAGACCATCGACGTGCCGGCCGAGCAACGCAACCGCTATTCGCTCACCGACGCCGAAGTGCAGCAGCTGGCCCAATACGCGCTGGTGATCGAGCAGCATTACGGCCGTCCCATGGACATCGAGTGGGGCAAGGACGGCCAGGACGGGCAGCTCTACATCCTGCAGGCGCGCCCCGAGACGGTGAAGAGCCAGGCCCATGGCAAGACCGAGCACCGCTACAAGCTCAAGGGCAGCAGTACCGTTTTGGCCGAAGGCCGTGCCATCGGCCAGAAGATCGGCACCGGCCCGGTGCGGATCGTGCACAACATCAGCGAGATGGACCAGGTGCAGGCCGGCGACGTGCTGGTCACCGACATGACCGATCCCAACTGGGAGCCGGTGATGAAGCGCGCCAGCGCCATCGTCACCAACCGCGGCGGGCGCACCTGCCACGCCGCCATCATCGCGCGCGAGCTGGGCATCCCGGCCGTGGTGGGCTGCGGCGACGCCACCGAAACGCTCGCCAACGGCACGCTGGTGACCGTCAGCTGCGCCGAGGGCGACACCGGTCGCATCTACGACGGCCTGCTGGACACCGAGGTGACCGAGGTCAAGCGCGGCGCCATGCCGGCGATTGCCACCAAGATCATGATGAACGTGGGCAACCCACAGCTCGCCTTCGACTTCGCCCAGCTGCCCAACGAGGGGGTGGGCCTGGCGCGGCTGGAGTTCATCATCAACAACAACATCGGCGTGCACCCCAAGGCCATCCTGGACTACCCGCAGGTCGATGCCGACTTGAAAAAAGCGGTGGAGAGCGTGGCGCGCGGTCATGCCAGCCCGCGAGCCTTTTACGTGGACAAGGTGGCCGAGGGCGTGGCCACCATCGCGGCGGCCTTCTGGCCCAAGCCGGTGATCGTGCGCCTCTCGGACTTCAAGAGCAACGAATACCGCAAGCTGATCGGCGGCAGCCGCTACGAGCCCGAGGAAGAAAACCCCATGCTGGGCTTTCGCGGCGCCGCGCGCTACATCAGCGAGGACTTCCGCGAAGCCTTTGCCATGGAGTGCGAGGCCATCAAGCGCGTGCGCGACGAGATGGGCCTTGTCAACGTGCAGGTGATGGTGCCCTTCGTGCGCACCGTGGAGCAGGCCGCGCGCGTGGTCGCGCTGCTGGCCGAAAAAGGTCTCAAGCGCGGTGTCAACGACCTGAAGGTGGTGATGATGTGCGAGCTGCCCAGCAACGCCGTGCTGGCCGAGCAGTTCCTGCAGCATTTCGACGGCTTTTCGATCGGCTCCAACGACCTCACGCAGCTCACGCTGGGGCTGGACCGCGACAGCGGGATGGAGCTGTTGGCGCACGACTTCGACGAGCGCGACCCGGCGGTCAAGGCCTTGCTCGGCATGGCCATTGCCGCCTGCAAGGCCGAGGGCAAGTACGTCGGCATCTGCGGCCAGGGCCCCAGCGACCACCCGGACTTTGCCCGCTGGCTGGCGGACGAAGGCATCGCCTCGATCTCGCTCAACCCCGACAGCGTGATCGACACCTGGACGCTGCTGGCGAAAACATGAAGCACCCCCAGTCTCCACTCGCTGCGCGATGGCATGCCCGGTGCTCGCCGCCAGAGGCGGCGGCTCTTCGGTCTGTCCAGACCTGCGCAGGCAGGTCTGGAGCTGCAGACCTCAGCCCCCTTGCAGGGGGCCGAGCCTGCGCACAAAAGGTCCGGTGGACCTTTTGTTGGCTGGCGAGGGGCCGGGCCACTGGCCCGGCGCGGCCTGCAAGGCTCGCCAGTGACCGGGGAGACCCCGGCCACGGCGATTACGGACAGGGCCTGCTCCGCGGCCTTTGGGGTCTTTGGGTTCCAGCCGCTGCGGGTGGCGGGCAGCGCTCTCGGTAGCTGACATGTCGGCTCCGCGCCCTGCACCCACGCATCGCGCCCGCGCGGCGTGGTGGCGTGGCGGGCTGCTGGTGGTGTGGGCGCTGGCGTCATTTGGGGTGGCGTTTTTTGCGCGCGACCTGACGCAGGTGGTGGCCGGCTGGCCGATCAACTACTGGTGGATGGCGCAGGGCGGCGTGCTGGTGTTCATCGCCATCGTGGCGGGCTATGCGTGGGCGATGAACCGCCGCCCCGACGCGGAGGACGAGGACCTTCATGAGCCGGCGGGCGAGTAACCCGACCGCGTCGGGCGATGGGCGCTATCACCGCCTGATGGCGCTGTTCATCGTCGGCTTTTTGGCGTTTCTGGCGCTCATGGCCTGGGCCGAGCGCAAGGGCCTGTCGCGTGACTGGATCGGACCGATCTTTCTGTTTCTGTCGGTGATGTCGTATGCCGGCGTCGGCATCTACGCGCGCACCACCGATCCGCAGGAGTTCTACGTCGCCGGCCGGCGCATTCCGGCCATGTACAACGGCATGGCGACGGCAGCCGACTGGATGAGCGCGGCTTCGTTCATCAGCCTGTCGGGCGCCATTTATCTGCAAGGGATGTCGGGCACGGCCGCGCAGCCGGGTGGACTGGCCTATGTGCTGGGCTGGACGGGCGGCTTTTGCCTGGTGGGCCTGCTGATCGCGCCGCGCCTGCGGGCGATGGAGCTCTACACCGTGCCCGACTTCTTTGCCGCGCGCTTTGGCCAGGGGTCGCGCCTGGTCGCCGCTCTGGGGGCGGTGGCGTGCTCGTTCATGTACGTGGTCGCGCAGATCTACGGCATCGGCTTGATCGCCTCGCGCCTGACGGGCGTTCAGTTCGAGATCGGCATCCTGCTGGGCCTGGGCGGCGTGCTGCTGTGCTCGTTTCTGGGCGGCATGCGTGCCATCACCTGGACGCAGACGGTGCAGTACGTGGTGCTGCTGCTGGCCTTTCTGATCCCGGTGTCCTGGCTGGCCTACAAGCAGCTGGGCACGCCGCTGGCGCCCGTGGTGTACGGCGAGCAACTGCCCAAGATCGCGCAACTGGAGAACGAGCTGATCGCATCGGCTGCCGAGCTGGAGGTGCGCGAGGTGTTCGCGGCGCGTGCGCAGGAGTATGCGCAGCGCCTGCAAGACCCGGCCACCGCGCTGATGCGTGAACGCGCCCGGCTCGACGCCCGCCTGCGCCAGCTCAAGGCGCAAGGCGCCGATCTGTCGCAACTGATGCAGGTGCGGCGCGAGCAGGCCGCGTTGCCGCAGGGCGCCGAGCAGGCGCGCGAGACGTGGACGCGCGCCATGCAGGAGGCGCAGGAGCGCGCCAGGCCCCTGGGCGGATTGCCGCGCCAGGGCCAGGCCTTTGTGGGCAACCCCGACGGCACGGCGGCCGAGCGGGCCGAGTTCAATGCCTCGCGGCTCAATTTTCTGGCCCTCATGTTCTGCCTGATGGTGGGCACGGCCAGCCTGCCGCACCTGCTCACGCGCTTCTACACCACGCGCAGCGTGGCCGACACGCGCCGCTCGGTGGCCTGGTCGCTGGTGTTCATCGCGCTGCTGTACCTCAGCACGCCGGCGCTGGCGGTGCTGGTCAAGTACGAGGTGATGCAGCACCTGGTGGGCAGTCAGTTCGGCGAGCTGCCCAACTGGATCGCCCAATGGGCGCGCGTGGATCCGGCGCTGATTTCGGTGCAGGACGTCAATGGCGACGGCATCCTGCAGTTTGGCGAAATCCGCCTGGGCGCCGACATGATCATGCTGGCCACACCCGAGCTGGGCGGCTTGCCCTATGTGGTGTCGGGTCTGGTGGCCGCGGGTGGCCTGGCGGCGGCGCTGTCCACCGCCGACGGCCTGCTGCTGACGATCAGCAACGCGCTGGTGCACGACACCTCGCCCATCCGCGACAAGGTGGTCGTGGTGTCCGAAAACCGCGTCATCCTGTCCAAGTTCGCGCTGCTGGCCGCGGCCATGGTGGCGACCTTTGTCGCGGTGCTCAAGCCAGCCGAGATCCTGTCGCTGGTGACGGTGTCGTTCTCGCTGGCGGCGGCCACCTTCTTTCCGGGGCTGGTCACCGGCCTGTTCTGGCGGCGCGCCAGCGCGCGCGCGGCCACGCTGGGCATGCTGGCCGGCGCCGGCGTGACGGTGGGCTACATGCTGTGGGCCCACCCCGGCCTGCGCGCCTGGTGGGGCCTGGCGCCGGGCGGGCTGTGGTGGGGCATTCACCCGATTTCAGCGGGCGTCTTCGGCGTGCCGGTGGGCTTTGCGGTGATCGTGGCCGGCTCGTTGTGGCAGCGGCGCGCGGCCAGGTCGGGCTCAGAAGCGGCGGCTGAGGTAGCGTGACCCCGCCAGGCCAAAACGCCAGGGCAGCTCCTGCGCCTTGCTGATGCCGACGCGCGGGCCAGCGATCACTTCGATGGCGCCTGCCGCATCGGGCGCGCGCAGGGCAAACGGCGGTTCGTCCAGCGGCAGCCCGTAGAGCGCCTTGGTGATGCCCAGCGCCTGCCCCACGCGGCCCGGGCCGGCGCACAGCAGGCGCTCGTCATCCAGACCCCGCCGCTGGCGCATGCGCTCGAGCCCCTCCGTGGGTTGCAGCGCGCGAATCAGCACGCCGGCACCGTGCCCGCTTTCGCGGCAGACAAAGTTCAGGCACCAGTGCAGCCCGTAGTTGAAGTACACATAGGCATGGCCGGGCGGGCCGAACATGGCGCGGTTGCGTTCGGTCGGGCCGCGGTGGGTGTGCGCGGCCGCGTCCGCCATGTCATAGGCCTCGACCTCGACGATGAGGCCGCCCACGCCATCGACCAGCAGCGTGGCGCCGATCAGCGATCGCGCCACGTCCACCGCGTCACCGGCAAAGTCCTGGCGTTGGAGAGCCCGTGTCATGAAACTGAAACTGCGGCGACGGGTGCGCTCACTCGATGTTCTGCACCTGCTCGCGCATCTGCTCGATCAGCACCTTCATGTCCACGCTGATGCGCGACAGATCGAGTGCAGCGGATTTGGAGCCCAGGGTGTTGGCCTCGCGGTGCAGCTCCTGGATCAGGAAGTCCAGCCGTTTGCCGACTTCGCCGCCCTGGGTCAGCACGGCTTCGATTTCATCCAGGTGCGCGCCCAGGCGCTCCAGCTCTTCGGCCACGTCGATGCGGATCGCGAAGGCGGCGGCTTCGGACAGGGCGCGCTCCTGCGCCGCCGTGCCGGCGATTTGCGCGCCGGCGTCGGCCAGGGCTTCGTTCCAGCGCGCGATGAAGCGCTGCTTCTGCGCTTGCACGGCTTGCGGCACCAGGGGCTCGGCCTGGCGGGCGAGCTGGCGCAGTTCGCGCACGCGATCTTGCAGCAACTGGCTCAGGCGTTCGCCTTCGCGGGCGCGGGCCGCCATGAAATCGTCCAGCACGGTTCGCGTCAGCGCCAGCACGGCCTTGGCCGGCCAGTCGCGCGGCACGTCGGCCGCGGCGCCGGCCAGGCGCTGCACGTCGGCCACGCCCAGCGGCGCGGCGTCGGGCAGCCAGGCGCGCACCTTGTCTTGCAGGCTCGACAACTGCTGGAGCAGGGCGGCGGACGGGTCGCCCACCAGGCTTGCGGCGCGCCCCTCGAACGTGGCGCGCAGCTCGATCTTGCCGCGCTTGACGCGCTGGCCCAGCAGCTCGCGCAGCGGCATTTCGTGCTGGCGCAGCTCGTCGGGCAGTCGAAAGGCGAGGTCGAGGAATCGGCTGTTGACCGAACGCAGCTCGATCGTCAGGCCGGCGGACCGCGGCATTTGCAACGCGGAATCGCCGGCGGCCTCGGTGGCGCCGAGCCGGCCGCTGGCGAAGCCCGTCATACTGTAAACTGGCATGTAACATTCCTTGGGTTGCAGGGCGGCTTTGGGCCTCGCGGTTGGCGGGTTCCAGTGCGCAACGTCGATGCAACCGAAGCCCTCAAATTATGGCAAAGCCCAAGCCCGCCCCCTTGCCGCCCGACACCATGATCGGCGGTTATCGCGTCCTGCGCAAGCTGGCAGGCGGCGGTTTCGGGCTGGTGTATCTGGCCGTCGATGCGTCGGGCCAGCAGGTGGCCATCAAGGAATACTTGCCCACGGCGCTGACGCTGCGCGCGCCGGGCGAGTTGGTGCCCCAGGTGGCGCCCGAGAAGCTCTCGCTGTATCGCCTGGGGCTGAAGAGCTTTTTCGAGGAAGGCCGCTCGCTGGCGCAGATCTCGCACGCCTCGGTGGTCAGCGTGCTCAACTTCTTTCGCCAGAACGAGACCGTGTACATGGTGATGAACTACCTGGAGGGCGCCACCCTGCAGGACTTCATCGTGACGGCGCGCGAGCTGAAGAAGGACAAGGTGTTTCGCGAATCCACCATTCGCTCGCTGTTCGACGAAATCCTGCGCGGCCTGCGCGTGGTGCACCAGCACAAGATGCTGCACCTGGACCTGAAGCCGGCCAACATCTTCATCACCGACGACAACCGCCCGGTGATGCTGGACTTTGGCGCGGCGCGCGAGGTGCTGAACAAGGAAGGCAGCTTCACGCGGCCGATGTACACGCCCGGTTTTGCCGCGCCCGAGATGTACCGGCGCGACGCCACCATGGGGCCCTGGACCGACGTGTACGCGATCGGCGCGTGCATCTACTCGTGCATGCACGGCTACCCCCCCAACGAGGCGCCGCAGCGGCTGGAGAAAGACCGCCTGGCGCTGTCGCTCACGCGCATGCGAGGGCTGTATTCGGACAGTCTGATCGAGATGGTCGAGTGGTGCATGGCGCTGGACCCGCTGTCGCGCCCGCAGTCGGTGTTTGCGCTGCAAAAGGAGCTCTCGCGCGAGGGCGAGCGGCGCTATACCAAGCTGTCGGTGACCGAGAAAGTCCGCCTGGGGCTGGACAACGTGCTGACCGACACCAAGAAGAACATCAAGCGCGCCACCCATTTCGCCACGCGGATGAGATAAATGGCCCACCCCCAGGCTTCACACGCGGCGCGTTGTTGCGCATCCCCCGTGCGCGGGGGCATCGCCGGCGGCCGCGCCAAGCCGGCTCACGGTGATTGCCCGGCCGGCCGGTCCCGCGGCCATGGGCTTTGTGCCGCTGCGGTCGGCATTCAGCGGCATGGACGGCAGGAATGAAGTTTTCCATTTTTCAGCTCAGCCGCATCGGTGGGCGCGAGAAGAACGAAGACCGCATGGGCTATTGCTACACGCGCGACGCGGGCCTGTTCGTGCTGGCCGACGGCATGGGCGGGCACCCGGACGGCGAGGTGGCGGCGCAGATTGCCTTGCAGACGTTTTCCGCCCAATTTCAGCGGCGTGCGCATGCGCGCCTGGCCGTGGTGCCCGATTTCCTGTCGATCGGGGTCATGGCCGCGCACCACGAGATCATCCGTTACGCCAGCGCGCAGGCCCTGCTGGACACGCCGCGCACCACGGTGGTGGCCGCGGTGGTGCAGGACGGCGTGCTGCATTGGGTGCACTGCGGCGATTCGCGCCTGTACGTGCTGCGCGAGGGCAAGCTGCTCGCTCGCACGCGTGACCATTCCTACGCCGAGACGCAGCAGGCCCATGCCGGCGCCGCGCCCGAGATTCTCAACCGCAATGTGCTGTTCACCTGCCTGGGCTCGGTCGCGCGGCCCATGTATGACTTGGGCGGGCCGATTCCGCTGCGCGAGGGCGACAAGCTGATGCTGTGCTCGGACGGCCTGTGGGACAGCGTGGACGAGGCCGACATCATCGAAACCCTGGCGACGCTGCCCGTGGCCCAGGCCGTGCCGGCGCTGGTCGAGCAGGCGCTGGTGGAGGCCGGCGAGCGCTCGGACAACGTCACCGCGCTGGCACTCGAATGGGAAACGGCCCAGCCGGCCTTTGCCGACAGCGGCTTCACGCAGACCGAGATGATGGACCGCGACAGCTTTGCCTCCACCATCCAGGCCGCCGAGATCGATCCGCTGCTCGACGAGTTGGACGAGCAGGCCATCGAGCGCTCGATCGCCGAGATCAACGACGCCATCCAGCGCAGCGCCGCGCGGCGCTGAGTGCGCCGCCCAAGGCGCGTGCCGCGACCCGCCGGCACCTGTTTCTTTTTTTGCACCCCCACATTCATGACGGAAACCACTGCCCATCACCGCGAAGGCCGCGCCTTCGACGCCCTGCGCCCGGTGCGCATCACGCGCCACTACACCGCTTATGCCGAGGGCTCGGTGCTGATCGAGTTCGGCGGCACGCGCGTGCTGTGCACCGCCTCGGTCGAAGAAAAAGTGCCCCCGCACAAGCGCGGCAGCGGCGAGGGCTGGCTGACGGCCGAATACGGCATGCTGCCGCGTGCCACCCACACGCGCGGTGACCGCGAGGCTGCGCGCGGCAAGCAAAGCGGGCGCACGCAGGAGATTCAGCGCCTGATCGGGCGCAGCCTGCGCGCCGTGTTCGACCTGAAGAAACTGGGCGAGCGCACCATTCACCTGGACTGCGACGTGATCCAGGCCGACGGCGGCACGCGCACCGCCAGCATCACCGGCGCCTTCGTGGCCGCGCAGGACGCGGTGAGCTGGCTGCTGGCGCAAGGGCGCATCGCGGCCTCGCCCATCATCGGTCCGGTCGCCGCCATCTCGGTGGGCATCGTCGCCGGCGTGCCGCTGCTGGATCTGGACTATGGCGAGGACTCGGCCTGCGACACCGACATGAACGTGGTGATGACCGGCGCCGGCCATTTCGTGGAGGTGCAGGGCACGGCCGAGGGCGCGGCGTTTTCGCGTGCCGAGATGGACCGGCTGCTGCAACTGGCCGACAAGGGCATTGGCGAGCTGATCGAGCTGCAACGCCAGTCACTCTTGAATTGATAGCTGCTTGCGCTTGCTGGTCAAGCGCTGGGTTTGGATTTGACCATGAAAATCGTGCTGGCCTCCAACAACGCCGGCAAGCTGGCCGAGCTGCAAGAGCTGCTGGCGCCGCTGGGCATGAGCCTGGTGCGCCAGTCGGACTTGGGCGTGGGCGAAGCCGAGGAGCCGTATCGCACCTTTGTCGAAAACGCGCTGGCCAAGGCGCGCCATGCGAGCGCGGCCACCGGCCTGCCGGCGCTGGCCGACGACGCCGGCCTGTGCGTTGATGCCTTTGGCGGCCAGCCGGGCGTGGACACGGCCTTCTACGCCACGCGCTTTGGCTATCCCAAGGGTGATGCCAGCAACGTGCGCGCGTTGCTGGAGCAGATGCAGGGCGTCCCGCAACGCCGCGCCGCCCTGGTCAGCACCCTGGTCGCGCTGAGGAGCCCCGATGACCCCGAGCCCTTGATCGCCGTCGGCCGCGCGATCGGCGAGATCACGCGCGAGCCGCGCGGGGCCGGCGGCTTCGGCTTCGATCCGGTGATGTTCATCCCCGCCCTGGGCAAGACCTTTGCCGAGCTGCCGGCCGAGCTGAAGAACGCCCACAGCCACCGCGGCCAGGCGGCGCGCGCGATGCTCGAATTGATCAAAGAGCGATGGATGACGTGAAACAACCCCCTGCGTCGCTTCGCGCCTTCCCCCTTCTCTCGCGCTGCGCGCGGGAAGGGGGACGCAGCCAGCGCTACGGGGCGGCCCTTGCGCGGCTGCCCGCGCAAGGGCCGCGCCGCTTTCATTCGCTGCGAGTGGCGCGCAGTGCCATGAACCGCTGAAATGGACGTTGCTGGCTTGATGGGCCCGGGGCTGTTGCAGTTGCCCGCGCTGCCGCCGCTGTCGCTGTACGTGCATCTGCCCTGGTGCATTCGCAAGTGCCCATACTGCGACTTCAACTCGCACGCGCTGCGCCCAGAGGTGGACGCCGATGCGCAGGAGCGGCGCTACGTGGATGCGCTGCTGGCCGACCTGGAGGCCAGCCTGCCGCTGATTTGGGGCCGGCCGGTGGTCAGCGTGTTCTTCGGCGGCGGCACGCCCAGCCTGTTTGCGCCCGAGAGCATCGAGCGCCTGATCGAGGGCATTCGCGCGCGCCTGCCGCTGGCGCCCGCGTGCGAGATCACGCTGGAGGCCAACCCCGGCACCTTCGAGCGCGCGCGCTTTGCCGCCTTTCGCTCTGCCGGCGTCACGCGCCTGTCGGTGGGGGTGCAAAGCTTCAACGACGCGCACCTCAAGGCCCTGGGCCGCGTGCACGACGGCGCGCAGGCGCGCGCGGCCCTGGAAGAGGCGGCCCGCGCCTTCGACACCTTCAACCTCGACCTGATGTACGCGCTGCCGGGCCAGAGCCTGGCCGAGCTGGAGCAGGACGTGCGCAGCGCGCTGGCCTTTGCGCCGCCGCACCTGTCGATCTATCACCTGACGATCGAACCCAACACCGTGTTCGCCAAGCACCCGCCGCGCCTGCCCGAGGAGGACGTGGCCTGGGACATGCTGGATCGCATCACCGAGCTGACCGGCCACGCGGGCATGACGCGCTACGAAGTGTCGGCCTACGCGCGGGCCGGCCACCGCTGCGTGCACAACCTCAACTACTGGAGCTTTGGCGACTATCTGGGCATTGGCGCGGGGGCGCACGGCAAGCTCAGTTTTGCCCATCGCATCGTGCGCCAGGAGCGCTATCGCCTGCCCGAGCGCTACATGCAGCAGGCGCTGGCGGGCGACGCGGTGGCACGCACGCACGAGGTGGCGCCCAGTGAGCTGCCGTTCGAGTTCATGCTCAACGCCTTGCGCCTGAAGGGTGGTTTTGCCTTGCAGGACTTTGGTGACCGCACCGGCCTGCCCATCGACCGCCTGACCGAGTCCCTGCGGCAGGCCGAAAGCAAGGGTTGGCTGGAGCGGGTGGGCGAGGGCGTGCGGCCGACCGAGCGCGGATTTGATTTCCTGAGCGACCTGCAGCAGTTGTTTTTGCCGCCGGCCTGAAATCAGTCATCCATGGCGCTGCGCACCACCCGCAAGGGGGTGGGCGAAACATCGCGCAGCGAGTGGAGACTGGGGGTTTGCATCTCACACCGCACCGAGCCGCATCGGCGCCGGAAAGCCGGTGCGGTGGATCAGCTCCTCCAGCAGCGGCTGCCACTGGCTGCCGGTGGCCACGAAGCGCATCTGCTCCTCATCCATGAAGCCGCCGCGCACGCCATCGCGCATGAATTGCAGCAGCGCGTCGTAATATCCGTCCTGGTTGAGCAGGCCCACGGGCTTGTCGTGATAGCCCAGCTGGCGCCAGGTCCAGATCTCGAAGAACTCCTCCATGGTGCCGATGCCGCCGGGCAGGGCCAGGAACGCGTCGGCGCGCTCGGCCATCAGGCGCTTGCGCTCATGCATGGTCTGCACCACGTGCAGCTCGGTGCAGCCGCGGTGCGCGTGCTCGCGGTCCACCAGCGACTGCGGGATCACGCCGACCACGCGCGCGCCGGCGGCCAGCGCGGCGTCGGCCACCTGGCCCATCAGGCCGCTGCGCCCGCCGCCGTACACCAGCTGGCCACCATGCTCGCCGATCCAGTGCCCCACGGCGCGGGCGATTTGGGCATGACCCGCTTGGACGCCGGGGCGCGATCCGCAATATACGCAGATGGAAAAGGCGGCTTGGGCGGGGGAGGCAGCGGTCATGTTGGTGGTCAAGACAAAAAACGGTGATAGAGCGCTGCGCACCAGACGGCAGTGCACAGCAGCAGGGCCAGCAGCACCGCGGCCGAGCCCATGTCCTTGGCGCGCTTGGACAGCGGGTGCCAGTCGGGGCCGATGCGGTCGATGGCCGCCTCGATTCCGCTGTTGAGCAGTTCGGTGATCAAAACCAGCAGCGCCACACCGGCCAGCACGGCGGTTTCGACCCAGCTGGCGCCCAGCCAGAGCGATGCCGGCAGCAGGACCAGCGCGGCCAGCGCTTCCTGGCGAAAGGCGGTTTCACCCCAGCCGGCGCGCAAGCCCTGCAGCGAATAGCCCGTGGCATGCCACAGGCGCGACAGGCCGCGCCGGGCCTTTTGCGGGTTGGCCGACGGGGTGGGAGGTGGCTCGTGCGGTGGCATCAGGCGGTGGCGCCGGCGGCCGGCGGGCGCACGTCGATCAGGCGGGTGCCCGCCAAGGCGTCGTGCCAGAACTGCCGGTCGGCGCGAAAACGGCTGAGCAGCGCCCACACCAGCACCCAGCCGACCATCAGCACCGTGACCTCGCCGGCACGCAGCGGAAAGGGCGCCATCACCGCCAGCGGCGGCAGGAACCAGACCCAGCCCAGCAGGTAGCGCAGCAGGGCCCGGCCCTGCGACAGGCGCTGGCCGTGGCGGTCCACCATGCGGATGTGCCAGGTCTTCATGGCCAGGGTCTGGCCTTTTTGCCAGAACCAGACGAAATAGATGCCGATCACCACGAAGCAGAAAATTTGCAGCCCGTGGCGGTTGTTCAGCGCATTGCGGGTCTGCGTGAGCGTGCCAAACAGGTAGCCGGCGATGAACACCACGCCGAACAGCAGCATGCCCTCATACAGCCAGCAGGCCATGCGCCGGCGCAGAGGTGGGGCCGTCAGGCGGGGCGTTGTGGTGGTTTCGGCGGGAGGAGAGGCGGTCACGGCAGGCAATGAAGGGCGGGCGGCTTGCCGCACCCCAAGCAAACGGCGCGCCGCAGACGCCGGCGCTCAACGACGGGCGCCCTCGGGTGCGGGCGTCAGAGGCAGGAGTGTATTGCGGTTCAGCGGCACGTTGATCCGCAGGCCGCGGTTGTTGGAGTCCTCCGGCGGGCTCGACGCGGCGCGCACCGGGCGGCTGATCGGGCTGGGGGGCGTGGGGCGCAGCGCCGGAGCGATGGTGACAGGGGGTTTGGGGCGGTCGCTGGCCAGGCGTTCGCGCTCCTGCTCGGGCAAGGCCTGGTATTGCTCCCACTTGGCGCGCTTTTCGTCCGTGGGAACCCGGCGCACCTCGTTGAAGTTCAGGCGGGCGCGGGCGCGCTGCGAGGGGCTGAGCTGGGCCCATTCGCTCATGCGGCGCTGCAGCGTGGCTTGCTCGGCCGGCGGCAGGCGGTGGTAGTTGCGCGCCAGGGCCAGCCATTTGCGCTGGTGCGACGCGCTCAAGGTGTGCCAGTGCTCCTTCAGGGGGTCCAGAGCGGTTTGCTGCTGCGCCGTGAGGCTGGACCAAGGGGTGCCGCTGGTGGCCGCATTGGCGGCGGGCGGGCGGCTCGCCCCCGCTCCTTGTGCGATTGCGGGTGCTGCTGCCGTCAGCGCGAGAACCAGCGAAGCGAGGGCAACCAAGGGCTGACGCATCAGGTCTCGGGGCGCTCCGCCGGCTGCGGGGCCGTGCGCTCGTTGGATTGGGTCTTGAGAAACTGCAGGAACCCGGGGTCCGTATACGCCTGCGGCGGCAGATCATCGGTCAGCAGGGCTGCATCCAGGTCGGCCACATCGACCGCCCGGTCGTCGTTTTGCACGATGTTGATGGCGATCAGGCCCACGGCCAGGGCGGCCAGCAGGAACGCCGAGCTGGCGCGCCCCCAGAAGCCCAATCGGTCGCCGCCGCCAAACCCCAGCACGGCGGTGTGACCCGGCTGGAGCACCACCGGCGCGTCAGCGGTCGCCTTGCGCGCCAGCGCCTGCGGACGCTTGCGCCGGGTGAGCGCCTGCTGACGCGCCACCCGCAGGCGCTCGGACACGTCGTGCGACACCTCATTGGCGCCGGCGGACAGCCGCGCGGCAATGCGCAGGCCCATGCGGTTTTGCAGGATGTCGTCGTGTTGCAGCTGGTGGTTGGTGCTCATGGCGTGATTCCCTTGGCGCGCAGTGCCTTGGCCAGCGCTTGCACGGCGCGAGAACAATGCGTCTTGACGCTGCCTTCGGAGCAGCCCATCGCGGCTGCCGTTTCGGCGACGTCCATTTCCTCCCAGTAACGCATCAGAAAGGCTTCCCGTTGACGCGCCGGCAGGGTCTGGACCTGCATTTCGATGGCCTGCAGGATTTGCGCGCGCCGGGTGGTGTCTTCGGCGCTTTCGACGGCTTCGCCGTTGGCGCTGCCGGCAAAGGCCTCCAGCAGGTCGAATCCGCTGTCCTCGCCCTCGGACTCGAAGTCGCTCAGGTTGGAAAACAGCGCGTTGCGCGACTTCTGGCGCCGAAACCAGTCCAGCGTGGTGTTGGACAGGATGCGCTGAAACAGCAGGGGCAACTCGGCGGCCGGCTTGTCGCCGTAGTGCTCGGCCAGCTTCATCATGCTGTCCTGCACGATGTCCAGCGCCGCGTTTTCGTCGCGTACGTGATAGAGCGCGCGCTTGAACGCGCGCTTTTCCACGCTGCGCAGCAAATCGGAGAGTTCTTGTTCGGTCGCCAAGGGCGTCAGTCGGTGCGGGGCGCGAGGCACGCGCGCTTGAGGGCAAGCGCTGGCGCGAGGGCGGCCAAAGCAAGGATTATTGCATCGGTGCGCGCGGGCGATTGATGCGCTGCAACATTCGGTCGCGGCCGGTGTCATAATGCGCGCTTGCAGTCAAAGTGGCAAACGGGTCACCGTCCGGCGGGCTTTACAGCTTCCCGTCCATGGCGTGTGGTCTCAAGTCCTGAAGCGGCCCCACGAGGGCTGGCAAGGGGCACCCAAGGTTTTTCGTCAGAGAAATTCTCGAAAGGTTGATCAAAATGGAAATCTCCAAAGCCGAACTCAAATCGGCCGCCGCTGCCGCGTCGGCACGCAGCGATACCCCCCATTCGCAAGAGTTGCGCGGCGCCGAAGTCCTGGTCAAGGCCTTGCAGGCCGAAGGCGTGAAGTACGTCTGGGGTTACCCCGGCGGCGCGGTGTTGCATATCTACGACGCGTTTTACAAGCAGGAATCCATCCAGCACGTGCTGGTGCGCCACGAGCAGGCGGCCGTGCACGCGGCCGACGGCTATGCGCGTGCCACGGGCGACGTGGGCGTGGCCCTGGTCACCTCGGGTCCGGGCGTGACCAACGCCGTCACCGGCATTGCCACGGCCTACATGGACTCGATCCCGATGGTGATCATCTGCGGGCAGGTGCCCACCGCGGCCATCGGGCAGGACGCCTTCCAGGAGTGCGACACCGTCGGCATTACGCGCCCCATCGTCAAGCACAACTTCCTGGTCAAGGACGTGCGCGACATGGCCACGGTGATGAAAAAGGCCTTCCACATCGCGCGCTCGGGCCGCCCGGGCCCGGTGGTGGTGGACATTCCCAAGGACGTGTCCTTTGCCAAGACGGCCTACAAGGGCTATCCCGAGACCATTGAGATGCGCTCGTACAACCCCGTGCGCAAGGGCCACAGCGGGCAGATCCGCAAGGCGCTGCAGTTGCTGCTGGCGGCCAAGCGCCCCTACATCTACACCGGTGGTGGCGTGCTGCTGGCCAACGCCAGCGCCGAGCTGCGCACCCTGGTCGACCTGCTGGGCGCGCCCGTCACCAACACGCTGATGGGCTTGGGGGCGTTTCCGGCCTCGGACAAGCGCTTTGTCGGCATGCTGGGCATGCACGGCACCTGGGAAGCCAACAACGCCATGCAGAGCTGCGACGTGCTGCTGGCCGTGGGTGCGCGCTTTGACGACCGCGTGATCGGCAACCCCAAGCACTTTGCGCAGAATGAACGCAAGATCATCCACATCGACATCGACCCGTCGAGCATTTCCAAGCGCGTCAAGGTGGACGTGCCGATCGTCGGCGACGTCAAGGACGTGCTGACCGAGCTGATCGCCATGCTGCGCGAATCGCCGGTCAAGCCCAACGCGGCGGCGCTGGCCGACTGGTGGAAGGCCATCGACGGCTGGCGCGGGCGCGACTGCCTGGCCTACGACCGCAGCAACACCGACGTGATCAAGCCGCAATACGTCGTGGAGACGCTGTGGAACATGACCCGGGACGCCGATACCTACATCACGTCCGACGTGGGCCAGCACCAGATGTGGGCGGCGCAGTACTACCGCTTCGACGAGCCGCGCCGCTGGATCAACTCGGGCGGGCTGGGCACCATGGGCGTGGGCATTCCGTACGCCATGGGCATCAAGCTGGCCAGGCCCGACAGCGAAGTCTTTTGCGTCACCGGCGAAGGCTCGGTGCAGATGTGCATCCAGGAGCTGTCCACCTGCCTGCAATACAACACGCCGATCAAGATCGTCTCGCTCAACAACCGCTACCTGGGCATGGTGCGGCAGTGGCAGGAAATCGAGTATTCGGGCCGCTACAGCCAGAGTTACATGGATGCGCTGCCCAACTTCGTCAAGCTGGCCGAGGCCTACGGCCACGTCGGCATGCTGATCGAGCGCCCGCAGGACGTGGAGCCCGCACTGCGCGAGGCGCGCAAGCTCAAGGACCGCACCGTGTTCATGGACTTCCGCACCGACCCGACGGAAAACGTCTTCCCGATGGTGCGCGCGGGCATGGGCATCACCGAGATGCTGCTGGGCTCGGAAGACCTTTGATGTCCAAAACCGGACGCAGAGGACGCAAAGAATCCGCAAAGAACGCAAAAGAGACCGAAGAAAATTCATGAATTTTTTTGCGTCCTCTGCGCAACTTTTGCGTCCTCTGCGTCCGGTATTTGAATCTTTATCCCCCTGAAGACGAATCTATTGCCCGCCAAGCCCGTCGCTTACCGGCTGCGGGGGAGGGCGGCGAAAACGGCAGTTTCTGCGACCACTTTTTAGGTCGTTTGCCGTCGCAAAAAGAGGAATCGAAACATGAAACACATCATTGCCGTACTGATTGAAAACGAGGCGGGCGCGCTGTCCCGCGTGGTGGGCCTGTTTTCGGCCCGGGGCTACAACATCGAGTCGCTCATCGTGGCGCCCACCGAGGACGCCAGCCTTTCGCGCATGACCATCCAGACCACCGGCTCGGAAGAAGTCATCGAGCAGATCACCAAGCACCTGAACCGCCTGATCGAGGTGGTCAAGGTGGTCGAGTTGACCGAGGGCGCCTACATCGAGCGCGAGCACATGATGGTCAAGGTGCGCGCCGTCGGCAAGGAGCGCGAGGAGATCAAACGCACCACCGACATCTTCCGCGGCCGCATCATCGACGTGACCGACAAGAGCTACACCATCGAGATGACGGGCGACCAGGCCAAGCACGACGCCTTCCTGAGCTCCATCGACAAGAGCGCCATCCTGGAGACCGTGCGCACCGGCGCCAGCGGCATCGGGCGCGGCGAGCGATTATTGAAGGTTTGAGCCTGCAGCGCTTGCCCTTCCTGCGCAAGGCGCTTCATTTTTGATAGTAATCCAGACAACCCAAGGAGAAAACCCGTGAAAGTGTTCTACGACAAAGACTGTGACCTGTCCCTCATCAAGGGCAAGACCGTGGCCATCATCGGCTACGGCAGCCAGGGCCATGCGCACGCGCAAAACCTGAGCGACAGCGGCGTCAAGGTGGTGGTCGGCCTGCGCAAGGGCGGTGCCAGCTGGCCCAAGGTCGAGAAGGCCGGCCTGAAGGTGGCCGAGGTGGCCGAGGCCGTCAAGCAGGCCGACGTGGTGATGATCCTGCTGCCCGACGAGCAGATCGCCAAGGTGTATCGCGACGAGGTCGAGGCCAACATCAAGCAAGGCGCCTCGCTGGCCTTTGCCCACGGCTTCAACGTGCACTATGGCCAGGTCGTGCCGCGCGCCGACCTGGACGTGTGGATGGTGGCGCCCAAGGCGCCCGGCCATACCGTGCGCAGCACCTACACCCAGGGCGGCGGCGTGCCGCACCTGGTGGCCGTGCACCAGGACCAGAGCGGCAAGGCGCGCGACCTGGCGCTGTCCTACGCCATGGCCAACGGCGGCGGCAAGGCCGGCATCATCGAGACCAACTTCCGCGAAGAAACCGAGACCGACCTGTTCGGCGAGCAGGCGGTGCTGTGCGGCGGCACCGTCGAGCTGATCAAGGCGGGTTTTGAAACCCTGGTCGAGGCTGGCTACGCGCCCGAGATGGCCTACTTCGAGTGCCTGCACGAGCTGAAACTGATCGTCGATCTGATCTATGAAGGCGGCATCGCCAACATGAACTACTCGATCAGCAACAACGCCGAGTACGGCGAGTACGTGACCGGTCCGCGCATCGTCACCGACGAGACCAAGAAGGCCATGCGCCAGGCGCTGCGCGACATCCAGACCGGCGAATACGCCAAGAGCTTCATTGCCGAGAACCTGGCCGGCGCGCCCACGCTGCAAAGCCGCCGCCGCCTGAATGCCGAAAGCCAGATCGAAGTGGTGGGCGAAAAGCTGCGCGCCATGATGCCCTGGATCAAGGCCAACAAGCTGGTGGACAAATCCCGCAACTGAGCGGCGCCTTGCCAGAACAGGGCCACGCCGGGCGGCGTGGCCTTTTTTTGGCCCCGAGCCATTTCACCGCGTTTCTTGCCGATGAAGGCCGCCACCGGATGCCTGATTTGAAGCCGTGGCATAGTTGACTCCACAGACAGGAGATGAACATGGTCAAGGCCCGCAAACAGCCCTATACCCGGCTCACCGAACCGCTGGTACGCGACAACGGCGTGCTGCGTCCCGCCACGTGGGACGAGGCACTTGATCGCGCGGCTGAAGGCTTTCTGCGCAACATCGAGGCGCATGGCCCCGACGCTTTTGGCATGTTCTCGTGCTCGCGCGCCACCAACGAGATGAACTTCATCGGCCAGAAGTTCACCCGCGCGGTGATCGGCACCAACAACATCGACTCCTGCAATCGAACGTGACACGCACCCAGCGTCGCCGGTCTGGTGACGGTGTTTGGTGCGGGCGGTGGCACTTCGTCCTATCGAGAGATCGAGGACGCGGATCTGATCGTCTTCTGGGGCTCCAACGCCCGTGAAGCGCATCCGATCTTTTTCCACCATGCCCTGAAGGGCATTCACAAGGGCGCCAAGGTCTACGCGGTCGATCCGCGCCGCTCCAAGACGGCCGAATGGGCCGACACCTGGCTCGGACTGGACGTCGGTACCGACGTGGCGCTGGCCTATGGCGTGGGCCGCGAGATCATCCACGCCGGCCTGGTCAACGAAGCCTTTGTTGCCAACGCCACCATCGGGTTCGAGGAATACGTCGCCGCCTGCGAGCCATGGACACTGCAAGTCACCGCGCGCGAGACCGGGGTGCCGGCCGAGCTGATCCGCGAGTTCGCGCACGACTATGCCAGGGCCGAGCGTGCGCAACTGTGCTGGACGCTGGGCATCACCGAGCACCACAACGGCACCGACAACGTGCGCGCGCTGTGCAACCTCGCGCTGCTGACGGGCCAGGTCGGCCGCTGGGGCGCGGGACTGGTTCCGGTGCGCGGCCAGAACAACGTGCAGGGCGGCGGCGACATGGGGGCCATCCCCAGGAATCTGCCCGGGTTCCAGAGCGTCGAGAACCCCGAGCACCGGGCCAAGTTCGAGCGCATGTGGGGGGTCACGCTGCCATCGAAAGGCGGCTTGACGCTGTCCGAAATGATGGAGGCGATGGACGAGGGCCACCTGACCAACCTCTACATCATCGGCGAGAACCCGGTGCAGTCCGACGCCGACACCGCGGCGGTGACGCGGCGGCTGGAGAACCTGGATCACCTGGTGGTGCAGGACATCTTCCTGACCAAGACCGCGTCCCTGGCCGACGTGGTGCTTCCGTCGGCGGCGGCGTGGTGCGAGGGCGAGGGCACCTTCACCAACAGCGAACGGCGCGTGCAGCGCGTGCGCAAGGCATTGGAGCCGCCGGGTGGGGCGAAGGACGACATCGAGATCATCCGCCTGGTGGCCGAGCGCATGGGGCATGTGTGGCCGGTGCAAACGGCGCAGCAGGTCTGGGACGAGTTGCGCGCGCTGTCGCCGGCGCACCATGGCATGACTTACCGGCTGCTCGAGCAGCGCGGTGGCTTGCAGTGGCCTTTCCCCGAGGAGGACAGTCCCGAGTCCCCGTTCCTGCATGGCCGGCTGTGGGAGAAGGATCCCGCCAAGCGCGGGCGCCTGGCGCCGTTCGGCATCATCGAACACCGGCTGCCGGTGGACAAGCTGGACGACGAGTTCCCGCTGCGCCTGACGACCGGGCGGCGCCTGACCGACTACAACACCGGCGTGCAGTCCGGCGGCTTCAATTCGCCCATCCGCTTTGGCGGCTGCGTCGATTTTTCGCCCGAGGATTTGACGCGGCTCGGCATTGATGAGGGCGAGGTGGTCCGGGTCAGCTCGCGGCGCGGCACCGTGCTGGCGCCTGCCCGGCTGGACCCGGGCCTGCGGCCCGGGCTGCTGTTCATGGCATGCAACTTTCCCGACGACGTGGACGTCAACTCGCTCACCATCGAGGCCAACTGCCCGATCGCCAAGACCGCGGAGTTCAAGGCGACGGCCGTCAAGGTGGAAAAGGCGGGCGGCGATGCGACGCGGGATCAGCGCGATGCCGGCGCGGCCGACCCCGGAGCGCGAGACGGCGAACCCGCGCGTGCCAGGCAGGAAGGATGAATTGTGGACCTGAAGTTTTCCAACGCCGAGCCATTCGCGGAGGAACGCGAGGCCATTGATCGGCGGTTGGGCGTGCCCGACGAGGGTGGCTGGCACGGCGGTGAACGCGATGAAAAGGACCACCGCCGCTCGCACGGCGGCCACGCGGCGCGCGCGCGGCGGCACCTGGTGCTGGAGGCGCTGCACGCGGTCAACGACCGCGTGGGCTGGATCAGCCCCGGCGCGCTGAACTACATCGGCAAGCGGCTCAGCGTCGCGGCCGCCGATGTCTACAGCGTGGCAACGTTTTATGCGCTGTTCTCCACCAACCCCCGGCCCAGGCGCATCGTCCACGTCTGCACCGACATCGCCTGCAAGGCGCGCGGATCGGACGATGTCTGTGCCGGGCTGGAGGCGCGGCTGGGGCCGGCCGCGGCCGACTCCGGCTGGAAGCACAGTCCCTGCCTCGGTTTGTGCGAGCGTGCCCCGGCCGCGCTGGCGGTGGAAGCCGGCGAAACACCCCACGAGCACCTGATCGGCTTTGCCACCGTCGACGAGATCGTCCGCGCACTGGCGGTCGGCCCGGGGACACTCGCGGCCGAGGCGCCACCGGTCACGGCGGTGCCACAGGCCGGTGACGAGGGTCTGATGCTGCTCAAGCGCATTGGCCGCGTCGACCCGCAGAGCATCGACGACTACCTCGCCGCCGATGGTTACGTCGGACTGCGCCGGGCGTTCGAGCAGGGGCCCGAGTGGATCATCGGCGAGATCAAGGACTCGCGGCTGATGGGGCGCGGGGGCGCCGCGTTCCCGACCGGCGTCAAGTGGGAAAGCACCGCCAGGCAGCCGGCCACGCCGCGCTACATCGTCTGCAACGCCGACGAGAGCGAGCCCGGCACGTTCAAGGATCTCATCATCCTCGAAGGCGACCCGTTCTCGTTGATCGAGTCGATGACCATCGCCGGCTACGCCATCGGCGCCGAGCGCGGCTACATCTACCTGCGTGGCGAGTATCCCGGCGCCTACCGCCTCCTTCGCAACGCCATCCAAGCGGCCCAAGAGCGCGGACTTCTGGGTGCCAATATCCTCGGCAGCGGGTGGAGCTTCGAGCTGGAGATCCGGCGCGGCGCCGGTGCCTACATCTGCGGGGAGGAGACCGCCATCTTCAACTCGATCGAGGGCTACCGCGGCGAGCCGCGCTCCAAGCCGCCGTTCCCGTTCGAGCACGGCCTGTTCGGCAAGCCGACGGTGGTCAACAACGTCGAGACCCTGTGCAACGTGCCGCTGATCATGCGCATCGGCGGCGCGCAGTACGCCAGGATCGGCACCGAGGGCTCCACCGGCCCCAAGCTGTTCTGCGTATCGGGCAACCTGGTACGCCCCGGCGTCTACGAGGTGCCGTTCGGCGCGACCCTGGGCGAGCTTCTCGATCTGGCTGGCGGCGTTCCGCCGGGCCGCACCCTGCAGGCGGTGTTGCTGGGCGGCGCCGCCGGCGGATTCGTGCGCCCGGACGAACTCCAGATTCCGCTCACCTTCGAGGGCGCCCGCGCCAACAACACCACGCTGGGCTCGGGCGTGGTGCTGGCTTTCGACGACACCGTCGATCTGCCGGCCATTCTGCTGCGCATCGCGCGCTTCTTCCGCGACGAATCCTGCGGCCAGTGCGTGCCCTGCCGCGTGGGCACGGTGCGGCAGGAAGAGGCGCTGCTGCGCATCATTCACAAGCGCCGCGACGCAGCTGCCAAGGAGCGCGACATCGTGGTGCTGCGCGATGTCGGCCAGGCGATGAAGGACGCCTCGATCTGCGGCCTCGGCCAGGCCGCGTGGAACGCCATCGAGTCGGCCATCGACCGCCTCGGCGTGCTCAAGGAGAGCCCATGAACGCGCGCGATCCACGCTATCCGCCCGAAGCGAACCCACCCGCGCAGCCGGTCACCATCACGGTGGATGGCGAGGCGGTGAGCGTGCCGCAGGGCAGCACCATCCTGGACGCCTGCAAGGCAGCCGGCAAGGACACGCCGACGCTTTGCTACGGCGACACGCTCACGCCCAAGAACGCGTGCCGCGTCTGCATGGTCGAGCTGAAAGGCGCGCGCGTGCTGGTGCCTTCGTGCTCGCGCAAGGTCCAGCCCGACATGGTGGTCATGACCGACACCGAACGCGTGCGCCACAGCCGCCGCCTGGTGCTCGAGATGTTGGGCTCCTCGGTCGATCTGTCCACCACGCCGCGCATCCCCGAGTGGATGGCGCGTTACGACGCCTGCCCAGACCGGTTCGGCGAAAAGGCCGGCGAGAGCCTGCGGCGCGACATCCATGAGCCCGGCGAGCACCACGCGGGCGATGGCAGCGTCGCCGCCACGATGAGCCAGCCCGACAAGGTGGACAACGACCTGTACGTGCGCGAATACAGCAAGTGCATCCTTTGCTACAAGTGCGTGGACGCCTGCGGCACCCAGTGGCAAAACAGCTTCGCGATCCAGATCGCGGGTCGCGGGTTCGACTCGCAGATCTCCACCGAATACGCCGTCGATCTGCCCGATTCGGCCTGTGTCTATTGCGGCAACTGCGTCGAGGTTTGCCCCACGGGGGCGCTGTCGTTCAAGTCCGAATACGACATGCGCGCCGCGGGCACCTGGGACGAGTCAAGACAAACCGAGACCACCACCGTGTGCACCTATTGCGGGGTCGGCTGCAACCTGAACCTGCACGTGCAGGACAACCAGATCGTCAAGGTGACCTCACCCCACGACCACCCGGTCAGCCACGGCAACCTGTGCATCAAGGGCCGGTTCGGTTTTCAGCACGTTCAGAGCCGCAAGAAGGGCGAGAGCGAATAGCCGGCGAGTGCTCGGGCGGCCTGCCTTCAGCGCAGCACCTGGCGGTGATCTTGATCGACCCGTCGGGTCAAGCCGCATCGATCCAGGTGCTCCAGCAGCGGGATCGCCACCCGCCGGGAAGTGTCCAAGGCCTGCCGTGCCTGGCTGGTGGTAAAGGGCTGCGGCAGTTGTGCCAAGGCCCGCAGCGCCAGCGCGGGCGCGGATGGCAGCAGCACCACGCCACCGGGCAGGCGCAGCACGCGCCGCGCGCGCTCGGCGGCGGCCAGTTCACGCGCGCCCAGGGCGAGCGCTGCCAGCTCGTCGGCCTTTGGCGCACCGAAGGGGTTGGCGGCCAGCCGCGCCTCCAGCCTGGCCACAGCGGCCTCGGCATGGCCAAGGTCGGCGCGAACGCGCGGCAGCCGAATGTGGCCGTTGTGCAGCTCGAGCCTGGCATCCGTGGCCAGCCGATTGATGAAGGGCCCCGCCGGTGCGGGGAGGGCGTCGCGTGCCGCACCTTCGGAGACGCCCGGCGTGAGCGCATCGCGCTGGTCGTCGCGTTCGACCAGAACCCGCAGCTGGCGCGCCCAATCGTCGTAGCTGGGCTGGTGCACCCACCAGCGGCCCAGCTCGCGGATCTGGGGTGGCGGTGTCGCGTCCGGGCCCAACAGGCCGATTCGGCGCAGATCTTCCACCGCCACCGCGCCGCGCTCTGCCACCTTGACGAGCACGTCGCCTTCGAGCGGCATCGCGGCCAGGGCCCGCGCGCGCCGGTTGCCGTCGCCGCGGCGTTTGAGCGGGGGCGGCTCGGCGTCCAGCACATGGACGCCGCCCACCACCAGGCGCCGGCCCGGATCGCGCAGCAGCAGCCGGTCGCCCACGATCAGCGGCAGCGGCCAGGCCAGGGTGATGCGGGCATGCTCGGCGTCAAAGCAGCGCAGCCGAGCCGGCACGGCGGCCGTGCCCACATGCACGACAAGTTGCGCGGGCACATCGCCCAGCGCGGCGCCACCGCAGCAGCGCGCGTCGACGGTGGCGGTCATGGGCCATGCATCGGGCGCCACCAGCGCCTGGCCGCGACGAACGTCCGCTGCGGGCACGCCGCGCAGGTTGACCGCGACCCGGTTCACGGCTTTCAGGCTGTCTGCGGGGGCGTCGCGCGACTCCAGCCCGCGCACTGCGACCTGGCGTCGATCGCGTCCATGGCCGACCACCTCGAGCACATCGCCCTGGGTCAGCGTGCCCGCCGCCAGCGTTCCGGTGACCACGGTGCCCGCGCCGGAGATGCTGAACGAGCGGTCGATCCACAGCCGCAGCCGGTCGCGGGCGTCCGGCGCCGGGGTTACGGCCAGGACCTGATCGAGCGCCTGTTTGAGTTCGTCCAGTCCGTTGCCGTGCGCGGCCGACACGGCGACTGCGGGCGCGTCCCGCAGACCCGTGTCCGCAAACTCGCTTCGAGCGCGCGCCATCGCCTGCGCCACCCGCTCGGGCGCGCGGTCGACCTTGGTCACCACGATCAGCCCGTGGCGGACGCCGAACGCCGCAATCGCATCGCGGTGCTCGCTGGACTGCGCCGACCAGCCTTCGTCCGCCGCCACCACAAAGCACACCACCGGCGCCGTTGCCAGCCCGGCCAGCGCATTGCCGATGAAGCGCTCGTGGCCGGGGACATCGACAAAGGCGACTTCGCGGCCCGAGGGCAATGTCGTCCATGCAAAGCCGAGATCGATGGTGAGGCCGCGCCGGCGCTCTTCAGCCCAGCGATCCGGCTCCATGCCGGTGAGCGCGCGGATCAGCGTGCTTTTGCCATGGTCCACGTGACCAGCCGTTGCGACGACGTGCGTCGTCATGATGTGTCGCGCGGCCCGTTGCTTGCGTCGGCCACCGGCCGCAGCGGGGAGGGTGATCGGCTCGATACGGCGGCCATCAGGGCGGATTGCACCCGCCCTGGGGCCGACTCGCCGGCGCGGGCTCGCCGCCGGACAGCTTGCACGAGCGCGCGCGCAGCCGCATCGCCGGGACGCGCATGGACCGCAGCGACCGCTGGCAGGGCGAGCAGCAGGTCGGTGCGCGCAATCATCCGGTGCACATCGTCGCGGTGGGGCTTGCGGGTCATTTCGCACTTCGGTGGTGCCGGCATGGTGGCAGTCGGCGGAGGCGGACGGGAATCGAACCCGCCAGGCCGAGATGCTCGGCCTCTCCGATTTTGAAGACCGGGGGGACCACCAGGAACCCAGACACCTCCCTGCGGCGCGGATACTAGCACCCCCAATCGGGGGCTGAGAGCTTGAGAGTCTTTTGCCCACGCCCGCTGATCACGCCAAAACACGCCCACTCTTCGTTGCAAATGCTCGCCGTAGCCCCAGCTACGACTGCGCTTTGCCCTTGCAGGGCGCGGGTCAGCCACAGGCTGACCCTCTTCGTGCCGTCCAATGGCGCGCAGGCGCCATTGGAGCCGCGGCACTCAGCCTCGATTGGCCGCGTTTTGACGCGCTCCTCGGGCACGTCCAAAAAACTCTCAACCTCTGAGATCAAACATCCCAGTCTTCACTCGCAGCGCGATGTCGCGCCCACCCTCTTGCAGGGGACATCGCCCGTGACCGGGGAGACCCCGGCCACGGCGATCGCTGGCTTGGCTTGTTCCGCGGCCATTGGGCTCTTTGCGTTTCATCGGCTGCGCGCGGCGCGCAGCGCCATGGACAACTGGCATGCGTCGGCACCGGTTCATGTCGGGTGCGAATCATTGCAAGGCAGGCATGCCAATGCGAGGCGATGCATCGGCAATCATGGCGTCGCGACGGGTCTTGGGCCGCTTTTGAATCGATGGCTGTTTTCGATGTGTCTGAAATCGCTGCAGCCGTTGGTTGACTTCAAAACGGCAGGCTGCACTCAAGCGCCCAGCGCGTTGATGCCCTTGTAGAACATGTACAGCGCCAGCGCGATCAGCACCACGGCAAAGGCGCGCTTGAGCTTGCCGACCGGCAGCGCATGCGCGGCGCGCGCGCCCAGCGGCGCCATCAGCACGCTGCAGCAGGCGATCACGATGAGCGCCGGCAGCCACAGGTAGCCGATCGAGTGGGGCGGCAGATAGTGCAGGCCCTGGCCGGCCGCGATGTAGCCCGCCACGTTGGCCAGTGCGATCGGAAAGCCCAGCGCCGCGCTGGTGGCCACGGCGTTGTGAATGGCCACGTTGCACCAGGTCATGAACGGAACGCTGACAAAGCCGCCGCCTGCACCCACCAAACCCGACAGGAAGCCGATGACCCCGCCCGTGCCCAGCAACCCGGGCATGCCAGGCAACTGGCGCGTGGCGGCCGGCTTCTTGTTCAGGAACATCTGCACGGCCGAAAAGCTGACGAAGCTGGCAAAGATGAAGTACAGCAGCGCACCCTTGAGCAGCGAGAACACGCCCAGGCTGGCCACCATGGCGCCACCCACGATGCCGGGCGCCAGTCCGCGCACGATGTCCCAGCGTACGGCGCCCTTCTTGTGGTGCGCGCGCACGCTGCTGATCGAGGTGAAGATGATGGTGGCCATCGAGGTGGCGATCGCCATCTTCACGGCCAGGCCCGGCGCCACGCCGCGCGCGCCCAGCATCGCCGAGATGAAGGGCACCATGATCATGCCGCCGCCGATGCCCAGCAGGCCCGCCAGAAAGCCGGTCGTGAGGCCGAGCGCGGCCAGTTCGAGGATCAGCAAGGGTTCGATCGGCATCAGAGGCTTCGCCGCTTCAAGGCGGTCAAGTCATTCAAGGAACAAGCGGCCGCGCAGCAGGCCCTGCCAGCGGACGCCGTGGCCGGACCTGCGCCGGCCACTGGCGTTGTCCCCCCTTGTCGAAAGGGGGGATGGCGCGCCAGCGCCTCAGGGGGGAACGCCGAATAAGGTGTCTGCGAATGCCGCCGGACCGTCATCCTGAACGCGGGGGTTCAGGTGGGCGAGGTCAGACTGGTCTTGGGTTCATCTGACGCGAGATGATCACGCCGACCAGACGATGTTCCAAGCCCGGGCTCATATGAGCATTGGTTCAAGGAAATATAAAGCCCGACGCGCACCGCAGACAAGGGCGATTCTAAGGCTTTGCGGCCTTCTACAAAAGCTGGCCGTCGTCGGACAGCGCCCGATCGAGCTGCTGCAGCAGCCCGGCCAGCGCGGCCTGGTCGCCGGGCGCGCCGGCCGGCGCGGGGCCGGGGGCGGGCACCGATGCAGGGGGCGCTGGCGTGGGCGCGGGCTCATTCAATTCGAAGGCCAGATTCAGCGCGGCCAGCACGGCGATGCGGTCGCGCGCGCGAATCTTGCCGGCGTCGCGAATCTTGCACATGGCGGCGTCCACGCGCTGCACCGCCGCATGCAGGCGCGCCTCGCCGCCTTCGGGGCAGCCCAGCAGGTAGCCTTGGCCCATGATCTGAACTTCGAGCTGCTTCATGGCTTGTCATCCGTTGGAGCCAGGGAGGCGGGCTGGGAGGCGGGCTGGGAGGCGGGCTGGGAGGCGGGCAGCTTGTCGATCAGCGCGTCCACGCGCGCGCGCGCGGCCAGCAGACGCGAGCGCAGGCTGTCGCGTTCCTGCGTGAGGGCTTGCACCTGCTGGGCCAGCAATTCGTTGGTGCGGCGCAGTTCGTCGTGACGCACAAGCAGGCGCTCGACGCGCTCGGCAATCTGGTCGATCAGGGGCACAGAGGTCATGGGGCGCCGGCGGGGCAGACAAGGAGGCGCTCGATTGTACCGGCCTGGTGCGGCGCCATTCCGGTGCGCTCGCCGCCAGCGCCCGGGTCATCGGCCTGCGCCGCGGCACGCAAAAAAAGCCGGCCCGCGAGCCGGCTGGGGGTGGCTTGCCGCCTTGGTCAGCGCACCTGGTCGAAGAACTGACGCGCCGCCGCCATGCAGAACGGCGGCTCGTAGGTGCCGTGGTAGTTGGCGTAGTAGGTGGCGAACGCGGCCGAGTTCGGGTCGGTGGGTGCCACGCCGCCGGGACCAAAGGCCTTCTGGACCTGCGCGTCGACGTCGACCGAGCCGACGTTCTTCAGGCCGTTGTTCACGAAGTTGTTGAACATCGGTGTCTGATGCACGGCATAGACCACGGTCGGGTCGCCCGCACCGCCGCACAGCAGGGTGGGGGCCTTGGGCTTCCAGTTGAACAAGGTGTTGGCCTGCGCGTCCACGCTGATGCCGGCCTTGTCGTCGGTCATCATGCTTTGCAAAAAGGCCGGCTGCATCAGCGCGTCGCGCGCCTGGTTGGGCGTGCCTCCGGGCAGCTTGCCGGTACTGATCAGGGTGGTGGTGGTCAGCGTGGGGCTGGGCAGCAGGTTCTCGATCCAGTCGGAGTAGGGCGCCTTGAACGCGTCCTGCGGCTTGGCGTAGACATTGCCGTAGACCTTTTGCCAGGCGGTGATGATGAAGGGCACGAAGAACTGGTAGCCTGCAATGGCGTCGGGCACCTTCATCGATCCGGCCAGGTTGTAGGGGCCCGCCAGGTGGGCGCTGGCCACCACGTTGAACTCGCTGCCGTAATTGCTTTCGGCGGCGCGCTGCGAGGCCATGGATGCGTGCCCGCCCTGCGAGTAGCCGCTGAACATGACCTTGCCCGACAGCGTCACATCCACCGGCTTGACCGCAATGCGCGCGGCGCGCACCGAATCGATGACGGATGTGGCCTCGGAGTCGGCGTGCAGATAGGGGTGAAAGGGGTAGGTGGACTGTGCGTAGCCCAGGTAGTCGGTGGCCACCACCGAATAGCCCTGCGCGGCGTAGAAGGCCGCCAACATCAGTGTCTCGCCGTCTTGGGGGTTGGCCATGGTACGCGTCTTGGACAGGTCGGTGCCGCGCGAATAGGCCACCAGCGGCGTGGGCTTGGTGGCGCAGTCCGAGCCCAGCGGGCCGGTGGGCACCAGCAGCGCGCCCGATGCGTTGGCCCCTTTTTCGCCCTTGGCGCCCACGGTGACGTAGTTCAGCAGCAGGATTTTCACGCCGCACTTGGCCGTGCCGGTCAGCGCCTGTAGGCCGCTGGATGCCGTGGCCGCGTCGATCTGGGCGGGCGTCAGCTCGCCGACCACGCGGGCCGGGTCGATCAAATCGCCCCGCTTGGGCCCCGAATCGTCGTCGGAGCCGCCGCAGGCGACCAACAGCGCCGCGGCCGCGGCCATGGCAGACAGTTGAAGCAATTTCATGATGAACCCTCTCGTTGTTGAAGCCAGGCAAACAGCTCGCCATCGTGCGCACGCGAAGGCCGTGCATCCATTGGGGAATACGCGCGGTTCGCGTCCCGGGGGCGACGCCTGCCAGGCCCCGGCCCATCAGGCTGCTGCGGCGGCGGCTGCGCGCGGCATGCGCGCCTCGCGGATCGGCAGGTTGATGACCGCGGCCATCAGCGCCAGCGCGATGTCGGCGCCCCACATCCAGCCGTAGTTGCCAAAGCGGGTGACGGCCAGCCCGCCCAGCCAGGCGCCCAGAAAGCCGCCGATCTGGTGGCTGAGCAAGGTCAGGCCAAACAACGTGCCCAGGTAGCGCACGCCGAACAGCTTGCCGATGATGCCCGCCGTGGGCGGCACGGTGGCCAGCCAGGTCAGGCCCAGGCCGATGGCAAAGACATAGAACACCCAGGGCTCGCTGGGCATCAGCAGATACCAGCCGATCAGCGCCGCGCGGCTGGCGTACATCAGCGCCAAGATCATCTTGCTTCGGTATACGCCCACCAGATGGCCCACCCACAGGCTGCCGACGATGTTGGACAGCCCGATCAGCGCCAGCGCCGTGCTGGCCACCGTGGGCGCCAGGCCGCACAGGTCCACTTCGGTGGGCAGGTGCGTGACCAGAAGCGCGATGTGAAAGCCGCAGGTGAAAAAGCCCGCGTGCAGCAGCCAGTAGCTGCGGTCGCCCAGCGCCTGGCGCAGCGCCTGGCGCAGGCCGCCGGCCGGCGCCACCGCGTGCGCCGGGTGGGCGTGTCCGTGGCCGCCGCGCGTCAGCTTGCCCACCAGCGGCAGCGCGGCCAGCACCAGCACCGCCAGGCTGTACAGCGCGCCCATCCAGCCCAGCAACTGGATCAGCTTTTGCGTCACCGGCGCGAACACGAACTGCCCCAGCGAGCTGCCGGCATTGATCACCCCCGCGGCCGTGCCGCGCGCCTCGTCCGACATGCGCTGCGCCGCCGCACCGATCAGCACCGAGAAGCTGCCCGCGCCCGCGCCCATGGCCACCAGCAGGCCTTGCGTGAAGATCAGGCCCCAGCTGGAGCCCCACAGCGGCGTCAGCGCCATGCCCAGCGCCATCACCACGATGCCGGTCAGCAGCACCGGGCGCGCGCCCCAGCGGTCGGCGGCGGCGCCGGCCAGCGGCTGGATCGCCCCCCAACTGAACTGGGCAATGGCGAAGGCAAAGCTGATGGTGACGATGCCCAGGCCGGTGGAGGTGTTGATCGGCCCCAGGAACAGGCCCAGCGACTGGCGCGCGCCCATGGTCACCATCAGGATGCCGGCCGCGGCCAGGGTGATGGCCAGGGCGCCGGGTTCTTTCAGTTTGGAGAGCATGGAAGGTTTTGAAGTTTGAGCCGCGACTCGACACGAGAGCATCGGTTGGCCCAATCATAGGGTTCGATCGGCGATCGAATAAGCCCATAATCGGGCGCAATGCGTCAATGATTTGTTGACAATGAACCTGCGCAGCACCGCTTCCTCATCGCTTCGAGCCGCCGGCGCCACGCCGCCCGAGGCGTTCTGGCTGCCGTCCTGGCACGCCTTCATCAAGACGGTGGAGCTGGGCAGCATGGCGGCGGCCGCGCGCGCGCTGGACTGTACGCGCGCGCAGGTCAGCCGGCAGATGGCCGAGCTGGAGGCGCAGTTGGGTGCGCGCCTGCTGGAGCGTTCCACCCGCCGCCTGCGGCCCACGCCGGCCGGCGAGGTGTTCTTGCAGCACGCGCGCCAGGCGCTGGACAGCGTGGCCGCCACGCAGACCGCCCTGGGTCAGCAGGAGGGCAGCCCGCGCGGCGTGCTGCGCATCAGCGCCACCATCACCTTCGGACGGATTTACGTCGCCCCGCTGCTGCCGGCGCTGCTGGCGGCGCACCCGCAACTGGTGTGCGAGCTGATCCTGACCGATCAGCTGGTGGACCTGGTGCAAGACCAGATCGATCTGGCCCTGCGCATGACGCGCAATCCGCCGCAGGATGCGGTGGCGCGGCGCATCGCCCCTATCGAGCGTGGCGTGTTTGCCGCGCCCGACTACCTGGCCGCGCACGGCGTGCCCGCCAGCGTGCCCGATCTGGCGCGCCACCAGACCCTGAGCTACCTCCTGACCGATGACGACCACTGGCGCCTGCAAGATGCGGGCGGCACCGAGCACCGCCTGCCCACCACCAGCCGCTTGCGCCTGAACAGCACCGACGCGCTGCTGGATGCCGCGCTGGCCGGCCTGGGCCTGACCATCCTGCCGGCCTATCTGGCCGCGCCGCACGTGGTCGCCGGCCGTCTGCAGCGGGTGTTGCCGCAGGTGCAGGCCATCACCCCGCACGGCAACGCCATCTACGCCTGCTACACCCCCAGCCGCGTGCGCAGCCCCAAGGTGCGGGTGCTGCTGGATGCGCTGCACGCGCGCTTCGAGCCGGTGCCGCCGTGGGAGCGGGGCGTTGACGATTCCAAACAGCCGAACGCAGAGGGCGCAAAGGATTCGCAGAGGACCCAAAAAACATCCACTCAAATGCTTTCAAAAAGATAGCGATTCGCGCCCGTTGTACGGGTGCTTTGACTGATGCGAGGCTTATTGCTTCGGCACTTCGACACGCCCGGGGCGAACGGTTCAAACTTCACGGACCCACAATCAATCGTTTGGACTTTTCTGCGTCCTTTGCGCTCTCTTTGCGACCTCTGCGTTCGGCTGTTTTGAAGGGATTCAGCCCGCCGCGATCTGCCGCAGCGCCTGCTCCACCTCGGTGGCCGCTTGCGGCCGCACCACGCGGGCTACCTCACGGCCGTCCTGCAGGAACACCAGCGTCGGCCACAGCTTGACGCGAAAGCTGCGCCCCAGCGGCCGCCCCGGGCCGTCCTCGACCTTGACGTGCGGCACCTGGCTGCCCGCCTGCGCAAAGGCCGAGGCGATGCGCGGCTGCGCGCCCTGGCACCAGCCGCACCAGTTGGCGCCAAACTCCAGCACCAGCGGGCCGGGCGTGGCGTCCACGTCGGCGCGGGTGAAGGTTTCGGGGACGAAGGTGGCGGTGTAGGGCATGGTTTGGCGCACGGTGTGGGGCGACGCCTTCGGCCGCCATGCCGGCGATGGTATCCCCACCCGGGGCGCGGGCAAGCGGGGCTGCGCCAGCGCCGTGGTGCCAAGGCGCTATGGTTGAACCCGATGAGAGCCATGGATGATCTGTCCCAGTTGCCCGACCGCGCGGCCATCGCGCGGCTGGTGGCGCGCTTTTACGTCGACGTGCGCGCCGATGAGCTGCTGGCCCCCGTGTTCGAGCCGCTGCTGCACGACCGCTGGCCGGCGCACCTGACGCGCATGACGGACTTCTGGTGCACCACGCTCAAGCTGGAGCGCAGCTTTCGCGGCGACGTGCACCACAAGCACATGGCGCTGGCCGGCATCACGCCGGCGCACGTGCAGCGCTGGCTGGCTCTGTGGCAGCGCGACACGGCGCTGGAGCTTCAGCCGGCCGCCGCTGCCCGCCTGCAGGACGTGGCGGTGGGCATTGCGCGGGTGATGCACCTGGGCTGGTTTGGCCAGCTGCCCTCGCGCGATCAGTTGCTGGAGGAGTTGGCCTCGGCGTGATGCGGGCCGGCCACGGCGTGCGCGGCGCGCAAGTCGTCCAGCGTGTTGAGGTTGGCAAAGGCCTGTGGATCGTCGCCGGGTCTGTCGAAGGCTGCCAGCGCCGTGCGGTGCCGCGCGCTCCAGTCCAGGATGCGGCGCCCGCCGGTTTGCAGGTACCGCTGCAAACTGCCCGCCAGGCTGGCGCGCAGCAGGCAGAACACCGGCTGGACTTGCAGGTATTGCCGGCCTTTCCCATCACGCTCGGGCGTGGCCACCATGGCCAAATCGGCCTCTTGCGCTTGCAGCGCGTGCGCCAAGCGCTCGCAAAGCGATAGCGGAAAGCGCGGCGTGTCGCAAGGCACGGCGAGCAGCAGCGGCGTGCTGCTGTG
Organism: Ottowia sp.; assembly: GCF_046348305.1. Classification (GTDB taxonomy): domain Bacteria; phylum Pseudomonadota; class Gammaproteobacteria; order Burkholderiales; family Burkholderiaceae_C; genus Ottowia. The sequence continues at coordinate 88,332 of NZ_JAXMEM010000005.1, forward strand.
CGCCAACCCCGCCAAAAACCCCGCCAGCGGACCGGGAAAATCGGGCCAGTGGTCGGCCAGCACCGGCACGCCGAAGGCCTCGTAATCAGTCCGGTGACGATTGGCGCTGATGCAGATTTGCGCCGGCGGCAGGCTCTGTGCGCGCAGGCGCTCCAGCGCGTGCAGCACCAGCGGCCGGCCCTGGAAGGTTTGCAGGCCCTTGTCGGCGCCGCCCATGCGCGCGCCGCGGCCGCCGGCCAGGATCAGGGCGGTGATGGGCGGCGTTGGCGTCACGAGCGGGCGCACGGATCACCCGCCGATGTAGCTCATCTCCACGCGCGGCGCGGCTTTTTCGGTGTCGGGCGGCAGGCTGGCGCGCAACTCGCTGTAGCGGTCGCTGCGGCCCTGCCAGATGCCGGCGATCGCCTCGCCGATCTGCGCGTCGTCGGCGCCGCCGCGCAGCAGGGCGCGCAAATCGTGCCCCTGGGTGGCGAACAGGCACAGGAACAAGCGTCCGTCCGTTGACAGGCGCGCGCGGTTGCAGGCGCCGCAAAACGGGTGGGTCACGCTGCTGATCACGCCGACTTCGCCCAGCGGGGGGTCGTGCCGGCCATCGGAGCCGACGTAGCCCCAGCGCTCGGCGGTCTCGCCCGGCGCGCTGGCCTGCAGGGGCGCCAGTGGGAATTCGGTTTGCAAAAGGCGGATCACTTCGGCGCCGGGCAGCACCTCGTCCATGCGCCAGCCGTTGGTGGCGCCCACGTCCATGAACTCGATGAAGCGCAGCGTGATGCCGCGGCCGCGAAAATGCCGCGCCATCGGCAGGATCTCGTGGTCGTTGGTGCCGCGCTTGACCACCATGTTGACCTTGATCGGCCCCAGGCCCGCGGCCTGCGCGGCGTCGATGCCGGCCAGCACCTTGTGTACCGGAAACGCCACGTCGTTCATGGCCTGGAACACGGCATCATCCAGACTGTCCAGGCTCACCGTCACGCGCTTCAGGCCCGCTTGCGCCAGCGCCTGGGCCTTACGCTCCAGCAGCGATCCGTTGGTGGTCAGCGTGATGTCCAGCGGCTCGCCGTCGGGTGCGCGCAACGCGGCCAGCTGCTCGATCAGGCCCTCGACGTTCTTGCGCACCAGCGGCTCGCCGCCGGTCAGGCGCAGCTTGCGCACGCCGACGTGGACGAACAGCCGCGCCAGCCGCGTGATCTCTTCAAAGCTCAGCACTTCGGCGCGCGGCAGAAAGGGGTAGCCGGTGCCGAACACCTCCTTGGGCATGCAGTAGGTGCAGCGGAAGTTGCAGCGGTCGGTGACGCTGATGCGCAAGTCGTGCAGCGATCGCCCGCGCGTGTCGCGCAGCGTGCCGTCGGCCGGCGCCAGCGCCCGTGCAGGGACGGCAATGCCAGGCGCCGGAGCGTGACTTCTGCGTCGGGCGGAATACGAAACCGTGTTTGTCCCCATGCAAGCGATTATGCGCAAGCGCCGAAAACGCGCTGCCGGTGGTGGCTTGGCGCGCTGGCGGCGCGCCCGCGCGGGATGCGCCAACACGCTACGATGGATGGCTGCTTGCAATTCAAGGCGCGAATGAACCGCATGTCCTCCCCGTCCAACACCACCCGCCGCCGCTGGCTGCAAACCGCCGCTGCGGGCTTGGCGCTGCCGGCGTCGGCCATGGCTCAGACCAAGCCCGCCAAGGAGCCCCCGCTGCCCGCCGTGGGCAGCGCGCTGGCTCTGGCGCCGGCGCCGCTGCTGGGCGGCGGCCAATTCGAGCCGGCGCAGGCCGAGGGCCGCGTGCTGGTGCTGTACTGGTGGGCCAGCTGGTGCCCGTTTTGCGCCGAGCAAAGCCCCGAGATGCAAAAGCTCTGGCAGGCGCAGCAAGGCCGCGGCCTGCAGATGCTGGCGCTGTCGATCGACAAAAAGCCCGAGGAGGCGGTGGCCTACCTGCGCAAGAAGGGCTACACCTTCCCGGCCGCCTGGCTCTCGCCCGAGTTGCTGAAAACCTACCGCAAGCCCGAAGGCCTGCCCGTCACCGTGGTGCGCGGCAAGGATGGGCGCGTGGCGCAGGCCGAAAAGGGGCAGCTGTTTCCGGAAGACGTGGCGCTGTTGGCGCGGTGGCTGTGAGGGACTGCCTCAACAAACTATCGATTGGATAGCTGCTGGCGCAGATTTGATGTGCCCGATGGGTGTTTTTCATCAAGACCTCCGTTGTTTTGGCGCCTCGGGATCTGCCGGTCCGGGGGCGCCGATCGCGCCGGTACAATTCGACGCTGTTGGTGCTCGCGCGTCGTGGTTCGCACGGCCGCAGTTCAACGGGAAGCAGGAGGGCGCGCCTCGCCATGAGCGCCGCCCAACCTGCGCTGCCCCCGCAACGGTAAGCGGATGCGGCGTCTGCGGATCGTCCGTGGGCGCCGACCGGCTCCTCACACGCCACTGGCCGCGCTGAAACACGCGGTCGGGAAGGCGAGGCGCCGGCTTCTCATCCGTCAGCCCGGATACCGGCCAACAAGGCGGCTTGGCGCTGCCCGCTGCGCGTGCGGTGGAAGGCGCCCGGCCATGTGGGTCCCATTGCCGGCGGGGAAGCCGGTCGGGACGCTTGTCTTGTGTTTCTCATCATGAATCCTGGGTTCTCTTTCTGCCGGCCGGCCGCGTTGCCGCTGGCCCTGGCGTGCGCGTTTTCGGCTGCGGCCGGTTCGGCGTGGGCGCAGACCGATGCCACCACCGTGGCGCAGCTGGGCGCCGTCAATCTGCCCGACACCGTGGTCACCGCCACGCGCGTGGCGCAGCCGTTGACCGACGTGCTGGCCGACGTCACGCTGATCGACCGCCAGCACATCGACGACAGCGGCGCCGTCAACATCAGCGACCTGCTGGCGCGCCAGCCGGGGCTGGAGCTGTCGCGCAACGGGGGGCCGGGCACGGCCTCCAGCATGTTCCTGCGCGGGGCCGAGACGCGCTTTACCGCCGTCTACATCGACGGCGTGCGCGTCGATTCGCAAGCCACCGGCGGCGCGCCCTGGGAGGCCATCAGCCTGTCGCAGGTCGAGCGCATCGAAATCGTGCGCGGGCCGGCGGCGGCGGTGTATGGCTCGGACGCCATTGCCGGCGTGATCCAGATCTTCACCCGCAAGGGCGAGGGCCCGTTCACGCCCTACGTCGGCGTGGGCGCGGGCAATCGCCGCACCGGCAAGCTGGAGGCGGGCTTTTCCGGCGCCAACGGCGCGCTGGACTACTCGCTGGGCGCCGCGCGCGAAGTCAGCCGCGGCTACAACAGCCGGCCCGGCGCCAACCCCGATCTGGACGGCTATCGCCAAAGCTCGGCCAGCGGCCGGCTGGGCATGCAGCTGAACCAGGAGCACCGCATCGACCTGACGGGCACCTACACCAACATGGATGCCCAGTACGACGGCTTTGCCCCCGGCCTGGACGACCACGGCCTGAACCGCCTGAGCACGCTGGGCGCGCAGTGGTCGGCGCAGTGGAGCAAGAACTACAGCACCCGGCTGTCGGTCAGCGAGTCGCAGCAGCGCTACGAGACCGTGCCCTCGCCCTACCTCACCAAGACCACGCTGCGCAACTACCTGCTGCAAAACGAATGGCGCGAGGGCAATCATCTGCTCACCGCCGCACTCGAGCGGCGCGAGGACCATTTGCTGAACGATCCCATCGACCGCAGCCGCCATCAGGACGGCATTGCCCTGGGCTATGGCTATACCGGCGGGCCGCACACGCTGCAGGTCAACCTGCGCCACGACCGCGACAGCGAATTCGGCGGCCAGACCACCGGCGGGGTGGCCTACGGCTATGGCTTTGCGCCGGGCTGGCGCGTGACGGGCGCGGTGGGCACGGCGTTTCGCGTGCCCACGCTGTACCAGCGCTTCTCGGAATACGGCCAGCCGGCCTTGCAGCCCGAGAAAAGCCGCAACGTCGAGCTCGGCCTGCACTGGGCGCAGGGTGCCAGCCGGTTTGGCGTGACGGCCTATCAAAACCGCGTGAAGAACCTGATCAACTTCGGCGCGCCGGGGCCGTGCGCCGGCCTGTTCGGCTGCTACGAGAACGCCGGCCGCGCCAGGCTGCAGGGCGTGACGCTGTCCGGCGCGCACCGCCTGGGCGCCGTCAACCTGAGCGGCTCGCTGGATTTGCAGCAGCCCAAGAATGCCGACACCGGCAATCTGCTGGCCCGGCGCGCGCAGCGCCTGCTCAAGCTGGCGGCCGACACGCGCGTGGCGGACTGGACGCTGGGCGCCGAGTGGCAGGCCGTCAGCCACCGCTGGGACAACGCGGCCAACACCAAGCGCCTGGGCGGCTACGGCCTGGTCAACCTGTACGCCAGCACGCGCATTGCCCGCCAGTGGGACCTGCTGGCGCGCATCGACAACCTGGGCGACAAGTCCTACCAGCTGGCCGGCGGCTATGCCACGCCGCCGCGCACCTTCTTCGTCGGCCTGCGCTGGACGGGGCGCTGAATAGGGCCTGTCAATGCTATTTTTGGCGGATGCGTTGCGTTCAAAAAGGCCACTTGCCAAGGCGCCAGCCGCAGCCAAGGTGCCAACCTTGGCAAGGCTGGCAACGCCGGCGATGGCCTTTTTGGTCGCAACCCGAAGGGAACATGCTCAAAACGGCGTCACTCTTCGTTGCGCTCCTTGCGCAGACACCCAGTCTGGGCGGCGTCGCACGCCTCGATTGACGCCGTTTTGAGTATGTTCGCACCGCCAAAAATAGCGTCAACAGGCCCTGCCGTGCGCTGCCCCGCGCTGCTGGTGTCGGCCCCGGCCTCGGGCCAGGGCAAGACCACCGTGGTGGCTGCGCTGGCGCGGCTCTTGGGGCGGCGCGGCGCGCGGGTGCGGGTGTTCAAGTGCGGGCCGGACTTTCTCGACCCGTTCTGGCATGAGCTGGCCAGCGGGCACGCGGTGCATTCGCTCGACCTGTGGATGACGGGCGAGATGGATGCGCGCGCGCGCCTGCATGCCGCCGCGCAAGCGGCCGACGTGATCCTGGTCGAAGGTGTGATGGGCCTGCACGACGGCACGCCCAGCAGCGCCGATCTGGCGCGCGCCCTCGGCCTGCCGGTGCTGGCCGTGATTCAGGCCGGCGCCATGGCGCAGACGCTGGGCGCCATTGCTCACGGTTTGAGATACTACAAAAGCGAGAGCGCCGGCGCCTTGCCCTGGGCCGGCGTGCTCGCCAACGGCGTGGCCGGCGAAGGCCATGCCGCGCTGCTGCGCGCGTCGCTGGATGCGCCGGCGCACTGGCTGGGCGCGCTGCCGCGCAGCGAGGCCATGCAGCTGCCCGAGCGCCACCTGGGCCTGATCGCCGCGCACGAGCTGGGCCACGCCGCCGCGCTGGCGCGGCTGGACGCCGCCGCCGACGCGCTGGCCGCCACGCCGCTGGGCGCCATGACGCTTGCCGACTGGCGCGCGCGCTGGAGCGTGGCCTTTGCTGCTCCGGCCGCCGTCCCGGCAGCGCCGGCGCTGCTGGCTGGCCGCACGGTGGCCGTCGCGCGCGATGCGGCCTTTGCCTTTGTCTACCCGGCCAACCTGGAGTGCCTGCGGGCGCTGGGTGCGCGGGTGGTGTTGTTCTCGCCGCTGGCCGGCGACGCGCTGCCCGCCTGCGACGCGCTGTGGCTGCCCGGCGGCTACCCCGAGCTGCATGCCAGCGCCTTGGCCGCGCGCACCGACCTGCGCGCCCAGTTGCAGGCCCACGCGCAGGCCGGACGGCCGGTGTGGGCCGAGTGCGGCGGCATGATGTGCCTGTTCGACGAGCTGCTCACGCGCGATGGCACGGCGCACCCGATGTGGGGCCTGCTGCCCGGGCGCGTGCGCATGCAGGACCGGCTGATGGGCCTGGGCATGCAGTCGTTGGAAATGGCGGGTGGGGCGCCCGCGCTGCGCGGCCACAGCTTTCATTTTTCGGCCTGCGAGACGCCGCTGGCGCCGCTGGCCTGCACCACGCCCGCGCCCGGCAGCGCGCGGACGCAGGGCGAGGCCGTGTATGCGCAAGGGGCCGTGCGCGCCAGCTACTTTCATGCCTGGTTTGCGTCCAGCGCACCGGCCACGGCCGCGCTGTTTTCAAACGATTCATGCCCGCAGCGCTTGTCTGACGGGCGCAAGCAGCTATGAATACAGAAGTATCGTGGTTGCCGGCGGCGCTCACGGGCCCCGAGCGCATCGTCTGCCTGACGGAAGAAACCACCGAGTGGCTCTACCTGCTGGGCGAAGAGCGGCGCATCGTCGGCATCAGCGGCTTCACCGTGCGCCCGCGCCGCGCGCGGCAGGAAAAGCCCAAGGTCAGCGCCTTCACCAGCGCGCGCATCGAGCAGATCGTGGCCCTGCAGCCTGATCTGGTGCTGGGCTTCTCCGACATCCAGGCCGACATTGCCGCCGCACTGATTCGCGCCGGCGTGCCGGTGATGGTGTTCAACCAGCGCAGCGTGGCCGAGATCTTCGGCGTGCTCGATCAGGTGGCGGCGCTGGTGGGGGCGCAAGAGCGCGGGCGCGCCTGCTTGCTGCAATTTGGGGAGCGGCTGGCGCAGATGCAGCAAGCGGTACAGGCCCGTTTGACTCAAGGCCGGCGGCGCCCGCGCGTGTACTTCGAGGAGTGGGACGAGCCCCAGATCAGCGGCATCCGCTGGGTGTCCGAGCTGATCGGCATTGCCGGCGGCGAGGACTGCTTTGCCGAGCTGGCAGCCCAGCCGCTGGCCAAGGGCCGCATCATTGCCGACCCGATGGAGGTGGTGCGGCGCGCGCCCGACATCATCATCGGCTCGTGGTGCGGCAAGAAGTTTCGCGCCGAGCAGGTGGCCGCGCGCGCCGGCTGGCAGGACGTGCCCGCCGTGCGTGACGGTCAGCTGTTCGAGATCAAATCGCCCGAGATCCTGCAACCCGGCCCGGCCGCGCTGACCGATGGCGCCGACGCGCTGCACCGCATCGTGACGCAATGGATGGACCGGCATGCCTGAGCGTATGGCCATCGCCCGCAGCGAGTTCATTCTGGGCGGCCAGAAGAGCGGCAAGTCGCGCCGCGCCGAAAGCTTGGCCGGCGCCTGGCTGGCGCAGGGCGCTGCGCACCGCGCCGTGCTGATCGCCACCGCCCAGCCGATGGATGCCGAGATGCGCGCGCGCATCGCCCGCCACCAGCGCGAGCGCGCCGAGCGCGCGCCGGGCCTGGCCACTGTCGAATCACCCTACGACGTGGCCGCCGCCATCGCCGGCGCGGGCGGGGCCGAGACCTTGCGCATCGTCGATTGCCTGACGCTGTGGCTGACGCAGCAGCTCATGCCGATCGATGGATTTGAACAAAATGAGGCTGCGGCGCGCTCCCAGTCGGCGCAGACAGCTATGCTTTTGCAAGCAATCGAACGCTGCCCCGGCCCCCTCGTGCTGGTCGGCAACGAGATCGGCCTGGGCGTGATCCCGCTGGGCCGCGAGGTGCGCGCCTTCGTCGATGCGCTGGGCCAGCTCAATCAGCAGGTGGCCGCACGCTGCGAGCGGGTGACGCTGATGGTGGCGGGGCTGCCGGTGACCATAAAGGATGCTCCATGACGGCAAGGGCCTGGATTTGGATTTTCTCCCTCTCCCTCTGGGAGAGGGCAGGGGTGAGGGCAGCGACGCATCCCTCATCACCGCGCGCACCCTCACCCCAACCCTCTCCCGCACGCGGGAGAGGGCGTCGGGCCGCGCTGCTCGGCGCGCTGCTGGCCTGCACGTTCGCGGCCGCTCACGCCTTTGAAATCCACGACGACGCCGGCCAGACCACGCATTTCGACGTCGCGCCGGCACGCATCGTCAGCCTGCTGCCCTCGCTGACCGAGACGGTGTGCGCGCTGGGCGCCTGCGACCGCCTGGTGGGTGTGGACCGCTATTCCAACTGGCCCGCCAGCGTGCAAAAGCTGCCGCAGGTGGGCGGCGGGCTGGACCCGAACGTCGAGGCGGTGGTGGCCCTCAAGCCCGACGTGGTGCTGATCGGCGTGTCCTCGCGCGCCAGCGTGCGCCTGCGCGCGCTGGGCTTGCGGGTGGTGGCGCTGGAGCCCAAGACCCTGGCCGGCATGCGCCGCGCCACCGAGCGGCTGGGCGCGCTGCTGCAGCAGCCCCAGGCGGCGGTCGCCCTGCTGCGGCAGATCGACGCCGGCGTGCAGGCCGCGGCCCAATCCGTGCCCGCCGCCGCACGCGGCCAGCGCGTGTACTACGAGGTGGACGCTGCGCCACACGCCGCCGGGCGCGGCACCTTCATCGACGAGCTGCTCACAACCCTGGGCCTGGTCAACATCATCGACGCCAGCCTGGGCCCGTATCCCAAGATCAACCCCGAGCTGGTGGTGCGCGCCGACCCCGACCTCATCATGGTCAGCCAGCAGGGCGCTGCCCAATTGGCGCGCCGCCCCGGCTGGGCGCAGCTGCGCGCGCTGCGGCAGGGCCATGTGTGCGCCTTCGACGCCGAGCAGCGCGACATCCTGGTGCGCCCCGGCCCGCGCATCCCCGAGGCGGCACTTCTCATGGCCGACTGCGCGGCGCATCGAATGCCGGCGGAAAAATGAGGTGCCCATGAAAATACCGGACGCTGAGGACGCAAAGAATGCGCAAAGGACGCAAAAGAAACAAACACTCCATCTCGTGTTTTTCTTTTGCATCTTCTGCGTCTTCTGCGTCTTTTTTGCGTCCTCTGCGTCCGGCTGTTTGTAGCGTTTCCAGGCACCCCATGACGCCGGCTTGCACTGCCCCTGACGCTTCGCCCACGGCTCGCGCCGGCGCGCGCGCCTGGGCGTTGGCACTGGGTCTGCTGGCGTTGTCGCTGCTGGGCCTGGCCTGGGGCGCCAGCGTGGGCAGCACGGGGTTTGACAGCCTGCTGCGCGCGCGCCACGACCCGGTGGCCTGGCAGATCGTGTGGGACATCCGTCTGCCGCGCACCCTGGGCGCCTGGCTGGCCGGCGCGCTGCTGGGCCTGGCGGGGGCGGTGGCGCAGGGCCTGTTTCGCAACCCGCTGGCCGACCCGTTCTTGCTGGGCAGCGCCTCGGGCGCCGCGTTGGCGGTGGCCGTGGCCTATGCCGCGCTGGGCACCGGCAGCATGGTGGCCGGTGGCGGCGGCGTGGCGCTGCTGCAGGCGGCGTCGCCGTGGCTGGCGCGCCTGGGCATGACGGGGGCGGCCTTTGTCGGCGCCCTGGGCGGCGTGTTGCTCGCGCTGGTGTTGGCGCGCGGCGTGCAGCAAACGCTGCGCCTGCTGCTGGCGGGCGTCGTTGTCGGCTTTGTGCTGGGCGCCGTGCGCGACCTGGTGCAACTGGCCCAGCCCGACGTGCTGCAGGCCATGCAGGGCTTTACCCTGGGCATCACCGGCATGGTGGGCTGGGGCGCGTGCGCGGTCATGGCCGCCGTGCTGGCGCCGCTGCTCGTCGCGGCCTGGGTGCTGGCGCGCGTGCTCGATGCGTTGAGCCTGGGCGAGGCCACGGCCAGAAGCCTGGGCCTGCCGCTGGGCCCCTTGCGTGCGCTCTTGATCGCCGTGCTGGCGCTGGCCACCGGCGCCGCCGTGGCGCAGACCGGGCTGATCGGCTTTGTCGGCCTGGTGGCGCCGCACCTGGCGCGGGCGCGCGCGCGCAGCACGCACGGGCCGCTGGTGCTGCTGTCGGCGCTGGTGGGCGGCCTGCTGCTGATGCTGGCCGACATCGCGTCGCGCCTGGTCATCGCGCCGCAGGAGCTGCCGGTGGGCGTGCTGACTGCCGTGCTGGGCGGGCTGTACCTGCTGTGGCTGATGCACCGCCGGTCGGGCTTGGGCGGGTGAAATGGCACACCCCCAGTCTCCACTCGCTGCGCGATGTTTCGCCCACCCCCTTGCAGGGGGCATCGCCTGTGGCCGGGGAGACCCCGACCACGGCGATCACGGGCGTGGCCTGCTCCGCGGCCTTTCGGTCCTTTGGGGTTCATGCTTTGCGGGTGGCGCGCAGCGCCATGGACAACTGAGATGTTGCGCGCTATGCAAAAGATAGCTATTGGCACGCACGGGGTAAGCGCCAGCATCGGAAACACCCCCATATTGCACGACGTTGACCTGCAACTGTCCGCGGGCCGCTGGTGCGCCATCGTCGGCCCCAACGGCGCGGGCAAGTCCACCCTGCTGCGCGTGCTGGCCGGCCTGCTGCCCAGCGACGGCCAGGTGCTGCTGCAGGGGCGCGCGCTGCACGACTGGCCGGCGCGCGAGCGCGCGCGGCAGCTGGCGTGGCTGGGCCAGGCCGAGACGGGCGGTGAAGACCTGCTGGCCTGGGACGTGGCCATGCTGGGCCGCCTGCCGCACCGCGCCTGGCTGGCCGCGCCCAGCGAGCACGATCATGCGGCTGTGGCCCAGGCGCTGCGTGCCACGCAAGCGTGGGACTTGCGCGCACGCCGCCTGGGCGAGCTTTCGGGCGGCGAGCGCCAGCGCGTGCTGCTGGCGCGCGTGCTGGCCACCGAGGCCCCGCTGCTGCTGATGGACGAGCCGCTGGCCCACCTCGATCCGCCGCACCAGGCCGACTGGCTGGCCACGGTGCGTGCGCGGGTGGCCGCCGGCAGCACGGTGGTCAGCGTGCTGCACGAGCTGAACATGGCCTTGCAGGCCGACGAGCTGCTGATCGTCAAGGCCGGGCGGCTGCTGCACCACGGCGCCTGCCACGCGCCCGATACGCACCGCGCGCTGGAGGCAGCGTTTGACGGCCGCATCGGCGTGCACCCGGTCCAAGGGCAATGGATTGCCTTGCTACAGGAGTTGAGTCATGCAGATTGAAACCCCACCCACCGAACGCCGCTACGAGCGCCCCGAGGGCGAGCGCCGCGGCCTTGTCATCTTGAACACCGGCGACGGCAAGGGCAAGAGCACGGCCGCCTTCGGCCTGGCGCTGCGCGCTTTTGGGCGGCAACACGTGCACGGCAAGCAGGTCAGGATCTTCCAGTTCATGAAGGTGCCCACGGCGCGCTTTGGCGAGCACCGCATGTTCGAGCAGATCGGCCTGCCCATCGAAGGCCTGGGCGACGGCTTTTCGTGGAAGAGCAAGGACCTGGAGCACAGCGCTCAATTGTCCCGTGATGGCTGGGAGCGCGCGCGTGCCACCATCATGGACGGCAAGCACTTTCTGGTCGTGCTCGACGAGATCACCTACCCGCTGATCTACGGCTGGCTGCCGCTGGACGAGGTGTTGGCCACGCTGCGCGAGCGGCCGAAAGATGTCCACGTGTGCCTGACGGGCCGGCGCTGCCCGCCCGAGCTGGTCGAGCTGGCCGACACGGTGACCGAGATGACGCTGGTCAAGCACGCCTTCAAGGCCGGCATCCCGGCGCAGCGCGGCATCGAGGATTGAGCGGCGTAGGATGGCGGCTCCCATGCCTGCATTGATCCAACACACCTACCCCACGCCCCTGGGCGACCTGGTTGCCCTGTTTTCGCCCCAAGGCCTGTGCCTGCTTGAATTCGGCATCGACACCAAGGGCCTGTCACGCGAGTGGCGCGACGTGGAGCGTCACGCGGGGGCCGCGGCGGTGCCGGGCGAGGACGCGCGCACGCGCGCGCTGGGTGAGCAGATCGCGGCGTACTTCAAGGGCGAACTCACGCACTTCGACGTGGCGCTCGACCTGGTGGGCACGCCGTTTCAACAGCAGGTGTGGCAGGCCTTGCTCAAGATTCCGTATGGCCAGACGCGCAGCTATGGGGAGCAGGCGCGCGGCATCGGCCACCCGACGGCGGTGCGCGCCGTGGCCGCCGCCAATGGCGCCAACAAGGTGTCCATCGTCGTGCCCTGCCACCGCGTGATCGGCAGCGACGGCAGCCTGACGGGCTATGGCGGCGGTCTGCCGCGCAAGACCTGGCTGCTCGCTTTGGAGCGCGGCGAGCGGGACCTGGTCGACTTCGGCTCCTGAGCGGCGCGCGCTGGGGCGCAGCCGGGCGTGCGCTCGGCGTGCGGTCAGGCTGTGCGCGGCGCCTCGTCCGCCGGGGCGAGAGTGGCGGCGTCGCTGCCTCGGGGTGCCCGCTGTTTGCTGCGGTCCGTGGCCAAAAACAGGTACATCGCCGGCACCACGAACAGCGTGAACAAGGTGCCGATGGCCATGCCGGTGAAGATCACGATGCCCATGGCCTGGCGCCCGGCCGCGCCGGCGCCCGAGGCGATCACCAGCGGCACCACGCCGAACACCATGGCGGCGGTGGTCATCAGGATGGGGCGCAGGCGCACGCCGGCGGCCTGCACGATGGCGTCGAGTTTGCTTTTGCCCTCTTGCTGCAAGCTGTTGGCCACCTCGACGATCAGGATGCCGTGCTTGCTGATCAGGCCCATCAGGGTGACCAGGCCGACCTCGGTGTAGATGTTCATCGACGAAAAACCGAGAAACACGAAGATCATCGCGCCGAACAGCGCCATCGGCACCGACACCAGGATCACCACCGGATCGCGAAAGCTCTCGAACAGCGCAGCCAGCGCCAGAAACACCACGATCAGCGCAAAGGCAAAGGTCAGCGCAAAGCCGCCCGACTCCTGCACGAACTGGCGCGAGGGGCCGGCGTAGTCCACCTGATAGCCGCCGGGGGCGAGCTGCGCGATCTGCTCGCGCAGGTATTGCAGCGTGTCGCCCTGCGAGCCGCTGGGCACGCCGGAGAGGGTGACCGAATTGAGCTGCTGAAAGTGGTTGATGGTCTCGGGCTCGACCGAGTGCTTGAGGGTGGCCACGGTGCTGGCCGGCACCAGGCCGCCCGGGGTCTTGATGTAGAAGTCCAGCACGTTCGAGGGGTTCAGGCGGTCCACCTGCTGCACCTGCGGAATGACCTTGTAGGAGCGCCCGGCGATGGAAAAATAGTTGACGTAGCCGCCGCCCAGCGCGGCCGTGAGCGCGTTGCCCACGTCCTGCTGCGTCATGCCCAGGGCGGCGGCCTTGTCGCGATCGATCTCCAGCGTGGCTTGCGGCAGGTCGTACTTGAGGTCGGCGTCGATGTAGTAGAACTTGCCGTCGGCCTGCGCCTTTTCCATCAGCTTTTGCGCCAGCGTGTTGAGGTTCTGGAACGGCTCGGTCGTCTTGATGACGACCTGCACCGGCAGGCCCGACGAGCCCGGCAGCGGCGGAAACTGGAAGGCCGCCACGCGTGCGCCGGCAATCTTGGCCCAGCGCTGCTGCAACTCCATCTGCACCTCGTGCGCGCTGCGCGTGCGCTGGTCCCAGGGCTTGAGCACCACCCCGCCAATGCCGGTGTTGGGCGAGGGCTGACCGGTGAGCTGGAACATCTGATCGTACTCGGGCATGGCCCTGGCCTGCTGGAACACCTGGTCGGCGTAGGTCTGCATCTGGTCGATGGTGGCCGTGGCCGGGCCTTGCACCATGCCCAGCACGATGCCCTGGTCCTCCTCGGGCGCCAGCTCGTACTTGGACATCTTGAACATGATCCCCAGGCAGGCGATCAGGATCACGCCCATCACGATCAGCACCGGCCAGGTCTTGAGCAGGCTGGTGAGCAGGCGCGAATAGCCGCCATGCACGCGCTCGAACGTGTGCTCGATCAGCGTGGCGAAGCGGCCGGCGTCCTGCTCGGGCTTGAACACGCGCGAGCACATCATGGGCGAGAGCGTCAGCGCCACCAGGCCCGACACCGTGACCGCGCCGGCCAGGGTGAACGCGAACTCGGTGAACAGCGCCCCGGTCAGCCCGCCCTGAAAGCCGATCGGCACGTACACCGCCACCAGCACCACCGTCATCGCCAGGATGGGGCTGCCCAGCTCGCGTGCGGCGATCAGCGCGGCCTGCAAGGGCGTTTTGCCCTCGCGCATGTGGCGGTCCACGTTCTCGACCACGATGATCGCGTCGTCCACCACCAGGCCGATGGCCAGCACCAGCGCCAGCAGCGTCAGCAGGTTGATCGAATAGCCCAGCAGCAGCATCACGAAGAAGGTGCCCACCAGCGACAGCGGCATGGCGATCACCGGCACCAGCACCGCGCGCAGCGAGCCCAAAAACAGGTAGATCACCACGGTGACGATTAGCAGCGCCTCCACCAGGGTCTTGACCACCTCGGTGATCGAGCTGTTGATGAAGTCCGTCGAGTCGTAGACGATCTTGCCCGTCAGGCCCGCGGGCAGCTGCGCCTGCAAGTCGGGAAAAGCCTTGCGCACGCTGTCGGCCACGGTGAGGATATTGGCCTCGGGCGCGACCTTGATGCCGATGAACACCGAGCGCACGCCGTTGAAGGCCACGTTGAAGTTGTAGTTCTCCGAGCCCAGCGTCACGTTGGCCACGTCCTGCAGCCGCACGATGGCGCCGCCCGCGCTCTTGATCGCCAGCTGCTTGAACTCATCGACGCTGTGCAGCGAGGTGTTGGCGTTCAGCGGCACGGTCACCATGTCGTTCTTGCTCTGGCCCACCGCTGCCAGGTAGTTGTTGGCGGTCAGTGCGCCGGCCACGTCGGCGGCGGTGACGCCCATCGCGGCCATGCGCGATGCATCGAGCCAGGCGCGCAGGGCGAAGGTGCGCGCGCCCAGGATTTCGGCGGTCTGCACGCCCTCGATGGAGTTCAGCTTGGGCTGCACCACGCGCACCAGGTAGTCGGTGATGCTGTTGTTGGGCATGGCGTCGCTGTAGAAGCCGATGTACATCGCGTCGGTGGTCTGCCCGGTCTGCACCGCCAGCACCGGCTGCTGGGCTTGCGCCGGCAACTGGTTGCGCACCGAGGCCACCTGCGTGTTGATCTCGGTCAGCGCGCGGTTGGCGTCGTAGTTCAGGCGCAGCGTGGCGGTGATGACCGACGCGCCCAGGCTGCTGGAGGACGACAGGTAGTCGATGCCCTGCGCCTGCGAGATCGCCGCCTCCAGCGGCTGCGTGATGAAGCCGGCCACGGTGGCCGCGTCGGCGCCGAAGTAGGCCGTGGTGACGGTGACCACCGCGTTTTGCGTCTTGGGGTACTGGTTGATGGGCAGGCTGCCGGCCGCGCGCAGCCCCAGCACGACCAGCAGCAGGCTGATCACCATCGCCAGCACGGGCCGGCGGATGAAGGTGTCGGTGAAGTTCATGGCCCGCCTCTTACTTTTCTTGCGGCGTCGGGTTGGGGTTGTTGGCCGGCTGCACGCGGTTGTCCACCACCACCGGCGTGCCGTTCTTCAGCTTGATCTGCCCGCTGCTCACCACCTGCTGGCCGGCCGTCAGGCCCTTGGTGATGGCCACCTGGTCGCCGCGCGTGGGGCCGGTCTCGACAAACACCTGCTGCGCGACGAGCTGCTCGCCATTGGCCGCCGAGGCCGCCGGCGCCGGTGGCGTTGCCGCGGCCGTCGCCGCCGGCGCCGCCGACGCCGCCGACGCCGCCGCCCGGGCCTGCACCGCGCTGGCCTTCTCGACCACGAACACGGTCGAGCCGTAGGGGTTGTAGGTGATGGCCGTCTGCGGCAAGGTCAGTTGCGGCTGCGCGCTGCCCAGGTTCACGCGCACTTCGGCAAACATGCCCGGCAGCAGGTCGCGCCGGGGGTTGGCCACGGTGGCCTGCACCTGCACCGTGCGCGTGGCCGGGTCCACCTTGGGGTTGATGGCGTTGATGGTGCCGGCAAAGCTCTGGCCCGCGAAGGCGTCGACCGCCAGCGTCACCGCCTGGCCCACCGCCAGCCCGGCCAGCTGCTGCTGGGGCAGGCTGAAGTCCACGTGGATCGGGTCCAGCGTTTGCAGCGTCACCAGCGTGGCGCCGGCGTTGACGTACTGGCCCGGCTGCAGCGCGGTGATGCCCAGCCGGCCGGCAAAGGGCGCGCGGATCGCCTTCTTGGCGACGTTGGCCGCCTGCTGCGCCACCTGGGCGCGCGCGGCTTTCAGGTTGCTGGTGTCGGCGTCCACCTGGGCCTGGCTGACGGCGCGCACGGCCAGCTGGGCCTGGTCGCGCTTGAGGGCCGTTTCGGCCTGGTCGGCGGCGGCTTGCAGCGCCTGCAATTGCGCCGCGTCCGAGTCGGCGCTGAGCTGCACCAGCAGCGCACCGGCGGGCACGTCCTGCCCCGACTTGAAGTTCACGCTGCGCACCAGCCCCGCGACTTCGCTGGCCAGGTCGGCGCCGCGCACCGGGCTGAGCGTGCCCACGGACTTGAGCTGCGACTGCCAGGGCTGCGCCTGCACCTCGATGGTCGAGACCGTCTGCGGCTGCGGCTTGGGGATGGAGGCGATCAGCTTTCTGATCTGGAGGTACTTGCCCCCGGCCAGCGCCGCGATCAGCACGATGACGGCGCCGATCATGATCAGCATGCGCTTTGTCATTGTCGAGTTCTCCTGCGCCCGCTGGCGCGATCATTTTTGTTGCGAGACGGAGGCGGCAACCGCCTCGGTTTGAGCGGCCTGGTTCCACCAGCCGCCGCCCAGCGCCTGAAACAGCGCCGCCGTGTCGGCATAGCGCGCGGCCTGGGCCTGGGCCAGGGCGGTGTGCGTTTGCAGCCAGGCCTGCTGCGCGCTCAGCAGTTGCACGTAGCTGACGGCCCCGTTCTGGTATTGCGCCGTGCTGATCTGAAGCGACTGGCGCGCTGCGCCCTCGGCCTGGGCCTGGGCCGCCAGCGTGTCGGCGTCGAACTGCAGGGCGCGCAGCGCGTCGGCCACGTTTTGAAAGGCCACCAGCAGCGTGCCCTGGTACTGCGCCGCGGCGGCGTCAAAGCCGGCAATCGCGGCGCGGCGCTGGGCGTTCAGCGCATCGCCGTGAAACAGCGGCTGGGTCAGCCCGGCCGCCAGGCTCCAGAAGGCCCAAGGGCCCTTGAACAGGTCGCTCAGCTCCAGCGCCGTGCTGCCCAGCGTGGCACTGAGCTGGATCTGCGGGTACAGGTTGGCGGTGGCCACGCCCACCTGGGCGCTGGCCTGGTGCAGCAGCGCCTCGGCGGCCCGCACGTCGGGGCGCTGGCGCGCCAGATCGGAGGGCAGCGACAGCGGCAGCGTCTGCGGCAGGTGCAGGTCGGCCAGGGTGAACGCGGGCAGGTCGGGCTCGCTGGGCAGGCGCCCGGCATACACCGCCAGCTGGTGGCGCGTTTGCGCCAGCGTCTTGTCCAGGGCCGGCAGCGAGGCCTGGGTTTGCGCCACCTGCGTCTGCTGTGCCAGCACCGTCGAGCGCGGCGTGGCCCCGGTGTCGAACTGCTTTTGCAGGATGTCCAACTGGTCCTGCTGGGCTTGCAGCACCTCGCGCGTGGCCTGCAACTGCGCGCGCAGCCCGGCCTCGCGGATGGCGGTGGTCACCAGGTTGCCGACCAGCATGAGCTGGGTGGCCTCGAGCTGCAGGCGCTGGGCATCGACCTGCGCCTGCGCGCCTTCCAGCTGGCGGCGCACGCTGCCGAACAGATCGACGTTGTAGGACACGTTGACCTGGGCATTGAACAGCGTCAGCAACTGGCCGCCGGCCTTTTGCGTCTGCACCGCCGAGGCGCGCTCGCGCTCGGCGCCCAGTTGCGCATCCACGCTGGGCAGCGTCAGCTTGCCTTGCTGGGCGGCCAGGTTTTCCTGCGCCTGGCGCAGCGTGGCCTGGGCCGCAGCCAGGGTGGGACTGCGCGCCAGGGCATCGCGAATCAGCGCGTCCAGCGCCGTGGACTGAAACACGCTCCACCACTGCGCCGGAATGTCGGCGCCCGCCACCCATTGCTGTGCGGCGCCTCCTGCGACGGGCGCTTGCGCCGTCGTGGCCGGCAGCGGTGTGGCGGTGTAGTCGGCGCCCTGGGCGGCTGCCGGCAGATCGGGGGGCTTGAAGTCGGGCCCGACGGCGGCACAACCGGCCAGGGCGAGGCTGACCGAAAGACCCAGGGTGGCCAGGGGCGGCGCCACGCGGCGGCGCGCTGGCGAAGGGATGGCGCAAGAGGTTTTCATGATTGCCGGGGCTTCGCCACGGCGTTCGTTGCGCCTGGGCGGTGACGTGCAAATCAAAGGGACCAAACATTATAGGGTTATTCGCCCAGGCGCGTCGGCCGGCGTTGCGGGCACGGCGCGCCGGTCGCGCCGGCACCGCCTTTCAGGGACCCGCTGAACAATTCCCTCGCGGCGCTTGCATCCCGGTCTCGGGCGATCCGCGGCGCTGCAAATCCTCGCGATGGCAACGGCGATCGCGGCGGTTTGCGCCTTGCGGCCCATCCCGATATCGGGCGCACGCATGCACGAAGAATCATTCAGCGCTTCCTTAGAATTGCCGGGCCGGCAGCGGCCGATCGGCCCGCCGGCCGCCCCATGCGCCGCCTGTCCCCCGCCGAACCCCTGGTCATGCTGGCCACCATTGCCCTGTGGCTGGTGCTGGCCATGGCCACCGGCGCGCTGGTGGGCAGCGCTTGCAGCGTGTTCCTGCGCCTGCTGTTTGCCAGCGAGGGGCGGCTGTACAACGCGCCCTGGGCGCTCGTGGCCGCGCTGCTGCCGCTGGCGGGGCTGGCCAACGGCCTGTTGCTGCACTACGGCTATCGGCTGAACACCAGCGGCCTGAAGGACGAGCCCATCGAGGCCGTCAACGAGCAGCAAGGGCGCATGCCCTTCGTCACCCTGTGGATCAAGCCGGTGGCGGCACTCATCACCCTGGGCTGCGGCGGCTCGGCCGGCAAGGAAGGGCCGTGCTCGCACATCGGCGCCGGCGTGGCCGCGGGCCTGGGGCGGGCGCTGCACCTGAATGCCGAGCTGCGCAAGCGCCTGGTGGCCTGCGGCGTGAGCGCCGGTTTTGCCAGCGTGTTCGGCACACCGATCGCCGGCGCGATCTATGGCGTGGAGATGCTGGCCATCGGCCGCATCCGGCACGACTTTCTGTTTCCGGGCATCGTCGCCGGCGTCACCGCGTTTGTCGTCAGCCGCTTCTGGGGCGTGCCTTATCCCGAATACCACATCGCCTTCGACACCCGCTTCACCGAACTGCTGTTTCTCAAGACGGTGCTGATCGGCGTGCTGTGCGGCGTCGCGGCTTCATGGTTTGTCGAGGCCTTGACCCTGGCGCGCCAGGGCTTTGCCTGGCTGGGGCGGCGCTTGGCGCTCTGGCCGCCGCTGCTGCCGCTGCTGGGCGGGGTGGTGCTGGCGCTGCTGCTGGCCGTGCTGCCGCGCGAATACATGGGCCTGTCCCTGCCCGTGATGGAGCGCGCGCTGCAGGGCGAGGCCATGCCCTGGCTGGGCTTTCTGTTCAAGATCGTGCTGGTGGCCGTCACGCTGGGCTCGGGCTTTTATGGCGGCATCGTCACGCCGCAGTTCGTCATCGGCGCGGTGCTGGGGGGCGCGCTGGCGCCGCTGCTGGGCATGCATGCGGCCCAGGGGGCGGCGGTGGGCATGGCGGCGGTGGTGGCCTCGGCCTCCAACACGCCGGTGGCGGCGGTGCTGATGGGCGTGGAGCTGTTTGGCGGGGGCTCCACGCTGTACGTGGCCGGTGCCTGCGTGTCGGCCTATTTGATGGTCGGCCACCGCAGCGTGTACCCGGCGCAGCACCTGGCCTATCCCAAGGCGGCGTGGTTCACCGCGCCGGCCGACCAGCCCGTGGGGCACGAGAAGGTGCAGCTGTCCTACGGCCTGTTGCGCTGGTGGCGCGAGGTGGTGCTGCCCTCGTGGCGGCGCGTGCGCGACTGGGTCCGACGGCGCTGAGCGCGGCAGCCTATGCCGGCAGGCCGAAGAATGCGCGCGCGTTGCCGCCCAGGATGCGCTGCTGCGCCTCGGATCCCAGAAAGTCGCACGAGCGCACCAGCGCGCCGGGTTGCTGCTCGCCCAGCGGAAACGGCGCGTCGGTGCCCAGCATCACGCGGTCAATCCCCATCACCTCGGTCAGCAGCTTGAGCGCGCCGGGGTCGAACACGGCGCTGTCTGTGTACAGGCGCCGCGCGTAGCTGGAGGGCAGCTCGGGGCAGTCCTGGCGCACGATGTCGCGGTGCTTCCAGGCGTTGTCGACCCGGCCCAGGGTGTAGGCAAAGCTGCCGCCGCCGTGGGCAAAGCAGATCTTGAGCGACTTGGGAATGCGCTCCAGCGCGCCCGACAGGATCAGCGAGAGCATGCCCAGCTGCGTCTCGGCCGGCATGGCCACCAGCCAGGGCATCATCCACTTCTTCATGCGCCCGTCGGTCATCATGTCCCAGGGGTGGACAAAGACCGGGATGGCGTTGTCGGCGCAAAAGATCAGGAAGTCCACCATGTCGGGGTGGTCCAGGTCCTTCTTTTCCATGTGGTTGCCGATCTGCACGCCCACCGCGCCGGCTTTCATGGCGCGGGCGGCCTCGGCCGTGGCCAGCTTCACGTCCTGCAGCGCCACCTGCGACAGCCAGCGCAGCCGCGTGGGGTGGGGCGCGCAATAGGCGGCGGCCTTCTCGTTCATGCGCGTGGCCCAGTCGGCGGCGCGCGGCGCCTCCCAGGCGTAGCCGAACATCACCGGCGTTGCGCAGATGATTTGCAGGGCTATGCCGGCGCCGTCCAGCCCGCGCACGCGCGCGTCGGGGTCCCACAGCTCGTCGTGCACGGGCCGAAACGGCTTGTCGCCCAGCATGATCTGGCCGGTCTTGCCGCCTTCGTCCACCGTCAGCCAGGGCGCGCGCTGGGCGTCGACGGCATGGGCCTCGGCCTGGCTGATGCGGGGGAAAAAATGCGAGTGGATGTCGATCATGCGTGGGCCTGCCGAATTGCGTGCCATGCGGCGTAGTCCTTGCCCGGGTGCACGGTGCCGCAGTGCGGGCAGGTGCGCTCGGCGTCGCTGGTGGCGTAGAACTGCGCATAGGCCTTGGGCAGGTCCGCAACCAGGTCTTGCAGCTGCACCCTGATTTCCCACACCAGCGTGGCGCATTGAGGGCAGTACCAGCGAAAGCCGTCCTGCGCGCCGGGCGGGCGCGGCTTTTCCACCAGCAGGCACAGGCCGTTCGGGTCGGGGCGCTGTGGCGAATGCAGCAGGTGCGGGGGCTGCAGGAAGACGTCGCCCTCCTTCAGGTCGATGCGGTCGAAACGCCCGTTGTCCCACACATCCAGATAGGCCGTGCCGCGCAGCTGATAGAAGATTTCTTCCGTCGGGTTGTCGTGAAAGTCGGTGCGGGTGTTGCCCCCGCCCACCATGTTGATGATGTAGTCGCCGTCCGGGAACAGCGCCGCGTTGCACACCGGCGGCTTGAGGCGGCTTTGGTTTTGCTCGACCCAGCCCATCAGGTTCTTGGGCAGTCCGTACTTGGGGTTCATCGCAGGTCTCCTTGTCGGGTTGATCGGTCGGCCATCAAGCCTGCACCGGCTTGTAGGCCACGGCCTTGATCTCGATCAGCAGGTGCGGGTGCGGCAGCTGGTGCACCGCCACCGTGGTGCGGGTGGGGCCGTCGTAGTCGAAGAACTCGCCCCACACCTCGTTGTAGCCGCCAAAGTCGTTCATGTTGACCAGAAACGCCTGGGCCTCCACCAGGTCGCTCAAATCGGCGCCGGCGCTTTGCAGGATGCCCTGGATGTTCTCGATCACGGCGCGCGTCTGCACGCGGATGTCCAGCTGGGTCACGCCCAGCGCGTCGGCCTGGGCACCGGCAAAGCTGTTGTCGGGCCGGCGCGAGCTGGTGCCCGAGACATACAGAAAATCGCCCGCGCGCTTGATGTGCGGAAACTTGCCGCGCGGCGTGGCCTTGCCTTGGACCACCGTGGCCTGGTTGGATGGGTTGCTCATGCGTGATCCCTTCAGACTTTGATGCAGATGTTGCTGGTCTCCGAGTAGAAGTCCAGCGACCAGCGCCCGCCCTCGCGCCCGATGCCCGAGAGCTTGACGCCGCCAAAAGGCGTGCGCAGATCGCGCGAGAACCAGGTGTTGACCCACACGATGCCCACGTGCAGGCGGGGGCTGACGCGGTGCGCGCGCGACAGGTTCGTCGTCCACACGCTGGCGGCCAGGCCGTAGTCGGTGGCGTTGGCGCGGGCCAGCACCTCGTCCTCGCTGTCAAAAGGGGCGATGTGGCACACCGGGCCAAACACCTCCTCGTTCAGGCAGCGCGCGCTGTCGGCAAGGCCCGTCCAGACGGTGGGCTGCACAAAGGCGCCGCCGTCGCGCTCGTCGCCAAAGTGCGGCACGCCGCCGCCGGTGACCACGGTGGCGCCTTCCTCGACGGCCAGCTTGTAATACGACAGCACCTTCTCGCGGTGCTCGCGCGAGATCAGCGAGCCCATGTCCACGCCCGGCTCGTCGGGCCAACCGATCTTGAGGGCTTCCGTTTTAGCCTTCAGCGCGGCGACGAAGCGCTCGAAGATCGGGCGCTCCACGTACACCCGCTCCGAGCACAGGCAGACCTGGCCGGTGTTGGTGAAGCTCGAGCGGATCACGCCCTCCACCGCGGCGTCGAAGTCGCAGTCGGCAAACACGATGGCCGCGTTCTTGCCGCCCAGCTCGAAGGACACCTCCTTCACCCCGTCGGCCACCGCCTTCATGATGGCCGCGCCGGTGCGCGACTCGCCCGTGAAGGTCACCGCGTCGATGCCGGGGTGGCGGGTCAGCGCCTCGCCGGCCGAGCCGGGGCCAAAGCCGTGCACCACGTTGAACACGCCCGCCGGCACGCCCGCCTCGTCAAAGGCCTCGGCGATCAGCGTGGCCGACGACGGTGTTTCCTCCGACGGCTTGCAGACGATGGCGTTGCCGCAGATCAGCGCCGGCGCGGCCTTCCAGGTCAGCGACAGGATGGGCAAATTCCACGGCGAGATGCTGGCCACCACGCCCAGCGGCTTGCGCGTGGTGTAGTTGATCAGCTTGGTGCCGTCGGCCAGGTCGGTTTCATAAAAATCGCCGTGCGCCGTCTTGCCCAGATCGGCAAAGGTGCGGAAGTTGGCGATGCCGCGGTACACGTCCAGCTTGCGCGCCTGCGCCAGGGGGCGGCCGGTGTCGGCGATCTCGGCGGCCAGAAAGTCGTCGAAGCGCCGCTCGATCACGTCGGCCACGCGGTGCAGGGCGGCCGCGCGCTCCTGCACCGTCGAGCGGCCCCAGGGGCCTTCATCCACCGCCCTGCGCGCGGCGCGCACGGCACGGTCCACCAGCGCGGCGTCGGCCTCGTGCACGCGGGCCAGCACGCGGCCGGTGAGCGGGCTCACGTTGTCAAAGGTCTGGCCGGTGGAGACGAAGGCGCCGTCCACGTAGTTGCGGGTGTCGGCCAGCGAGGGCGGCAGGGCAAAGCGTTCGGTCATGGCAGCTTCAGTCTAGGCCGCGGACGCTTGCCTTACAAGCGAAGATTTCGCCCCTTGTTATAACCAACAAGAATAGTTCAACGCCCGCGCCCCAGGGGCTCGCCCGCCGCGCGCAGCGCCGCCAGAAAGCGCTCGGTGGCCGCGCTGGGCGCGCGGTCGGCGCGCACCGTGTAGCCCACGGCGCCGAACGCGCCCAGGCCCCGGATCGGCAGCACCGTCACCTGACCCAGATGCGCAAAGCGCTCGGCCGCGGCCTGCGGCATCAGCGCCACCATGGGACTGCTGGCCAGCAGCGCCAGGTTGGTCAGGATCGACACCGACTCGATGCGCCGCGCCGGCAGCCCGGTCGCGCCGAAAAAGGCGCGCACCGACGGCCAGGCCATCGAGTCGGGCGTGGGCACGATCCAGTCCAGCCCCATCAGCTCGGCCAGCGCCAGCTTGCGCCGGCGCGCCAGCGGGTGCTGGGCGCCCACCACCACGCGCAGCGCCTCCTCGTACAGCGGCTGGCTGGCCAGGCGCGCGCGCTCGGCGCCCGCCACCGCCGTCGCGCCGGGCAGGGCGCCCACCACCACGTCCAGCTCGCCGCGCGCCAGCAGCGGAAACAGCAGCGTATTGGGCCCCACGCGCACGGTCACCACCACGTCCGGCGCGTCGCGGCGCAGCCGCTCGATGGCCGCCGGCAGCAGCGCGGCCGAGGCACTGATCAGCGTGCCCACCACCACCTGGCCGCGCGTGCCGGCCTGCGTGGCGTTCAGCGTCTCGGCCAGCTGGCGCAGCTCGGCCAGCATGCTGGCAGCGTGCGGCTCGAAGCGCCGGCCCAGCTCGGTCAGCACAACGCCGCGCTTGCCGCGCACGAACAGCGGCCCGCCCACCTGCGACTCCAGCTCGTGCAGCGACTTGCTGATGGCCGGCTGCGTCATCGCCAGCTCGCCGGCCGCCGCCAGCAGCGAGCCCGAGGCCCGCACCTGCTCGAAGAGCATCAGCTGCTGCAGCCGCAGCCGCCGCGCCAGCGACGCGCGCGAATGCGCCGGCCGCGCGGGCGGCGCGGGGGCGTCGAAGGCGTCGGGTTCGGCCATGGCGGCATTGTGTGGCAAGCCGCCCCGGTATAAACGCGGGGCCGCCGCCATTCAACCGCCCACTCGACATGCCGCTTTCCTGGAACGAAATCAAGTCCCGCGCCATGGCCTTTTCGCGCCAGTGGGCGGACGCCGCCGACGAAAAGCAGCAAAGCGCCGCGTTCTGGGTGGACTTCTTCGAGATCTTCGGCATCAGCAACCGGCGCGTCATCAGCTTCGAGCACGCCGTCAGCAAGCATGGCGGCGGCCAGGGCTACATCGATTTGTTCTGGCCCGGCCAGATGCTGGTGGAGCAAAAGTCGCGCGGCAAGCCGCTGGAGCCCGCCTACGACCAGGCCATGGGCTACTTTCCCGGCCTGGCCGAGCGCGATCTGCCGCACACCCTGGTGCTGTGCGACTTTGCCCGCTTTCGCGTGATCGACCTGGACAGCCGCCGCGAGATCAGCTTTGCCCTGCAGGATTTGCACAAGCACGTGCGCTGGTTCGGCTTCATCGCCGGCTACCAGGCGCAGGCCGTCACGCCGCAAAACCCCGTCAACGTCAAGGCGGCGGTAAGCATGGGCCGCCTGCACGACGCGCTCAAAGCCAGCGGCTACGCCGGCCACCCGCTCGAAGTGCTGCTGGTGCGCCTGCTGTTTTGCCTGTTTGCCGACGACACCGCCATCTTTCCGGCGCAGGGCCTGCGCGCCTTCATCGAGGAGCGCACCGCCCCCGACGGCAGCGACACCGGCCCGCGCCTGGCGCAACTCTTTCAGGTGCTCAACACGCCCGACGAGCGACGCAGCCAGAACCTCGACGAGCAGCTGGCCGCCTTCCCCTACGTTAACGGCAAGCTGTTCGACGAGAGCCTGCCCATTGCCGACTTCGACGCCCCCACGCGCGAGGCCCTGCTCGACGCCTGCGCGCTCGACTGGTCGGCCATCAGCCCCGCCATCTTTGGCAGCCTGTTCCAGAGCATCATGGACAGCGCGGCGCGCCGCAACCTGGGCGCGCACTACACGTCCGAGGAAAACATCCTCAAGCTCATCAAGCCGCTGTTTCTGGACGAGCTGCGCGCCGAGTTCGAGCGGGTCAAGGGCCAGCGCAACCGCCTGTTCGACTTTCACAAGAAGCTGCGCGCGCTCACCTTTTTCGACCCCGCCTGCGGCTGCGGCAACTTCCTGGTCATCAGCTACCGCGAGCTGCGCGCGCTGGAGCTTCAAGTCCTGCGCGCCGCCGCCAGCCTGCAGGGCCACGCCGGCCAGCGCAGCGTGGACGTGCACCAGCT
This sequence comes from Ottowia sp., assembly GCF_046348305.1. Classification (GTDB taxonomy): domain Bacteria; phylum Pseudomonadota; class Gammaproteobacteria; order Burkholderiales; family Burkholderiaceae_C; genus Ottowia. Next base: position 113,702 of record NZ_JAXMEM010000005.1, read on the forward strand.
TATCGGCATCAACGTCGACCAGTTCTACGGCATCGAGATCGAGGAATTTCCGGCCCAGATCGCCCAGGTCGCGCTGTGGCTGGTGGACCACCAGATGAACCTGGCGGTCAGCGAGGAGTTCGGCCAGTACTTCGCCCGTATCCCGCTGGTCACCAGCCCGCACATCGTGCACGGCAACGCGTTGGCGCTGGACTGGAACGAGGTGCTGCCTGCACACCAGTGCAGCTACGTGCTGGGCAACCCGCCCTTCGTCGGTGCCAAGTTCATGAGCGACGCGCAGCGCGAGGACAGCCGCGCCGTGTTCAGCGGCATCGAGGGCGCGGGCCTGCTGGACTTCGTCGCCGCCTGGTACGTCAAGGCCGCGCGCTATATGCAGCAGGCGGCCTGGCTCCCTCTCCCGCTGGCGGGAGAGGGTGGGGGTGAGGGCACTCCCGCCCCCGCTGGGGGCGGGCAGGGGTGGGGGCCAGCGGCGCATCCGCAAGCACCCGGTGCATCCAGCGCCGTGGGCCCCCATCCCAACCTTCCCCCAGAGACTCCCTCCCCCTTTGGGGGAGGGCAGGGGTGGGGGCCAGTGGCGCATCCACAAGGACCCGGTTCATCCAGCGCCGCCAGCCCCCATCCCAACCTTCCCCCAGAGGGGGAAGGAGCAAGAGCCGCTTTCGTCTCCACCAACAGCATCACCCAGGGCGAGCAGGTGGGCGTGCTGTGGGGCTGGCTGCTGGCGCAAGGCCTGCACATCCACTTTGCCCACCGCACCTTCGCCTGGAGCAACGAAGCGCGCGGCAAGGCCGCCGTGCACTGCGTCATCGTCGGCTTTGGCCTGCAAGACTTGCCGGGCAAGCTGATCTACGAATACGAGGACATCAAGGGCGAGCCGCACGCCGTTCCAGCGGCCAACATCAATCCCTATCTGGTCGATGCGCCCGACGTGGTGCTGCCCCGGCGCAGCAAGCCGATTTGCGACGTGCCCGAGATCGGCATTGGCAACAAACCCATCGATGACGGCAACTACCTGTTCACCACCGCCGAGCGCGACGCTTTCATCGCGCGCGAGCCTGCTGCCGCCCAATGGTTTCGCCGCTGGCTGGGCGCCGATGAATTTTTGAACGGCTACGAACGCTGGTGCCTGTGGCTGGGCGACACGCCGCCCGGCGAGCTGCGCGCCATGCCCGAGGCCATGAAGCGCGTGCAGGCGGTCAAGGCATTCCGACTGGCCAGCAAGAGCGCGCCGACGCAAAAGCTGGCGGCGACGCCCACGCGCTTTCACGTCGAGAACATGCCAGCCACGCCCTACCTGGTGCTGCCCGAGGTGTCATCCGAGCGGCGCGCCTTTATTCCCTTCGGCTTCGAGCAGCCCGAAACGCTGTGCAGCAACCTCGTCAAGATCGCGGCCGACGCAACTCTCTTCCACTTCGGCATCCTCTCCAGCACCATGCACAACGCCTGGGTGCGCGCCGTCTGCGGCCGGCTGGAGAGCCGCTACCGCTACTCCGCCGCCATCGTCTACAACAACTTCCCCTGGCCTTTCTGCGCGCCAGAATTTAAGCAAAATAAGGCCGCAGCTCCCGCCCAGCAAGCGCAAGCAGCTATCGAAAAAGAAGCGCAAGCGGTGCTGGACGCCCGCGCCCAGTTCACCGGCAGCAGCCTGGCCGACCTGTACGACCCGCTCACCATGCCGCCCGCCTTGCTCAAGGCGCACCAAAGGCTGGACGCCGCGGTGGACAAGGCCTATCAACTGGCCGGCGGCCCCAAAAGCTACGCCGGCGACGCCGAGCGCGTGGCCTTCTTGTTCACGCTGTACCAGCGCATCACCAGCTTGCTGCCGGTGGCAGGCGGCAAGCCGGCCCGTGCGCGCAAGGCGGGTGGGAAGGGCGGGTGAGTGTCACTCGTTGGACAGGAACCGGCAGCACCCTTCGTAGAATGATTTTCGGCTGCGCGCGCAGCGTCGTTCCATCAACGAGGAGACCTTCATGACTATCCGATCGTTCGTGCCTGCCGCCCTGGCAGCCACTCTGGCGTTGCCGCTGGCCGCAGGCGCAGCCGACAACCCCAAGTTTTCAAAGAACGAAATCCTGATTGCCGTATTGACCGACATGTCGGGCCCTTATGCCAGCCTGACTGGGGAGGGTGACGTGGCTGCCGCGCAGCTGGCCATCGACGAATTCGGCGGCAAGATCGACGGGGTACCGATCAGGCTGGTGTCGGCCGACCATCAGCAGAAGGCCGACATCTCGTCGGCCAAGGCGCGCGAATGGATCGACCAGGACGGCGTGGACATGATCACCGGCCTCGGCCAGTCGGCACTGGGCCTGGCGGTGCAGGGGCTGGCCTCTGGCAAGAAGGTGATCACCATGAACACGGGGGCCGGCTCACCGGATCTGACGGGCTCGCAGTGCAGCCGGTACGGCATCCACTACAGCTGGAACAACCACGCGGTGGCTGTGGGCACTGCCGCGGCGTTGGTTGATACGGGCGGCAAGTCATGGTTCTTCGTCGCCGCCGACTACATCTTCGGCAAGTCGCTGCAGGAGCAGGCCACCAAGGTGATCGAGTCCAAGGGCGGCAAGGTGCTGGGAGGCGTTCGAGCGCCGCTGGGCACCACCGATTTTTCGTCCTATCTGCTGCAGGCGCAGAGTTCGAAGGCGCAGGTGATCGGTCTGGCCAACGCGGGCGCCGACACGCTCAACGCGCTCAAGCAAGCCAACGAGTTCGGCATCGTCAAGGGCGGCCAGAAGGTGGCGGCGCTGCTGATGTTCATCACCGACGTGCACGGCCTGGGCCTGCCGGTGGCGCAGGGGCTGCAGTTCACGACCGCGTACTACTGGGACCGCACCGAGGCGTCGCGCGCGCTCGGCAAGCGCTTCTACGAGAAGCGCAAATCCATGCCCAACATGGATCAAGCCGGGACCTACTCGGCGGTGCGCACCTATCTGAAAGCGGTGCAGGCCGTTGGCACCGACAACAGCGACGCGGTGCGTGAGCAGCTGGGCAAGATGGAAATCGACGATGGCTTTTCCAAGGGTCGCATCCGTGCGGATGGTCTGTTCGAGCACGACATGTACCTGGTCGAGGCCAAGAAGCCGGGAGAGTCCAAGGGGGAATGGGATCTGCTGAAGGTCAACAAGGTCATCCCGGGCAACGTCGCGTTCCAGAGCCTGAAGGATGGCGGCTGCGCGCTGGTGAACAAGTAGCTTGCGCCTTGTCCCCTCGGGCGGCGGCGCGCGGGCTTGCAGTCTCAATCGCCGCTCGGGCTGCGCTGGTCGAGGGCCTTCGACGGGCTCAGAGCCTGTGAATAAATTCGGCGCGCCCGAAAGGGCCGCCAAAACGTGCCTGATCAAGGCGCAAAACGCAGCCGTAGCTCGGGCTACGGCGAGTATTTGTAACGCCGAGCAGGGGCGTTTTGGCAGTCAAGGCGGGCGTGAGGGATTTTTTCACAGGCTCTCAGGGCGAACGGTTCAAAGAGAGCCCTTCAACAGTCGAGAAACGCCGCCGCTTGGCGCTCGCTCGGGTTGCCGCGCCGCCCAGGTCGCCCTCGCGCGGCATGTCGGCATGGGCCACGCGTTCGCCGCGGCGCGTGGGTTTGCGCGCTGTTCCGACGGTTGGTCGCGCTGGGGCAGCAGCCAAGAGACAATGCGCGCGCCAAGGGGCTGAGGGCAGCCCCAGTTCAAGACCATGAAGACCACACCATTCGAGCATTCATGCGCCGGTTGGGGCAAGCCGGTGCTGGACGCCACCCTGCGCGGCGCGAGTCAGGTGATCTTCATGAACAACCCGCTCACCGGGCTGCTGAACCTGGCGGCCTTGGCCTGGGGCGCCTGGATGGGCGGCACGGCCTGGGTGGTGCTGTGGGGGGCGCTGCTGGGCACGCTGGCGGCCACGGCGGCGGCGCGGGCGCTGGGCTTGCCGCAGGGTGAGTGGCGCGCGGGGCTGTATGGCTTCAATGGCTTGCTGGCGGGGGCGGCACTGCCCACGTTTTTGGCGGCCACGCCGGCGCTGTGGGCGCTGCTGGTGGGGGCCTGCGCGGGCTCGGCGCTGGCGGCGCGCGCGCTGGAGCGGGCGCTGGGCCGGCTGGGCGTGCCGGGGCTGACCTTTCCCTTCATCGCCGTCACCTGGGCGGTGCTGGCGCTGGCGCCGGCGCTGGGCCTGGCGGGCGCGCCGGCGCCGGCGCCCTGGGCGGCGCCGGGGCCCTGGGGCGTGTCGGAGTTTAGCCGCGCGGTGGCGGTGAGCGTGGCCCAGGTGTTTTTTGTGGACGATGCGGGGGCCGGGGTGATTTTTTTGCTGGCGCTGGCCGTGCATTCGCGCGCGGCGGCGGCGCTGGCGGCGCTGGGCGCGGCGGTGGGCGTGGCGCTGGCCCTGGCGGTGGGGGCCGACGGCGCGGCCGTGGCGCACGGCATGTGGGGCTATGCCGCGGCGCTGACGGCGCCGGCGGTGGGCTGCGTGTTCATGCGCGCATCACCCGCCTCGGTGGCGCTGGCGCTGGGGGCGGCGGCGCTGACGGTGGCGGTGCAGGCGGCGGCCTTTGCGCTGGCGGGCGCGCTGGGCGGGCCGTCGCTGACCATCGCCTTTGTGCTGACGACCTGGGCGGTGTTGCTGGCGCGGTGCACCACCCGCAGGGCTTGAAACCCAAAGAGCCGAAAGGCCGCGGAGCAGGCCAATCCAGCGATCGCCGTCGCCAGGGTCTCCCTGGCCACTGGTGAGCCTTGCAGGCCGCGGCAGTGCCAGAGGCACCGCCTCTTCGGGCTGTCCAAGCCTGCGCAGGCAGACTTGGAGCCGCAGCCCTCAGCCCCATTTGAGGGGGGAGGCGGAACATCGCGCAGCGAGTGGAGACTGGGGGTGGGTTACGCGCGTGTGAAGGGCAGCGGCACATCGGCCGGGATCGGGCAGGCGTAGGGCTTGCCCTGGCGGCGCTCCAGCAGTTCGGCCTTGGCCTGCTCGATCAGTTCGGGCTTGTTCACCAGCTCGATGGCCGTGGCCGTGAGCACGCGCGCGGCGCGCACCATGCCGGCGTGCGCCAGGCCCGACAGGCCTTGCGACACCAGCTGCCACGAGTGCATGGGCGTGCCAAACGCAAAGCAGGCCACCCAGGCCTGGGCGGTGGGAGTGACCCAGCTCACGTCGGCCACGTCGGTGGAGCCAAACAGCACCTCGCGGGCCGCCGGGTCGTAGGGGGCCACGCCCTCGAACACGGCGGGGGTCTTGCCGCGCAGCACGCTGGCCAGCGGGCGGCTGACGGCGTCGATGTCGCTGGCCGTGAGCGTGGCCTGAAAGTCCACCGCCTTGGTCTGCTCGGCCGCGTTGACCTTGAGCTTGCCCTCGGCCAGCAGCTTGGCGTGCAGCACGGCGTTGAGCGTGCTGTTTTGCAGCAGGTTGGAGCAGGCCTTGTCGAACACGATGTCCAGCTTGCACTCGGTCATCAGCGCGGCGCCGCGCGCCACGTTCTGCACGCGCTCGTACAGGGCGGCGGCCTCGTCGTTGCGCACGGCGCGGATCAGGTACAGCACCTCGGCGCGCGCCTGCACCACGTTGGGCGAGGTGCCGCCGGTGTCGGTCACGGCGTAGTGCACGCGCGCGTCGGGCGGCATGTGCTCGCGCAGGTAGTTGACGCCCACGTTCATCAGCTCCACTGCGTCCAGCGCGCTGCGCCCCAGGTGCGGCGAGTGCGCGGCGTGCGAGGCCTTGCCGTGAAAGATGAACTTGGCCTGCACGTTGGCCAGCGTGCTCTGGCTGAACACGCCGGTGTAGCTGGCCGGGTGCCAGGTGAGGGCCACGTCCACGTCGTCGAACACGCCGGCGCGCGCCATGAAGGTCTTGCCCGAGCCGCCTTCCTCGGCCGGGCAGCCGTAGTAGCGCACGCGCGCCTTGCCGCCGCTGGCCTGCAAGTGCGCCTGCAGCGCGATGGCGGCAAAGTGCGCCGAGGTGCCCAGCAGGTGGTGGCCGCAGCCGTGGCCGGCCAGGCCGGGGCTGTCCACCGAGGGCGTGCACACCAGCGCGCCGCTTTGCTGGTTGAGGCCCGACAGCGCGTCGTATTCGCCCAGGAAGGCGATGACGGGGCCGCTGTCGTTGCCCGTGCCGCCCCATTCGGCCATGAAGGCGGTGGGAATGCCCGCGACGTTTTTGGTGATGCGAAAGCCCGAGGCGGCCAGCGCGTCGATGTGCAGCTGGGCCGAGGCGGTCTCGGCGTAGCGCAGTTCGGCCAGCTTCCAGATCTGGTCGGCCAGCGCGGTCATGCGCGGGGCCTCGCGGGTGAAGAAGTCTTGCAGTTGGTCCATGGCAGCGCCCCCTTACTCGGGTTTTACGCCGGCCTGGTCGAGCAGCTGTTTGTTGCGCTGCGTCTCCTGCGCGATCTGCGCGGCAAAGCGCGCCTGGTCGACCTGGATGGGCGCGGCGCCCAGGGCCTTCAGGCGCTGCTGCACGTCGGGCAGCTGCACGGCCTTGAGGGCGGCGTCCTGCAGGCGCTTGGCAATGGGCTCGGGCGTGCCCTTGGGCAGCACGATGCCAAACCAGCTGATGCCCAGCTCGTTCAGGCCGTTGTAGCCCAGCTCCTTGAAGGTGGGCACGTTCGGCAACTCGGGCGCGCGCGCGCTGGCGGCCTGCACGATGGGAATCAGCTTGCCGCTCTTGATCTGCGGCATGGCCGAGGGCAGCTGGTCGGGCATCAGCTGCACCATGCCGGCCAGCGCGTCGTTCAGCGCCGGGCCGCTGCCGCGATAGGGCACGATCAGGATGTCGGTCTTGAGCGTGTCGTTGAACGAGGCCAGCATCAAATGGCCCAGCGTGCCCAGGCCGGGCACGGCGCCGCTGATCTTGCCGGGCTCGGCCTTGGCCTTGGCCAGAAAGCCGGCAAAGTCCTTCACGCCCAGATTGGGATGCACCATGTACACGGCGGGCATGCTGACCAGGCCGGCCACCGGCATCAGCTTGGCCGGCAGGCCGGCGGCGCGGGTGTACAGCAGCGGGTTGATGGTCATGGTGCTGACGGTGGCCATGCCCACGGTGTAGCCGTCGGCGGGCGACTGGGCGACGGCCTCGGTGCCCAGCAGGCCGCCGGCGCCGGCGCGGTTGTCCACCACGACGGGCTGGCCCAGGGTGTTGCGCAGGCCCTCGGCCAGCACGCGCGCCACCACGTCGGTGGAGCCGCCGGCGGCAAAGGGCACGATCAGCTTGATGGGCCTGTTGGGGTAGTTGCCCGCGCCTTGCGCGAACGTGCTGGTGGCGGCGGTGGCAGCCAGGGCGGCCAGGGCGAGGGCTTGCAGGATGGGGCGGCGGGCGAAGGTCATGTGAAGTCTCCTTGGAATGCCTCGACTATAGAAAGCGCGCCCGGTTCGATGGCGCGATTTTTTGGGCGAGGCATAAGCAAAGCCGATGGCTGCATACTGGCGCCTTGCTGATTGGGGCGATTTGCTGCGACCGACATGAGAAAGACCGATGGTTTCCCCGAGGGCCGGGTGCTTTTTTCGCGTCTGGCCCGGCACGCGCGCCTGCGCCAGCTGCAACTGTTGCTGGCGCTGCAGCAGGGCGGCTCGCTGGTCAAGGCGGCGGCGTCGCTGGACATGAGCCAATCGGCGGCCACGCAGGCCCTGGGCGAGCTGGAGCGGGTGCTGGGGCTGCGTCTGTTCGAGCGCCACGCGCGCGGCGTGCGGCCCACGCAGGCCGGCCAGGCCTTGATCGACGCGGCGCGCGGGGCGATGCATGAGTTGGAGGATGCCGCGCAAACCCTGGCCGCCATCCGCCTGGGCGCGTCGGGGGCGCTGCGACTGGGCGCGATTCCGGCGGCGTCACAAGCCATCGTGGCGCCGCTGGTGGCGTCGTTTTGCGTGCGCCAGCCGCAGGTGCAGGTGGACGTGCACGAGGGCGACGGTGCCCGGCTGCTGTCGCTGCTGCTGGGCGGCGGGCTGGACGCGGTGTTTTGCCGCCAGCCGGCGTTGCTGCCGCAGGAGTGGGTGTTCAAGCCCTTGCTGGACGATGCCGCCGTTTTTTTGGCGGCGCCCGGCCACCGCTGGGCCCACGCGCGGCGCCTGGCCTTGGGGCGGCTGGCCGATGCGCGCTGGATTTTGCCCACGGCCAGCATTGCGGTGCGGGAGATCTTCGAGCGCGTGGTGCTGGCGCGCTTTCCGCAGGCCGAGTGGTTTCCGGTGTCCACGGTGTCGCTGCCGGTGCTGGAACAGTTGCTGGCGCAGCCGCGCGCCGTGGCGCTGGTGCCGCGCAGCATTGCGCCGGGGCTTGGTCAGGGGGCGGGCGGCGCGTGCGTGCTGGACGTGGTGATGGAGCGCGAGGCGCTGCGCCTGGCGCAGTTGGGCGTGGTGCATCGCCTGGATGGCGTGTCGCCGCGCCTGCGGGAGTTGCTGGCGCCGTGGCCCATGGCTTGACGCTGGCTGCTGCGGCGTGGGGCATGAAAAAGCCAGGCGCGCGGCGTGGAGCATGAAAAAGCCACGCACGCGGCGTGGCTTGGCGCGGCGGGCGCGGGCCCTTGCTGGCGCACGAAGTCGATCACCACGCCTGCGGGCGAGCGCTGGCGGTACTCAATGTGCACGGCCTGGCCGTAGCGCGCCTGCAGCTGGCCCAAGATGGTGTGCAGGGTCTGGGCACCAAAGGCTGGACGCCGCGGTGGACAAGGCCTGTCAACTGGCTAGCGGCCCCAAAAGCTACGCCGGCGACGCCGAGCGCGTGGCTTTTTTGTTCACGCTGTACCAGCGCATCACCAGCCTGCTGCCCGTGGCGCGCCAGCCCGCCCAGCGCGCGCGTCGCCCGTCGGCGGCGGCCTGACGGCCGTGGCCCGTTTGCCAGCGGTCGTGATGCGGGGGTGCGCGCGGCCGACGTTGCCGGCGCTCACGGGCGCTCAGGCGCAGCGCGCGCCGTCCACCTCGATGCACACGCCGCTGATGAAGGCGGCCTCGTCGCTGGCCAGGTAGAGCGCGGCGTTGGCCACGTCCAGCGCCGTTGAAAAGCGCCCCAGCGGAATGGTGGCCAGAAACTTGGCGCGGCGCGCTTCGTCCACCGGGCCGCCGGCAAACTCGGCCGACAGGCCCGTGTCGGGGTTGAACACCGGGTTGATGCAGTTGACGCGGATGTTGTCGGGGCCCAGCTCGGCGGCCATCGACTTGCTGGTGATGATGACCGCGCCCTTGCTGCCGTTGTACCAGGTCAGGCCCGGGCGGGGGCGGATGCCGGCGGTGGACGCGATGTTGATCAGGCTGCCGCCCGCGCGGCCCGGGTTGGCGCGCAGGGCGGGCACGGCGTGCACGGCTGACCAGTAGATGCTCTTCATGTTGACGGCGTAGACCTTGTCGAACTCGGCCTCGCTGACTTCCAGCATGGGGCGGTTGCGGTGCGTCCAGCCGGCGTTGTTGACCACCACGTCCAGCCGGCCGCCAAAGTCCTGCGCGGCCTGCACCAGGCGGGCCCAGTCGGGGCCTTTTGTCACGTCGGCGGCGACGAAGCGCGCCCGGCCGCCGGCGGCGTTGATGCTGGCGGCGACCTTCTCGCCCAGCGCGGGGTTGATGTCGTTCACGATGACGGCCGCGCCCTCGGCGGCCAGCCGGCGGGCAATGCCTTCGCCGATGCCGCCGCCGGCGCCGGTGACGATGATGGATTTGTTGTGCACGCGCATGGGCTTGGATCCTTGGTTGCCTGGGTCATTCGCGATGGTAAGCGGGCGCGGTGACCAGCTCGGGGCCGGCGTCGGCCAGGGTGCGGCAGCCGGTCAGGGCCATGGCCGCCTCCAGCTCGTCGCGCAGCAGGCGCAGCGCCTGCGCCACGCCCAGCGCGCCGCCGGCCGCCAGCGCCCACATCAGCGGGCGGCCCACCAGCACGGCGTTGGCGCCCAGGGCCAGGGCCTTCAGCACGTCGGTGCCGCGGCGGATGCCGCCGTCCACGATCAGGGGCAGTTGGTCGCCCACCGCCGCGCGCACGCGGGGCAGGACGCTGGCGGTGGCGGGCGCGGTGTCCAGCGTGCGCCCGCCGTGGTTGCTGACGATCAGGCCCGCCACGCCCAGCGCCTGCGCCTGGCGCGCATCCAGCGGGTGCAGCACGCCCTTGAGCCACACCGGCAGGCGGGTGGCGGCCTGCAGCCAGGCCACGTCGTCCCAGGTGGGTGCGTGGGCGGGCAGGCCGGCGCAGTAGGTGCCGGCGGTCGTGGGCGGCGCGGGTGAATCGCGCAGGTGCACGGCGTGGATGCCGGCGGGCGGTGCAAAGCCGGCGCGGCGCTCGGCGTCGCGCACGCCTTGCACGGGGGCGTCCACGGTGAGCACGATGGCCTCGAAGCCGGCGCTTTCGGCCTGCTGCACCAGCGCCTGGTTGAAGCCGCGGTCAGCTTGCCAATACAGCTGAAACCACAGCGGCCCGCGCCCCGCATCGCCCAGCACGGCCTGGGCCACGCGCTGCATGGGCACGCTGGTCTGGGTGCTGAGGATGAAGCCCGCGCCTTGCGCGGCGGCGGCCAGGGCGCTCGCCCATTCGCCCTCGGGGTGCAGCAGGCGCTGCAGGGCCACCGGCGCCAGCAGGATGGGGTGGGCCAGCTCGCGCCCCGCCAGCGCCACGCGGGTGTGGCCACCGGACAAGGGGCGCAACACGCGCGGCCACAGCGGCAGATCTTGCCAGGCCTGGGTGTTGGCGCGCAGCGTGCGCTCGTCGGCCGCGCCGCCGCTGAGGAAGGCCCACACGGCGGGGTCGAGGCGCTGGTGTGCCAGCTCGGCGAGATCAGGCAGGGCGGTGAAAATGTTCATCTGACCCCAATTAGAGATCGGTGCGCAGGCGCCACAGCTCGGGGAAGAGCACCACGTCGAGCATCTTGCGCAGGTAGCCCACGCCGCTGGTGCCGCCGGTGCCGCGCTTGAAGCCGATGATGCGCTCGACGGTGGTGACGTGCTTGAAGCGCCACACGCGGAAGGCGTCTTCGAGGTCGGTGAGTTTTTCGCCGAGCTGGTAGAGGTCCCAGTATTTCTCGGGCTCGCGGTAGACGGTGAGCCAGGCGGCTTCGACGCCTTCGCTGGCTTCGTAGGGCTGCGTGACGTCGCGCTGGAGCCGGTCGGCGGGCACGGGCACGCCCTTGCGCGCCATCAGGCGCAGGGCCTCGTCGTACAGGGACGGCGCATCGTAGTAGGACTGCACCAGCGCCAGCCGCTCGGGCTTGTGCGCGTGCACCTTCAGCATGGCGGCGTTCTTGTTGCCCAGGGCGAATTCGATGCAGCGGTATTGAAAGCTCTGAAAGCCGCTGGACGGGCCCAGATAGGGGCGGATGGCGCTGTATTCGGGCGGCGTCATGGTGGCCAGCACGTCCCAGGCGTTGACCAGCTGCTCGAAGATGCGGCTGGCGCGCGCCAGCTTCTTGAACGCAGGTGGCAAATGGTCGGCGCGGATGTCGGCCATGGCGGCGCCGATCTCGGTCAGCATCAGCTTCATCCACAGCTCACTGGTCTGGTGCTGGATGATGAACAGCATCTCGTCGTGCGCGGGCGACAGCGGGTGCTGGGCGCTCAGCACCTGGTCGATGTGCAGGTAGTCGCCATAGCTCATGCTGCTGGAGTAGTCGAGCTGGGCGTGCTCGTCGCGGACGATGGATTCGGGGCGCTGATCGGTCATTGGGGGTCTCCTGAAATGGTTTGGGCGGGCTGCCTTGCGGGCAATCATTGTGACTGAAATACTATTGATTTAATAGCTGCTCGCGCTTTCTGGATGCGCGCAAGACGCTTGTTTGATTCATCTTTCAAGTGGGCAGCGCCCGCAGCACGGCGCGCACCGGCGATGCATCGGCGCTGCTCAGCTTCAGCGGCAGGGCGATCAACTCGTAGTCGCCCTCGGGCACGGCGTCGAGCACCAGGTTCTCCAGCACGCGCAGCCCGCGCCGGCGAATCACCTGGTGGCTGGCCAACTGCTTGCTGTCGGCCGGGTCGATGCTGGCGGTGTCGATGCCGATCAGCAGCACGCCGGCATCGGCCAGGCGCTCCACCGTGTCGGGCGCGAAGGCGGCCAGCTGCGGGTCCCAGCGGTCGATCGGCGCGCGGGCATGGGTTCGCACCAGAACGCGCGGCGGCAGGCCATGAACGGCGTGCGCGACATGCTCCCAAAGAATGAGCGGATGCACGCCGATGGCGTGGATGACGCGGCAGCGGCCGAGGAAGGGCTCCAGGCTGACGGCGCCAATGGGCGCGCCCTGCGGGTCGTAGTGCAGGGGCGCGTCGGCGTGCGCGCCCACGTGCGGCGACAGCGTGATGGCGCTGACGTTGACGGGGCAACCCGGCCCGATTTGCGCCGACCAGTGCTGTTGATAAGGCGTATCGCCCGGGAAGACGGGGCTGCCCTCATGGACGGGCGGCGAGATGTCCCAGAGCGGGAGGGTGGCTGAGCTCATGGGGCGAAGTTAACGCGCCTGCCGTCACCGTGGTGTCGGTTGTTCGCAACAGGCGAAGAAAAGATTGCGTTTCAATCCGGAACGGGCAGACCATGCCGCCGCCGCGTCCGCAGGCAGGCGTCCGAGCCGGCCTCGAACTCGTGGCAGGGCGATGGGCGCCAGCGGTAGATGGCGCAGGCCACCTGCTCGCCGATGCGGCCGGTGAGCGCGGCGCAGCGCGGTGGTGAATGGTCGGTGCCGCGCAGGCGGCAGGTGCCGGCGGTGATGGGCTCGGCCAGGCTGCCCGGCACGCTGCCGCCTTCGGCTTCGCTCTCCAGGATCGAGAAATCGACGCGAAAGCTGGCGCAGCAGGCGCCGCAGGTCTGGCAGTCGAGGGCGGGCAGGAGAGGGGTCACGGCTCAATCGTGCAGGTGCTCGGCGACGAAGCGCCGGAAGATGGCCAGGGCCGGCGCCTCGGTGCGCGCCGCCAGGGTGACAAAACCGAAGTGTGCGCCGTCGTCCAGCGCCGGGCTGACGGGCAGCTCGACCAGGCTGCCCGCGGGCGCGGCCGTGCGCGCCACGGCAAGCGTGCCCACGAACACGGCGTCGCTGCCCTGCACGGCGTGCAGCAGGGCGGGGATGTCGTCGCAGCGCAAGGTGATGGCGGTGTGCGGATCGGCGTCGGGGCCGTAGCGGGCAATCAGGTTCCGGCCCGCCGTGGCGCTCAGCGGGGTGCTGGCCAGCGGATAACGCAGCAGCTGGGCAAAGCCGACCGGCGTGCCCGACGCCAGCAGCGGGTGGCCCGCGCGGCACAGAAAGCCGGCGCGCAGGCGCCCCAGGTCTTCGATGTTCAGGTCGGCCGCCGAGGTCACGCGGCGCAGATCGACCACCAGCGCGTCGAACTCGCGATCGCGCAGGCGCTTGACCTGAAACTCGGTGCCGCTGGGCTCGATGCTGACCTCGACGCCCGGGTGCCTGCGCGCCATGTGGTGCAGGAAGGGCGCCATCAACAGCGCCGCCGGGCCCGAGCCGAGCCCGATGCGCAGGGCGCCGAGGTGTCCGTCGTGCAGAAAGCCGACGCTGCGTTTCAACTCGGCCGCCTCCAGCACGATGCGGCGCGCCCGCGCGATGACGGTCTTGCCAAAGGGCGTCAACTCGTTGCGCTTGCCGATGCGGTCGATCAGGCGCGTGCCCAGCTCGCTTTCGAGCGCCTGGATGCTGCGGCTCAGCGCGGACTGGGTGATGTGCTGGGCATCGGCCGCCCGGCTGAACGAGCCCGTGTCATCCAGTGCCAGCAGATGCTCGAGATGGCGCAGGTTCATGGCTTTTTCATCATGAGTTGAGGGAATTATAAGAATGAGAACCATGCATTGGACGAATTGACAATCTCTCCCTAGCATTGCAGGCGCTGCCAACGACGCAGCCGACGATCAGCAGGAGACAAGTTCATGGCCCTCACACAGTCAGGCGCTGCGGCGCTGACGCCTTCCCCATCCCTGGCGCGTGACGCGGCAAGCCCGCGCAAGCAACGCGTCCCACCTCGCATCGTGGCTGCCGCCGTGGCCGGCAACGCGATGGAGTTCTACGACTTCACCACCTACGCGTTTTTTGCCGTCTACATCGGCAAGACGTTTTTCCCGGCGTCCACGCCCTTCATGAGCCTGCTGCTGTCGGTGGCGGTGTTTGGCGTGGGCTTCGTCACGCGCCCGCTGGGCGGTTTGCTGATTGGCGCGTTTGCCGACCGGGCCGGCCGCAAGCCCGCGATGATTTTGACCATCGCCCTGATCACGGTGGGCACGCTGGGCCTGGCGGCCACCCCGTCGTACGCGCAGATCGGCGTGGCCGCCCCCATCATCGTGGTGTTTTGCCGCCTGCTGCAGGGGCTGGCGCTGGGCGGCGAAGTGGGGCCCTCGACGGCTTACCTGATCGAAGTCGCGCCGCCCGGCAAGCGGGGCCTGTATGGCAGTTGGCAGCTTGCCAGCCAGGGCGTCGCCGGCTTGTGCGCGGGCATCGTCGGCGTGTTGCTGACCTTGTCGCTGTCGGCCGATCAGATGCTGGCCTGGGGCTGGCGCATGCCGTTTTTGCTGGGGCTGGCGCTGATCCCGATCGCGATCTACCTGCGCCGGCACATGCCCGAAACGCTCGAGCACGCCGCGCCCCAGGCGGGCACCGTGGCCGACGCGCCCAGGCTGGGTCACTACAAGCGCGTGATCGTGCTCGCGCTGATGTTGATCATGGGCAGCACGATCTCGACCTACGTCTCCACCTACATGACGACTTACGCGGTGTCCACGCTGAAGCTGTCCGCCGTCGTTGCCATGATGGCCACGGTTGTCTTCGGGCTGACGACCTGGCTGGGGTCCTTGCTGGGCGGCTGGCTGTCCGATCGCTACGGACGCAAGCCGGTCATGCTGTGGTCGCGCGTGGCGCTGATGGTGCTGACCTATCCCGTGTTCATGATGCTGATCAACAACCCGAGTTTCGGCCTGCTGGCGCTGGCAACGACGGTGTTGGCGGGTCTGACGGCGATCGGCGGCGCGCCCAGCGTCGTGGCGATTCCGGAGCTGTTTCCGGCCCCGATCCGGGCGCTGGGCATGTCGGTCGCCTATGCCGTCGGCGTTGCCGTGTTTGGGGGCAGCACGCAGGCCATCGTGACCTGGTTGATCCAGGCGACCGGCAACCCGGCCGCGCCGGCACTGTACGTGGTGGCAATCAGCGTGGTCACGCTGATCGCCATTCTTTTGTTGCCCGAGACCGGGCGCGACGCCACGCTGCACCACTGACGCACCGGGCGCGGCGGGTCGCACGGAGTTGCGATCCGCTGCATGAATCCGCGATTTTTTTCGTTTCACCATGGAGCAAGTCATGAGCACCGATCAGGTCATGGAGGCCATCCGCGCCAATGCCGACGAATTCATCCAGTTGCGGCGCGACATTCACCACAACCCCGAGCTGTCGTTCAAGGAGCACCGCACCAGCGACCTGGTGGCCGAGCGCCTGCAAGGCTGGGGCTACCAGGTCGAGCGCGGCCTGGGCGGCACGGGCCTGGTGGGCCAGCTCAAGCGCGGCAGCGGCAAGCGTACGCTGGGCCTGCGCGCCGACATGGACGCGCTGCCGATCAAAGAGGCCACGGGGCTGGATTACGCCAGCCGCAACGAAGGCGTAATGCACGCCTGCGGGCACGACGGCCACACCGCCATGCTGCTGTGCGCGGCCAAGGCGCTGGCCGAAACGGGCAAGTTCTCTGGCACGCTGAACCTGATTTTTCAGCCGGCCGAAGAATTCGGCACCGACGACAGCGGCGCGGTGCGCATGATGCGCGACGGCCTGTTCGACAAATACCCCTGCGACGCCATCTTCGGCATGCACAACATGCCCGGCTGGCCGCAGGGGCATCTGGTGTTTCGCGAAGGCGCCATGATGGCCTCGTCCGACAAGGTGTTCATCACGCTGAAAGGCCACGGGGGTCACGGGGCCATGCCGCACCATGCGGCCGACCCGGTGGTGGCCGCCGCCAGCGTGGTGATGGCCTTGCAGACGGTGGTGTCGCGCAACGTCGATCCGCAGCAGACGGCGGTGGTGACGGTGGGGGTGCTGCAGGCCGGCCGCGCCAACAACGTGATTCCCGACAGCGCGCATCTGGAGCTGAGCGTGCGCTCGCTCGACCCCAAGGTGCGCGCGCTGCTGCAGCAGCGCATCACCGAAATCGTCCACGCGCAGGCGCAAAGCTTTGCCGTCACGGCCGAGATCGACTACCGGCGCGGCTACGCGGTGCTGATCAACACCAAGACCGAGACCGACTTCGCGCGTCAGGTCGGCGTCGAGCTGGTGGGGGCCGAAAAAGTCACGCTGCAGGGCGATGCGCTGACCGGCAGCGAGGACTTCGCCTACATGCTGGAAAAACGCCCCGGCTGCTACCTGCTGATCGGCAATGGCGCGGGCGACAGCCACGGCGCCTGCATGGTGCACAACCCGGGCTACGACTTTCACGACGACAACGTCGCCATTGGCGCGGCCTACTGGAAGCTGCTGGCCGAGCGGTATCTGGTCTGATCGGGCTTCGGTTTAAAGCAAAAACAGCTCTGGCGCTTGTTGGACAAGCGCCAACAGCTATCAAAATAGTAGTCAATTGGCCAGGCGACCGAGCAGAAGGTACTCCAAGAGCGCCTTCTGCACGTGCATGCGGTTCTCGGCCTCGTCCCAGACGACCGATTGCGGGCCGTCGATGACCTCGGCGCTGACTTCCTCGCCGCGGTGCGCGGGCAGGCAGTGCATGAACAGGGCGTCGGGCTTGGCGGCGCGCATCATCTCGAGGTCCACGCACCAGTCGGCAAAGGCCTTCTTGCGTGCCTCGTTCTCGGCTTCGTAGCCCATGCTGGTCCAGACGTCGGTGGTGACCAGGTCGGCGCCGGCGCAGGCCGCGCGCGGATCGCTGAAGTCCTGCCAGCCGCGCTGGCCGCCGCCGCCGCTGTCGAGCGTGGCCAGTTGCGAATCGACCTCGTAGCCGCGCGGCGTGGCCACGCGCAGCGTGAAGCCCAGCAAGGCCGCCGCCTGCGCCCAGGTGTTGGCCATGTTGTTGCCGTCGCCGATCCAGGCCACCGTTTTGCCGCGGATGGAGCCGCGGTGCTCGATGAAGGTGAAGATGTCGGCCAGGATCTGGCAGGGGTGGTATTCGTTGGTCAGGCCGTTGATGACGGGCACGCGCGAATACTGCGCAAATTGCTCGATGCGCGCCTGCTCGAAGGTGCGGATCATCACGATGTCGGTCATGCGGCTGATGACGCGCGCGGTGTCCTCGATCGGCTCGCTGCGTCCCAGCTGGCTGCCCTCGGACGTGAGGTGCACCACGCTGCCGCCCAGCTGGTACATGCCGGCCTCGAAGCTGACGCGCGTGCGCGTGCTGGCCTTCTCGAAGATCATGGCCAGCGTGCGGTCGTTCAGCGTGTGGTGCTTTTCATAGGCCTTGAACTTGCGCTTGATCAGCGCGGCGCGGCCCAGCAGGTAGTCGTACTCGGCCGCCGTGAGGTCGGAAAACTGCAGGTAATGCTTGACTGGGGGCGGGGTCATGGCCGCTTCACTCCTTCAAAAATGCGTCGATCAGCGGCACCAGGATGGCGACGATCTCGTCGGCCTCGGCCGTGCTCAGGATCAGCGGCGGCACCAGGCGGATCACCGAGTCGGCCGTGACGCTGATCAGCAGGCCCGCGTGCAGCGCGCGCTCGGCCAGCACGCCGCAGGGTTTGGCCAGTTCCACGCCCAGCATCAGGCCCTGGCCGCGCACCTCGCGCACGCCGGGGTTGCCGCCCAGGGCCTTTTGCAGCGCGGCCTTCAGGTGCGCGCCCACGGTGGCGGCGTTGTCCAGCAGCTTTTCTTCCTCCATGATGCGCAGGGTCTCGACTCCCGCGCGCATGGCCAGCGGATTGCCGCCGAAGGTGGTGCCGTGGTTGCCCGGGCCGAAGATGTGCGCGGCCTTGGGCCCCGCCACCACGGCGCCGATCGGCACGCCCGAGCCCAGGCCCTTGGCCAGCGGCATCACGTCGGGCACGATGCCGGCCCACTGGTGGGCAAACCACTTGCCGGTGCGGCCCATGCCGCATTGCACCTCGTCGATCATCAAGAGCCAGCCGCGCTCGTCACACAGCTGGCGCACCTGCTGGAGGTATTCCACGCGCATGGGGTTGATGCCGCCTTCGCCCTGGATGGTCTCGAAGAACACCGCCGACACGTTGGGGTTTCCTTCTGTGGCTTTCTTCAGCGCCTCGATGTCGTTCATCGGCACGCGGATGAAGCCCTCCACCAGCGGCCCAAAGCCGGCTTGCACCTTGGGGTTTCCGGTGGCGCTCAGCGTGGCGATGCTGCGGCCGTGAAAGGCCTTTTCATACACCACGATCTGCGGCTTGGCGATGCCCTTGTCGTGCCCGTACTTGCGCGCCAGCTTGAGCGCCGCCTCGTTGGCCTCCAGCCCGGTGCAGCAGAAAAACACGTTGGTCATGCCCGAAATCTCGACCAGCTTGGCGGCCAGCTTCTCGGCGTTGGGCGTGACGTAGTAGTTGCTGCAGTGGATCAGCTTGGCCACCTGGTCTTGCAGCGCCGGCACCAGCTTGGGGTGGGCGTGGCCCAGGGTGTTGACGGCGATGCCGCCCAGGCCGTCCAGGTAGCTCTTGCCGTTGACGTCCCACAGTCGGCAGCCCTTGCCATGCGACATGGCCGCGGGCAGGCGGCCGTAGGTGTTCATCAAATGGGGCTGGTCGAGCTCAGGGGCGGTGGACACAAGGGACTCCTCAAACGGCGAAGCGCCAAAAAGAAGCGGGCCAACGCGGCCCGTTGAAGCTGCATTCTAGGCGCGCCGTCGGCGCCGGTCGTTGCCGCTTTTGCATGACTGCAATGACACACCCCCAGTCTTCACTCGCTGCGCGATGTTTCGCCCACCCCCTTGCAGGGGGCATCGCCAGTGGCCGGGGAAACCCCGGCCACGGCGATCGCTGGATCGTCCTGCTCCGCGGCCATTTGCCTCCTTGAGTTTCATACCTTGCGGGTGATGCTGACGGTGCGCAGGCGCGCCGTTAAAATGCCCCACGCCGCCGCCGGCCGATCGGGCTGGCTCATGCGGCGTTTTTGCTTTCTTGCGGGCCATGCGTCCGCATCGGCGATCGATGTCCGTCACCCCCACCAGCAGCGAAGTCTTCATCCAGGGCATCACCCGCGCCGGGCGCAGCTTTCGGCCCAGCGACTGGGCCGAGCGCCTGGCCGGCGTGATGGCGCCCTTTCGTCCCGGCGGCGTGGGCGGGCCCGGCGCCCACCTGGGCTATTCGCCCTGGTGCCGGCCGACGGTGATCGACGGCGTCAAGTGCGTGGTGGTCAACCGCGCGCTGCGTGAGCACGAGCCCATGGCCTGGGACTTCGTGATGAACTTCGCCCGTGACAACGACTTGCAGACCGTCGAAGCCTGTCTGCTGAGCGACGCCCCCGCGTCGAAATCACAAATAAAATAGGCCGGTTGCGCGCGTGGAATCAGCGCAAGCAGCTATCAATTGAATAGTAATCCAGGAGTCTCGCCATGCCAGAGTCCAAGGTTGCCCTTCTCACCGCCGCCGGCAGCGGCATGGGCGCCGCCGCTGCGCGCCGGCTGGCGGCCGACGGCTACCAGGTGGCCATCCTGTCCTCGTCCGGCAAGGGCGAGCGGCTGGCGCAACAGCTCGGTGGCCTGGGCGTGACGGGCTCCAACCAGTCGCCCGATGACCTGGCGCGCTTCGTCGATGCCGCGCTGGCGCGCTTCGGCCGCATCGACGTGCTGGTCAACAGCGCCGGCCACGGCCCCAAGGGCCCGCTGCTGGACATCAGCGACGCCGATTGGCAGCGCGGCATGGACACCTATCTGCTCAACGTCGTGCGCCCCGCGCGCCTGGTGGTGCCGGCCATGCAGCGCCAGGGCGGTGGCGCCATCGTCAACATCTCCAGCGCCTGGGCCTTCGAGCCCAGCGAGCTGTTTCCGACCTCGGCGGTGTTTCGCGCGGGTCTGGCGGCCTTCACCAAGCTGTTTGCCGACCGCTATGCGGCCGAGGGCATCCGCATGAACAACGTGCTGCCCGGCTGGATCGACAGCCTGCCCGCGCAAGAGGCACGCCGCCAGAGCGTGCCCATGCAGCGCTACGGCACGGCCGACGAGATCGCCGCCACCGTGGCGTTTCTGGCGTCCGAGGGCGCGGCCTACATCACGGGGCAAAACCTTCGGGTCGATGGCGGCTTGATGCGCTCGATCTGAGAGCCAGCCGCAGCAGCTCCAGCCAGAGCAGGCACAGCGCCAGCACGGCGGCGCCAGCCACCAGGCCGTCCCAGCCGACCTCGGCCAACCCCATCAGGTGGCGCAGGCCGGGGATCGTCAGCACGGCCAGCAACAGCAGGCCCACGGCCGCGGCCATGGGTGCCAGCCAGGGGTTGGGCGCCGCACCCCGGTGCAGCACGGCGCGCGCCGGGTCGCGCTGCGCCAGGATCAGCAACAGCACACACGGCAGCAGCGTGCCAAAGACGACGGTACGGCCCTGGGCCAGGCTCCAGCCCTGGGCCTGCAGCCAGGCCTGCGCGGCCAGCAGCAGCGCGGCAATGCCGGCGCCCTGCAGCAGCGGCGGCAGCAGGGCGCGCAGCGCAAAGGGCGAATCATCCACCGGCCTGGGCGGGCGTTGCATCAAGTCGTCCGCCGCGGGCTCGGCCTCGAAAACAATGGAGCAGGCCGGATCGATCAGCAGCTCCATCAGCACGATGTGCACCGGCAGCAGCAGCGCCGGCCAGTGCAATAGCGTGGGCACCAACGCCAGCGCCACGATGGGCAGGTGCACGGCAAACACGAAGCGCGTGGCTTTGCGCAGGTTGGCGTCGATGCGCCGGCCCTGGGCCACGGCGGCGACGATGTGGGCAAAGCTGTCCTTGAGAAGCACCAGGTCGGCCGCCTCGCGCGCCACGTCGGTGCCGCGCTCGCCCATGGCGATGCCCACATGCGCGGCCTTGAGCGCGGGGGCGTCGTTCACGCCGTCGCCGGTCATGGCCACCACGGCGCCGCCCGCGTGCAGCAGCTGCACCAGGCGCAGCTTGTGCTCGGGCTTCAGGCGCGCGCACAGGTCCACATGGCGCAGGCGCTCGCGCAGCGTGGCGTCGTCCTGCTGCGCGATCTCGTCGCCGGTGATGACCTCGGGCCGCTCCGACAGGCCCACCTGGCGCGCGATGGCGCGCGCCGTGGCCGGGTGGTCGCCGGTCATCATGACCACGCGCACGCCGGCGGCGCGGCATTCTGCGATGGCCGCCGGCACCTCGGGGCGCGGCGGATCGGCCAGCGCCAGCAGGCCCAGAAACTCGAAGTCGAAGTCGTGCTGGCTGGCCGGCCAGTGCGGGCTCGAGGCCTCGTCTGCGCCCGCCCAGCGCCCGCAGGCCACGCCCAACACGCGCAGACCGCGCTCGGCCAGGGTCTCGACCTGGGCGCGGATGGCGGCCATGTGCACCTCGCCCAGATGGCACAGGTCGGCCACGGCCTCCGGCGCGCCCTTGGTGGCGAGCAGGTGCAGCTCGGGTGTGTGGCTGGCGTACACGCGGGTCATGGCCAGGATCTCGCCGGACAGCGCGTACTCGAACTCGGGCTCACGCCCGTCATGCACATGCTCCGTGCCCTGCAGCCACTCATGGCCGAAGCGCTGGATGGCCTGCTCCATGGGGTCGAACGGGTCGGCTGGCGTGGCCAGCATGGCGAATTCCACCAGCAGGTGGTAGTCCTCGGGCAGCTCCTGCGCGCCCTGGGCCTGCCAATGTCCGGTGGGCGTGGCCAGCTCGGCCACGGCCATGCGGTTCATGGTCAGCGTGCCGGTCTTGTCCACCGCCAGCACGGTGATGGCGCCCAGGGTCTCCACGGCGGTGATGCGCCGCGTGAGCACCTGCTGCCGCGTCAGGCGCCAGGCGCCCAGCGCCAGGAACACGGTGAGGATGACGGGAATCTCCTCGGGCAGCAGCGCCATGGCCAGGGCAATGCCGGCCAGCAGGCTGTCGAGCAAGGGCCGGCCGTTCCACCACCAGCCCAGCAGCACCTGGGCAGCGGCCAGCATCAGGGCCAGCAGCCCCAGACCGCGCACCAGGCGGCGCGAGCGCTGCTGCAGCGGCGAGGGCGGCGCCTCGGTGGTGGTCAGGTCGGCGCCGATGCGGCCCACGGCGGTGTGTGCAGCCGTGGCCTGCACCCGCGCCAAGCCACGGCCGCGCGTGACGACGGTGCTGGCGAACAGGTCGGGCACATCGGCTTCAACGTCCGCACCGGCGGGGGAATCCGCCAGCTTGGCCACGGGTACGGATTCGCCTGTGAGCAGTGACTCGTCAACCTCCAGCCGGCCCTGCAGCAGCCGTGCGTCAGCGGCGATGCGGTCACCCTCGTGCAGCACCAGCAGGTCGCCGCGCACCACCTCGGCGCCGGCGATGCGCTGCTCCTGCCCGTCGCGCAGCACCAGCGCACGCGGCGCCGACAGCGCGCGCAACGATTCCAGTGCGCGCTGCGTGCGCCGTTCCTGCACCAGGGTGATGGCAATGACCACGAAGACGAAGCCGAGCAAAAACAGCGCCTCGCCCTTGTCGCCCAGCGCCAGGTAAATGCCGCCGGCGGCCAGCAGCATCAGGAACATGGGCTCGGTCAGCACCTCACGAACGATGGCCAGCAGTGATTTCGGGGCGCTGCCGGGCAGCTGGTTGGGGCCGTCCTGCGCCAGTATGGCGGCGGCCTGCTGGCTGCTCAAGCCCTGGGGCAGGGTGGTGGGGATGGGGTCTTGATGGGGCATGGGCAAGGGATTGAAAGCGCGTCGCCGGTGGCAAGTCTCGCAAAGTCGTTCCAAGGCCGGCGGTCGCCGCGCCTCGACGCCCCCGGCCCGGGTCACGGAGCGGGGGGCTGCAGAGCTGTCAGGCCTGTTGCTGCGCGGCCGCTACCCAGCGCAGGCCTCGACCCTGGCTGAGGTAGTAGTCGCCTTGAGGGCTGATGACGACAGCGCGCTGTGCGTTCGGGTCGGAAAAATACTGCCAGCCGTGGCCTGGTTGCCCGGGACCGGCGCTGTGGGCCACGACCTGCATGCCGTGGTCGTAGCCCGTTTGGGCCGGCGCGCTGGCCTGCGGCTGGCGCTCGCGCTTGTGGTGGTGGTCGCCGGCCCAAGCGGGGGCGCCGAGGGCCGCGCCCAGCACGGCGATCGTGGCGAGAAGGGTGGTGGTGCGCATGATGATCTCCTGGGTTCATGGTTGCAGTCGGAGCTGACTGTGATTGAAGTCTGCGCGCCGGCCGGTGAATCGATGCTGAATGCCCGATTCATCGGGCGTTCACCCGCCCGGGCTGGCGGAACGTGCAGCGAAGCGGCCCAGGCCCAGCTCGACCAGACCGCCCGCGCGCCGCAGCAGGAACAGTGCCTCCAGGCCCAGCCGCCGTGCCAGCGCCAGCCCTTCGCCCGGTCCGGCCACCAGCAGCGCCGTGGCCCAGGCGTCGGCGTCCATGCAGGTGGGCGTGAGGACCGTGACCGAGGCGACGTCGCCGCGCACCGGCGCGGCGCGGTGCGGGTCCATGGTGTGGGCCAGGCGCTCGCTGCCCACCTGCATGAAGTGCCGGTAGTCGCCCGAGGTGGCGACGGCCAGCTCCTGCAGTTCCAGCACGCCGTGCGCGCTGCGCAGGCCGGCGATGGGGCTTTCCAGCGCCACGGCCCAGGGCTGGCCATCGGCCTGGTTGCCCAGGGCACGCAGTTCGCCGTCGAGCGCGGCCAGCGCGTGGTTCACGCCATGCTGCCGCAGCACGTCGGACATCCGATCGACCGCGTAGCCCTTGGCGATGCCGCACAGGTCGAGCTGCAGCGGCGCGTGCTTGCGCACGCGGCCGTTGGCCAAGTCGAGTTCGAGGCGCTGGTGCGCCGGGCGGTGCGTGGCCTGCGTGGCAGCGCGGATGGCGGCGGCCTCAGGCGCGTCGCGCGCGGCGCCAAAACCCCAGGCGTTCACCAGCGCACCCACCGTGGGATCGAACGCGCCGCCGCTGTCGCGCGCGACCTTCAGCGCGCGCGCCAGCACGGTCGTGATCTCGGGCGGCAGCGCCACCCATTCGTCCGGTGCGGCGCGGTTCAGACGCATCAGGTCGCTGCCTGGCTTCCAGGGCGACATCTGCCGGTCGACCTGCTGGACCGCTGCCGCCAGCGCGTGCTGCAGGGCAGCTTGATCCAGCGCGGGATCTGCATCGCACAGCACCGACCAGCGCGTGCCCATGGTCGGGCCGTGCAGACGCGCGCGCACCAGAGGGTCAGAAGGTGTCTTCGGCATAGCGTCTATGGGCCTTGAGCTGCTGCACGCTCAGGCCCACGGTGCCCAGGATGGCGTCCAGCGCCTGCGCCACGCCGCGCGCCATGGCCTGGCTGCCGCACACGCGCACGATCGCGCCGCCCGAGATGAGTTTGCGCAGCCGCGCCGCGTCGCGCTTGAGCGCGTCCTGCACGTAGCCGCCGCCCTGGGGCGTGCGCGAGAACGTGGTGTTCAGGCTGGCCAGGCGCTGCTCATCCAGCCAGCGCTGCAGGTCGGCTTCGAAGAAATAGTCCAGCGCAGGGTCGCGCACGCCGTAGTACAGGTGCATGGGCGCGCGCCCGGCGTTGCCGCGGATGAAGCCCGCCAGCGGCGCCACGCCCGTGCCGGCGCCAATCAGCATCACCGGGCGGCGCGTGGCGCCCAGCGTGAAGGCGGGGTTGGGCCGGATGAAGGCCTGAATGCGCGCGCCCGGCTGCAGGCCGTGCAGATAGCCCGAGCACACGCCGCCGGCGCGCCGGCGCACGCAGATTTCGACAAAGCCGTCGCGCGAGCTGCTGGCCAGCGAATACAAGCGCGGCGCGGCGCCATCGGGCGGCAGCACGCCCAGCAGGTCGCCAGCCGCAAAGCGCGGCAGTGCGCGGCCGGTGATGCGAGCCAGCCAGCCTACCTGCGGCCACTTGAAGCGCAGGATGGCTGCCGGCTCGCCGGCGCCGCCCGGGTAGTCCTGGCGCGACACCAGTTCGAGCTCGCTCGTGCGCGGGATGCGCGGGCGATAGCGCAGCGCCAGCGGCTCGCCCAGCGCCTGGCCGACCTGCTCGCCCCAGCGCACAAACTCCTGCGCCGATTGCTGGTGGATGCGGGCCAGCGGTACCAGGGTGGTCCAGCCGCGTTCGCGCAGTGCCGCGTCCAGCGCCTCGGCATAGGCGCAAAAGGCGCCGAACTGGCGGTCGCCAAAGCCCAGCACCGTGACGCGGGCCGGCGTGGCCGGCGTACGCGCGATGCGCTTGAGCGCGTGCGCTGCGTGGGCCGGCGCCTGGCCATCGCCGTAGGTGGCGGCCAGCACGAAGACCTGCCTGGCGCTGGCCGGCACCGCAAAGCCTTCCAGGCCCGCGGTGTGCACCCGGTGCCCGCCCTGCACCAGCGCCGCGTGCAACGCCTGGGCAAAGCCCCAGGTCGAGCCGTTCTCGCTGGCCACGAAGATCAGCGTGTCGGCCTGTGCGGGCGCGCTGTTGCTGGCCAGGTGCGGCCGCTGGCGGCGTGCCTGCCACCACAGCATCCCGCCCGTGACCCAGAACATCGGGATGCACAGGCCAGCCAGCCCCAGCACCGGCGCCCAGACCCAGGCGCCTTCGCCGGTGTGCAGCAGCTGGGCCCAGTCGTTGATGCGCTGGGCGGTGCTGGCCGGCTGCCAGGCCAGCGTCTGGCCACTGTGGCGGTCGATCCAGCCCTGACCCTGCGCGGTGGTGACCTGCCAAGTGTCGGCCGGGTCGTCGATGGACGGGAAGTTGAGCTTGCGCAGATCACGCAGCGGCAGTTCGCGCAGCAGCGGCAATTGGGCAACGGGCCGTTCGCCGGTCGTGGCGGCGCTGGATGCGACCTCGGGCTCCGGCGCCGCGTCCAGCGTGACCAGGCCGAAGGTGGCCGCGCTCAGGGTCAGGGCCGTGATCGAGGTCAGCAGCAGCACCGCCAGCACCAGGCGTCCGGTGACCCCATGCAGGCGCTGCACCCCCGTGCCGCGCACGCGCCCCCCAAGTTGTCGCCAGCCCCCCAGGCGCCGCGCCAGCAGCACCAGCCCGCTGACGGAGATCAGCCCCATTGCCAGTGCAATGCCCGCCGCGGCCAGACGCCCGGCGTCGCCCAGCAGAAAGCTGCGGTGCAGGTTCTTGAACCAGCGCATCGTGGCCGAGGGCTGGTACGCGCCCAGCACCTGGCCGCTGGCCGGATCGACGCGGCTGGCGCGCGCCTGGCCGTTGTCGAAGGCGTAGACCACCACCTCGCCCGAGGGCAGGCGGCGGATTTCCTCCACGCCGGGCGTGCTGGCCGCGACGCGCTCGGCCAGTTGCGCAACGCTCAGGCCATTGGGCGTGGGCGCGGCCTGCCAGCGCGAGAGCACCGGGTCCAGCGAAAGCACGGCGCCCGTCAGGCCCAGCACCAGCGCGACGGTGCCAGCCACCAGGCCCAGCCAGCGGTGAATCGTTCGCCAGAGCATGGATGTCGTTTACTTGAGTTGATAGCTGAACGACTGGATGTAGGCCTTGCCGGCCTGCGCCTTGCCGGCGCCGGCGGCGGTCAGTGGCACGCGGATGTCGGATGGGCTGTCGCGCATGTCCTCGACCGCGGCGTCCACGTGGATCTCGTAGCCGGCGTCGATCAGCGCGTCGGCCAGATCGGCCGTCACCTTGAGTGTGCGGCCAGCGCCCACGCTGGCGCCGGTCACGCCCTGCAGGCGCTTGGCGTCGCCGGCGGATAGCCGGTTCCAGTCCGCCAGGTGCTTGTAGTACTTGGCCTTGCCGCCGGCCACCCACAGGGTGCCGGCGTAGGCGCCCTTGGCGTCGGTCAGGTACACGGCCAGGTAGGCGCCGTCGCCGCCGTAGTTCTTGAGCTGCGTGCTCAGCGTGACTTCGCGGCTTTGGGCCAGCGCGGGCAGGGCCAGCGCGCCGGCGGCGGCGAGGGTGGTGAGAACGGGCTTTTTCATGATCATTCCTCTCAATTTGATAGCTGCCGGCGCTTGCCCATCAAGCGCTGAAGGCTGATTTGAATAAAAACCTCTTTCATCATTCGACCTGCGCGCGGGGCTTGCTGCCCGGCGTGAAGAGTGGTGACGCGGGGCTGGCGCCCGGCGATGCGGCCGGATCGTTCGGCGCGTGCTCGCGGCGGCGTTCGCGTTCCCGGCCCTGCCGGCTGTCGTCGCTGCCTTCGCGCCACTTCATGCTGACGGGCGCCAAAGTCTCGGGGTCGAGCTTGGCCTTGAAGCGGCGCCCCTCGGCGTCGCGGCCGCGCACTTCGTAGCAGCCGTCGTCGATCTTCAGGCGCTGCAGCTCCCAGCCCTTTTCGGCCGCCATCCGGCGCACCGCTTCGCGCGACTGCCAGCGCTGGATCGGCACGTCGCACTCGTCGCCGGCCCACCCTGGCAGCGCGGCGGCGCCCAGAGTGAGGGCCAGCAGGCCCGGAGCGATGGTTTTGCGGATGTTCATGGTGTTTGCTCCTGGTCAACTCGGTCGATGCAGCCGGGTCTGCGCGGCCCGCCCGGACGGTCTTGCCGCCAGCGGCAGCATGCGCTCCAGCGTGTCGTCGCGCGTCACGTAGTGGTGCCACAGCGCGGCGGCGGCGTGCAGGCCGATCAGGGCGTAGCCCACGTTGCCGATCAGCTCGTGGATGTCCTCCAGGTTCTTGGCCGTGGCCTTGTCGGGCCCGATGAGGGCCGGCAGCTCCAGCCCGAAGAAGGGAATCGGCTGGCCCTTGGCGCTCAGCGTCAGCCAGCCCAGCAGTGGCATCACCAGCAGAAAGCCGTAGAGCGCCCAGTGCATCGCGTGCGCCAGGTGGTCCTGCCAGGCGGGCAGCGCTGGCGTGATGGGCGGCGCGTGCAGGGCCAGGCGCAGCGGCAGGCGCACCAGCGCCAGGGCGAACACGGTCAGGCCCAGCATGAAGTGCCAGGTCTTCATCAGATCGTGCGCGGCGCTGCCCTTGGGGTAGATGCCGCGCAACTCGATCAGCGCGTAAACGGCGATCAGCAACAGCAGCGTCAGCCAGTGCACGCCGATCTGCAGGGGGTGGTAATGCTTGCCTTTGGGTTTCATGATGGCTCCGACACTTCTTGCGGCCCGACGTCATGCCGGGCCTGCCACGCATTGTCGGCATGCCGGGTGAATGCTTGCTGAAGCAGGCGTTCATCGTTGGTTCATCGTCCGGTCGGTATAAATCCGGCCCATGAGCTCGTTCTTCATCCTTGGCCTGCGTCGGCTGCTGTCGGCCATGCTGCTGCTGTGCGCGCTTGGCGCCAGCGGGGGGGCGGTGGCGCACGACGATCATGACCTGGCGCGCCAGGCGCTGGAAAGCGGGCAGGTGCTGCCGCTGGCCACCGTGCTGGGCAAGCTGGCGCACGAGGCGCCGGGCCAGGTGCTCAGGGTCGAGTTCGAGCGCGAGGACGGCCGCTTCATCTACGAAATCCGCCTGTTGCAAAACGACGGCCGCGTGGCCAAACTCAAGGTCGATGCGGTTGACGGCCGCGTGCTGTCGATCAAGCGCCGCGAAGCGGGAAAGGACATGGATGCGCATCCTCGTGGTGGAAGATGAACCGACCTTGCGTGAGCAGCTGATGCAGGCCATTGCTGCCGCTGGCCACACGGTGGAGGGCGCCGCGGACGGGCGCGAGGCGCACTACCTGGGTGATGTCGAAGCCTTCGACGCCGTGGTGCTGGACTTGGGTCTGCCGGTGCAGGACGGCCTGTCGGTGCTGCGCCGCTGGCGCGCCGCCGGGCGCAACATGCCGGTGCTGATCCTGACCGCGCGCGGCAGCTGGCAGGAAAAGGTCGAGGGCATGGATGCCGGCGCCGACGACTACCTGGCCAAGCCCTTTCACATGGAAGAGCTGCTGGCGCGCCTGCGCGCGCTGTTGCGCCGCGGCGGCGAGCATGCCAGCGCCGAGTGGCGCTGCGGGCCGATCTGGCTGGACACGCGCGCCGCGCGCGTGCTGGTTGGCGGCCAGCCGCTGGTGCTGACCAGCCACGAGTTCAAGCTGCTGTCGCTCTTGATGCAGCGCAAGGGCGAAGTGCTCTCGCGCACCGAGCTGTCCGAGCACATCTACGCGCAGGACAGCGACCGCGACTCCAACACCATCGAGGTGTTTGTCGCGCGCCTGCGCAAGAAGCTGCCCGAAGGATGCATCGAGACCGTGCGCGGCCTGGGCTATCGGCTGGTGGACATCGGCGACACGGCATGAGCGTCCACTCGCTGCGCCGGCGCCTGCTGACGGGCACCCTGGCATGGGTGCTGGCCAGCATCGCACTGGCGGGCTGGGGCTTGCGCGAGCTGTTCGTGAGCCACATCACCGAGCAATTGCAGGAGCAACTGCTGGTGCAACTCAACCAGTTGAGCGCCGCGGTCGACTGGAATGCCGATGGCCGCGTGACGGTGGGCCCGATGGCGGCCGACGCGCGTTTCGAGCAGCCCCTGTCCGGGCTTTACTGGCAGGTCGATGAGCTGGGTGACCGGCCGCGTGCCGCCGTGGCGCGTTCGCGCTCGCTGTGGGATCAGACCTTGCGTCTGCCGCCGCCTCCTGCGCAATATCCTGCCGCTGGCCATCGTGTGCTGCGCTTGCAGGACGCGCAAGGTCACGACCTGCTGGCCGTTGCGCGTCCGTTGCAATTGCCGGACGACGCCGCGCCGCCGCTGCGCGTGGTGGTGGCCGGCGACAGGGCCCTGCTGGCCGAGCCCCTGCAGCGCTTCACCCGCCTGCTGCTGGTGGCTTTGGCCATGCTGGCGGTGGGCCTGGCGGCCGCCGTGGTGCTGCAGTTGCAACTGGCGTTGCGCCCGCTGACGCTGTTGCGCCAGCGTCTGGCCGCCGTGCGCAGCGGCGAGGCGACGCAGCTGAGCGGCGATTTCCCGCAGGAGCTGCAGCCGCTGGTGGGCGAGTTCAACCACGTGCTGCGTGAAAACGCCGACATGGTGCAGCGCGCGCGCGCCCAGGCCGGCAACCTGGCGCACGCGGTGCACACGCCGCTGACGATCCTGGCCAACGCCGCGCAGCAGGACGTCAGCCCGCTGGCGCAGCAGGTGCGCGAGCAGGTGGAGCTGGCGCGCCGGCAGGTCGACTGGCACCTGGCGCGCGCGCGCGCCGCCGCCGCCGTGCGCGCCACCGGCCTGCGCACGCCGGTGCTGGGGCCGGCGCGCTCGCTGCTGCGCACCATGGCGCGCCTGCACGCCCTGCGCGGTGTCGCGTTCGAGCTGGCACCCGCAGCGCGTGACCTGGCCTTCCGCGGCGAGGCCCAGGACCTGTACGAGCTGCTGGGCAACCTGCTGGACAACGCCGGCAAGTGGGCGCGCACGCGCGTGGTGGTCGATGTGCAGCCGGCGGGCGGCGAGCTGTGCTTCACGGTCGACGACGACGGCCCGGGCATTGCCGAGGCCGAGCGCGAACGCATGTTCGAGCGCGGGGTGCAGGGCGACGAGCGGCGACCCGGCTCGGGCCTGGGCCTGGACATCGTGCGCACGCTGGCAGAGACCTACGGCGGCAGCGTGCAGGCACTGGCCTCGCCCCTGGGCGGTCTGCGCATGCGGCTGTGCCTGCCGGCGGCCGATGGGGCGGCGCCAACGGCGGGTGGCTGAGCGGCGGGGCACCGGTTTGTTGCACCTGAAAGGCGGTTGACCCCTTTCCTGAAGTGGGCAGGCAACGCGCGGCTTGCATGTCATTGGTCCGCCGCTTTAAGATAGTAATCAGTTACTAACTTTCGAGTGTTGCCTGGCCATGACCGAACGCCCACGACACCTCCCCGCCGACGAGCGGCGCGCGGCCACCGTGGCGGCCCTGATCGACCTGGCCGCGCGGCAAAACCCGAGCGACATCACCACCGCCGCGATTGCCGAGCGCATGGGGTTGACGCAGGGGGCGCTGTTTAGGCACTTCCCGAGCAAGGACGCGATCGTGCAGGCCTGCATGACCTGGGTCAGCGATCGTCTGCTGGCCCGCATTGACAAGGCGGCTGCGCAGGTCACTGGTCCGGCCGACGCGCTGGAGGCCATGTTCAGGGCGCACATCGATTTCGTTGCCCGGCACCCGGGCGTGCCGCGCCTGCTGTTCGGTGAGCTGCAGCGTGCCGACGACAGCCTGCCCAAGCAGATGGTGCGCACGCTGCTGCAGCAATACGGCGTGCGCCTGCGCCGCCTGTTCGACGAGGGCAAGGCGCAAGGCGCGTTCGACCACGCGCTCGAAGTGGACGCCGCGGTCGTGCTGTTCATCGGCACCGTCCAGGGCCTGGTCATGCAGTCGCTGCTGGCGGGCAAGGTCGGCCAGATTCGTCACGCGGCGCCGGGGGTGTTCGCCATCTATCGCCGTGGCATCGGGATCGCATCATGAAAGCTCCTCGCCTGCAACGCCGCACGCTCACGCTGCTGGCCGTCACCGTGCCGCTGGCGGTGCTGTTCGCCTACGTCGCCCTGCGTTCGGGGCCGCTGGCGCCGGTGGCCGTGACCGTCGCGCAGGTTGAATCGCGCAGCATCGCGCCGGCGCTGGCCGGCATCGGCACGGTGCAGGCACGCCATACCTACAGGATCGGTCCCACCGGTGCCGGGCGCGTGCGCCGCATCGACGTGCAGGTGGGCGACAGCGTGGCCGCCGGTCAGTTGCTGGGCGAGATGGACCCGGTCGACCTGGACGAGCGACTGCGCGCGCAGCAGGCCGCCATTGCCAGCGCCGATGCCGCTCTGCGCCAGGCCGAGGCCAAGCAGGCTTTTGCCCGCACCCAGGCTGCGCGCTACGAGCAACTGCTGGCGGCACGCGGCACCAGCGAGGAGCAGGCCGCTACCCGGCGCCAGGAGCTGGCGCTGGCCGATGCCGCGCTGGCGGCGGCGCGCGCCGACGGCGTCCGGCTGCGTGCCGAGCTGCAGGCGGTGCGCGCGCAGCGCGGCAACCTGGTGCTGGTGGCACCGGTGGCCGGCCTGGTGGTGGCGCGCGACGTCGATCCAGGCACCACGGTGGTGGCCGGGCAGGCCGTGGTCGAGTTGATCGACCCGGCCAGCCTGTGGGTGGACACGCGCTTCGACCAGATCGCGGCCGAGGGCCTGGCGGCGGGCTTGCCGGCAAGGGTCGTGCTGCGGTCGAGGCGCGGCCAGCCGCTGGATGCCCGCGTGCTGCGGGTGGAGCCGCGCGCCGACGTCGTGACCGAGGAGACGCTGGCCAAGCTGAGGTTCGATGCACTGCCCGTTACCCTGCCGCCGGTGGGTGAGCTGGCCGAGGTCACGGTGCAGTTGCCGGCCCTCGCTGCGGCGCCCACCATCCCGAACGCGGCGCTGCGCACCGTCGGCGGCAAGCTGGGTGTCTGGAAAATGACCGATGGCAAGCTGGGGTTCGAGGCGGTGACGCTCGGGCGCGGTGACCGGGACGGTTGGGTTCAGGTGGCCAAGGGCCTGACGGCGGGCGAGCAGGTGGTGGTGTACTGCGAAAAGACCCTGAGCGCACGCAGCCGCATCCACGTGGTCGATCGGATCCCGGGGGTGTCGCCATGATCAGCCTGGCCGGGCGCGACACCCTGCACGCTTGGGGCAAGTTCATCTTCACCGGGGTCGGCCTGGGCCTGTTGATCGGGGTCACGCTCACCATGGCTGGCGTGTACCGGGGCATGGTCGACGACGGCAAGGTGCTGCTCGATGCGAGCGGGGCCGATCTTTGGGTGGTGCAGAAGGACACGCTGGGTCCCTACGCCGAATCGTCCAGCCTGCCGGACGACCTGTGGCGCGGCATTCGCGGCATGCCCGGCGTCGCGCAGGCGGCCAACGTGACCTACCTGACGATGCAGGTCGGCCAAGGCCAGCGTGACGTGCGCGCCATGGTGGTGGGCATCACCGCCGGTGGGCCGGGCGATCCGGGCTGGCCACCGCAGTTGGTGGCCGGCCGGCAAATCACGCGTGGCCACTACGAGGCCGTGGCCGACCTGGCCTCGGGGTTCCGGTTGGGCGACGAGTTGAAGATCCGGCGCAACCACTATCGCGTGGTCGGCCTCACGCGCCGCATGGTGTCCTCCGGCGGCGATCCCATGGTGTTCATCCCGCTCAAAGACGCGCAGGAAGCGCAGTTTCTGAAGGACAACGACGCCATCCTGATGCAGCGGCGGCGCACCGAGGCCAACCCGGCCTTCAACCGCCCCGGCGTGCCCGGCCTGCTCGAGGCCGTGATCGCCACGCAGACCAGCAACAGCTCGGTCAACGCCGTGCTGGTGCGCGCCCAGCCTGGCTTCGCGCCGGCGCAGGTGGCCGAACCGATTCGGCGCTGGAAGCGCCTGACGGTTTACGACCGCCCGCAGATGGAAGGCATCGTGCTGGGCAAGCTGATCGCCACCTCGGCCAAGCAAATCGGCATGTTCCTGGTGATCCTGGCACTGGTCAGCGCGGCCATCGTTGCCTTCATCATCTACACGCTGACGATGGACAAGATCCGCGAGATCGCCGTGCTCAAGCTGATCGGCACGCGCAACCGCACCATCGCCGGCATGATCTTGCAGCAGGCGCTGGTGCTGGGCCTGATCGGCTTCGTGGTCGGCAAGATCAGCGCCACCTTCGCGGCGCCCATCTTTCCCAAATATGTGCTGCTGGTGCCCGAAGACTCGATCGCCGGCTTTTTCGCTCTCATGGCGATCTGCGTGCTGGCCAGCGGGGTGGCGATCCGCATGGCGCTCAAGGTCGATCCGGCCGAGGCGATCGGGTGATCGGCATGGGCGGCCAGGGCATTCGCATCGAAGGGCTGTCCAAGCGCTACGGCAGCGGCGACACGGCCGTGCTGGCGCTCAAGGACGTGAACATGCAGGTCGCGCCGGGCGAGGTGGTCGGCTTGATCGGGCCCTCGGGCTCGGGCAAGAGCACGCTGCTCAAGTGCCTGGGCGCGGTGATCGACCCCACGGCCGGCCGCATGACGCTCGGCGACGAGTTGATCTACGACAACGGCTGGAAGGTGCGCGATCTGCGCGCGCTGCGCCGCGACAAGATCGGCTTCGTGTTTCAGGCGCCCTACCTGATCCCGTTTCTCGACGTCACCGACAACGTGGCGCTGCTGCCCATGCTGGCCGGCGTGCCCAACGATGAGGCGCGCAAGCGTGCGCTCGATCTGCTCACGGCGCTGGATGTGCAGCACCGCGCCCAGGCCATGCCGGCGCAGCTTTCGGGCGGCGAGCAGCAGCGCGTGGCGATCGCGCGCGGCCTGGTCAACCGGCCGCCGGTGATCCTGGCCGACGAGCCGACGGCGCCGCTCGACTCGCAGCGCGCCATGGCCGTGGTGCGCATCCTGGGCGACATGGCGCGCAAGTATGAGACCGCCATCATCGTGGTCACGCACGACGAAAAGATCATTCCCACCTTCAAGCGCATCTATCACATCCGTGACGGCGTGACGCACGAGGAGGTGGGAGAGGGGCGGGCGCTCGATTGAGCGCTGCCGCTTGAGCGCCGGTCGCCCAAGGAGTCGGACATGAGACGAAACACTGATCGCATCGCCACGCCGAGCCATGGGCCCGCTTACGCTCCGGGAGCAGGGCGGGGCGGTGGCGCACGCCCGCGCACGGCGCTCGGGCTGGCCACGCTGGCAGCCCTCGGCCTGCTGACCGGTTGCGCTGCCGGCCCCGATTTCCAGCGCCCGCAAGTTCCCATGGTTGCCAGTTACACGGCAACGCCGTTGCCGACGCATACGGCATCGGCCGATACCGATTTGGGTGCGGCGCAGAGCTTTGGG
Source organism: Ottowia sp. (assembly GCF_046348305.1). Classification (GTDB taxonomy): domain Bacteria; phylum Pseudomonadota; class Gammaproteobacteria; order Burkholderiales; family Burkholderiaceae_C; genus Ottowia. Next base: position 148,243 of record NZ_JAXMEM010000005.1, read on the forward strand.
GTGGGCGCGCCGGTGCCGGCGCAGTGGTGGCGCAGCCTGGGCTCGCGGCGGCTGGATGACTGGATCGAGCAGGCATTCGCGGCCAGCCCCACGCTGGCGGCGGCCGAGGCCACCTTGCGCCAGGCCGACGAGACCTATGCCGCGCAAGCCGGATCGACCCTGTACCCGCAGGTCAGTGGCAACCTGGGGGTGCAACGCCAGCGCCTGAACCCCAGTGTGCAGGGTCAAGCCGGCGATGCGCGTGAATTCAACTTGTACAGCGCCAGTGTCGGCGTGCGCTATCGGCTCGACCTGTCGGGTGGCAACCGGCGTGCGCTGGAGGCATTGGCGGCGCGCACCGATCATCGGCGCCAGCAGCTCGTGGGCGCGCGCCTGACGCTGGCGGGCAGCATTGCGGCCACCGCCATCGGGCGTGCTCGGCTGGCCGGGCAGATCGCCGCCACCGAGGTGCTGCTGGGCGTGCAGCAAGAGCAACTGGGCCTGGCGCGCGAGCGCCTGCGCCTGGGCCAGGCGGCACCCGACGAGCTGCTCAGCCTGCAGGCGCAGATCGAGCAGACACGCGCCGGCGTGCCGCTGCTGCGCAAGCAGCTCGATCAAAGCGAGCACCTGCTGGCTGTTCTGGCCGGCAAGGCGCCGGGGGCGACACCGGTGCCGGATTTCACCCTGGCCGAGTTCAGCTTGCCCGCCGTGATGCCGGTGGTGCTGCCGTCCGAACTGGCGCGCCGTCGCCCCGACATCCAGGCCGCCGAAGCGCTGCTGCGCGCCGCCGGCGCCGACCACGGGGTGGCAGTGGCCAGGCTATACCCTCAGATCGACCTGAGCGCCAGCCTGGGTAGCCAGGCGCTGACGGCGGGCGCCCTGTTCGGCGGCGCCTCGGCCGCCTGGGCCCTGCTCGGGCAGCTGACACAACCGTTGTTCAACCCCGGCTTGCCGGCCGAGCGGCGTGCCTCGCTGGCGGCGCTCGATGCCGCTGGCGCCAACTACCAAGCTGTGGTGCTGGCGGCGCTGCGGGAGGTGGCCGACGCCCTGCGCGCGCTCGATCACGATGCGCAGGCGCTGGCTGCCCAGGCGGCGGCCGATAGCGCGGCGCGCGAGTCCCTGCGCTCGGCCGAGCGGCAATACGCGCTCGGCGCCGCCGGCTACGTGCAGGTGCTGCTGGCGCGGCAGCAGGCGCAGCAAAGCCAAGTCGGCCTCGTCGCCGCCCAGGCGCAGCGGCTGGTCGACAGCGCGGCGCTGTATCAGGCCTCGGTGGGGGCGCCGGACGCCAGCGAGCCCGGTGCCTGAGAGGTTGCAGGTCTCTTGCGCCATCCCAAACGAGAAGGCATCGTCCGAAAACGAAAAAACCGCCCGAAGGCGGTTTTTGTGCTGTTTGCCGACAGCGCACCCGATTCAAACGGCAGGGCGATCGTGAATGAATCGCCCCGGGCGGGGTGTGGGTCTGGGCTCAGGCGGCGGCCTGGGCCAGCGCCTTGACCTTGACCGACAGGCGGGCCTTGTCGCGCGCGGCCTTGTTCTTGTGGAAGATGCCCTTGTCGGCAATGCTGTCCACCACCGATTGCATGATGGCGAACGCGGCCGTGGCCTTGGTCTTGTCGCCGGCCAGCACGGCCTTTTCGACGTTCTTGACCGAGGTGCGGTATTTGGAGCGCAGCGAGGTGTTCGCGGCGTTCAGCGCGACGTTCTGGCGTGCGCGTTTGCGGCCCGACGCCAGGCGCGGGTTCTTTTTCTTGGGCTTTCCAGCAGCCATTTCAATGTTCCTTTGGGTTTGAGGATGTTGTCGGCAAACCGCGCATTCTACTCTTTTCGGGCTCGCAGGGCATCCGCAGACTACACTTCAGGCCCCAATCGAGAGCCGCATGAGTCTGTTCAAGGCCGCTTCCACCGTTTCCCTGCTCACCCTGGTGTCGCGCATCACGGGCCTGGCGCGCGACCTGTTGATGGCCTCGGTGTTTGGCGTCAGCGGCTTGACGGACGCCTTCAACGTCGCCTTTCGCATCCCCAATCTGCTGCGCCGGCTGTTTGCCGAGGGCGCTTTCAGCCAGGCCTTCGTGCCGGTGCTGGCGCGCAGCCGGGCCAGTGCGGGCGATGCGGCCACGCGCACGCTGATCGACGCGGTGGCCACGGCCTTGGCGGGGGTGCTGGTGCTCACCAGCGCGCTGGGAATCGTCGCCGCGCCGCTGCTGGTCTGGGCGCTGGCCAGCGGGCTGGAGCCCGCCAGCTTCGACGCCGGCGTGCTGATGACGCGCTGGATGTTCCCGTACATCGCCTGCATGTCGCTGGTGGCCTTGTCCGCCGGCATCCTGAACACGTGGCGGCACTTTGCCGTGCCGGCGGCCACGCCGGTGCTGCTGAACCTGACCATGATCGTCGCGGCCTGGCTGGGCGCGCCCTGGTTCGCGCGGATGGGCGTCGAGCCCATCTATGCCATGGCCGCCGGGGTGATGGCCGGCGGCGTGCTGCAACTGGCGGTGCAAGCCCCCGCGCTGGTGCGGCTGGGGCTGCTGCCGCGCATCGGCGTGTCGCTGGCGCAGGTGCACGCGGCCTGGCGCGACGCGGGCGTGCGGCAGGTGCTGGGGCTGATGCTGCCGGCGCTGCTGGGCGTGGGCGTGGCGCAGCTGTCGCTGCTGATCAACACGCAGATCGCCTCGCACCTGGCGGTGGGCAGCGTGACCTGGCTGTTCTACGCCGACCGGCTGATGGAGTTTCCGACCGCGCTGCTGGGCGTGGCCCTGGGCGTGGTGCTGACGCCGCAACTGGCCGCGGCGCGCGCCAGTGGCGACGACGCGCGCTATTCGCAGATGCTGGACTGGGGTCTGCGGCTGGTGGTGTTGCTGGCCTTGCCCTGTGCGGTGGCGCTGGGCGTGTTTGCCATGCCGCTGATGGCGGCGCTGTTTCACCACGGGCGCTTTTCCGTCACCGACGTGGAGCGCTCGGCCTTTGCGCTGGCCATGTACGGCATCGGCCTGGTGGGCCTGGTGGCCGTCAAGGTGCTGGCGCCGGGCTATTACGCCAGCCTGGACATCCGCACGCCAGTGCGCATTGCCATTGCCGTGCTGGTCATCACGCAGCTGTTCAATGTGCTTTTTGTGCCGTTCCTGCAGCACGCGGCGCTCACGCTGTCCATCGGCCTGGGCGCGCTGGTCAACGCGCTGTGGTTGCTGGTGGGGCTGGTGCGGCGTGGCCACTACCGGCCGGGCCCCGGCTGGCGCCGGTTCGGCGCGCAGGCCGCGGCGGGCAGCGCGCTGCTGGGCGTTTTCCTGCTGTGGGCCGCGCGCCACTTCGATTGGCTGCACCTGCCGACCTGGCCGCGCATCGGTTTGCTGGCGGGCGTGCTGGCGGTTGCGGCGCTGATCTACTTTGGCGCGCTGGCGGCGGCCGGCCTGCGTTTGCGCCAGCTGCTGCGGCGCTGACGCCACAGGCCAGTTGACGGCGCCGGCCGCTCGGCCTACAAGGGCAGACATGAACCTCGAATGGGCCACGTCCACGCCGCTGCGCTACTTTGCCACCCTGGTGCAAAGCGACGATGGCCTGCCCCTGCTGGAGGCGGCCGCCAGCCTGGCACAGGACGAATACCCCGAGCTGGACGTGCAGCAGGTGCTGGCCGACGTGGACGCGCTGGCCGCCCGCCTGAGCCGGCGCGTGGCCCCGGGCGCGTCGGTGGTCGAGCGCTTGCGCGCGCTGGGCCAGTTCTTCTTTGGCGAGCTGGGTTTTGCGGGCAACGCCAACGACTACTACGACCCCGGCAACAGCCATGTGCACCAGGTGCTGCACACGCGCCGGGGCATCCCGATCTCGCTGGCCGTGTTGTGGCTGGAGCTGGCGCGCGGGCTGGATCTGCCGGTCGATGGGGTGGGCTTTCCGGGGCACTTCCTGGTGCAGGTGCACCTGCCCGAGGGCCGGGTGGTGATCGACCCGTTCACCGGCCAGTCGCTGGGCAGCGCCGATCTGCGCGAGCGCCTGGCCGAATGGATGGCGCCGCCCGGCGAGCCGCAACGGGCGCAGGACTGGCCGCTCGGCCTGTTTCTGGAGCCCGCCACGCCGCGGCAAATGCTGGCGCGCATGCTGGGCAACTTGCAGCACATTCACCGCAGCCAGCGCGACTGGGCGCGCCTGGTGGCCGTGCAGGACCGCCTGATCACGCTGCTGCCCCAGGCCTGGGACGCCTATCGCGAGCGGGGCCTGGCACTGGCCGAGCTGGGGCAGCGCCAGCGCGCGCGCGCCGACCTGGCGCTGTACCTGCGCCAGGCCGAGCACGCCGGCGACCGCGAGCAAATGGCGCAGCGCTTGCGGGCGCTGGGCGATGAGGGTTCGGGCTGACGAGACGCCGGGAATACCGGACGCATAGGACGCAAAGGGTTCGCAGAGGACGCAAAAAGCACCCTTTAAAATATCAAAAACGATAGCAATCTGCGCGCATGAACAAAGCGCCTTGATTGCTTCCATTCAATTTTTTTGGAATCTTCTGCGTCCTTTGCGCTTTCTTTGCGTCCTCTGCGTCCGGCTGTTTCAGTATCAGGCCCGCAGCCGAATGCGCAAGCTCGCGTAACCCGCATCCGGAAACACCGCGCGGGTGGGTGTGTGCCCCTCGGTCAGGCCGATGCTGCGGGTGCGGATCAGCAACTCCTCCATCAGCAGGCGCAGCTCCAGCCGCGCCAGCGGCGCCCCCGGGCAGACGTGGATGCCCGCGCCATACAGCAGGTTGGCGGCCGGATCGCGCGCCAGGTCAAACGTATCGGGCGCGTCAAAGGCTTGCGGGTCGCGGTTGGCGGCGATCCAGTTGAGCGACAGGCGCGTGCCCGCCGGCAGCTCGCGCCCGCCCAAGGCCACGGGCCGCGTGGTGATGCGCCGATTGGCCGCCAGCGGCCCGTCGATGCGCAGCACTTCGTCGATCGCCTGGGGCAGCAGCGTCGGCTCGGCGCGCAGGCGCCGTTGCCAGTCGGGCTGGGTGGCCAGCCAGTGCAGCAGGATGCCGACCGAGGCCGAGATGGTGCCCACCTCGCCGACGGTCCAGTTGCGCAGCACGCTGGCCAACTCGCGCAGGTCCAGCGGGCGGCCGTCCACCCGGGTGTGCATCAGCTCGGTGCTGATGTCCTGGGTCGGGGGCGCGTCCAGCCGGGCATCGCGCACGCGCAGGACGAAGGCTTCAAATTCCTGCGCCACCTGCGCCGTCAGCGCCCGGTCACCCGAGCGCGTGGCGGCACGGCTGCGCTGCAACCAGTCCAGCAACTCGTCCTGGATCAGCGCCGGCCAGCCCAGAAAGGCCGACTGCACGCGCACGGCAAAGGGCAGGGCGAACTCGTGGCTGGCCTCGACATCGCCCAGCGATACGGCCTCTTGCACGACGCGTACGGCCAGCCGGCGGCACACCGGAGAAAAGTGCCGGATGCGCTCGGGCGCGAAGAAAGGGTCGAGCGCTTTGCGGTAGGCCGTGTGCTGCGGCGGGTCGTAGCCGTTGGGCACGGCCGGGTGGTCGGACACGGCGCTGCTGAAGGTGTCGGGATCGGCCAGCACCCGCAGCACGTCGGCGTGGCGCAGCACGCTGGCCTGGCCCGTGGGGCCGAAGGCCACCGGGCAGCGCTCGCGCTGGATGTCGTAGGCGGCGCGCTGGTCGGTGAGCACGGCGGGCGAGGTGGGGTCCCAGTCGGGTGCGAAGGGAGAGGCCATGGCGTCGGTCGTCGAGCGGCAGAAAGTCGATGCGTCCAGCATCGCCCGACTTGGCCGATGGGGTTTTGCCCTGGATCAAGACTGCATGCGCTGGTTCAACTCGCGCCCCGGCACGGCGCCCTCGAAGCCGTCAAAGCGCCCCTGCTCGGCCAACTGGCGCGCCGCCCGCTGCAAGCCGCCCCAGGCCGCGCGCGCCAGGGCGCCGCCCACGCTGACGCGGCGCACGCCCAGCGCGGCCAGCTCGGCCATCGTCAGGGCGCTGGGCCCGCCCACCAGCACGTTCACCGGCTTGGGCGCCACCGCAGCCACCACGGCGGCGATCTGCTCGCGCGTCGTGATGCCGGGCGCGTACAGGCAGTCGGCGCCGGCGTCGGCATAGGCTTGCAGCCGCCGCAGGGTGTCGTCCAGGTCGGGGCGGCCGACAAAGAAGTTCTCGGCGCGGCCGATCAGCATCACGTCCTGGCCCGAGGCGTCGATGGCCGCACGCGCCGCGCGCAGGCGGGCCACGGCGGTGGGCAGCGCCAGCAGCGGTGCGGTCGCGTCGCCGCTGGCGTCTTCGATGGAAACGCCGGCGATTCCGGTGTCGATGGCGGCGCGCACGTTGCGCGCCACGCCGTCGGGCGTGTCGGCAAAGCCGCCTTCGAAATCGGCGTTGACGGGCAACTCGGTGGCCGCCACCAGCTCGCGCAGGTAGTCCAGCACGGCCGGCAGCGGCAGGCCGCCGTCGGGCGCGCCCTGCGACCAGGCGCGCCCCGAGCTGGTGCTGGCCAGCGCCTTGAAGCCCAGCTGCGCCAGATAGCGCGCCGATCCCGCATCCCAGGGATTGGGGATGGCAAAGCAGCCGCTGGCGTGCAACTGGCGGAAGGCGCTGCGGCGCGCGGTGATTTGGGCGGGGGTGGGCAGCATCGGGAAAAGCTCCTGCCGGTCATCGTAGTGCGGGCGCCACGCCGCTGGATCGGGTCAATAATGAATCCCTGTTTGCAGGAGGCATGGATGGCCCATTCCGTTGAAGAAGGCGAAGCCCATTTTCAACCCGCGCCCGACTGGGACGTGGCCCAGTGGTTCAACGCCGAGCAGCCGCTCGAGCTGGCCGGCCTGCGCGGCCGGGTCGTTGTCCTGCATGCCTTCCAGATGCTGTGCCCGGCCTGCGTGCGGCTGGCCACGCCGCAGGCGCAGCAGGTGCATGAGCAGTTGGCCGGGCCCGAGCTGGTGGTGATCGGCCTGCACACGGTGTTCGAGCACCACGAGGCGATGGGGCCGGTGTCCTTGGAGGCCTACATCTTTGAAAACCGCCTGCGCTTTCCGATCGGCGTGGACCGGCCGGACGGCCACGGCGGGCTTCCGCTCACCATGCGCCGCTACGGCATGCAGGGCACGCCCAGCCTGATCTTGATCGACCGCCGGGGGCGGGTGCGCCAGCACAGCTTTGGCCACGTGCCGGACTTGGCCTTGGGCGCGGCGCTGGGCACGCTGCTGGCCGAGCGGTGACATGGAACACCCCCAGTCTTCACTCGCTGCGCGATGTTCCGCCCACCCCCTTGCAGGGGGCATCGCCAGTGGCCGGGGAGACCCCGGCCACGGCGATCGTTGGCTTGGCCTGCTCCGCGGCCCTTTGGCTCTTTGGGTTTCATGCCCTGCGGGCGGCGCGCAGCGCCATGGATACCTGAGATGAAACACCCCCAGTCTCCACTCGCTGCTCGATGTTTCGCCAACCCCCTTGCTGGGGGCTGAGGGCCGCGGCTCAAAGCCTGCCCACGCAGGCTTGGACGGCCCGAAGAGGCGGTGCCTGTGGCGCCGCCGCGGCCTGCAAGGCTCGCCAGTGGCCGGGGAGACCCCGGCCACTGGCGATCGTTGGCTTGGCCTGCTCCGCGGCCATTGGGCCCTTTGCGTTTCGTCGGCTGCGGGTAGCGCGCAGCGCCATGGGCAACTGAGCGAGGTCAGCGCGCGATGGCGCCCACCAGGCCAGCCAGCAGCAAGATGGCCGTGGGCAGCACGGTGAGTGCAAAGCCCGTTGCGCGCCTGGCCGGGTCTTGCATGTATTGGTGGCGGTACAGCGCGCGCCCGATCAGGTAGACCGCCCCGATGGCGGCCACCGCGGCCTGCGGCCAGTACGCGCCGGCAATCAGCAGGGCGGGCAAGAAGCCCACCAGCTGCTCCAGCGTGTTCATCTGCACGCGATAGGCGCGCTCGAACATCTCGTGGCCGGTGACGGCCGGCGCCTTGATGCCGTACTGCGCGCGTGCGCGGCCCACCTTGGCGCCGAAGTAGAAGAACTGCATGACGGCCAGCAGGGCAACGATGTGGATGGGGTGCATGGCGGGCGGATCAATCGGCGTGGTTGTGGATGTGGGTGGCGTCCTGGCGCAGTGTGCCCTTGTCCAGCAAAGGCGCCAGCACGGCGTGTTGCAGCCAGTCGTTCCAGGGCTGCTCGGGGCGGTGCAGCGCATGCAGCTGGCGCAGGATCGACGCGGCGTCGGCCCAGGCGGCAAAGGCGGGCAGGGGCATGGACTCGACGTCCATCAACTGGTATTTGACCATCACCTTGGCGGCGTACAGCGCGTGCTGCGCGGGGTGGGCCTGAAAGCGCTGCACGCGGGCACGCGCCTGGCCGAAGGCGCGCTCCACGCCCCCGCCGGCGCGGGCGATGGGCTGGCCGTGGCCGGGCACCACCCAGTCGGGTTGCAGCGCCTCGATGGCCTGCAAGGTGCGCTCGAACGCGGCAAATCCCTCGCCGCCGTCGATTTGCGGAAAGATCACGCCCACGCCGTGCTCCCACAGCGCGTCGCCGGCGATCAGGATGCGCGCGGCGGGCTCGAACAGCAGCACCGCGAGGTTGTCGTGGCCGGGGGCGGCGTGAATCTGCCAGGTGCGGGCGCCCAGACGCACGGTGTCCCCGGGGCGCAGGGCGTGATGCGCCTGAAAACGCTCGCAGCGTTGGCCAGTGGGGCCAAAGCTGAGGGCGCGCTCGTCCCAGCGGCGCACCGCGTCCAGCGAGGGCTCGGGCACCCAGGCCTGCGCCTGCGGCCAGGCCGCTTGCAGCGCGCCGCTGCCGCCGCAGTGGTCGCTGTGCAGGTGGGTGTGCGCGATGCGCGCCAGCGGCTGGCCGCCCAACGCCTCGCGCACCAGCACCACGGTCTGCGCGGCGTGCTTGACGTGGCCGGTGTCCACCAGCGCGGGCTCGTCGCCCAGGCACAGGACGTTGGTGGACGACAGCCAGCCGCGGTCGAACACGCGAATGTCGTCAGCGATCGTGCTGGGGCCTTGGGTCATGCGGGCGGGTGTTGGGATTAAGATAAAAGAGCTAAAAAATGCGAAAAAATTCACGAAATCGGGGCTGACCGCGCTATCCTTGCGCCTGACTTGTAATTTTGCGTGACGGGGCTTTCAGGTGTTGCCGCAGTTTATCCAAAGGGCGCTGGCGCCCGTCTTCGGGGGTGCCGCGCGTCTGCACCGGGTGCGATCGGCCACGCGGCTGCTGATGCGCCACATCGGCCTGCACGGCCGCTGCGATTGCATGCGCACGCATGACGAGCGGGGGCGCCGCGGCGTCTTGCTGCGCATTGAAACCGGCCAGCGCGTGCCGTTGGCCGAGCGCCCGCAGTTTCAAGCGTATTTTCAGCGCAAGCTGTTCGAGCTGGGTGTGCTGAGCGAGCGCGATCGGGGCGCCGTGCAACTGGTGCTGTTCGACGCGGATGACCTGGCCGGCGCCGCCAGCGCGCCGCAGCACCACGTCAGCTCGCGGCGCATTGCCGGCATCGTGCGCAGCGCCAACCCGGGCGGCGCAGGCGAGCTGGCGCATGGCCAACGCGTGGTGCAGCTGCGCGAGCACCTGAGCGCACGCCGGCGCGCACGCCTGGACAGCGACTTCAGCCCGCTGCAGGCGGCGTCGCTGACCGAGCTGAGCCCCTTGGGCGAATCCTGACCGGCGCGCGTCAGTCGGGCCAGTGGCCTTGTGCGGCCGCCAGTTGCAAGCGCGATTCGAACTGGCGTGCCTGGCCGGTGAGCGGATCGGTGAAGGCGATGGCGCGCGCCAGCAGTTGCAGCGGGCGCTGCCAGTCGTCCACGCCCGGGGCGTGGCGCACCTCGGGGTAGAACGCATCGCCCAGAATGGGCAGGCCCAGCGCGGCCATGTGCAGGCGCAGCTGATGGCGCTGGCCGGTGACGGGTTGCAGGCCGTACAGCGCGTGCGGCCCCAGCACGCGCAGGCGCCGCATTTCGGTCAGGCTGTTGGGCGCGCCGGGCAGCTCGCGGCTGATGAAAAAGCGCTCCGGGTCGGCCTGCAGGCGGCTGGCGTGCTGGCGCGGAAAGTCCAGCTCGGGTCGATGTGCGGCGACGGCCTCGTAGTGCTTGCGCACGGCGCGGTCGCGAAACAGCGCCTGATAGGCGCCGCGCGTGCGCGCCTGCACGGCAAACACCACGAGGCCGGCGGTGTCGCGGTCGATGCGGTGCACGGGGCTCAGCTCGCGCAGGCCCAGGCGCTGGCGCAGGCGTGCCAGCAGGCTTTGGCGGGCAAAGCGCCCGCCGGGGGTGACGGGCATGAAGTGCGGCTTGTCGGCGACCACCAGCCATTCGTCTTGATGGAGCACGGTTTCGGGGTGCGGCAAGGCGGGCTCGTTCGCCTGCCAGCGCCAGTAGTGCAGGCGCCGGCCGGTGGGGCAGGGCGCGTCGGGCGCCACAGGCTGGCCGGCGTCGCCCAGCACGTCGCCGGCCGTCAGGCGCGCGTGCCAGTCTGCGCGGGACAGTGCGGGCAGGCGCTCAGCCAGAAAATCGAGCACCGTGGGCCAGGGGCCGACGGGAACGGCCACGGCGCTGGCGGCCACGCCCTCGCGCAAGGGCAAATCAAGCGTGCGCGCAGGCCGGCTCACCGGCGCTGAAAGACCAGGTCCCACACGCCGTGGCCCAGGCGCAGGCCGCGCAGCTCGAACTTGGTGAGCGGGCGGTAGTCGGGGCGCGGCGCGTAGTCGGCAGCGGTATTGGCCAGCAGGGGCTCGCCCGAGAGCACGGCCAGCATCTGCTCGGCATAGGGCTGCCAGTCGGTGGCGCAATGCAGATAGCCGCCCGGTGCCAGGCGCAGCGCCAGCTCGTGCACGAAGGCCGGCTGGATCAGGCGGCGTTTGTGGTGGCGCTTCTTGGGCCAGGGGTCGGGAAAGAAGATGTGGATGCCGGCCAGCGTGCCGGGGGCGATCATGTGCCGCAGCACCTCGACCGCGTCGTGCTGAATGATGCGCACGTTGCTCAGTTGCAGCGCGTCGACCAGCTTGAGCAGCGCGCCCACGCCGGGCTCGTGCACTTCGCAGCCGATGAACAGCGTATCGGGCTTGAGCGCCGCGATGTGCGCCGTGGCCTGGCCCATGCCAAAGCCGATCTCCAGCACGGTTTTTAAATGAATCTGGCCTCCAGCGCCCGTTGATCCTGCGCAGGCAGCTACCAAATCGATAGTATTCGGGTCATAGGGCAGCACGTAGCGCGGGCCCAGCTCGCTGAGGGCGCGGGCCTGGCCCGCGGTCATGCGGCCGGCGCGGGTGACGAAGCTGCGTACCGCGCGCGGATGCGCCACGTGCGCGCCGCTGTCCTCGGGCGGGGTCATGCTGCGCCGGTGTCGGGTTCCGACGCGCTTTGCAAAAATGCCTCTGTCGCGCCCACCTCGTGCTTGCGCAGCGACAGCGAACCCTTGCGCTCGCCCGGCATGGCCGCCGCGCCGGCGGCGTCCTGGTAGCGCGAGTGCTTGCGCAGCACCGACACCAGTTGCGCATACACCCGCGGCGTGGCGGCCAGGCATTCGGCCTGCTCCAGCGTGTCGCCCACCTCGCCGGTGAAGTTGCCGACCAGCCCCCCGGCCTCGGTCACCAGCAGCGAGCCGGCGGCCACGTCCCAGGGCTTCAGCCCGGTTTCGAAAAAGCCGTCGGAAAAGCCGGCCGCCACATAGGCCAAATCCAGCGCGGCGGCGCCCGGGCGGCGCAGGCCGGCGGTGTGGCGCATCAGCTCGCCCATCAGGCGCAGGTAGCCGTCGAAATCGTCGCCCTTGCGGTACGGAAAGCCGGTGGCGATCAGGCTTTCTTGCAGGCGCGTGCGCTTGCTCACGCGGATGCGCCGCTCGTTGAGGAAGGCGCCGCGCCCGCGCGTGGCGGTGAACAGGTCGTTGCGGGTGGGGTCGTACACCACGGCCTGCTCGACGCGGCCGGCAACCGCCAGCGCGATGCTGATGCAGTAGACGGGAAAGCCGTGGATGAAGTTGGTGGTGCCGTCCAGCGGGTCGATGATCCAGACGTGGTCGGAGCGCGAATTGCCGTGCGTGCGGCCGGACTCTTCGGCGTGGATGCCGTGCTGCGGGTAGGCCGTCAGCAGGGTTTCGATGATGGCGTCCTCGCTGGCGTGGTCGATCTCGGTGACGAAGTCGTTGGCGCGCTTTTGCGAGATGCGCACGGCCTCGATGTCGAGGGCGGCGCGGTTGATGATGGCGCCGGCGGCGCGGGCGGCCCGAATGGCCACGTTGAGCATGGGATGCAGGGAGGACGACATGATTTGTGTGAAGAGCGGCGCCGGGTGCGAGCCCCGGCAAGACCGCGCCCGATGGCGGCGGCAAAGTGCGTATTTTCCCATGTCTCGGCGGCCCGCGTTCAAGGGCCCGCGCCCTGTGGCCCAGGCCTTGAAACGGCGGCGGCCAGCCCCATGTCCATGGCAAGCGGCAATGACGCCGCGCATGTTCAGGAGCACAGCATGACCTATCCCATGATTCGCAACAGCCTGTTCGACGACTTCTTCCGCGATGTCGCGCCCGGCTTTTTCATCAAACCCCTGCACGGCGATGCATTGCCTCGCGCCGCGCAGATTCGCATCGACGTCAAGGAGTCGGACGGCGGCTACACCGTGCAGGCCGAAGTGCCGGGCGTCAGCAAGGACGACATCCACGTGTCGATCGACGGCGGCGTGGTCACGCTGCGCGCCGAGATCAAGCAGCAAGACAGCCAGGCCAACGGCGACAAGCTGCTGCGCAGCGAGCGCTACTACGGCATGGTGTCGCGCAGCTTCCAGCTGCCGGCGGACATCGATCAGAGCCAGTCCAAGGCCAAGTACGACAACGGCGTGCTGACGCTCACGCTGCCGAAAAAGCAGCCCGGCGCGGCGCAGCGCCTGACCATCGAGTGACGGCTTGAGTCACGCCCCGGCCGCGGGGGTGCCGCGGCCGGGGATCGATTTGCACGCCATTTCCACGGCGTTTCAACGGCTTGTCCACAGACTTGTCCCGTGACCGCGCGGGCCGGAGCGCGTAGCATTGGCGGCTTGCTTTTTCGGCTTGCCCATGTCCACCGTTCTTGATCCCGGCTACCTCGCGGTGGGCGACGACGCGCCCTTCGATCGCCAAGTCGCCCAACTGCGCATTCCCCCCCATTCCATCGAGGCCGAGTCCAGTGTGCTGGGCGGCCTGCTGCTGGACAACGGCGCCTGGGACCGCGTGGGCGACGTGCTGATCGACACCGACTTCTACCGCTACGAGCACCGGCTGGTGTATGCCGCCGTGGGCAAGCTGGTGAACGAAAGCAAGCCGGCCGACGTGATCACCGTGCACGAGGAGTTGCAGCGCCAGGGCAAGGGCGAGGAGATCGGCGGGCTGGCCTACCTCAACGCGCTGGCGCAGTACGTGCCCAGCGCCAGCAACATCCGCCGCTACGCCGAGATCGTGCGCGAGCGCTCCATCCTGCGCCAGCTGGTGAGCGCCAGCGACGAGATCGCCACCAACGCCTTCAACCCCAAGGGCCGCGCGGTAGCCACCATCCTGGACGAGGCCGAGGGCAAGATCTTCAAGATCGGCGAGCAAAGCTCGCGCATGAAGCAGGGCTTTCAGGGCATGGACAGCCTGGTCGTGCAATTGCTCGACCGCGTGCAGGAGATGGCCGACAACCCCAACGACGTGACCGGCGTGCCCACGGGTTTTTATGACCTGGACCGCATGACCGCCGGCCTGCAGGGGGGCGATCTGGTGGTGCTGGCCGCGCGCCCGTCCATGGGCAAAACCGCGTTTGCCATCAACATCGCCGAGCACGTGGCGCTGAACGAGGGCCTGCCGGTGGCGGTGTTCTCGATGGAAATGGGCGCCTCGCAGCTGGCGGTGCGCATCGTTGGCTCCATCGGCCGCATCGACCAGAGCCATTTGCGCACCGGGCGCCTGACGGATGAGGAATGGCCACGCCTGACCGAGGCCATCGAGCGCCTGCGCAACGTCAGCCTGCACATCGACGAGACGCCCGGCTTGACCCCGGCCGAGCTGCGCGCCAACGCCCGCCGCCTGGCGCGCCAGTGCGGCAAGCTGGGCCTGATCGTGGTGGACTATTTGCAGCTGATGACCGGCAGCAGCAGCGGCGAGGAAAACCGCGCCACCGAGCTGGGCGAAATCTCGCGCGGCCTGAAGGCGCTGGCCAAGGAGCTGCAGTGCCCCGTGATCGCGCTGTCGCAGCTCAACCGCTCCGTGGAGCAGCGCACCGACAAGCGCCCCATGATGAGCGACTTGCGCGAGTCCGGCGCCATCGAGCAGGACGCCGACATCATCATGTTCATCTATCGCGACGACTACTACAACAAGGACTCGCGCGAGCCCGGCGTGGCCGAGATCATCATCGGCAAGCAGCGCAACGGCCCCACCGGCACCGTCAAGCTGGCCTTCTTGAAGCCGCTTACGCGCTTTGAGAGCCTGGCGGCGGGGAGCAATGACGACTATTGATGTTGTTGGGATTCTGGCCGGCGTGTTTCAAGCGTTGTCGGCTATAAAAATAGTGGTTTTCAAACAACCGGGATCAAGAAAAAAGCCGCGAGCAGTCGCGGCTTTTTGCTGCATCTTGAGCGCGTTCGTCACATCACTTTCGCGATGGATTGGCACACATAGTCGATGTTTTTCTCGTTCAACGCCGCCACGCACATGCGCCCCGTGTCGGTGCCGTAGACGCCAAACTCGTTGCGCAGGCGCACCATCTGCTCCTTGGACAGGCCCGAGTAGCTGAACATGCCAATTTGCGTGGTGATGAAGCTCATGTCCTGCTTCACGCCCGCGGCTTTGAGGCCATCCACCAGCTTCTTGCGCATGGCCTTGATGCGGGTGCGCATGCCGGCCAGTTCCTGCTCCCACTGCGCGCGCAGCGCCGGGTCGCCCAGCACCGTGGCCACCACCGCGCCGCCGTGCGTGGGCGGGTTGGAGTAGTTGGTGCGGATCATGATCTTGAGCTGGCTGAGCACACGCGCCGCCTCGTCCTTGTCGGCGCACAGCACCGACAGCGCACCCACGCGCTCGCCGTACAGGCTGAAGCTCTTGGAGAACGAGGTCGAGACGAAGAACGTCAGGCCCGCGGCGACGAATTTGCCGATCACCGCGCCGTCTTCGGCAATGCCCTCGGCAAAACCCTGGTAGGCCATGTCCAGGAAGGGGGTGAGGCCGCGCGCCTTGACGGCGGCAATCACCTGGTCCCACTGCGCGGCGCTGATGTCGTAGCCCGTGGGGTTGTGGCAGCAGGCGTGCAGCACCACGATGGTGCCGGGCGCGGCGGCGTTCAGGTCGGCCAGCATGCCCTCGAAGTTGAGTGCGCGCGTCGCCGCGTCGTAATAGCGGTAGGTGCCCACCGCAAAGCCCGCTTGCGTGAACAGGGCGCGATGATTTTCCCAGCTCGGGTCGGAGATCAGCACCTTGGCCGTGGGATTGAGATGCTTGAGAAAGTCCGCGCCGATCTTCAGCGCGCCGGTGCCACCCAGGCCCTGCACCGTGGCCACGCGGCCCGAGCGGTAGGGCTCGGATTCGGCGCCGAACACCAGCTTCTTCACGCCGTCGTCATAGGCGGCGATACCGTCGATGGGCAAGTAGCCGCGCGGCTTGGGCGTGGCCATCATGGCCTTTTCGGCGGCCTGCACGCATTGCAGCAGCGGCAGCTTGCCGTTTTCGTCGAAGTACACGCCCACGCCCAGGTTGACCTTGTTGGGGTTGGCGTCGGCGGCAAATTGCTCGTTCAGACCCAGGATAGGGTCTCGGGGTGCGAGTTCGACGGAGGTGAATAGAGACATGAGGAGAGCCTGTAGAGAGTGCTGAAGACGATGGAGTGCCTGCGGGGAGCAGGCTTCGATTTTAGGCCGTCACTAAGGCCCTCACGCGACCAGCGCCGTGCTCCACGGGCAACGGTGCCAAAGCAGCAGCATGCCGAGCCCCAGTAGTGACAGGCACGCCAGATTGGCTCTGGAGCAGCCCTGCCAACCAAGCAGGTCGCCAGAAACCGAGACCCTGTGCGAGAAGGCGGGCATGGTGACGAATCTGAGGTGGACAGCGCGGACGAACAGACCCAAGCCGCCATCGAGTCGCTGTGGCGGCTTGCGCAGTGGTCGCGCGTGAAGCGGGTGCTAGGGGCGAGAGGGCGTTGGAGAGAGCGCTTTCCAATCAAGTGGAGATCAGTCATCGGGGTGCATATTCATTCTTGGTGCACCAAGGCGTTCCGAAAGATCTACGGAAATTTTCCGAAGAGTGCTGATGACTCTATCAATGTTGCTTTCGGTAGCCTCACTTTCTATAAGACTGAGAGCCAGACCGGCTATGACTTGATTGGAAAAATCCCGGATCCCAACGCCCAAGCAAAACATTCCCTCTCGTATCTGGCCATTGTCAAACGATATTTCAGATTTGCGAATCTGGTGTATTTCGGTCAACAGTTGATCGATATTCGAAACACTGCGATTTGTCATCTTTTCCGGCCATTCATGATCAAAGCGAAGACGTATTTCTTCATCTGTCAATGCTGACAGCATAATTTTGCCTGTCGCGGTAAAGGCGGCTGGTAGATGCATACCCATTTTGAATGTAAATCCGAGTGGCCCTCTGCTATTCCGGCAGGAAAGATAGACAACATTGTTTCCGTCTAGAACGCTCAGGGTAATTGTGTGATCGTCGAGATCGCTGTAATCAAGCATGACGTGCTGAAATTCCTGGACCAGGTTCGTCTGGTTCAGGAAGGCATGCGCCCAGTGCATGATCTTTGGCCCTATTTGATAGGTGCCATCGGTGGCCTTCTTCAGCAGGCCGAGTTCCTGCATCGTCAAAAGTAGCCCATGTGTCGTACTTTTGGGCAGATCGAGTTTTTTCGAAAAATCCGCAGCTACAAGAGACGTGGGACTGGACGCTACAGCATCCAGGATCAGTGCGCTGCGACGAAGAGCAGGGGTGTCGTAAGCAGATTTCATGCCAATTTTGCTAGGGAATGTACCAATTGATCGGCGGTAACGTCCTTCATAGAGTGACGACAGTTCACTTTGCGGGACAAAGTTCATTGTACTGAACTTACGGAAAGTCTGGAAAATTTTTTATTGAGCTGCCGTCGGTCTCTGGCTTTCGCATCTCGGCGCACCTTCATCTTCCAAGGCGACGTTCGTCGTCGGGTCGATGGGGATTCACAGAGATGGGGTTGACCATCGTATCCAGTTGATCGAGGGTTCATGAGTATTTCCGATAAAGATCGCCATAGATTCGCGTGGAGAATTTGATGGTCGATTTCATCAGATCGAGCAACACATAGAAATTTCATGCCAATGACCAGCAAGCGCAAGATCAAACTGGATCAGCAATCGATCGTTTTTGTAATTTCTCTCGTAATTTTTTGCTGTTTTTCAATTTTTCTCTCAAATTTTTTTACTGTGGGAAATCTGGTCGCCATGATGCGATCGATTTCGGTGTTGGCTATACTTGGACTGGGCATGGCTATTGTCGTGATCGGGCGTGGTATTGATTTGTCCATGGTGGCTTTGATGGCTGTGCCAAGCGCCTTGGTGATGACGATGGTGGACAGCGGCGATGGACTCGTATTTTCCATCGCGACTGGGGTTTTGTTTGCAATCATCGCTGGCGGGATCAGCGGCCTGTTGGTGGCCTATGCTGAAATTCCTGCTTTGTTTGTCACGCTCGCCATGGGCTTGGCACTGGCGGGCTTGGGGCAGGTGGGAATACTAAAGGCGGACATGGTTCCTTGGTCCGACGGAATGAATCCTTTACGTTGGATCGGCGGATCGAGCGTGCTGGGGATCCCAAGCAGCATCCTGGTTGCTGCATTCATGTTCATTGCTGTCGGATGGTTTCTCAAAAGAACCAAAATCGGCAGATTCATTTATTCCATCGGTGATAACCCGAGCGCTGCGCGGACTACGGGTATATCTGTGCGTCCGATCATGGTTCTGCAGTATGTGCTCTCAGCGTTGATCGCATTGCTTGCGGGCTTCGTAATGGCGGCGTCTAACAACCTGATGGATACGAGAATTTATAATCTTTCGTTGATTTACGATGTGATTCTTGTTGTGGTACTCGGCGGCATCGGCTTGTCCGGCGGTCGCGGCGGAGTCTGGAGCGTGCTGGTGGGTACCCTGCTCGTGGGTATTGTTTTCAATGGAATGACCATCATGAATTTCCCCTTGGATATCCAAGATTTGTTCAAAGGGATCATCTTGCTCATCGCTATTGCCGTGGATAGTTTTTTAAACCCGAGAAACGAGGAGGCGGCGCAACAAGGGGATATTTAATCACGCTGACGAACCCCAATTTCACATTCTGGTTGATGAATTGGTTTGAAAATTTGCAAAGGAGATGCAATGACTTTGTTTAAGAAAAAATCCCGCCGGGGCATGAAATCGCTTGTCGCCCTGACCCTTGCCGCCATCGTCGGCATGATCGGCGTCGCCCACGCGCAGGACGGTGCGATCAAGGATCCTGAACGCACGCGCTACTATGAAGTATTCAAGAACAAGCGGGTCGTTTTCGTCCCGGTGTTCATGGGACTGGATCTGACCGAGGGTTGGTCCAAGATGATGAGCGTACAGGCGAAGCGGCTGGGCTACAGCTACGAAGTAAGAAATGCCAATTTCGATACGTCGGCCGGCGTTCAGATCCTCACACAGTTGCTCAATGAAAAAACCAAGCCTGACGTGGTCGTCATCCAGAATCCCGATGTGACCTCATACGCCAAACTGGAAAAGCAGATGGAGGACGCGGGTATCTACGTCATTCAACTGAACATGAAGAGCCTGACGATGACCACCGGCTTCGCCGGCGCCGACGCCACCGTCATCGGCGAGACCCAGGCCGATTGGGTCGTTAAGCAGTGCGGCCCCAACACTTCGCGCAAGGTACTGATTCTCAACGGCCCGACCACGGCTCCTTGGACGGTGTACATGCAGGAAGGCTACAACAACGTATTGTCCAAGAATCCGGACATCAAGGTCGTTGCGCGCCAATCGATCGGCAATTACGACTCCTCGAAGGCAAAGTCGATCACCGAAGTGACGCTCAAGCAACATCCCGATCTGTGCGCCATCATGGGCGTGTGGGATATCCCGGATCTGGCCACAGGTGCGGCTGTCAAGGACGCCGGAAAGTCAGGGAAGGTGCTTGTCTCCACCAGCGGTGGCGGCGGTGAGGTGGCCTGCAAGGGCTTGCAGACCAAGGCATTCGATCATTACGTCAGCTACGACGTGCCAGGCCAAAGCCGTGACGTCAACGACCTGATTCAGATGGCCCTGCAACTGCGTGAAAAGCCAGGGAAGACCAAGGTTGCGCATTACACACCGCTGTCCGTCCTGACGCAGGCTGATGTGTCCAGCCACAAGTGCTGGTCCATCGACTCGCTGAAATAAATCAACGCCGAAGGCACCCGCCGGGACGCCTTCGGCTGCTTGAGCTTCGGCGCCCTTTTAAATCAGCTTGATGCTTTTCAATCAAGCGCGATGAGTTTTGCCTTCAACAAAATCGACTGACAGCAGATATGTCAATGGAAACATCTGACGCATTCAATAGATTGCGCTACAAATATTGGCCTGATCGCGCAATAGGTGAATTGCTCTCCAAGAACTGGATGGAGACTGCGGTTCCATTGTTGGTGCTGGTGCTGGTGATTTCCGCATTCGCTTCGATAGTCGAGAATTTCCTCTCTTTCACGACGATTTCTGGATTTCTTCAGGAAGGCAGTGAACTGGGCTTTATCGTCCTGGGCATGGCGGTGGTTCTGGTTGTTGGTGGCATAGACCTGAGTGTTGGGTCGATCTACGCGATCTGCAACGTGTTCGTGTTGTATCTGATTCACGTTCAGGAGTGGCCGGCCTCTGCCGCTATTGGCGCTACCTTGTCGATGGGAGCTGCTCTGGGGGCAGTGAACGGTGTCCTCATCGGCTATCTCAAGCTCCGTGCCTTTCTCACCACGCTTGTGACATTGATCGTCTTGCGCGCCATTTATAACCTGATCCAATTCAAATGGGCGGTCGGTATTGCCTCCACCTTGCCAGAGTCCGATCTTTGGAGTTACCTTGGCAGCGGCAAGATACTCAATCTTCCGGTGGCCACCTGGATTTTTTCTGTCTTTGCCATTGGCTTTCACCTTTTCCTGACGCGGATGCGCGGTGGCTGGCGTCTGCTTGCTGTGGGTGGTTCGCGTCGCTCGGCCTACAACTCGGGCCTACCCGTGAATCGCATCGCGGCATTGGCATACGTGGCCTCTGGCGTTTTTGCCGGTATCGCTGCCGTCCTGTTTGGTGCGCGGGTGGACAGCAGCAGCGCGGACACCGGCCTGGGGCTGGAGGTCGTCGTGCTGGCAGCAGCCTTGCTCGGCGGTATTCGCCTAGGGGGCGGAAAAGGCTCGGCAATGAAGGCCGTGCTCGGGACCCTGATCATTCTGATTGTCACCAACAGCCTGCGTGGCCTGGCCGTGCAGGCGGGTTATATCCGCATCGTCCTGGGCGTGATCATGATCGCCGCGGTGACCCTGGACATTCGCTGGTTCAAGAACCGGGGCAAGGCCATTCGCGAGTTGTACGTCAGTCCCGGTTATCTCCCGCTACCGCAAGCGGCCTCGATTGCACCCGGAACGCCCTATGCGGTCAACAACAAGCTTGGCCACATCGAACTGATTGGCCTGGGGCAGGTCGAGTCGCCCGAGGACGTGATCCTGGATGCCGATGATCATCTGTACTGCGGCACCCGCCACGGCGACATCATGAAATTCCATGCGCCGGATTACACCCAGATGGAGGTGTACGCCCACATTGGCGGCCAGCCACTGGGGATGGCCTTCAGCGCCAGCCGCGACTTGTACGTCTGCGTGGGTGGCATGGGGCTGTATCGGGTCCGGCGCGCCAATCGGGCCGTGGAGAAGGTCACCGATGAGACCAATCGCTCATGGAACACCGTCAACGATGACAGCCGCTTGCGCCTGGCCGATGATCTGGACATCGCACGCGATGGCCGCATCTTTTTCTCTGAGGCGACCATTCGCTACGAGATGAGCGAGTGGCCGGTCGACAGCCTGGAAGCGCGGGGCAACGGCCGCATCATCTGCTACGACCCCAAGACCAACAAAACCCAGACGGTGCTGAAGGATCTGATCTTCCCCAATGGCATGTGCATGGCGGGTGACGGGCAGTCCTTGCTGTTTGCCGAAAGCTGGGCCTGCCGCATCAGCCGCTATTGGTTCGACGGCCCCCAGAAGGGCAAGGTGGAGGTGGTGATTGCGGATCTGCCTGGCTACCCTGACAACATCAACCGCGCCTCGGACGGCAATTTTTGGGTCGCTCTGATGGGCATGAGGGGGCCGTCCTTCGATCTGGCGATGCGCTGGCCCGGATTCAGGCGCCGCATGGTCAAGCGTTTGGGGCAGGACGAATGGCTATCGCCCAACATCAACGTCGGCTGCGTCATCAAGTGCGATCTGAAAGGGACCGTTCTTGAATCGTATTGGGACAAGAGCGGCGAGAACCATCCGATGATCACCTCGATGCGCGAGCACAAGGGTTATCTCTATCTAGGCGGGATTTCCAACAACCGTATTGGGCGTTTGCGCCTGGATGGCGCGGATCCGCAGTTCATCCAACATCCGACCAGCGCAGGGTAAGTCATGCTGAAACAACTCAAGCGCGCGCGCGACCGTTTTTTCGGCATCGGCGAGGCGGATACTTCGGTGCCGGTTCTCGATGGCCCCCTCAAGCCCAATCACCTGCTCGAAGAGGCGGCGGTATTTTTTGAAACCGATCACCTCGAGGATCTTTGCGTGACGGCCGATGACCAACTGGTGGTGGCCAGTGGTGCATCGATGCTGGTGCTGGATGAGGCGGGGAAAGCACAAGCAATCGCCACGCTGGACCAGCCGATTCAGGCGCTGGCGGTATGCAGAAACGGGCTGGTGGCGGCGACCAGCAACACCCTGCACTTCATCGGCGGATCGCTGGGTGGCAAGCAATATCGGCTGCCTGATGCGTCGTTTGTCGGATGCATCAACGCAGTGTGCGAACATCCTGACGGATCCATCGTCGTGAGCGAGGGCTCCAGCAGGCATGAGTATGGTCAATGGTCCAGGGATTTGCTCAGCGACGGCAACAGTGGACGGGTGTTGCAATATTTCCCCGAACGCAACGAGCTGAAGGTCCTTCGGCAAGGCCTCAGATTCGCCTATGGTGTGCTGGTGGATTCCAGGGGGGCTATCTTCACCTCGGAATCCTGGGCTCACCGCATTGTTGAGGTGGGGCAAGCAGGCGTTCGCGGCGTCTACCAGGATTTGCCGGGTTATCCGGCGCGCCTGACCCGCGCCCGTGCGGGCGGGTACTGGCTCGCCGTGTTTGCCCCGCGCAACCAACTCGTGGAATTCGTGCTGCGCGAGACCGGGTTCAAAAAAGCGATGATGGAGCAGGTGGAGCCTAATTACTGGATTGCACCGGCGCTCCATTCAGGAAACGACTTCTTCGAGCCGATGCAACAAGGCGGGGTGCGTCAGATGGGGATTCTCAAGCCCTGGGCACCG
Source organism: Ottowia sp. (assembly GCF_046348305.1). Classification (GTDB taxonomy): domain Bacteria; phylum Pseudomonadota; class Gammaproteobacteria; order Burkholderiales; family Burkholderiaceae_C; genus Ottowia. The sequence continues at coordinate 170,697 of NZ_JAXMEM010000005.1, forward strand.
GCGCGCTCCTACGGCTTGGTGGTTCGCTTGGACGCGGATTTTCAGCCGCAATATTCATTGCACAGCCGCGTCGGCGGATTGCACCATGGCGTCACGGCGGTGACCGAATACCGCGGGATGCTGCTGGTCTTGTCCAAAGGGGCCGGCAGAGTCTTGCATCTCCCGCTGTCGGACGTTCAATGATGGATATCGTTATGACGCCAATTTTTGAATTCAAGGGCATCACGAAAAAATACGGCGGCGTTCCGGCGGTCGAGTGCGTCGATTTCACCTTGAACAAGGGCGAGGTGCATGCCATATGCGGTGAAAACGGCGCTGGCAAATCGACCTTGACCAAGATCATGGCCGGCGTGGTCGAGCCCACCGAAGGCGCGATGATCCTCGATGGCAAGAAGGTGCACTTCCGCAACCCGGTGGAGGCGCAGAGCGAAGGCATTGCCATGGTGTTCCAGGAGACCAGCCTGGTGCCGACGATGACGGTGGGACAAAACCTCTATCTAGGCAAGGAAAAACTCTTCAATCGCCTGCGCGCAGTCTACATCGCCTCGCAGCAATTGCTGCAATCGCTCAACTTCAACGTCGATCCCACCAAGATCGTGAGCGAATTGGGTGCCGCACAAAAGCAGATGGTGGAAATCGCGCGCGCTGTATTGCACAAGGCGCGGGTCATCATCTTCGACGAACCGACCGCGACGCTGACCCCCGAGGAGAAGCGCTATTTTTTTGACCTGATCCGTAGTTTGAAGAGCAACGGCGTCTCCATCATCTTCATCTCCCACGCATTGGAAGAAGCGCTGGAAATATCCGATCGGATCACCATCATGCGTGATGGCAAGTTGATCATCACCGATGAAACCGCCAATTTCGACCGTGAAAGCATCATCCGCGCCATGGTGGGGCGAGACCTCTCCAATACCCTATACGGCAAGAAGGAGATTGTGCGTCCCGCGGGCAAGCGCGTTCTCAGCGTGCAGAACCTGCGCATGGGCACCATGGTCAGAAACACCTCATTTTCGGTGTTTGCAGGCCAGATCACCGGTGTATTCGGTCTGATCGGATCGGGGCGCACGGAAACCTTCAAGGTGGTCGCGGGCGTGGTCAAGCGCGACTACACCCACGGCGGCAAGGTGATTTTCAACGATCAGCCTGTGCGCTACCGGGTGCCGGCCCCTGCCGTGGCGGCGGGCATTGCCTACATCACCGAAGACCGCAAGGTCGACGGTTTTTTCGAGACCATGTCCATCGCGCGCAACATCTATGCGGGCGTGCTGGCCAAGGAGCACCTGGAGCGGTTTTTGACCTCGAGTGCCGAAGAAAAGAAGGTCGGTCAGGAATGGCGCGAAAGGCTCAACGTACGCGCGGTGACGGCCGAGGCCAACGTCATCGAACTGTCGGGCGGCAATCAGCAAAAGGTGGTGATCGCCAAGTCGCTGATTCAGAACCCCAAGCTGGTGATCTTCGACGAACCCACGCGCGGTGTCGACGTGGGGGCCGTGGCGGAAATTCACGAAATCATCCGCGGGCTTGCCGACAAAGGTCTGGCGGTGGTTGTCATTTCCTCCTATCTACCGGAAGTCATGCTGCTCTCCGACCGCATCCTGGTATCTCGCCAAGGGCGCATCGTCGAAGAATTCAATGGTCTGGAGGCGACGGAGGAAAAAATCATGTATGCATCCATCCATTAGCAATCGTCATGGTGCAGTGCATACAGAGTCACCATCAAAGAAACCATTCTCATGCAAAAAAATTTCATCAACGGCCAATGGATTGCCGCAGCATCTGGCCAAACGCTTCCTGTTTTCGACCCCAGTACCGGTGAAGTATTCGACGAGATCGCCCGCGGATCCACCGAGGACGTCAATCGCGCCGTTGCGGCGGCGCGCGCTGCGCTCTCCGGAACCTGGGGCAAGATGACGGCCACCGAGCGCGGGCGCGTGCTGTGCCGGATGTCCGAACTCATCCTCGCGCGTCACGAGGAACTCGCGCAACTGGAGGCGCGCGATACGGGCAAGCCCATTTCTCAGGCGCGCACGGATATCCAGGTTGCGGCGCGCTATTGCGAGTTTTATGGCGGCGCGGCGGACAAGGTGCATGGCCAGCACATTCCGTACATGAACGATTTCCATGTCGTCGTGGTGCGCGAGCCTTACGGCGTGACTGCCCACATCCTGCCCTGGAACTATCCGGCGCAGATGTTCGGCCGATCGGTGGTGCCGGCGCTTGCCATGGGCAACGCCGCCGTTCTCAAGCCTTCGGAGGATGCCTGCTTGACGCCTCTGGTGTTTGCCGCCATCGCCACGGAAGCCGGCTTGCCCGATGGCGCACTCAACATCGTGACGGGTCTGGGTGAAGAGGCCGGAGTGGCGCTGAGCACGCATGCCGGCATTAGTCTGATGACCTTCACTGGATCTCCCGAAGTCGGCACGCTGGTGCAAAAGGCTGCGGCTGACAGCCTGATCAAATGCGTGCTCGAGCTGGGTGGCAAATCACCCCAAATCGTCTTTGAAGACGCTGACCTGGAGCGCGCGGTGCAGTTCGTCGTGCGAGCCATCACCCAAAACGGAGGCCAGACCTGCTCGGCGGGAAGTCGGCTGCTGGTGCAGCAGAGCATCTACGACCGCTTTGTCGCCATGGTGGCCGAGCGCTTCGCGCAAACGGCGGCCGGCACGCCAGCGATGGACAGGGAGTGCGGCCCGCTGATCAATCGGGCACAAAAGGAGCGTGTGGAAGGCTTCATGCAGCGCGCCAGAGAAAGCGGAGTTCCTGTTCTGGCGCAGGGTAAGGTGGCCGATGGTGTGTCGGCGGGGGGCTACTACGTGGCACCGACCTTGTTCGGCCCGGTGCCACGGAACCACCAACTGGCTTGCAGCGAGGTTTTCGGGCCCGTGCTTTCAGCGATGCCGTTTGTCGACGAAGAAGATGCCGTCCGTCTGGCCAACGACACCGAATTCGGCCTGCTCGCAGGCATCTGGACGCGCGATGGCGGGCGCCAGACGCGCATGGCCAAAAAAATGCAGTGCGGACAGGTTTACCTGAACTGCTACGGTGCCGGTGGCGGCGTGGAGCTTCCCTTTGGGGGCTACAAAAAAAGCGGCCATGGCCGTGAAAAGGGTTTCTTGGCGCTGGAAGAGTTTTGCATCATCAAAACCATCGTTCAATACCACGGGGAATGAATCGGTGCCTGCCGATCCGCATTGACAGACACACGTTGCCAAACGCCTTTCAGCCTTATTCTCGAGGACAAACATGATCAGTTTTGATATCACCGAATTGAAAAAACCCTTGGTTCGCACCGAGCGCCCGAATCCTCAACCCACAGGCCATCAGGTGTTGATTCGCATCTTGGCCTCGGGCGTGTGCCATTCGGACCTGCACATCTGGCACGGAATCTATGACTTGGGGAACGGGAAAACGCTGTCGATGATGGATCGTGGCATGAAATTGCCGTTGACTCCGGGCCATGAGATCGCGGGAGAGGTCATCGCCGTGGGGGATCAGGTCAAGGACGTGGAGGTAGGGAAAAACTATGTCGTCTATCCATGGCATGGCTGTGGTGAATGCAAGGTCTGCCGCCGGGGCGACGAGAATCTCTGCCTCAACGGAAAGTCGTTGGGGATTTATCAGCCCGGCGGCTACGCCGATCATGTGCTGGTGCCCGATGCGCGCTACCTTGTGGACATCGGCGACATGTCCCCAATACAGGCTGCTCCCTATGCCTGTTCGGGCCTGACGACCTACAGCGCTATTCGCAAGATCAACCCGCAAGTGCTCAATGAGGAAAAGGTCGTGCTGTTTGGTGCCGGAGGCCTCGGGCTGATGGCCATCGCGCTCATCAAGGCACTGGGCGGGGCGGGCGTTCTCGTGATCGACCCCGACGAAGCCAAGCATGCCGCGGCACTCAAGGCGGGGGCGGAGGCGGTGTTCAGTCCGAAGACGGATGGGCTTGTCGGCAAGCTCAAGCAGGCCGCGGGCGGCGCGGTCTGGGCGGTGATCGATTGCGTCGGCTCCGGCCAAACGGTGCAGACCGGCATGGACTTGCTGACCAAGGGGGGGCAGCTGGTGCAAGTCGGCCTGTTTGGCGGCCACATCGACATCTCAACGCCCTTTGTCCCACTGAAGGCCATGACCTACCAAGGCACGTACGTTGGGAATTTGCGCGAATTGCAGGAGTTGGTGGCTCTCGTCAAGGAAAAGAACCTGCCGCCCATGCAAACCACCTGCATGCCTTTCAGCAAGGCCTTCACGGCGCTGCTGGCTCTGGAGCAAGGCACGGCCATTGGCCGTCAGGTGCTGACACCCAGCGAGGCGTAGGGGTTGCCCGGCCTTGCCGCCGGGTTTCCTGCTTGGGGCGGCCCTTCGCGCCCTCACAATACGTCCATGCACGTCTCCGAAGTTCCTCCAGTTGTCGGCTTCGGCAGCGGACAGTTCGTCAGCTACCCCGACTCGCCCTTCCAGCTCTACCAGCCTTACCCGCCGGCGGGCGACCAGCCCACCGCCATCGAGCTATTGGTGGAGGGGGTGGAGAACGGCGAATCGTTTCAGACCCTGCTGGGCGTCACCGGCTCGGGCAAGACCTTCACCATGGCCAACGTGATCGCGCGGCTGGGGCGGCCGGCCATCGTGTTTGCGCCCAACAAGACACTGGCGGCGCAGCTGTACAGCGAGTTTCGCGAGTTCTTTCCCAAGAACGCGGTCGAGTACTTCGTCAGCTACTACGACTACTACCAGCCCGAGGCCTACGTGCCCCAGCGCGACCTGTTCATCGAAAAGGACAGCGCCATCAACGAGCACATCGAGCAGATGCGCCTGTCGGCCACCAAGAGCGTGCTGGAGCGGCGCGACACGGTGATCGTGGCCACGGTGTCGGCCATCTACGGCATCGGCGCGCCCGAGGATTATCTGCAGATGCGGATGATCCTGAAAGTGGGCGGCAGGCAGGGGCAGCGCGAGGCGATTCAGCAACTGGTGCGCATGCAGTATCAGCGCCAGGACATCGACTTTCAGCGCGGCACGTTTCGCGTGCGCGGCGACACCATCGACGTGTTTCCGGCCGAGCACAGCGAGCTGGCGGTGCGCATCGAGCTGTTCGACGACGAGGTGGAAAGTCTGTCGCTGTTCGACCCGCTCACTGGCCACATTCAGCAGAAGGTGCCGCGCTTCGTGGTGTATCCCTCAAGCCACTACGTCACGCCGCGCGAAAAGACGCTGGCCGCGGTGGAGACCATCAAACTGGAGCTGGCCGAGCGGCTGAAATACTTCATCGCCGAAGGCAAGCTGGTCGAGGCCCAGCGGCTGGAGCAGCGCACGCGCTTTGACCTGGAAATGCTGGCCGAGCTGGGCCACTGCAAGGGCATCGAGAACTACACGCGGCACCTGTCGGGTGCGGCGCCGGGCGATCCGCCGGCCACGCTGACGGACTATCTGCCGCGCGACGCGATCATGTTTCTGGACGAGAGCCACCAGATGATCGGCCAGCTCAACGCCATGTACAACGGCGACCGCTCGCGCAAGACCACGCTGGTCGAATACGGCTTTCGCCTGCCCAGCGCGCTGGACAACCGGCCGCTCAAGTTCGCCGAGTTCGAGCGGCGCATGCACCAGGTGATCTTCGTCAGTGCCACGCCGGCCGACTACGAGAACGAGCACGCCGGCCAGGTGGTCGAGCAGGTGGTGCGCCCCACCGGCCTGGTCGACCCCGAGGTCGAGGTGCGCCCGGCCACGCATCAGGTGGACGATGTGCTGCAGGAGATCCGCGAGCGCGTGCAGAAGAACGAGCGCGTGCTGATCACCACGCTGACCAAGCGCATGGCCGAGCAGTTGACCGAGTATCTGAGCGAGAACGGCGTGAAGGTGCGCTATCTGCACAGCGACGTGGACACGGTGGAGCGCGTGGAGATCATTCGCGACCTGCGCCTGGGCGCCTTCGACGTGCTGGTGGGCATCAACCTGCTGCGCGAGGGCCTGGACATTCCGGAGGTGTCGCTGGTGGCGATTCTGGACGCCGACAAGGAGGGCTTCTTGCGTGCCGAGCGCAGCCTGATCCAGACCATCGGCCGCGCGGCGCGCAACGTCAACGGCAAGGCCATTTTGTATGCCGACCGCATCACCGATTCGATGAAAAAGGCCATGGGCGAGACCGAACGCCGCCGCGCCAAGCAGATCGCCTACAACCATGATCACGGCATCACCCCGCGCGGCATCGTCAAGCAGGTGCGCGATCTGATCGACGGCGTGTACAGCGAAAAGGCCGGGCGCGAGGCCGAGCGCATGCGCGCCGCGGCGACGGTGGAGCCCGAGGCCTTGTCCGAAAAAGACCTGGCGCGTGAGCTGCGCCGACTGGAAAAGCTGATGCTGGAGCACGCGCGCAACCTCGAGTTCGAGCAGGCCGCGCGCGTGCGCGACCAGCTGGCGCAACTCAAGCAGCGCGTGCTGGGCGCGGCGGGCGAGGGCAGTGCGGCGGCTTGAACTCGATCAAGGTTTGTGCATCTGCTGTACAAAATCCCTTTGATTCAGTCGGATTTGCTGTATACTTGATTAAATTACTCGGGTTTGTTTGCCGCCACCTTGCCCCGCGGGCGCATTGCGGCAACCCCCGCCGAGATTCAATCACAGCAAGGAGTTGGCCATGCGCCTTACCACCAAGGGACGATTTGCGGTGACCGCCATGATCGATCTGGCATTGCGCCAGGATGGCGGCCCGGTCACGCTGGCGGCGATCAGCCAGCGTCAGCAGATCTCGCTGTCGTATCTGGAGCAGCTGTTCGGCAAGCTGCGCCGCAACGATCTGGTCGAGTCCACCCGCGGGCCGGGCGGCGGCTATTCGCTGGGCCGCAAGGCCGCCGACATCACCGTGGCCGACATCATCACCTCGGTGGACGAGCCGCTGGACGCCACCCACTGCGGCGGCCGCGAAAACTGCCGCGCCGACGGCGGGCGCTGCATGACGCACGATTTGTGGGCGGCGCTGAACGTGCACATGCTTGAATTCTTGCAATCCGTCTCGCTGCAAAAGCTGGTGGACGAGCAGCACGCCAACGGCTTCGAGCTGGAGGACCGCCCCGCCTCCAAGCGCGCCATCTCGGCCGCCCCGGTGGTCAAGCCCATTCGCATCACGGCGCCGAATTCGGTGTTTGCGCTGGGTGGGCTGACCAACAAGTGACAGGCCCAGGGCCTTGCAAGAGTGCCCGCGTTCGGCCATGACGCCGCCGCTGCCGATTTACCTGGACTGCGCCGCTACCACGCCGGTCGACCCGCGCGTGGTCGCTGCCATGGTGCCGTGGCTGGGCGAGCACTTCGGCAACCCCGCCAGCCGCAGCCACGCCTGGGGCTGGGAGGCCGAGAAGGCCGTCGAGACGGCGCGCCGGCAGGTCGCCGCGCTGATCGGCGCCGATGCCCGCGAAATCGTCTGGACCAGCGGCGCCACCGAGTCGGACAACCTCGCCATCACCGGCGCGGCGCTGCGCCACCAAGGCAAGGGACGGCACCTGGTGACGGTGCGCACCGAGCACAAGGCCGTGCTCGACACCATGGCCGCCCTGCAGACGCAGGGCTTCGACGTCACGCTGCTGGACGTGCGGCCCGACGGCCTGCTCGACCCGCAGGCGTTGGCCGCCGCGCTGCGCCCGGACACCGTGCTGGCCAGCGTCATGGCCGTCAACAACGAGATCGGCGTCATCCAGGACCTGGCCGCGCTGGGCACCATTTGCCGCGAGCGCGGCGTGCTGTTTCACGTCGATGCGGCCCAGGCCACCGGCAAGCTGCCGATCGATGTCGGCAACCTGCCGGTCGATCTGATGAGCTTGACCGCCCACAAGACCCATGGCCCCAAGGGCATTGGCGCGCTGTACGTGCGACGCCAGCCGCGCGTGCACTTGCAGGCGCTGATCCACGGTGGCGGGCACGAGCACGGCCTGCGCTCGGGCACGCTGGCCACGCACCAGATCGTCGGCATGGGCGAGGCCTTTCGCATCGCCGCCGCCGAGCTGGCGCAGGACAGCGCCCACGCGCGCGTGCTGCACCAGCGGCTGCTGGACGGCCTGCAAGCGCTCGGCGGCGTGCACCTCAACGGCCACGCCACGCAGCGCGTGCCGCACAACCTCAACCTGGCTTTTGACGGCGTGAGCGGCGAGGACCTGATGCTGGCGGCCCCCGAGCTGGCCGTCTCCAGCGGCTCCGCCTGCAGCTCGGGCAGCCAGCAACCCAGCCACGTGCTGCGCGCGCTGGGCCTGGGTGACGAGCGCGCGCATGCGTCGCTGCGCATCAGCTTCGGGCGCTTCACCACCCCAGATGAAGTCGACCGCGCGCTGCAAGCGCTGCGCGAGGCCCTGACGCGGCTGCGCGCGCACGCCGGGGGCGCCGCCATGGTGACACCGCCGCAGGGCGCACCCGTGGCGTGATTTATTTTGGCCAAATGAGGCCTTGGCCGGCATGGGTCAAGCGCAGGCAGCTACTGTTTCGATAGTGTTTTCGAGCTGATCCGTACGGCGCCGAGCAGGGCGGCCGAATCGGCGCTACGCTTGCGGCATTGAAATGCCGGCTGATCGCCCAAAATTCCCACCATGAACATCCAACTGTCCGAAGCCGCCGCGCGGCACGTGAGCGAACATCTGGCCAGGCGCGGCGCCGGCGTCGGCGTGCGCCTGGGCGTTACCACCACCGGTTGCTCGGGCCTGGCCTACAAGCTCGACTACGTCGATGAAATCGCGCCCGGCGATGTCGTGCTGGAGCAGCACGGCGTCAAGCTGATGGTCGATCCCAAGAACCTGGCGTTCATCGACGGCACCCAGCTCGACTGGGTGCGCGAGGGCCTGAACGAGGGCTTCAAGTTCAGCAACCCCAACGAGCGCGACCGCTGCGGCTGCGGCGAGTCTTTCAGGGTATGACCCGCCAGATCGTCCTGGACACCGAGACCACCGGCCTGTCGGCCGAGGGCGGCGACCGCATCATCGAGATCGGTTGCGTCGAGCTCATCGGTCGCAAGCTCACCGGCAACAACCTGCACACCTATCTGAACCCCGAGCGCGACAGCCACGAGGACGCGCTCAAGGTGCACGGCATCAGCAACGACTTCCTGCGCGACAAGCCCAAGTTCGCCGAGGTGGCGCAGGACTTCCTGCGCTACGTCGAAGGCGCCGAGATCATCATCCACAACGCCGCCTTCGACGTGGGTTTTCTCGACAAGGAACTGCAACGCGTGGGCCAGCCCGCGTTCGAGAGCTTCGTCGAATCGATCACCGACACCCTGGCGATGGCCAAGCAGCTGTACCCCGGCAAGCGCAACAGCCTGGACGCGCTGTGTGACCGCCTGGGCGTGGACAACTCCGGCCGCACCCTGCACGGCGCACTGCTGGACGCCGAGCTGCTGGCCGACGTCTACATCAACCTCACGCGCGGACAGGAGGCCCTGCTGATCGACCTGGGCGACGTCAGCCAGCCGGGCCAGCAGGCTCCGCGCGTCGACCTGAGCGGCATCGCCTTGCCGGTGCTGCAAGCCAGCGCCGCCGAACTGGCCGCGCACGAAACCGTGCTGGCCGAGATCGACAAGGCCAGCGGCGGCAAGACCGTGTGGAGAGCCCGGGAAAGCACGCTATAATTCGCCTTTCGCTGCAAAGGCGATGCGGGTGATTAGCTCAGTGGTAGAGCACTGCCTTCACACGGCAGGGGTCGCAGGTTCGAACCCTGCATCACCCACCAGCATAAACAAACGCTCCGTAGCTACAAACTTCGGAGCGTTTTTCTTTGCGTGCCCTTCTTCGAGCGTCCATGTGCGAGGTGAGCGATGCTGCTTCAGGCCGACGACTGCCAACTGGTGCTGGTTGATTTTCAGGCCCGGCTGATGCCGGCCATTCACGAGGGCGTGGCCGTGCTGGCCAATGCGCGCCGGCTGGCGCAGCTGGCGCGTTGGCTGCAAGTGCCAGTGTGGGCGACCGAGCAGGTGCCCGACAAGCTGGGCGCCACCGACGAGGCGCTGGCGGCACTGTGCGAGCGCGTCGTGGCCAAGGCGGCGTTCAGCGGCGCCGCGGCGCTGCAGCCGCTGCTGGCGCCGCCCGCGCCGGCGCAGCGCGGCAACGCCCGCAGCCTGCCCAAGCACCTGCAAAAGCCCGCGCCCGCCGAGCCCGAGCGCGGCACGCTGCTGCTGGCCGGCTGCGAAGCGCATGTGTGCCTGCTGCAAACGGCGCTGGACCTGCTGGATCGGGACTGGGACGTGTGGGTGGTGGCGGACGCGTGCGGCTCGCGCACCGAACGCAATCGCGATGCGGCTTACGATCGCCTGGCGGCCGCCGGTTGCGAACTGGTGAGCACCGAGATGGTCGGCTTCGAGTGGCTGGGCGATGCCGGCCACCCGCGCTTCAAGGATTGGCAGGCGCTGATCCGGTAGTTGCATGTCCCTGTCAGGCCGCTGTCAATATTGCCGCACTATCATCGGGCACGGGGGCTTTGCAACCCGGCGATGACAGGAGACACGAGATGAGCGGCGCGACAGGAAATTACGCGAAAACCTTTGCGGCAGCGCAGGCCGATCCGGCCGGTTTCTGGGCCCGGATTGCCGAGGGCATCGACTGGATCAAGCGCTGGGACAGCGTCATCGACGACTCGCGCAAGCCCTTTTACCGCTGGTTTGCCGGCGGCGTGCTCAACACCTGCTACAACTGCGTGGACCGCCACGTCGAGCGGGGCCGCGCCGAGCAGCTGGCGCTGGTGTACGACAGCCCGCTGGCCGGCACGCAACGCAAGATCACGTACCGCGAGCTGCAGGCGCTGACGGCGCGCTGCGCGGGCGCGCTGCTGGCCATGGGCGTCAAGAAGGGCGACACGGTCGTCATCTACATGCCGATGGTGCCCGAGGCGGTCGTCGCCATGCTGGCCTGCGCGCGCATCGGCGCCGTGCATTCGGTGGTGTTTGGCGGTTTTGCCGCGCCCGAGCTGGCCAAGCGCGTGGTGGACGCCAAGCCCACCGCCATGATTTCCGCGTCCTGCGGGCTGCTGCCGGGGCGCAGCGTGCCCTACAAGCCGCTGCTGGACGAAGCGCTGAAGATCGCCGGCGTGCCGGCCACGCCCTGCCTGATCCTGCAACGCCCCGAGCTGAAGGCCGACATGGTGGCCGGGCGTGACATCGACTGGGACGAGGCCATGGCCGCTGCCGCTCCGGCCGACTGCGTGCCGGTGGCCGCCACCGACCCGCTGTATGTCATCTACACCTCCGGCACCACGGGCAAGCCCAAGGGGGTGGTGCGCGACCACGGTGGACACGCCGTGGCGCTGCGCTGGTCGATGGAGGCGGTCTATGGCACGCAGCCGGGCGACGTGTTCTGGGCCGCCTCGGACGTGGGCTGGGTGGTGGGCCATTCCTACATCGTCTATGGGCCGTTGCTGCAAGGCTGCACCACCATCCTGTACGAGGGCAAGCCGGTGGGCACGCCCGACGCGGGTGCCTTCTGGCGCGTGTGCGCCGAGCACCGGGTCAACGTGCTGTTCACCGCACCCACGGCGTTTCGCGCCATCAAGAAGGAAGACCCCAACGGGGCGCTGGTCAAGCAATACGACCTGTCCCGGTTCCGCATGCTGTTTCTGGCCGGCGAGCGGGGCGACCCGGACACCATCGAGTGGGCCGGCAAGATCCTGGGCGTGCCCGTGATCGACAACTGGTGGCAGACCGAGCTGGGCTGGCCCGCCATCAGCAACTGCATGGGCATCGAGCCGCTGCCGGTGCAGCCCGGCTCGCCCACCAAGCCGGTGCCCGGCTTCGACGTTCATATCCTGGACGAGGAAGGCGGCGAAAAGGCGGCCGGCGACATCGGCAGCCTGGTGATCAAGCTGCCGCTGCCGCCCGGCGGGCTGACCACGCTGTGGAACAACGACGCCGGCTTTGTCGAGACCTACCTCGAGCGCTACCCGGGCTACTACCTGTCGGGCGACGCGGGGTATTTCGATGTCGACGGTTACGGCTGGGTGATGGCGCGCATCGACGACATCATCAACGTGGCCGGCCATCGCCTGTCCACCGGGCAGATGGAAGAAATCCTGTCCGCGCACCCTGCGGTGGCCGAGGCCGCCGTGGTCGGCGTGGTCGATGCGCTCAAGGGCCAGGTGCCGGTGGGGCTGGTGGTGCTCAAGTCTGGCGTGATGCGGCCAGAGGCCGAAATCTGCGCCGAATTGGTGGCCAAGGTGCGTGCCCAGCTCGGGGCCGTGGCCGATTTCAAGAGCGTGCAGGTCATCAATCGCTTGCCCAAGACGCGCTCGGGCAAGGTGCTGCGCGTGACCATCCGCAGCATGGCCGACGGCGAGGCGCTGAAAGTGCCGGCCACCATCGAGGACGATTCGGTGCTGCCGGAGATCTCGGCAGCGCTCAAGACCCTGGGTTACCCCCGCGCCGGCGCGTGAACCCCGGCGCGCGGTCGGCACGATGCTTCGCGCGCGCCTTGACCTGCATTCAGTGGCAGAATCCAAGCTTTGCGAATCCCCCCGGCCCTTCCCAGCCAGTCGCGTCCGCCATCCGGTTCAGCCGTGACGCGGAAGGTTTTTTTGACCAACTTGAGCGCCCTGCAGGGGTGCAAAAGGCAAGCGCAGCATGAGTGATACCCAGTCCGTCTACCAAACGTACGAAGGCAACAGCTATCTCTTCGGCGGCAACGCGCCGTACGTCGAGGAGATGTACGAGAGCTACCTGAGCAACCCGGGCAGCGTGCCCGATTCCTGGCGCGAATACTTCGACGCGCTGCAGCACGTGCCCGCGGCCGACGGCAGCAATGCGCGCGACGTGCCGCACCTGCCGGTCATCAACGCCTTTGCCGAGCGCGCCAAGCAGGGCGGCACGCGGGTGGTGGTGGCCACGGGCGCCGACTCCGAGCTGGGCCGCAAGCGCACCGCCGTGCAGCAGCTCATCGCGGCCTACCGCAACGTGGGCGCCCGCTGGGCCGACCTGGACCCGCTCAAGCGCGCCGATCGCCCGCAGATTCCCGAGCTGGAGCCGTCCTTCTACGGCTTTACCGATGCCGACATGGAGACGGTGTTCAACGTCAGCAACACCTTCTTCGGCAAGGAAAGCATGCCGCTGCGCGAGCTGATCAACGCGCTGCGCGAGACCTACTGCGGCACCATCGGCGCCGAGTTCATGTATGCCACCGACCAGGTGCAAAAGCGCTGGTGGCAAGAACGCCTGGAGCGCGTGCGCGCCAACCCGCAGCTCGACGCCGAGCAGAAGAAGCACGTGCTGGAGCGCCTGACGGCGGCCGAAGGCCTGGAGCGCTTTCTGCACACCAAGTACGTCGGCCAGAAGCGCTTTTCGCTGGAAGGCGGCGAGAGCTTCATCGTCTCCATGGACCAGATCGTGCAGTCCGCGGGCAAGCAGGGCGTGCAGGAAATCGTCATCGGCATGGCGCACCGCGGCCGCCTGAACGTGCTGGTCAACACCCTGGGCAAGATGCCCTCGATGCTGTTTGCCGAGTTCGACCACACCGCGCCCGAGGACCTGCCCGCCGGCGATGTCAAGTACCACCAGGGTTTCAGTTCGGACGTGTCCACCGCCGGCGGGCCGGTGCACCTGACGCTGGCCTTCAACCCCTCGCACCTGGAGATCGTCAACCCGGTGGTCGAGGGCAGCGTGCGCGCCCGCATGGACCGCCGCGGCGACGCCGAGGGCGACAGCGTGCTGCCGGTGCTGGTGCACGGCGATGCGGCCTTTGCCGGCCAGGGCGTGGTGATGGAGACGCTGGCGCTGGCGCAAACGCGCGGCTACTACACCGGCGGCACGCTGCACATCGTCATCAACAACCAGATCGGCTTTACCACCAGCGACCCGCGCGACACGCGCTCGACCCTGTATTGCACCGACATCGTCAAGATGATCGACGCGCCGGTGCTGCACGTCAACGGCGACGACCCCGAGGCCGTGGTGCTGTGCACCCAGCTGGCGCTGGACTATCGCCAGCAGTTCAACCAGGACGTGGTGGTCGACATCGTGTGCTTCCGCAAGCTGGGCCACAACGAGCAGGACACCCCCATGCTCACCCAGCCCCTGATGTACAAGAAGATCGCCGTGCATCCGGGCACGCGCAAGCTCTACGGCGACAAGCTGGTGACGCAAAAGGTGTTGCCCGCCGATGGCCCGGACGCCATGGTCGCCGCCTACCGCGCGGCCATGGACGCCGGCCGCCACACGGTCAACCAGGTGCTGACCAACTTCAAGAGCAAGTACGCGGTGGACTGGTCCCCGTTCTTGTCCAGCAAATGGACCGACGCTGCCGACACCGCCATTCCGCTGACCGAGTGGAAGCGCCTGGCCGAGCGCATCACCACCGTGCCCGAGGGCTTTACCGTCCACACCCTGGTCAAGAACGTGCTGGAGCACCGCGCCGCCATGGGCCGCGGCGAGATGAACGTGGACTGGGGCATGGGCGAGCACATGGCCTTTGCATCGCTGGTGGCCTCGGGCTACCCGATCCGCCTGTCGGGCGAGGACTGCGGGCGCGGCACCTTCGTGCACCGCCATGCCGTGCTGCACGACCAGAAGCGCGAGAAGTGGGACGTGGGCACCTACATCCCGCTGCAAAACGTCACCGAGGGCCAGGCACCGTTCGTCGTCATCGACTCGATCCTGTCCGAGGAGGCGGTGCTGGGCTTCGAGTACGGCTATGCGTCCAACGATCCCAACACCCTGGTGATCTGGGAGGCGCAGTTCGGCGACTTCGCCAACGGCGCGCAGGTGTTGATCGACCAGTTCATCGCCTCGGGCGAGGTCAAGTGGGGCCGCGTCAACGGCCTGACGCTGATGCTGCCGCACGGCTACGAAGGGCAGGGCCCCGAGCACAGCTCGGCGCGCGTCGAGCGCTTCATGCAGCTGGCGGCCGACACCAACATGCAGATCGTGCAGCCCACCACGGCCAGCCAGATCTTCCACGTGCTGCGCCGCCAGATGGTCCGGCCGCTGCGCAAGCCCCTGGTGATCTTCACGCCCAAGAGCCTGCTGCGCAACAAGGATGCCACCTCGCCGCTGGCCGAGTTCACCAGCGGCAGCTTCCAGACCGTGATTCCCGACAGCGGCGATCTCAAGGGCGACAAGGTCAAGCGGGTGCTGGCCTGCTCGGGCAAGGTCTACTACGACCTGGTGAAAAAGCGCGAGGAAAAGGGCTCGCACGACGTGGCCATCCTGCGCGTCGAGCAGCTCTATCCGTTCCCGCACAAGGCCTTCGCCGCCGAGCTCAAGAAGTACCCGGGCGCCACCGAGATCGTCTGGTGCCAGGACGAGCCGCAGAACCAGGGCGCCTGGTTCTTCATCCAGCACAATATCCACGAGAACATGGTCGCCGGCCAGAAGCTGGGTTATGCCGGCCGTGCCGCCTCGGCCTCGCCGGCCGCCGGATACGCCGACCTGCACCAGGAGCAGCAAAAGGCCCTGGTCGATGCCGCCTTCGGGCGCCTCAAAGGTTTCGTGCTGAACAAATGAGGGGAGGTTGAGCGTTGAGCGTTTGGCGTTTTGCGAAGTCAACGCCCAATGCCCGACGCCCAACGCCCAACAACGCCCAACGCTCAACCCACAACGGAACAACCATGGCCATCGTAGAAGTCAAAGTCCCCCAACTGTCCGAGTCCGTGTCCGAGGCCACGCTCCTGCAGTGGAAGAAAAAAGCCGGTGAAGCGGTCAAGGTTGACGAGATCCTGATCGAGGTCGAAACCGACAAGGTCGTGCTCGAAGTGCCCGCGCCTTCGGCCGGCGTGCTGACCGAAATCCTGCAAGCCGATGGCGCCACCGTGGTGGCTGACCAGCTGCTGGCGCGCATCGACACCGCTGCCGTCGCCGGTGCGGCCGCGCCTGCTTCCGCGCCAGCGCCGGCTCCGGCCGCCGCGCCGGCTGCAGCGCCGGCGCCTGCCGCTGCCGCCACCAGCAAGTCCGGCATCGCGATGCCGGCCGCCGCCAAACTGATGGCCGACAACAACCTGCCCGCCGGCTCGGTGGCGGGCACCGGCAAGGACGGGCGCGTCACCAAGGGCGACGTGCTGGGCGCCGTGGCGTCCGGCGGCGCCAAGCCGGCGGCCATTCCCACCGGCGCGCCCACCAGCAGCCTGCCGCAGGTGGCCGCGCCCGCCGCGCCCAACCTGGGCGAGCGCCCCGAGCAGCGCGTGCCCATGACGCGCCTGCGCGCGCGCGTGGCCGAGCGCCTGCTGCAGTCGCAGTCCACCAACGCCATCCTGACCACCTTCAACGAGGTGAACATGCAGCCGGTGATGGACATGCGCAAGCGCTTCCAGGAGAAGTTCGAGAAGGAGCACGGCGTCAAGCTCGGCTTCATGTCCTTTTTCGTCAAGGCGGCGGTGCACGCGCTCAAGAAGTTCCCGGCGGTCAACGCCAGCATCGACGGCAACGACATCGTCTATCACGGCTACTTCGACATCGGCATCGCCGTCAGCAGCCCGCGCGGCCTGGTCGTGCCCATCCTGCGCAACGCCGATCAGATGAGCTTTGCCGACGTCGAGAAGAAGATCGCCGAGTTCGGCGCCAAGGCGCGCGACGGCAAGCTGGGCCTGGACGACCTGACGGGCGGCACCTTCTCCATCAGCAACGGCGGCGTGTTCGGCTCGATGATGTCCACGCCCATCATCAACCCGCCGCAGTCGGCCATCCTGGGCGTGCACGCCACCAAGGACCGCGCCGTGGTCGAGAACGGCCAGGTCGTGGTGCGGCCCATGAACTACCTGGCGATGAGCTACGACCACCGGCTGATCGATGGCCGCGAGGCCGTGCTGAGCCTGGTGGCCATGAAGGACGCGCTGGAAGACCCGGCGCGCCTGCTGTTCGACCTTTGATCGAGCGCCCCGATGTCGATCGCCGACGAACTCTGCAAGCTCGATGAACTGCGCCAGCGCGGCACCTTGAGCGACGCCGAGTTCGCGCGCGCCAAGGAGCGGCTGCTGGACACGGCGACGCCACCGCCGCCGGTGCCGCCGCCCGTGCTGGATGCCGTCAATCGCCTGCGACGCAGCACCGGCGACCGCTGGATCGGCGGCGTGTGTGGCGGCTTGGCGCGGGCGACGGGCCTGGAAAGCTGGGTCTGGCGCCTGATCTTCGCGGTGCTGATCCTGTTCGGCGGCGCCGGCATCGTCATTTACCTTCTGCTGTGGATCTTCGTGCCGGCCGAATAGGCGCGGCACCCCAACTCACCCAACATCATGAGCACCTCATTCGACGTCATCGTCATCGGCGCCGGCCCCGGCGGCTACATCGCGGCCATTCGCGCGGCGCAGCTGGGCTTCAATGTCGCCTGCATCGACGAGTGGAAAAACGCCGCCGGCGGCCCCGCGCCGGGCGGCACCTGCACCAACGTGGGCTGCATCCCGTCCAAGGCGCTGCTTCAAAGTTCGGAGCACTTCGAGCAGGCAGCCAAGCACTTCGGCGAGCACGGCATTCACCTGAAGGATTTGAAGATGGACGTGGCCACGATGGTTGGCCGCAAGGACGCCGTGGTCAAGCAGAACAACGACGGCATCGCCTACCTGTTCAAGAAGAACAAGGTGACGTTTTTCCACGGCCGGGGCAGCTTCGTGCGCGCGGTCGATGGCGGATACGAAATCAAGGTTGCCGGCAAGACCGAAGAGAACCTGACCGGCAAGCAGGTCATCGTCGCCACCGGCTCCAGCGCGCGCGCGCTGGCGGGTGCGCCGTTCGACGAAAAGACGATCCTCAGCAACGACGGCGCGCTGGCCATGGGCGCGGTGCCCAAGCGCCTGGGCCTGATCGGCTCGGGTGTGATCGGCCTGGAGATGGGCAGCGTGTGGCGTCGCCTGGGCGCCGAGGTGACGGTGCTCGAAGCCCTGCCAACTTTCCTGGGCGCGGTGGACGAGCAGATCGCCAAGGAGGCGCGCAAGGCCTTTGACAAGCAGGGCCTCAAGATCGAGCTGGGCGTGAAGGTGGGCGAGGTCAAGGCCGGCAAGAAGGGCGTGTCGATTGCCTACACCAATGCCAAGGGCGAGGCGCAGAGCCTGGACGTGGACAAGCTCATCGTCTCCATCGGCCGCGTGCCCAACACCATGGGGCTGAACGCCGAGGCCGTCGGCCTGAAGCTGGGCGAGCGCGGCGACGTCGTGGTCGATGACGAGTGCCGCACCAACCTGCCCGGCGTGTGGGCCGTCGGCGACGTGGTGCGCGGCCCCATGCTGGCGCACAAGGCCGAGGAAGAGGGCGTGGCCGTGGCCGAGCGCATGGCCGGCCAGCACGGGCACGTGGACTTCAACCTGGTGCCCTGGGTGATCTACACCAGCCCCGAGATCGCCTGGGTGGGCAAGACCGAGCAGCAGCTCAAGCAGGACGGCGTGAAGTACCGGGCCGGCACCTTTCCCTTTCTGGCCAACGGCCGCGCGCGCGCGCTGGGCGACACCACCGGCATGGTCAAGTTCCTGGCCGACGCCGCCACCGACGAAATCCTGGGCGTACACATCGTCGGCCCCATGGCGAGCGAGCTGATCGCCGAGGCCTGCGTCGCCATGGCCTTCCGCGCCAGCAGCGAAGACATCGCGCGCATCTGCCACGCACACCCCAGCTTGAGCGAAGCCACCAAGGAAGCCGCGCTGGCGGTGGACAAGCGCACGCTCAATTTCTGAGGGGCTTAAGAAAAATCGGCCTCTGGCCTGCGTGTGGCAAGCGCTGGCAGCTATAAAATATATAGTCAATGGATGCTCCCGTGAGCGCCGTGCGCGCCGCCTACGAGCGTGAGCTGGCCGCGCGCGGCTACCACGCCGACCCGGCGCAGCTGCGCGCCGTGGACGCCCTGCAGCGCTGCGCCGACGAGTGGGCGGCCTACAAGAGCCGACGCTCCAACGCGCTGAAAAAGCTGTTCAACCACCCCGACATCCCCAAGGGGGTGTACATGTACGGCGGGGTGGGGCGCGGCAAGAGCTTCCTGATGGACTGCTTTTTCGAGGCCGTGCCCATCAAGCGCAAGACGCGCCTGCACTTTCACGAATTCATGCGCGAGGTGCAGCGCCAATTGACCGCGCTGCAAGGCACCGTGAACCCGCTGGACGAGCTGGGCCGGCGCATGGCGCAGCGCTTCAAGCTGATCTGTTTTGACGAGTTTCACGTCGCCGACATCACCGACGCCATGATCCTGCACCGCCTGCTGAAGGCGCTGTTCGACAACGGCGTGGGCTTTGTCACCACCAGCAACTTCAAACCGGACGATTTGTATCCCGACGGCCTGCACCGCGACCGCATTCTGCCGGCCATCGAGTTGCTGAACGAACGCATGGAGGTCATCAACGTCGACCACGGCGTGGACTACCGCCAGCGCACCCTGCAGGCGGTGCAGCTCTATCACACGCCGTTGGGCGAGGCGGCCGATGCAGCCATGGCGGCGGCCTTCACCCAGCTGGCCAGCGGCCCCGACGAAGACCCGGTGCTGCACATCGAAGCGCGCGAGATTCGCGCGCGCCGGCGCGCCGGCGCCGTGGTGTGGTTCGACTTTCGCACCCTGTGCGGCGGCCCGCGCTCGCAAAACGACTATCTGGAGATCGCCAGCCAGTTCAACACCGTGCTGCTGTCCGACGTGCCGCACATGCCGGTGCGCATGGCCTCGGAGGCGCGGCGCTTTACCTGGCTGATCGACGTGCTCTACGATCGGCGTGTGAAACTGATCCTGTCCGCCGCCGTCCCGCCCGAGCAGCTCTACACCGAGGGGCCGCTGGTGCACGAATTTCCGCGCACCGTCTCGCGCCTGACCGAGATGCAGTCGGCCGAATACCTGGCCGAGCCGCATCGCACCGTGGACACCCACCTGACATGACGCTGCGCCACCTGTTGATCCTGGCCTTTTGCGCACTGGTTGCCGCGTGCGCCCGCACGCCCCTGAACGCGGACGTGCCGGCCACCGTCGAACCCTTGCAGGTGCCGGCCGACGTGCCCTTCGGCCCCTGGCTGCAGGTTCAACGCGAGGAGGTGGCGCAGCAGCGCGCCGCGGCCATGCAGCGCTATCACGACGACGAGTTGGCCTGCTGGCACCGCTTTGCCGTCAATGACTGCCTGAGTGGCGCCAGGAAACAGCGCCGCGCGACGCTGGACGCGCTGCGACAAAAGGACCTGGCCCTCAATGCCACCGAGCGCAAACAGCGCACCGCCGAGCGCACGCGCGAGCTGGAACAAAAGAGCAAGGGCACCAACTGAGCCCCGCCGCGCATCAACCCAGCGGCGTCAGCGACGAGCGGCGCGTGGGCTTGGGGTCGATCGGCGGCTCGACCTTCAGGATCGCCAGCGACAGGTTGTCACCCGTGCCGTCGGCGCGCTGACGCGCTTTCTCGACCAGGAATTCGCTGGCTTCGCGCGGCGTCAGGGTGCTCAGCACGGAGCCCAGCTCTTCGGTGTTGAAGTAGTGCCACACCCCGTCCGAGCAGGCGAGCAGCGTGTCGCCGATTTGCAGGCGCGGAATGTACTGGGGCGTGAAGGTCGGTTCGGGCTCGGTGCCCAGGCAGGAGGTCAGGACGTTGGATTGCGGGTGATCGTTGGCCTCATCATCGCTCAGTTGTCCCTGGGCGACGAGCGTTTGCACGTAGGAGTGATCGGTGGTGCGCCGCACCAGCTGGGCGCCGCGAAAGTGGTGCAGGCGACTGTCGCCGCAGTGCAGCCAGTGGCACTCGCCGCCCGGGTTCAACAGGAACGCGGCGACGGTGCTGTGCGGCTCCTGCTCGGCGGCAATGGCCGTCAGCTTGATGACCAGGTGCGCTTCTTGCGCGATCTGGCGCAGCAGCGCCGCGCCATCGTCGCTTTCGGGGTCGTAGCGCTCGAACAGCTGGCGCGCCGTCAGCAGCACCTGGTCGGCCGCCTTTCGACCGCCCGTGCGCCCGCCCATGCCGTCGGCCACCACGCCCAGCACGCAGCCGGTGGCGCGTGCGTGCGTGAGCAAGGCCACCTGGTCTTGCTGGTAATCGCGATCGCCCTTGTGCAGACCGGTGGCGGCGCTGAGTCGGTATCCCTTGTCCATGCGTGTGTTTCCCTGACGCCGCCGGGGCTGGCGACGCCGTATTATCCCGTGGACGCGCCGCCCGTTTGCCGGGTGACAACCCGCCCCTGCCGAAGAACCCCGCACCGTGAATTCATCCACGCCCCTGGCGCAGGCCGTGTCGGCCATGTTCGAGCCGTACGGCGCCTTGGCGCGCGCGGTGGATGGCTTTCAGCCGCGCGCCGGGCAGGCCGAGATGGCGCAGGCGGTCGCGCGCGTGATGGAGCAGGGCGGCGTGCTGGTGGCCGAGGCCGCCACCGGCGTGGGCAAGACCTTCGCCTACCTGGTGCCGGCCCTGCTGTCGGGCGAGCGCGTGCTGCTGTCCACCGCGACCAAGGCGCTGCAAGACCAGCTGTTCGGGCGTGACTTGCCGCGTCTGGCACAGGCGCTGGGTGTGCCGGTGCGCACGGCCTTGCTCAAGGGGCGGGGCAGCTATCTGTGTCTGCATCGGCTGGAGCTGGCCGGTCAGGCCATCGACGCCGGCACGCCACACCTGCGTCGCACGCTATCGAATGTGGAGCGATGGGCCAAGGCCACGCGCACCGGCGATCTGGCCGAGGTGCCGGCTCTGGATGAGCGCTCGCCCGTGGTGCCGCTGGTGACCAGCACGCGCGAGAACTGCCTGGGTGCCGACTGTCCGCAGTTCAAGGCCTGCCACGTCAACGGGGCGCGGCGCGAGGCCATGGCTGCCGATGTGGTGGTGATCAACCACCATCTGTTTTTTGCCGACCTGGCGATCCGCGAATCGGGCATGGCCGAGTTGCTGCCCAGCGTGCGCGTGGTGGTGTTCGACGAGGCGCACCAGCTCAACGAAACGGGCATCCAGTTTCTGGGCCAGCAACTGGGCACCGGGCAGTTGCTGGACCTGGCGCGCGACGTGTTGGCGGTGGGCCTGAAGCACGCGCGGGGCCAGGCCGACTGGAACGCCCTGGCGGGCGAGCTGGAGGGCGCGGCGCGCGATTTGCGACTGGCGGGCGGCGCCGCGCGCGGCCAGGCGCGCTTGCGCTGGAGCGACGCGGTGCCGGACGGCCTGGATGAATCGGCCTGGCACGCGGCCCTGCAGCGCGTGGTGTCGGCGCTGGCGGGCGCCGTGGACGTGCTGGCGGCGGTGGACGAGCAAAGCCCCGACTTGCGGCGCCTGCACGAGCGCCTGGCGCTGCTGGCCGAGCGCGCGGACCATTTCCAGCAACCTTGCGATGCTGCGCTGGTGCGCTGGGTGGACGTGGGCGGCAGCGCGCTGCGCCTGCGCGAATCGCCGCTGGACATTGCCGACACGGTACGCGCCCGGTTGCTGGGCGCGCCCCCGCAGGACCCGGCGGCGCCCGAGGCGGGTGGGCCGCCCCCCGAACGGCCGCGCGCCTGGGTGTTCGTGTCGGCCACGCTGGGCGATGACGAGCGCCTGTCCTGGTTTACCGAGCCCTGCGGCCTGCAGGCGGCCGAGGTGATGCACGTGGGCAGCCCGTTCGACTACGCCCGCCAGGCGGCGCTGTACGTGCCCGCGCAGGGGCCCCGTCCGGGCGACCCGGCGCACGCGCTGCACGTCGCCCGCCTGGCCGGTGATGGCGCGGCGCGGCTGGGTGGGCGCACGATGGTACTGACCACCACGCTGCGGGCGCTGCGCGACATCGGCGAGGCGCTGGCGCAGCGCTTTGCGGCCGACGGCGCCATCGAGGTGCTGGTGCAGGGCAGCCTGCCCAAGCGCGAGCTGATGGAGCGCTTTCGCCGCGGCGCCGAGCCCGGGCGCGCCGGTTGCGTGCTGGTGGGCTCCGCCTCGTTCTGGGAAGGGGTGGATTTGCCCGGCGACGCGCTGCAACTGGTGGTGATCGACAAGCTGCCGTTTCCGCCGCCGGGCGATCCGCTGGTCGAGGCGCGTTGCCGGCGCTTCGAGCAGCAGGGGCGCAGCGCTTTTGCGGCCTATTCGCTGCCCGAGGCGGCGGTTGCCCTCAAGCAGGGCGCCGGGCGGCTGATCCGCAGCGAGACCGACGTCGGCCTGCTGGTGATCTGCGATTCGCGCCTGGTCAGCATGGGCTACGGCCGGCGCCTGCTGGCGGCCTTGCCGCCCATGCGCCGGCTGGGCACCGCGGCGGCGTTCGATGCCGAGCTGGGCAGTCTGGGCGCCGCGCCGCGCGAGCCGGTCGATTCGGCCGTGCAGGCTTGAGTCGCGGCCCCAGGGGCTGGTGCTTTGGCCGTCGCGCCGAGGTGCGCGCGCGCCAGCTCCCGCAGCAGCACCAGCACGGCCCGTTGGGCGCCGGTGCTGGGGCGCAGTGCACTCGACGCGGTGAACAGCGGGATCTGCATGGCCTCGCCGGCCGCGGTTTCAATGGGGTGCAGGCCAAAGGCACCGGGTTTGGCCACGCCGGCCAGCGCGTGGCGCGACAGCACCGCGCAGCCGGCGCCGTCGGCCACCAGGTCGAGGATGGCGCCGACCCCGTCGATTTCCAGTGCCACGCGGGGCCGCAAGCCCGCGGCGGCCAGCTGGTTTTCGACATGCGTGCGAATGGCATTGGGGCGGCTGGGGATGACCAGGGGCAGGCGCGACAGCACCTCCAGGCTGATCGATGCGGACGGGTCGCGGCGCGCCGAGGCGCACTGCACCAGCACCAGCTCGTCGCTGGCCAGGGGCTCGATCTCCAGGCCGGGCACGGGCCGGGCGTTGTAGAGCACCGCGATGTCCAGCCGGCCGCTGGCCACCTGCTCCTGCATGTTGGTGGACAGGGCCTCGGCAATCGACAGGTGCGCTTCGGGCAACTGCCGGCTGAAGGCACGCACCAGCGGCACCGCCAGCGCGCGCGCCACACTGGGCGGCAGGCCCAGCGTGACGCGGCCGGCCAGGCCGCCGCGCAGGCGCGCCAGCTCATCGCGCGCGCGCCCCACCTGATGCAGGATGCCGCGCGCGTGCTCCAGCAAGAGCAGGCCCGCCTCGGTCGGCACGGCGCCACGGCCGTGGCGCTGCAGCAGGTTCTGGCGCAGCTCCACCTCCAGCAGGCGAACTTGGCGGCTGAGCGCCGGCTGGGCCACGTCCAGCGCCAGCGCGGCGCGGCTGAAGCTGCCAAGCTCGGCGACGCGGACGAAATATTCGAGTTGTCGCAAGTCCATGGAATACCCGCTTGAATGCAATGGCTATCGGTAAGGTATGCCATTTTGATCTAGCTGTTAGTCACCCCGGCCGATAGCGCCGAAGCCGGACAAGCGAAACAATGGGCGACAGACAAGGGCATGGGCCCATGCATGAGGAGACAGCATGAACGCGGCGAAGACATCGAGAACGCAGGTGGTCATCATGGGCGCCGGCCCCTCCGGCCTGTTGCTGGGCCAGTTGCTGCACAAGGCCGGCATCGACGCCGTGATCGTCGAGCGCGTCAGCGGCGACTACGTGCTGGGCCGCATCCGCGCCGGCATCCTGGAGCAGGTCAGCGTCGATCTGCTGAACGAGGCCGGCGTGGGCCAACGCATGAACCAGGAAGGCCTGGTGCATGGCGGCATCGAACTGATGTGGGATGGCCGGCGCCACCGGGTCGATCTGAACAAGTACAGCGGCGGGCAGAACGTGATGGTGTACGGCCAGACCGAGGTGACGCACGACCTGATGCAGGCGCGCGCCGCGGCCGGGTTGCCCACGATCTACGAGGCCCGGAACACGGCGGTGCACGACTTCGATACGGCCAAGCCCTACGTCACCTGGGACAAGGGCGGGGTGTCGCACCGCATCGACTGCGACTTCATTGCCGGCTGCGACGGCTTTCACGGCGTGTGCCGCGCCAGCGCCCCGCGCGCGGCCATCACCGAATACGAAAAAGTCTATCCCTTCGGCTGGCTGGGCCTGCTGTCGGACACGCCCCCGGTGAGCGACGAGCTGATCTACATCAACAGCCCGCGCGGCTTTGCCCTGTGCAGCCAGCGCAGCAAGACGCGCAGCCGCTACTACCTGCAGGTGCCGCTGACGCAGCACGTGGAGGACTGGAGCGACGACGCCTTCTGGCAGGAGCTGCGCCTGCGCTTGGACGATGAGGGGCGCGACAAGCTGGTGACCGGCCCCAGCCTGGAGAAAAGCATCGCCCCGCTGCGCAGCTTCGTCACCGAGCCGCTGCGCTTTGGCCGCATGTTCCTGGCGGGCGACGCCGGCCACATCGTGCCGCCCACCGGCGCCAAGGGGCTGAACCTGGCGACCACCGACGTCAAGTACCTCAGCAATGCGCTGATCGAGTTCTATCGCGACAAGAGCGAGGCCGGCATCGACGACTATTCGCGCAAGTGCCTGGGCCGCATCTGGCGTGCCGAGCGCTTTTCGTGGTGGCTGACGCAGCTGATGCACCGCTTTCCGCACGACGAGCAGATCACCGCCAAGTTCCAGCACGCCGAGCTGGACTACCTGACGCACTCCGAGGCCGGCCTGCGCACCATTGCCGAGAACTACGTCGGCCTGCCGCTGGACTTTGCCGAGCGGGCGCTGATGTGAAACACCCCCAGTCTTCACTCGCTTCGCGATGTTGCGCCCACCCCCTGAAGGGGGTATCGCCAGTGACCGGGGAAACCCCGGCCACGGCGATCGTTGGCCTGGCCTGCTTCGCGGCCCTCGGCTCTTCGGGCTTCATGCGCTGCGGGTGGCGCGCAGCGCTATGAGCAACTGATATCAGGCACCGCCGCTCAAACTGAAAGGATGGAAGGACACCTCCATGATCATCGACTGCCACGGCCACTACACCACCGCGCCCAAGGCGCTGGAAGACTGGCGCAAGCGCCAGATCGCCGGCATTGCAGACCCTGCGGCCATGCCCCGCGTGTCCGAGCTGAAGATCTCCGACGACGAGTTGCGCGAGTCGATCGAGAGCAACCAGCTGCGCCTGATGCGCGAGCGCGGCAGTGACCTCACCATCTTCAGCCCGCGCGCCAGCTTCATGGCGCACCACATCGGCGACTTCCAGGTTTCCAGCACCTGGGCGGCCATCTGCAACGAGCTGTGCCACCGTGTCAGCCAGCTGTTTCCGGAGCATTTCGCGCCGGCCGCCATGCTGCCGCAGTCGCCCGGCGTCGATCCGGCCACCTGCATCCCCGAGCTGGAGAAATGCGTCAAGGACTATGGCGCGGTCGGCATCAACCTCAACCCCGACCCGTCCGGCGGCCACTGGACGAGCCCGCCGCTGACCGATCGCCACTGGTACCCCATCTACGAAAAGATGGTCGAGTGGGACATCCCCGCGATGATCCACGTCAGCACCTCGTGCAACGCCTGCTTTCACACCACCGGCGCGCACTACATCAACGCCGACACCACGGCGGTCATGCAGCTCATCCAGGGCGACCTGTTCAAGGACTTCCCGACGCTCAAGTTCATCATCCCGCACGGCGGCGGCGCCGCGCCGTATCACTGGGGGCGCTACCGCGGCCTGGCGCAAGAGCTGAAAAAGCCGCTGCTCAGCGAGCACCTGCTGCACAACGTGTTCTTCGACACCTGCGTCTACCACCAGCCGGGCATCGACCTCTTGATGAAGGTGATCCCGGTGGACAACATCCTGTTCGCCAGCGAGATGATCGGCGCCGTGCGCGGCATCGACCCGGAGACGGGGCACTACTACGACGACACCAAGCGCTACGTCCAGGCCACGGCCAACCTCTCGGCCGAGCAGCGCCACAAGGTCTACGAAGGCAATGCGCGGCGCGTGTTTGCGCGGCTCGATGCCCAGCTCAAGGCACGAGGTTTGTGATTCAAACATGGCCCCGTCGCTTGATGGAAGAGCGGTAGCAGCTATGAAAATGAAAGCAATTGCTGGAGATTGAAATGTACGAACTCGGTGTCGTTTACCGCAACATCGCCCGCGCCGATCGCGCGGCCGCGGACGCGCTGGCGCCTTTCGGCAGCGCCACCGTGCACGAGGCCATGGGCCGCGTCGGCCTGCTCAAGCCCTACATGCGCCCCATCTACCCGGGCGCGCAGGTGTCGGGCACGGCCGTCACCGTGCTGCTGCAACCGGGCGACAACTGGATGATGCACGTGGCGGCCGAGCAGATCCGTCCGGGCGACATCGTCGTGGCCGCCGTCACGGCCGAGTGCACCGACGGCTACTTCGGCGACTTGCTGGCCACCAGCTTCAAGGCGCGTGGCGCGCGCGCGCTCGTCATCGACGCCGGCGTGCGCGACGTGCGCACGCTGCACGAGATGGACTTCCCGGTCTGGAGCAAGGCCATCAGCGCCAAGGGCACCATCAAGGCCACGCCGGGCTCGGTCAACATCCCCATCGTGTGCGCCGGCATGCTGGTCACGCCGGGCGACGTGATCGTGGCCGACGACGACGGCGTGGTCTGCGTGCCGGCCGCGCGTGCGGTGCAGACGCTGGAGGCGGCGCAAAAGCGCGAGGCCAACGAGACCGGCAAGCGCGAGATTTTCGCCAGCGGCGTGCTGGGGCTCGACTATTACAAGATGCGCGAGGGCCTGGCCAAGGCTGGGCTGCGCTACATCGATTGAAGCAGGTGATGCAATGACCAAGCCGACAACGGGCGAGTTCAGCAAAACCGCAGGCTGGCTGGATTGGTACGACGGTCCGAGCAAGCCGCGTTTCAAGCTGCCCCCGGGCAGCGTGGATGCGCACTGCCACGTATTCGGCCCGGGCGCCGAGTTTCCTTACGCACCCGAGCGCAAGTACACGCCCTGCGACGCCAGCAAGGCCCAGCTTTTTGCGCTGCGCGACCACCTGGGTTTTGCGCGCAACGTGATCGTGCAGGCCACCTGCCACGGCGCCGACAACCGTGCGCTGGTCGATGCGCTGCAAGCCGCCCATGGCAAGGCGCGCGGCGTGGCCACCGTCAAGCGCAGCGTCACCGATGAGCAGTTGCAGGCGCTGCACGCGGCCGGCGTGCGCGGTGTGCGCTTCAACTTCGTCAAGCGGCTGGTGGACTTCACGCCCAAGGACGAGCTGATGGAGATCGCGGGGCGCATCGCCCGGCTCGGCTGGCACGTGGTGATTTATTTCGAGGCGGTGGATTTGCCCGAGCTGTGGGACTTCTTCACGGCTTTGCCCACCACGGTGGTGGTCGATCACATGGGCCGGCCCGACGTGAGCCAGCCGGTGGATGGTCCCGAATTCGCGCTGTTCGAAAAATTCATGCGTGAGCACGCCAACGTGTGGAGCAAGGTCAGCTGTCCCGAGCGCCTGTCGGTCACCGGCCCGAAGGCGCTGAATGGCGAGCAGAGCGCCTACCCCGACGTGGTGCCGTTTGCGCGCCGCATCGTCGAGCTGTTTCCCGACCGCGTGCTGTGGGGCACCGACTGGCCGCATCCCAATCTGAAGGACCACATGCCGGACGACGGCCTGCTGGTCGATTTCATTCCCCGCATCGCGCCAACGCCCGAGTTGCAGCGCAAGCTGCTGGTGGCCAACCCGATGCGCTTGTACTGGCCCGAGGAGACCTGATCATGTCCCTGAACAAACCCTATCTCGACGTCCCTGGCACCACCATCTTCGATGCCGACCAGAGCCGCAAGGGCTACTGGCTCAACCAGTTCTGCATGAGCCTGATGAAGGCCGACAACCGCGCGCGCTTCAAGCAGGACGAGGACGCCTACCTGGCCGACTGGCCGATGAGCGACGAGCAGAAGGCGGCGGTGCGCGCGCGCGACCTGAACTGGATGATGCGCACCGGCGGCAACATCTACTTCCTGTCCAAGCTGGGCGCCACCGATGGCCTGAGCTTTCAGCAGATGGCCGGCAGCATGACCGGCATGAGCGAGCAGCAGTACCGCGACATGATGGTGGCCGGCGGGCGCAGCCCCGAAGGCAACCGCTACCAGGGCGAGCACGGCGACGCGCAGGGGCCCATGAGCCAATCCGAAGCCTGGAAGGCGTGGGAAGAAAATGCACAAAAAGAGCTTGCAGCCAGCGTGCAGCAAGCGCAAGCAGCTACAAAAAATAAAGTGACCGGACATGGACGGATCACCGCCTCGGTGTATTGCTCGCACGTGCCGGCCATCGGCGCGGCCATCGACCACGGCAAGACGGGCGAGCCGTACTGGGCGCCGATGTTCAAGGGATTCGAGCCCACCAAGGCCTGGATGAAGGACAACACGCCCGATGTCATCTTCCTCGTCTACAACGACCACGCCACCAACTTCGACCTGAGCGTGATCCCCACGTTCGCCATCGGTACCGCCGCCGAGTTCGAGCCGGCCGACGAGGGCTATGGCGCGCGCCCGGTGCCCAGGGTGATGGGCCATCCGCGGCTGGCCTCGCACATCGCGCAGTCGGTGATCCAGCAGGACTTCGACCTGACCATCGTCAACGACCTGAAGGTGGATCATGGCCTGACGGTTCCCATGAACCTGATGTTCGGCACGCCGGCGGCCTAGCCTTGTCCGGTGATTCCGTTTGCCGTCAACGTGGTGCAGTATCCGGTGCCCTCCGGCGCGCGCTGCTTTGCGCTGGGGCAGGCGATCCGCCGCGCCGTCGAAAGCTATGACGAGCCGATCCGGGTGCAGATCTGGGGCACGGGTGGCATGAGCCACCAACTGCAGGGCCCGCGCGCCGGCCTGATCAACCGCGACTGGGACAACCAGTTTCTGGACCGCCTGATCGCCGACCCGAAAGGCCTGTCGGTCATGCCGCACATCGACTACGTGCGCGAGGCCGGCAGCGAGGGCATCGAGCTGGTGATGTGGCTGATCGCGCGCGGCGCCATGGCCGACGTGGCCGGCAGCGGCGCGCCGCGCGTGGTGCACCGCTTCTATCATGTGCCGGCCTCGAACACGGCGGTGGGTCACCTCATCCTGGAAAACCAGCCGTGAACCGAGGAGCATCGAATCCGAATACCGGACGCAGAGGACGCAGAGGTTTCGCAAAAGACGCAAAAAAGAAAATTTGCGTTGGCTGTTTTTTTGCGTCCTCTGCGGAATTTTTGCGTCCTCTGCGTCCTGCCTTTTCTCTGCGTCCGGATATTTTTGACAAGGATTTTTCATGAGCAAACCGATCAAAGTGGCGCTGGCCGGCGCCGGCGCCTTTGGCATCAAGCACCTGGACGGTATCAAGAACATCGAGGGCGTCGAGGTCGTCTCGCTGGTCAGCCGCGAACTGGACAAGACGCGTGAAGTGGCCGCCAGTTACGGCATCGGGCATGTGAGC
Source organism: Ottowia sp. (assembly GCF_046348305.1). GTDB lineage: Bacteria > Pseudomonadota > Gammaproteobacteria > Burkholderiales > Burkholderiaceae_C > Ottowia. Next base: position 200,785 of record NZ_JAXMEM010000005.1, read on the forward strand.
ACCGACCTGGCCGAAAGCCTGGCGCTGCCCGGACTGGACGCCGTGATCCTGTGCACGCCCACGCAGATGCACGCCGACCAGGCCATCCAGTGCCTGCAGGCGGGCAAGCATGTGCAGGTCGAGATTCCGCTGTGCGACCGCCTGGCCGATGGGCAGCGCGTGCTGGCCGCGCAAAAGGCGGCCGCTCGGGTGGCCATGGTCGGCCACACGCGCCGCTTCAACCCCAGCCACCAATACGTGCACAAGAAGGTCGCGGCGGGCGAGTTCCATGTCCAGCAGATGGACGTGCAGACCTATTTCTTTCGTCGCACCAACATGAACGCGCTGGGTCAGCCGCGCAGCTGGACCGATCATCTGCTGTGGCATCACGCCGCCCACACGATCGATCTGTTTGCGTACCAGGCGGGCTCGCCCATTGTTCAGGCCAATGCGCTGCAGGGGCCGATTCACCCCGATCTGGGCATTGCCATGGACATGAGCATCCAGCTCAAGGCCGCCAATGGGGCGATCTGCACGCTGTCCTTGAGCTTCAACAACGACGGGCCGCTGGGCACTTTCTTTCGCTACATTGGCGACACCGCCACCTACATCGCGCGCTACGACGATCTGGTGAATGGCAAGGAGGAGAAGATCGACGTGTCCGGGGTCGATGTTTCGATGAATGGCATCGAGCTGCAGGACCGCGAGTTCTTCGCCGCCATCCGCGAGGGGCGCGAGCCCAACGCCAGCGTGGCCCAGGTGCTGCCCTGCTACGAGGTGCTGGACCGGCTGGAGCGGCAACTGCAGGCCTGACCCGGCCGACCGATTTCAATCGACAACCAAGGAGACCGACATGAAACTGAGCAAGACCCTGAGCACCGTGGCCCTCGTCCTGGGCGCCGCACTGGCGTTCGGCAACGCGCAGGCCAAGGACCTGAAAATCGGCCTGGTGCTGTCGATCTCCGGCCCCTACGCCGACTACGGCAAGCAGATTCGCCGCGGCATCGATCTGTACATGGCCGAGCACGGCGACACGGTGGCGGGCCGCAAGGTCAAGCTCATCGTCAAGGACGACACCGGCATCGCGCCGCAGATCGCCAAGCGCGAGTCGCAGCAACTGCTGATCAACGACAAGGTGGACATCCTGGCCGGCTACGACCTCACGCCCAACGCCTTCTCGGCCGCGCCGCTGGCCACCGAGGCCAAGGTGCCGATGGTGGTGATGAACGCGGCCACCGCCTCGGTGGTCGAGAAGTCGCCCTACATCGTGCGCACTTCCATGACCATGCCGCAAAGCGCCTGGGCCATGGCGCAGTGGGCCTGGGCCAACAAGGTCAAAACCGCCTACATCGTGGTGGCCGACTATGGGCCCGGGCACGACTCGCAGGCCCAGTTCACCAAGACCTTCACCAGCCTGGGCGGCAAGATCGTCGGCGAGGTGCGCACGCCGGTGACGTCCACCGACTATTCGCCCTTCCTGCAGCGCCTGAAGGACGCCAAACCCGACGCGGCCTACTTCTTCGTGCCGCCCGGCAGCTCGATGGTGGCGCTGTCCAAGGGCTTTCGCGAGCTGGGCCTGGACAAGCTGGGCATCAAGGAAATGGGCCCCGGCGACATGACCGATGAAAGCTCGCTGGCCGCGCTGGGCGATGCCGCGCTGGGCTTCATCACCGCCTTCCACTATTCCGACGCCCACGACTCGCCCGAGAACAGGGCCTTCACCGCGGCCTACGCCAAGGCCTACAAGGACGACCGCCCCAACTTCATGACGGTGGGCGCCTATGACGGCATGCATCTGATCTATGAGACGCTGAAGAAAACCCAGGGCGATGCCAGCGGCGACGCCTTCATCGCGGCCGCCAAGGGCCTGCAATGGGTGAGCCCGCGCGGCCCGGTTTCGATCGACCCGAAGACGCGCGACATCGTCCAGAACGAATACATCCGCAAGCTCGAACGCGTCGGCGGCGTGCTCAAGAACGTCGAATTCGACACCTTCAAGGCGGTCGACCCGCAGGCGCCCTGACGGCTGGCGCTGCACGGCGGACCACCCCGGATAAACCATGACGATCCTCTTCGACGGCATCGCCTCCGGCATGCTGCTGTTTCTGATCAGCGTCGGCCTGTCGGTCACGCTGGGCTTGATGAACTTCGTCAACCTGGCGCATGGCGCGTTTGCCATGATCGGCGGCTACACCTGCGTGGTGCTGCTCAACGACTACGGCGTGCCCTTTCTGACCAGCCTGCCGTTCGCGGTGCTGGTGCCGGCCCTGGTCGGCATCGTGCTGGAGCGCACGCTGTACCGGCGCCTGTACGCCGCATCCGACCTGGACCAGGTGCTGTTCTCGCTGGGCCTGGTGTTCATGGCGGTGGCCGGCGCGCACTACTTCTTCGGCGCCCAGCAGCAGCCGCTGCACCTGCCGGACTTTCTCAAGGGCCAAATCCACCTGCCGGGGCTCGACGTCGGGGTGTACCGCCTGTTCCTGGTCATCGTGGGCCTGGTGGTGGCTTTCGGCCTGCAGTGGTCGGTCGTCAAGACGGCCTTTGGTGCCCGCCTGCGCGCGGCGGTCGACAATCAGCGCGTGGCGCGCGGCATGGGCATCGACGTGGGCCGCGTGTTCAGCCTGACCTTCGCCCTGGGCTCGGCCCTGGCCGGCCTGGGTGGCGCGCTGGGGGTGGAGATGCTGGGGCTGGACCCGGAGTTTCCGGTCAAGTACCTCGTGTACTTCCTGATCGTCGTTTCGGTGGGCGGCAGCGGCAACATCCTGGGCTCGCTGTACGCCGCCATCTTGCTGGGCGTGGCCGACGTGGTCGGCAAGTACTACATCCCCCAGATCGGCGCCTTCATCATCTACGCCGTCATGGTGGCAACCCTGATCTTTCGTCCCCATGGCCTGTTTGGCCGTGCCCACAAATGAACCACCCCCAGTCTCCACTCGCTGCGCGATGTTTCGCCCACCCCCTTGCAGGGGGCGCGCCCAGTGACCGGGGAGACCCCGGCCACGGGCGCCCGCGCATGGCCTGCTTCGCGGCCGTTCGGCTCTCCCGGTTTTCATGCGCTGCAGGTCGCACGCAGTGCGATGGGTCACTGACATGACGACTTCCTCCCCGCACACAGCGCCGGCCGACCCGCTGACCCGCTTTCGGCGCTCGGCCCACTGGAAGCCGCTCGAATACGCCTTCTGGTGCCTGCCGGTGCTGGCCTACTTCGCCTTTCCGGGCAACTACCTGCTGCTCAGCCAGATCGCCATCACCGGGCTGTTCGCGGTCTCGCTCGATTTGATCTTCGGCTACGCCGGCGTGATCTCGCTGGGCCATGCCGCTTTTTTCGGCATCGGCGCCTACACCGTCGGTCTGCTGGGCTCGAACGGCTGGGGCGACCCCTTGCTGGGGCTGCTGCTGGGGGCGCTGTTTGCCGGCATCATCGGCTTTCTCAGCAGCTTCCTGTTGCTGCGCGGCAGCGATTTGTCGCGCCTGATGGTGACGTTGGGCGTGGCGCTGATGATCTTCGAGCTGGCCAACAAGCTGACCCGCATCACCGGCGGCGTGGACGGCATGCCGGGCATCGAGATCAAGCCCATCCTGGGCGTGTTCGACTTCGACATGTTCGGCCGCACGGGCTACATCTATTCGGTCGTCGTGCTGTTCGTGCTGTTCTGGCTGGCGCGCCGGCTGGTGCGCTCGCCCTTTGGCCAGAGCCTGCGCGGCATCCGCATGAACGCGCTGCGCATGCCCGCACTGGGCGTGCCGGTCAATCGCCGCCTGGTCAAGATCTACACCATCGGCGCAGCCTATGCGGGCGTGGCCGGCGCGCTGCTGGCGCAGACCAACCAGTTCGTCTCGCTTGACGTGCTGAGCTTTCAGCGCTCGGCCGACCTGCTGCTGATCCTGATCCTGGGCGGTGCCGGCCACCTGTACGGCGGGTTGATCGGCGCCGTGGTTTTCGTCGTCTTGCACGATCAGCTGTCGGACCTGAACCCGCAGTACTGGCAGTTCTGGCTCGGCCTGATCCTGGTGCTGCTGGTGCTGTTTGCGCGCGGCGGCATTCTGGGCACGGCGCAAAAGTGGATCGAGTCGCGTGGCCAGCGCAAGCAGGCGCGCACGCGCGAGGAGGTTGCATCGTGAGCGCTGTTGTCTTGCAGACCCGCGATCTGGTGCGCAAATTCGGCGGCTTTGTCGCCACCGACTACGTCAACCTGTCGGTCGCGGCCGGGGCGCGCCACGCCCTCATCGGCCCCAACGGTGCGGGCAAGACCACGCTGATCAACCTGCTGACCGGTTACCTGGAGCCCAGCGCCGGCCGCGTCGAGCTGCTGGGCGAAGACGTGACCACCATGGCCCAGCACGAGCGCTGCCGCCGCGGCCTGGTGCGCACCTTTCAGATCAACCAGCTGTTTGCCGACATGACGGTGCTCGAGTCGGTGGCTCTGGCTGTCAGCGAGCAGGCCGGCCTGGGCACGCATTGGTGGAAGCCGCTGGCCGCGCGCGGCGAAGTGGTGGACCAGGCCGCCGCCATCCTGGAGCGCCTGAAGCTGCTGCCCGATGCCTACGAGCGCACGCGCAACCTGGCCTACGGCCGCCAGCGCCTGATCGAGATTGCCCTGGCACTGGCCATGCGGCCCAAGGTGCTGCTGCTGGACGAGCCTGCCGCCGGCGTGCCCACCGGCGAGAGCCGCGAGTTGTTCGAGACCATCGCCCAGCTGCCGCGCGAGGTCACCATCGTGCTGATCGAGCACGACATGGACCTGGTGTTTCGCTTTGCCGAGCGCATCTCGGTGCTGGTGTCGGGGGCCATCCTGGTCGAGGATGCGCCGGATCGGATCGCGGCGAACCCGCGGGTGAAAGAAGTCTATCTGGGGGAATCGCATGGCTGAATTGGCGCACTCCCAGTCTCCACACGCTGCGCGTTGTTTCGCCTTCCCCCTCCAGGGGGCATCGCCAGTGGCCGGGGGAACCCCGGTCACGGCGATCGCTGCCATGGCCATCTCCGCGGCCATCTGTGTCTGGGTTGCTCATGCGACGCCGCGAGTGCGCCGCGCCAAGGAAGTCTGAAATGCTGTCTTTGGAAAACGTGTGGGCCGGCTACGGCGACGCCATCATCCTGGAAGATGTGTCCTTCAAGCTGGCCGCCGGCGACAGCCTGGCCCTGCTGGGGCGCAACGGCATGGGCAAGACCACCTTGCTCGCCACGCTGATGGGCGCCACGCGGCTGCGGCGCGGGCAGATCCATTTCGAGGGCAAAGACCTCGCCGCGCTGCCCAGCCACCAGCGTGCCCGCGCCGGCCTGGGCTGGGTGCCGCAGGAGCGCGACATCTTTCGTTCACTGACGGTGGAAGAAAACCTCACCGTCGTGGCGCGGCCCGGCGAATGGAACCTGGCCAAGGTGTACGCCATGTTCCCGCGCCTGCAGGAGCGCCGCAGCAACCTGGGCAACCAGCTGTCCGGTGGCGAACAGCAGATGCTGGCCATGGGCCGCGCGCTCATGCTCAACCCCAAGGTGCTGCTGCTCGATGAGCCGCTGGAAGGCCTGGCTCCCATCATCGTGCAGGAGCTGCTGCACATCATCGACCGCATGGTGCGCTCCGGCAGCATGGCCGTCATCCTGGTCGAGCAGCACGCGCGCCAGATTCTGCCCATCACGCGCCAGGCGCTGGTGCTCGAGCGCGGGCGCGTGGTGCACGCTGGCGCCAGCGACGCGCTGCTGCGCGACGACGCCGCGCTGGACGCCTGGCTGGGCGCCGGCGCCACATCCGAATCCAAACACGAGGCAACGCTGTGAAATTCCATCACCAAGGCTATGTGTCCGGCGATCCGCGCATCCAGCCCGCGGCCGGCGTCGGCATCGATCGCCCCGCCGATCTGCCCGAGCAGGTCGATGTGCTGATCGTCGGCGCCGGCCCGGCGGGCATGCTCGCCGCCGCGCAGCTGGCGCAGTTTCCGGACATCAACACGCGCATCGTCGACCGTCGCTCCGGCCGGCTGGAGGTCGGCCAGGCCGACGGCATCCAGCCGCGCAGCGTGGAGACCTTTCAGGCCTTCGGCTTTGCCGACCGCATCGTGGCCGAAGGCTGCCTGATCGTCGAAACCGCCTTCTGGAAGCCCGACCCGCAGGCCCCCGCGCGCATCGTGCGCACCTCGCGCGTGCTGGAGGACCCCAATGGCGTCAGCGAGTTTCCGCACATCACCGTCAACCAGGCGCGCGTGCTGGACTACTTTGCCGAGGCCATGGCCAACGCCCCCACGCGCATGCGGCCCGACTGGGGACTGGAATTCCAGGGACTCGCGATCGCCGACACGGGCGAGCACCCCGTCACCGTCACGCTGGTGCACAGCGACGGCCCCCACAAGGGCCAGACGCGCCGCGTGCGCGCCCGCTACGTGGTGGGTGCCGACGGCGCGCACAGCCGCGTGCGCGGCGCCATCGGCTGCACGCCCTCGGGCGACACCTCCAACCACGCCTGGGGCGTGATGGACGTGCTGGCCGTCACCGACTTTCCGGACATCCGCGTCAAGTGCGCCATTCAGTCCGACGCTGACGGCAGCATCCTGCTGATTCCGCGCGAGGGCGGCCATATGGTGCGCTTTTACGTGGACCTGGGCGACGTGGACCCGGCCGCGCGCGCCGCGGTGCGCCAGACCACGGTCGAACAAACCATTGCCCGCGCACAAAAAATCCTGCACCCCTACACGCTGGACGTGCGCGAGGTGGCGTGGTACAGCGTGTACGAGGTGGGCCACCGCGTGTGCGACCGCTTCGACGACGTGCCTGTGGAGCAGGCGGGCACGCGCACGCCGCGCGTGTTCATTGCCGGCGACGCCAGCCACACGCACAGCGCCAAGGCGGGGCAGGGCATGAACGTGTCCATGCAGGACGGCTTCAACCTGGGCTGGAAGCTGGCGCACGTGCTGCAGGGCCGCAGCCCCGCGCGCCTGCTGGCCACCTACTCGGCCGAGCGCCAGCGCATCGGCGAGGACATCATCGCCTTCGACAAGCGCTGGGCCTCTATCATGGCCAAGCCGCCGGGCCAGGCGCAGGACGCATCGGAGCTGGAACAGGGCTACCTGCAGATCACCGAGTTTGCCCAGGGCTTCATGACCCAGTACCAGCCCTCCATCATCACCGGGCCCGCGCAGCACCAGGCGCTGGCCACGGGTTATCCGGTCGGCAAGCGTTTTCGCTCCGCCGTGGCGACGCGCGTGGCCGACGGCGCGGCGCTGCAGATCGGCCACGAGGCGCGCGCCGACGGCCGCTGGCGCCTGTACGTCTTTGCCGACGCGGCGCCCGCGGGCGCCGACTCACCCCTCAAGTCCCTCGCCGACTGGCTGACCCAGTCGCCGCAGTCGCCCGTGCATGGCCTCACGCCATCGCGGCTGGACCCCAATGCCTGGTTCGATCTCAAGGTGGTCTACCAGCAGGAGCACACCGCGGTCGACCTCGGTCAGGTGCCTGCCGTCTTCCTGCCGCGCATTGGCGCGCATGGGCTGATCGACTACGAGGGCGTGTACGCCAGCACGCCCGGCAACGACATCTTCGAGGCGCGCGGCATCGACCGCCAGGGTGCCATCGTGCTGGTGCGCCCGGACCAGTATGTGGCGCATGTTCTGCCACTCACGGCCACCGACGCGCTGGGTGCTTTCTTGGCTGGCTTCATGAAGGCGCAGCGATAGCTCGCATTGTTTTTTTCTCCGAGGAATCCACTCCATGAAATTCATCAAGCTTCTGGGCACCATGACCCTGGCCGCCGGCGTGCTGGCCGCGTCTGCGGCGGCGCAAGCCAAGGACCTCGCCATTGGCCTGGTGATGCCCATGTCCGGCCCGTTTGCAGCGCACGGCAAGCAGATCAAGCACGGGATCGATCTGTACCTGGCCGAGCACGACAACATGCTGGGCGGGCGCAAGGTCAAGCTCATCGTCAAGGACGACACGGGTATCGCGCCGGCGGTGGCCAAGCGCCTGGCGCAGGAGCTGGTCATCAAGGACAAGGTCGACATCCTGGCCGGCTTCACGCTCACGCCCAATGCGTTTTCGGTGGCGCCGCTGGCCACCGAGGCCAAGGTGCCCATGGTGGTGCTCAATGCCGCCACCTCGTCGATCACCGAAAAATCACCCAACATCGTGCGCGTGTCGATGACGCTGCCGCAGGACACGGCGCCCATGGCCCAGTGGGCCCACGCCAACGGCATCAAGAAGGTCTACACCCTGGTGGCCGACTATGGCCCCGGGCATGACGCCGAGCAACAGTTCAAGAAGACCTTCACCAGCCTGGGCGGCCAGATCGTCGGCGAGGTGCGCACGCCCGTCAACACGCCCGACTACGCGCCCTTTTTGCAGCGCATCAAGGACGCCAAGCCCGACGCCGTCTTTCTGTTCGTGCCCAACGGCGAGCCCGGCGTGGCGCTGGCCAAGGGCTACACCGAGCGCGGCCTGGCCGCCGCCGGCATCAAGGCCCTGGCCACCGGCGACGTCACCGATGAGGATATGCTGGACGCCATGGGCGACGCGGCCATCGGCATGATCACCTCGTTCCACTACTCGGCCGCGCACGATTCGCCCGAGAACAAGGCCTTCACCACCGCCTACGCCAAGGCCTTTCCAAAGGATCGCGCCAACTTCGTCTCCGTGGCGGGCTACGACGGCATGCACCTGATCGATATGGCACTCGCCAAAACCAAGGGCGATGCCAGCGCCGACGCCTTCATGGCTGCCGCCAAGGGCATGAAGTGGACGAGCCCGCGCGGCCCGGTCGAGATCGATGCGCAAACGCGCGACATCATCCAGAACGTCTACATCCGCAAGGTCGAGCGCGTGAAGGGCGTGCTGCAGAACGTCGAGTTCGACACCATCAAGGCCGTCAAGGATCCCGGCGAGTAAATCCCGCCAAGCCCACTTCGGGACACCCACGCATGAGCGCTGCCTTGACCCTGCTGTCGTCCATGGCCGTCAAACGGCTGCTGGCCGATCTGATTGCCCTGCATCGGCCGCAACACGGTGATCTCGCCATCGAGTTGACCTCGGTCGGCGGGGTGGACGCGGCACGGCGCGTGACGGCAGGCGAGCCGTTCGACGCCGTGGTGCTGGGCGCCGATGCGCTTCAGAAGCTCATCGCCAGCGGCCATGTGCGCGCGGGCAGCCGCGTGGACATCGCGCGCTCCGGCGTGGCCGTGGCCGTCCGGGCCGGCCATGCGCGGCCGGACCTGAGCAGCGAGGCCAGCGTGCGCCAGGCGGTGCTGGCAGCGCGCACCCTGGCGTATTCGACCGGGCCCAGCGGCGTGGCGCTGGCGCGGTTGTTCGAACGCTGGGGCATCGCCGCGCAAATCGCCGCGCGCATCGTCGTGCCGCCGCCGGGCGTGCCGGTGGGCACACTGGTTGCCAGCGGCGCGGTGGAACTGGGCTTTCAGCAGTTGAGCGAGCTGATGCACCTGCCCGGCATCGACGTGGTGGGGCCACTGCCCCCTGCCATCCAGATCGAGACCATCTTTGCCGGCGGTGTGCTGGCCGCATCCGCGCACGCCGAGGCCGCGCACGCCCTGCTGGCGTTCATGGCCTCACCGCAGGCACGCCAGCCCAAGCGGGACAACGGGATGGAGGGCCTCGACGCGTAAGGCCCGCAGGTTCACCAGATTTGCCACCAGGGCTTGTCCGGTCCCTTGAAGCCGCGCGCCAGGTACACGCTGTTGGGGTAGTTCTGGGTCAGCACCCGCTCGGCGTCGTCGCGCAGCTGGTCCATGCCCAGCTTGTCGTAGGCGCGCACCAGGATGTAGAGCGCTTCTTCCAGCGCGGGTGCGTCGCGGTAGTCGGCAATGGCCTGCTGCGCGCGGTTGATGGCCGCCACGTAGGCGCCGCGCTGGTAGTAGTAGCGCGCGACGTGCACCTCGTACTGCGCCAGCGCGTTGACCGTGTAGCGCATGCGCGCCTTCGCATCGGGCGTGTAGCGCGAATCCGGAAAGCGCTTGACCAGCTCGTCAAACGACTCGAAGGCCTGCTTGGCCGCCTTCTGGTCGCGCTCGGACAAATCCTGGCGCGACAGGAACGAGAACAGGCCCAGGTCCTCGTTGAAGTTGATCACGCCTTTCATGTACAGCGCGTAGTCGATGGCCGAGCTGTCCGGGTGCAGCCGAATGAAGCGGTCCAGCGTGGCGATGGCCTCGGCCTTCTGGCCGTCCTTGAACTGGGCGTAGGCCTTGTCCAGCTCGGCCTGCAGGGCCAGCGGCGTGCCAGCGGCGCGGCCTTCGAGCGTTTCGAACAGCGGGATCGCCTTGTCGTAGGAGCCCGACTGCATTTCGTCCTTGGCCTCCGCCTGGATGCGGTTGGGGCTCCAGCCGGCGGTCTTGTCCACCGGTTTGGACGAACAGGCCGCCAGCAAGCCGGCGGCCATTACGGCCGCCGCTGTCGCCGCCGATAATCGGGCTCGATGCATTGCTGGCAATCCTCTTGAGTCAAGCTCGTTCAATTATATCGACGCCCCCCTCGCACACCGACGTGGACGAAGGCGAGGGTGAGCTTGCCAGCGAGTTGGAAACCCGGTGTTGGACGCTGCCTGCCAGTGCGCACCACCAGCGGCTCGACCGGGCCCTGACGACGCTGGTGCCCGAGTTTTCGCGCAGCCACCTGCAGCAACTGGTGGCTGCCGGCGCCGTGCAGCTCAACGGCGCGCCTGCCGTCAAGCCGGCGCACAAGGTGCGGGCGGGCGACACCCTCAGCGTGGAGCTGCGCCCGACGCCCATGAGCCAGGCCTTCGTGCCACAGGCCATGGACCTGGTGGTGCCCTATGAAGACGAGCACCTGGCGGTGATCGACAAACCCGCCGGCCTGGTGGTGCACCCCGCGCCCGGCCACTGGAGCGGCACCTTGCTCAACGCCCTGCTGGCGCGCGATGCGCGGGCCGCGCAACTGCCGCGCGCCGGCATCGTGCACCGGCTGGACAAGGACACCAGCGGCCTGCTGGTGGTGGCGCGCACCCGCGCGGCCATGGACGCGCTGGTGGCGCAGATCGCGGCCCGCCAGGTGCACCGCGAATACCTGGCGCTGGCGCACCGTCCCTGGCAGGGCGCCGCCGCGCGCGAGGTGGACGCACCCATCGGGCGCGATCCGCGCAACCGTTTGCGCATGGCCGTGGTCGATCTGGCACGCCACGCCGGCAAGCCCGCGCAGACCCGCATCGAGTGGCTGCAAAACGCCGAATCGGGCTGCCTGCTGCGCTGCCTGCTGCGCACCGGCCGCACGCACCAGATCCGCGTGCACCTGGCGCAGCTGGGCCACCCGCTGGTGGGCGACGCGCTGTATGGCGGCGCGCCCGCGGCCGGCCTGGCGCGCCAGGGCCTGCACGCGCGCCGCCTGTCTTTCACGCACCCGGTGACGGGCGCGCTGCTGGATGTGCGCGCACCGCTGCCGTCCGATCTGGCCCTGGCGCTCGGGGCTTGGGGCCTTACAATCCCCGGCGACGACGCGGCCGATTGAGCCGACGCTCCCGCCGCGCCGAATGCCGGCCAACCCCCTTCCATCACCGGGCCCGTCGGCCCGAACCGCGCGCCCCAGGCGCGCCCTGCCCAAGAGACCCAAGCCGTGACCTCCGCGGACGCCAAGCGCATTCTTGAAACCGCCCTGATCTGCGCCCAGCAGCCCATGCCCGTGCGCGAGCTGCAGGTATTGTTTGCCGGCGAACTGGGCGCCGACACCATCAAGACCCTGCTGGGCGAGTTGCAGGACGACTGGGCCCAGCGCGGCGTCGAGCTGGTGGCCGTGGCCAGCGGCTGGCGCTTTCAAAGCCGCCCCGAGCTGCGCGAATACCTGGATCGCCTGCACCCCGAAAAGCCGCCCAAATACACCCGCGCCACGCTCGAGACCCTGGCCATCATCGCCTACCGCCAGCCGGTCACGCGCGGCGACATGGAAGACATCCGCGGCGTCACCATCAACTCGCAGCTGCTCAAGCAGCTGGAAGACCGCGGCTGGGTCGAGGTGATCGGCCACCGCGAGACGGTGGGCCGCCCGGGGCTGTACGCCACCACGCGCCAGTTCCTGGACGACCTGGGCCTGCAGTCGCTCGACCAGCTGCCCGCGCTGCAGGACACCACCGAGCAGATACCCGGCATGTTCGACGCGCTGGGCGCGGACGCGCCGACCGAGGCGCCGGCGCTGGATGCGGGCGCCGAGCCGGTTGCCGGGCATGAACTGGCCGTCGATGCTGAACCGGCCATCGAAACCGCCTTGGCCACCGAGTCCGAGCCCGCTCCCGCGGGTTCAGCCGAGACGCAGGCTGCTGCCGAGTCCGTGGCGGCGGCCAGCGCGCCCGCCGATATGCCGTCCGAAGCGTCCGAAGCGTCCGGCGGCGACGCCCCCATCGAAGAGAGTCCCTCGCCATGAAACCGCAAGACCCGGCGGCCAGCCCTGTCGACGAGCCGGTCGCGCCGCGCCCGGAAGCGCTCGATCAAGCACAAAATTCGGCCTCAGGGCTTGCGAGGCAAGCGCAGGTAGCTATCGATTCTGAAGCAATCAATCCATTGACTGAAGAGGTCGGTGACGCACAGGCTCCCGTCGCGTTCGACGATCTGGTGTCGGGCCGCTTCGATGCGGAGGCCGAGCGCCCCGCCGCGCCACCCAAGCGCGTGCTCCTGCCCCAGCCCGAGCAACCCAAGCTGCACAAGGTGCTGGCGCAGGCCGGCCTCGGCTCGCGCCTGGAGATGGAGCAGCTCATCGTGCAGGGCCGCATTTCCGTCAACGGCCAGCCGGCGCACGTGGGCCAGCGCATCGTGTATGGCGATGCGATCAAGGTCAACGGCAAGCCCATCCGCGTGCGCATCGCGCCGCCGCCGGCGCGCGTGCTGGCCTATCACAAGCCCGTCGGCGAGGTGGTCACGCACGACGATCCGGGCAACCGTCCCACGGTGTTTCGCAAGCTGCCACGCCTGCAAACCGGCAAGTGGCAGTCGGTGGGCCGGCTGGACCTGAATACCGAGGGACTGCTGCTGTTCACCAACTCGGGCGAGCTGGCCAACCGCCTGATGCACCCGCGCTTTGGCCTGCAGCGCGAGTACGCCGTGCGCGTGCTGGGCGCGCTCAGCGACGAGGAAAAGCAGCGCCTGCTGGACGGCGTGACGCTGGATGATGGCCTGGCGCAGTTCGGCTCCATCACCGCCGAAGGGCAGGGCGAGGGCGCCAACCAGTGGTATCGCGTCACCATCGGCGAGGGGCGCAACCGCGAGGTGCGCCGCATGATCGAGGCCGTGGGCCACGCCGTCAGCCGCCTGATTCGCATCCGCTACGGGGCCATGATGCTGCCGCGCGGCCTGCGCCGCGGCCAGTGGATGGAGCTGGGCGAGCGCGACATCCGCGCGCTGGGCGAGGCCTCGGACACGCCCGAGCACGTCATTCGTGGCGGGCGCGACCCCGAAGCCGCGCGGCCCGAACCGCCCAAGCGCGGGCGGGGCGACCGCAGCCGCGGCAGCGGCCCGCGCCCCAACCTCGGTGCGCCGCCGCGCGCGCCAGCGGTCGCGCCGCGCCGGCGCGACGGCCCGGGCAAGCCCGCCGGGGCCCAGCCCGACCCCATGAAGACCGCGCAGGGCTACATCGGCGCCGACAGCTTCCGGCGTCCGCGCGCGCCCGGGGCCGGCAAATCCGGCGGCGCCCGGCGCGGCGGCGGTGGTGGAGGTGGTCGGCGCGGGGGGTGATGCCGCTCGCGCATGGCGCAGCTCGCGCCGGGCCAACGCGTTAAAATCAAAAGCTTTGTCCAATCGGCAAAAAATCATTTCATTTCAAGCAGGAAACCCATCCATGGCCACCGAACGCACCCTGTCCATCATCAAGCCCGACGCCGTCGCCAAGAACGTCATCGGCCAGATCTATGCCCGTTTCGAGGCCGCCGGCCTGAAGATCGCCGCTGCGCGCATGCAGCACCTGTCGCGCCGCGAAGCCGAGCAGTTCTACGCCGTGCACAAGGAGCGTCCCTTCTTCAAGGACCTGGTCGAGTTCATGATCTCGGGCCCGGTGATGATCCAGGTGCTCGAAGGCGAGGGCGCCATCGCCAAGAACCGCGACCTGATGGGCGCCACCGACCCCAAGAAGGCCGACAAGGGCACCATCCGCGCCGACTTTGCCGACTCGATCGACGCCAATGCCGTGCACGGCTCGGATGCCCCCGAGACGGCGGCCGTCGAAGTGGCCTTCTTCTTCCCCGGCCTGGCCATCTACAGCCGCTGATCGTCTGTGGGGCGCGGGCCCTCTGGCATGTCCCTTCCCGGCGTCAACCTTCTCGAATTCGACCTGGACGCACTGGCTGCGTTCTGCGAGACGCTGGGCGAAAAGCGCTTTCGCGCCACGCAGCTGTTTCGCTGGATCCACCAGCGCGGCGTGGCCGACTTCGGGCAGATGAGCGATCTGGCCAAGTCGCTGCGGGACAAGCTTGCCGTCGGTGCCCACGTTGCCGCGCCGCCCGTCACCACGCAGCACATCTCGCGCGACGGCACCATCAAGTGGCTGTTCGACGTGGGCGGCGGCAACGCCATCGAGACCGTCTTCATCCCCGAGGACGACCGCGGCACGCTGTGCATCTCGTCGCAGGCCGGCTGCGCCGTGGGCTGCCGCTTTTGCTCCACCGGCCACCAGGGCTTTTCGCGCAACCTGACGACGGGCGAGATCATCGCCCAGCTCTGGTTTGCCGAGCATTTCTTGCGCCGCCACCTCGGGCGGGACGAGCGCGTCATCACCAACGTGGTGATGATGGGCATGGGCGAGCCGCTGCAAAACTACGACCGCCTGGTGCCCGCCCTGCGCACCATGCTTCATGACCACGGCTACGGCCTGTCGCGCCGGCGCGTGACGGTGTCCACCTCGGGCGTGGTGCCCATGATCGACCGCCTGGCGCAAGATTGCCCGGTGGCACTGGCGGTGTCGCTGCACGCGCCCGATGACGCCTTGCGCGACCCCCTGGTGCCGCTCAACCGCAAGCACCCGATCGACGAGTTGCTGGCCACCTGCACGCGCTACCTGCCGCATGCGCCGCGCGACTTCATCACCTTCGAATACGTGATGCTCGACGGCGTCAACGATTCGCCCGAGCACGCCCAGGCCCTGATCGAGCTGATGCGCCGCCATGGCGCGCACGGCCTGCGCGGCAAGTTCAACCTGATCCCGTTCAACCCGTTCCCGCAGTCGGGCCTGGTTTGCTCGCCCATGCCGCGCGTGCTGGCCTTCGGCAAGGCGCTCAACGACGCGGGTATCGTCACCACCGTGCGCAAGACGCGCGGTGACGACATCGACGCCGCCTGCGGCCAGTTGGCCGGCGACGTGCAGGATCGCACCCGCGTGCACGAGCGCATGGCGCGCGGGCGAACCACCTTCGTGCGCCGGCGCAGTCCCGCTGCGGCGGTCGATTCTCAACAAGAGGGGAAATCCGGATGAAACGCTGGTCGTGGATGCCCATGGGGCTGGTGGGCCTGAGCGTGCTGGGCTCGGCCCTGCTGATGGGCTGCGCCAGTCCGGCAACGTCCGGCGCCAGCGCCGAACCGACCGAATGGCAGACCGCGGTCGACGAGACCGATGTCCGCAAGCGCGCGCGCACGCGCCTGGCGCTGGCCACCGGCTACTACGAAAACGGCCAGTACACCGTGGCGCTGGACGAGCTCAAGAAGTCCATCCAGATCGACCCCACGCTGGCCGATTCCTACGTGCTGGGTGGCCTGATCTACATGGCGCTGGGCGACACGGCGCTGGCCGAGTCGCACTTTCAGCGCGCCCTGGCGGCCAACCCGCGCGACGCCGACGCCATGCACAACCTGGGCTGGCTGTTGTGCCAGAAGGGCCAGTACGCGCAGGCGCAGGCCCAGTTCGAGCGCGCGGCGGCCATTCCAACGTATCAGGGACGCGCCAAGACCCTGATGGCCCAGGGCATCTGCCAGGCGCGCGCCGGCCAGGCGCCGCAGGCCGAGGCCACGCTGATGCGCTCTTACGAGCTGGATGCGGGCAACCCGGTCACCGCCTACAACCTGGCGCTGCTGCTGTTTCAGCGCGGCGACCTGAACCGCGCGCAGTTCTACATCCGCCGCCTGAACAACGGCGAGCTGGCCAATGCGCAGTCGCTGTGGCTGGGCATCAAGGTCGAGCGCGGCCTGAACGACCGTCGGGCCATGGAGCAGCTTGCCGCGCAATTGCGCCGGCGCTTCCCGCAGTCGCCCGAGCTGGTGGCCTACGAGCAGGGGCGTTTCAATGAGTGACGCGCCACAGGACGCTCGCGTGACTGGCGCCGCGCCGCTGACCCCCAGCGAGCCGGCGCCGGCACCCGCATCGGCCGGCGCCATGCTGCGCCAGCTGCGCGAGTCCGCCGGGGTGGATGCCGGCGTGCTGGCCAGCGCGATGAAGGTGTCGCTGCAAAAGCTCGATGCGCTGGAGCACGACCGTTTCGATCAATTGCCCGACCTGACCTTTGCCCGGGCGCTGGCATCGGCCATCTGCCGCGCTTTCGGGGTGGACCCCGCGCCCGTGCTGGCGCGCATGCCGGCCCTTGCGGCCGAGCTGCGCCCGCCCACTTCGGGCGACGTCAACGCGCCCTTCCGGGCCGGCGGCGGGGCTGGCGCGGCCGCCTGGAGCGGGGCGTTTTCGCGTCCGCTGGTGGTCGTGATCGCCGTGCTGCTGCTGGGTGCCGCATTGCTGTGGCTGTGGCCCACCTGGCCGATCCAGCTGAACGCGCCCGAGCCGACCGCCGCACCGGCGGCCGCGCCCGGCGAGGCGGTCGAGGCCGCCGCCGCGTCCGAGCCGGTGCCGGCCGAGGCGCCGCAGCCGCCGGCTTCCGTGGCGCTTGAGGCGTCACCGGCCCCCGCGCCGGCCACCCCGGCCAGCGAAGCCGCCGCCACGGCCTTGCTGGGCCTGAGCGCCAGCGGCGAGAGCTGGG
This sequence comes from Ottowia sp., assembly GCF_046348305.1. Lineage (GTDB taxonomy): Bacteria > Pseudomonadota > Gammaproteobacteria > Burkholderiales > Burkholderiaceae_C > Ottowia. The sequence continues at coordinate 217,644 of NZ_JAXMEM010000005.1, forward strand.
TCACGGTGCACGATGCGCGCGGCAAGCAATTGATCAACCGGGCGCTCAAGGCCGGCGAAACCGTGGCGCTTGACGGCGATACGCCGCTGTCCGTCACCATCGGCCGCAAGGACGTCGTGCAGGCCACGGTGCGCGGCGAGCCCTTTGACATCAAGCGTCTGGGCTCCAGCACCGTGGCGCGTTTTCAGGTGAAGTGATGAATGCCATGACGGAGCAGGCGCAGCCGATTGCGCTGGTGGCGCCCGCTGCGCGCCGCACGCGCCAGGCGCGCGTGGCCTGGGGCGCGCGCGTGGTCACCGTGGGCGGCGATGCGCCGGTGCGCGTGCAGTCCATGACCAACACCGACACGGTGGACGCCGCCGGCACTGCGCGCCAGGTCAAGGAGCTGGCGCTGGCCGGCAGCGAGCTGGTGCGCATCACCGTCAACACGCCCGAGGCTGCCGCGCAGGTGGCACCCATTCGCGAGCGCCTGGATCGCATGGGCTGCGACGTGCCGCTGGTGGGCGACTTCCACTACAACGGCCACCGCCTGTTGACCGAGTTTCCCGACTGCGCGCAGGCGTTGTCCAAGTACCGCATCAACCCCGGCAACGTCGGCAAGGGCGCCAAGCACGACACGCAGTTTGCGCAGATGATCGAGGCCGCGCTCAAGTGGGACAAGCCGGTGCGCATCGGCGTCAACTGGGGCAGCCTGGACCAGGAGCTGCTCACCGCGCTGATGGACGAAAACGCCCGGCGGCTCGCGCCCTGGGACGCGCGCCAAGTCATGTACGAGGCGCTGGTGCGCTCGGCCATCGGCTCGGCCGAGCAGGCGGTGGCCTTGGGCATGGACCCGGCGCAGGTCATCCTCTCGTGCAAGGTCAGCGGCGTGCAGGATTTGATCGCGGTGTACCGCGAGCTGGCGCGCCGCTGCGACTATCCGCTGCACCTGGGTCTGACCGAGGCCGGCATGGGCGCCAAGGGCACGGTGGCATCCGCCGCCGCGCTGTCCATCCTGCTGCAAGAGGGCATTGGCGACACCATCCGCGTCAGCCTCACGCCGCAGCCGGGCGAGCCGCGCACGCAGGAGGTGGTGGTCGCCAGCGAGATTTTGCAGGCGCTGGGCCTGCGCAAGTTCGTGCCCAGCGTCACCGCGTGCCCGGGCTGCGGGCGCACCACCAGCACGGTGTTCCAGGATCTCGCCAAGACCATCGACGATCACCTGCGCGCGCAAATGCCGGTGTGGCGCCTCAAGTATCCGGGCGTGGAAGGCCTGCGCGTGGCGGTGATGGGCTGCATCGTCAACGGCCCGGGCGAGAGCAAGCACGCAGACATCGGCATCAGTTTGCCCGGTACGGGCGAGACGCCGGCCGCGCCCGTGTACATCGACGGCGCAAAGGCCGTGACCCTGCGCGGCGAGCACATTGCGCAGGAGTTTCATGCGCTGGTCGAGCGCTACATCGAGCAGCGCTTTGGCGCCGCGGCGCGCCCCTGATTTTCAATTCAATTGGCGTTCAGCGCTTGTCTGGAAAGCGCAGATAGCTATCAAAAAAATAGTAATCTGATCATGTCGAAAGCCCCCCGCATCACCGCCATCAAGGGCATGAACGACATCCTGCCGCCGGCGTCGGCGCGCTGGGAATGGCTGGAGGACGTGGTACGCCGCGCCATGGCCGCGCACGCCTTTCGCAACCTGCGCACGCCCATCATGGAGCACACGCAGCTGTTCACGCGCGGGCTGGGCGAGGTGACCGACGTGGTCGAGAAGGAGATGTATTCCTTCGAGGACCGGCAAGACCAGCACGGCCAGGCCGATCACCTGAGCCTGCGCCCCGAGGCCACCGCCGGCGTGGTGCGCGCCGTGGTCGAGCACAACCTGCTGTACGACGGCGGCAAACGCCTGTACTACATGGGCCCGATGTTCCGGCGCGAGCGTCCGCAACGGGGGCGCTACCGTCAGTTTCACCAGATCGGCGCCGAGGCGCTGGGCTTTGGCGGGCCCGAGGTGGACGCCGAAATGATTCTGCTGGCGGTACACCTGTGGGCGCACCTGGGCATCAAGAACTGGCGGCTGGAGCTGAACTGCCTGGGCCAGCCCGACGAGCGCCGAGCCCACCGCGCCGCGCTGATCGAGTACTTCGAGGCGCACGCCGAACAACTGGACGAAGACGCGCGCCGGCGTCTGCACAGCAACCCGCTGCGCATCCTGGACACCAAGAACCCGGCGATGCAGGCCCTGGTCAATGGCGCGCCGCGTCTGCTGGACCACCTGGGCGAGGCCTCGCGCGCGCACTTTGCCGCCGTGCAGGCCGCGCTGCAGGCCGCCGGCGTGGCCTACCGCATCAACCCGCGCCTGGTGCGCGGGCTGGACTACTACAACCTGACGGTGTTCGAGTTCATCACCGACAGCCTGGGCGCGCAGGGCACCATCTGCGGCGGCGGGCGCTACGACTACCTGATCGAGCAGATCGGCGGCAAGAGTGCGCCCGCCGTGGGCTGGGCGATGGGCGTGGAGCGCGTGCTGGAGCTGCTGGCGGAGGAGGGCGTTGCCGTGCCCGAGCCGATGCCCGACGCCTACGCCGTCATCCCCGATGCGGCCCAGGTGCCCGCTGCCCTGCGCTGCCTGCAAGGGCTGCGCGCGCAGGGTGTGGCGGTGCAGATGCACGCCGGCGGCGAGGGCGGCCTGGGCAGCATGAAAAGCCAGTTCAAGAAGGCCGACGCCTCGGGTGCGCGCTTCGCCCTCATCTTCGGCCCCGACGAGGTGGCCGCGGGTGAAGTCACCGTCAAGGCCTTGCGCGATGGCGCGGGCGCGCAGCAGCGCCAACCCCTGGCCAACCCGGCCGCATGGGCAGACGCCCTAAAATCCCCCGCTTGACTGGACACTGAGCGCCCATGGCCAAACATCTCGACCTTGAAGAACAAGAGCAGCTCGACCAGCTGCGGCACTTCTGGAACACCTGGGGCAACCTGATCACCTGGGTGCTGATTGTCGTGCTGGGCGCCTACGCCGCCTGGAACGGCTGGAACTACTGGCAGCGCCGCCAGGGCGCGCTGGCCTCGGCCATGTACGCCGAGGTGCAGCGCAGTGCCAGCGCGGGCGACGTGCCGCGCCTGGAGCGCTCGCTGGCCGACATGAAGGATCGCTACGGCAGCACCACGTACGCCGCGCAAGGCGCGCTGCTGGCGGCCAAGACGCTGGACGAAAAAGGCAAGGGCGCCGAAGCCCGCGCCGCGCTGGCCTGGGTGGCCGAAAAGGCGCCCGACGACGGCCTGCGCGCCGTCGCGCGGCTGCGCCTGGCGTCGCTGCAAACCGGGGACAAGGCCTACGACGAGGCGCTGAAAACCCTGTCGGCCAGCTTTCCCGCCGACTTCGTGCCGCTGGCGGCCGACCGGCGCGGCGACGTGCTGCTGCTGCAAGGCAAGCGCAGCGAGGCGGCCGCCGAATTCGGCAAGGCCTATCAGGGCCTGGGCACGGCCCGCGGCGACTATCGCCAGCTGGTGGCCATCAAGCTGAACGCCCTGGGCATCGATCCGGACGCCGGCGCCAAGCCCGGAGCGGCCTCGTGATCGGCGCGCGGCGTGGCGGGCGCTGGCTGGGCGCGCTGGCTCTGGCGGCCGTGGCCGTGTTGGCTGGCTGCGCGGCGGGCTCGCCGCGGCCCACCCCGGCCGAGTTGCCGCCCAACGTCGATCTGATCGGCGTACGCCAGGTCTGGCAGGCCAAGCTGACGCCGATCGATTTTCCGCTGCAAGTGCACGCACAAGGCAGCCAGGTGCTGCTGGCTGCGGGCGACGGCACGGTCACCACGCTGGACGCGCGCAACGGCGCCGTGCTGGGGCAGGCCAGCGCCGGCGCGCCCTTGTCGGCAGGCGTCGGCAGCGATGGCGCCGTCAGCGCCGTCGTCACGCGTGCCAACCAGGTGGTGGCGCTCGAAGGTGGACGTGAACTGTGGCGCCACCGGTTGCCCACGCAAAGCTACACTGCGCCGCTGGTGGCCGGCGGGCGCGTGTTCGTGCTGGGCGCCGACCGCTCGCTCACCGCGCTGGATGGGCGCAATGGCGCCAAGCTGTGGAGCCTGCAGCGCCCGGCCGAGCCGCTGGTGCTGCGCCAGGCCGGCGTGCTGCTGGCGGTGGGCAACACCCTGGTGGCTGGCATGGCCGGGCGCCTGGTCGGCATCAATCCCGACGACGGCAACGTGCGCTGGGAGGCGCCGATTGCTGCCGCGCGCGGCACCAACGACGTGGAGCGCCTGGTCGATCTGGTGGGCCCCGTGAGCCGCCAGGGCAGCATCATCTGCGCGCGCGCGTTCCAGACCGCGATCGGCTGCGTGGACGCCGCCGACGGCACCCTGCGCTGGAGCAAGCCGGCCAACGGCGCCACGGGCCTGGCCGGCGACGGCCAGCAACTGTATGGTGCCGAGGCCGACGGCCAGGTCATGGCCTGGCGCGCCGACACCGGCGAGCGCGCCTGGCAAACCGAGCGCCTGAAGTGGCGCCAGCTCACCGGCCCGCTGGTGCTGGGCCGCTCCGTCGTGGTGGGCGACAGCACGGGCCTGGTGCACCTGCTCTCGCGCCAGGACGGCAGCGCCCTGGATCGCTTTGCCACCGACGGCTCGGGCATTGCCGCCACGCCGGTGGCCGCGGGCAACACGCTGGTGGTGGTCACGCGTTCGGGCGGTGTGTACGGCTATCGCCCGCAATGACACCCCCCCTGAGTCGCTTCGCGCCTTCCCCCGAGGGGACGCCGCCAGTGGCCGGGCCAAGCCCGTTCCACGGCGGCCGCTGGCATGGCCTGCTCCGTGGCTTTTCGTCTCGCCAGATTGCGCCGGCCTGCGGGTGCGACATCGGATCTTGAAATGAAACCCGTCCTGGCCCTGGTGGGCCGCCCCAACGTCGGCAAGTCCACGTTGTTCAACCGGCTGACCAAGAGCCGCGACGCCATCGTGGCCGACTTTGCCGGCCTCACGCGTGACCGCCACTACGGCCAGGGCCGCTTGGGCGCGCGCGAATACATCGTCATCGATACGGGCGGGTTCGAGCCCTCGGCCGAATCGGGCATCTACAAGGAGATGGCCAAGCAAACGCGCCAGGCCGTGGCCGAGGCCGACGTCGTCGTCTTCATCGTCGATGCGCGCGCCGGTCTGTCGGCGCAGGATCACGACATCGCCAATTACCTGCGCCGCCTGGGCAAGCCCTGCCTGCTGGTGGCCAACAAGGCCGAGGGCATGACCGAGGGCGCGCAACTGGCCGAGTTCTATGAACTGGGTCTGGGCGCCGTGGTGCCCGTGTCCGCCGCCCATGGCCAGGGTGTGCGCGGCATGCTCGAGGCCGCGCTGGACGCGCTGGCCCTGCCCGAGGGCGAAGAGCCCGAGGAGCCCGAGGACGATGGCAGCATCCGCCTGGCGGTGGCCGGGCGGCCCAACGTGGGCAAATCCACCCTCATCAACACTTGGCTGGGCGAAGAACGCCTGGTGGCCTTCGATCTGCCGGGCACCACGCGCGACGCCATTCGTGTGCCGTTCGAGAAGAACGGGCAAAAATTCTCGCTGATCGACACCGCAGGCCTGCGCCGCAAGGGCAAGGTGTTCGAGGCGATCGAGAAGTTTTCCGTCGTCAAGACCTTGCAGGCCATCGAGTCGGCCCATGTCGTGCTGCTGCTGCTGGACGCCACGCAGGGCGTGACCGACCAGGACGCGCACATTGCCGGCTTCATCCTGGACGCCGGACGCGCGGTGGTGGTGGCCGTCAACAAGTGGGACGCGGTGGACGCCTACCGGCGCGAGTGGGTGCAGCGCGACATCGAGGCGCGCCTGGGTTTTCTCAAGTTCGCCAACATGCACTTCATATCGGCACAAAAGCGCCAGGGCCTGGGCCCCGTGTGGAAGTCGATCACGCAGGCGCACCAGGCGGCCATGCGCAAGCTGCCCACGCCCCAGCTCACCCGCGTGCTGCAGGAGGCAGTGCAGTTCCAGACGCCCAAGCGCTCGGGCATGTTCCGCCCCAAGCTGCGCTATGCCCACCAGGGCGGCATGAACCCGCCGGTGATCGTGGTGCACGGCAACTCGCTCGAGGGTGTTACCGACGTTTACAAGCGCTATCTGGAAGGGCGTTTTCGCAAGGCCTTCGATCTCACCGGCACGCCATTGCGCGTGGAGATGAAGACCGCGCACAACCCCTACGCGGAAAAACCGGCCTGAGAGGCTCAGATCGGCGCTTTCCGTCCCCTTGTGATGGCGGGCACCGTCCCCATGTGTTAACTTCCCATCCCATTCACTTCCATTTCGGAACACGGAGAATATCGTGAGCAACAAAGGGCAACTCCTACAAGACCCGTTCTTGAACACCCTGCGCCGGGAACACATCCCGGTGTCGATCTACCTGGTCAACGGCATCAAGCTGCAAGGGCAGGTCGAATCCTTCGACCAATACGTGGTTCTGCTGCGCAACACGGTCACGCAAATGGTTTACAAGCACGCCATTTCGACCATCGTGCCGGGCCGCGCGGTCAATTTCAGCACTGCGGCGGAAGCGCCGGAGGCTGAGTAAGCATCGGCCTGACCCTACGTCCGCAAGGCGCCGGGTGCTTCGTTTCTTGAAGCATCGGCACTCCCACGTCCCACTTGCCCGCAACACCTCCTTCGCCCACCCTCGCTTCGCCGCGCGTCCCGGTCGTGCTGGTCGGGGTTGACTTGGGCGTGCCGCATTTCGACCGCGAGCTGATCGAGCTGGGCCTGCTGGCCGAAACCGCCGGCATGCAGCCGGTGGCGCGCCTGGCCTGCAAACGACCCGCGCCGGATGCGGCACTGTTCGTGGGCAAGGGCAAGGTCGAGGAAATCCGCCTGCTGGCCGCCAGCGAGGGCGCCCAGGAGGTGCTGTTCGACCAGGCGCTCTCCCCCGTGCAGCAGCGCAACCTGGAGCGCGCCCTTGGCCTGCCGGTCAACGACCGCACGCTCCTGATCCTTGAAATCTTTGCCCAGCGCGCGCGCAGCCACGAGGGCAAGCTGCAGGTCGAGCTGGCGCGCCTGCAATACCTCAGCACGCGCCTGGTGCGCCGCTGGAGCCACCTGGAGCGCCAGCAAGGCGGCATCGGCGGGCGCGGCGGCCCCGGCGAGACCCAGATCGAGCTGGACCGCCGCATGATCGGCGAGGCCATCAAGCGCACCAAAGAGCGCCTGGTCAAGGTCAAGCGCCAGCGCCAGACCCAGCGGCGCCAGCGCGAGCGGCGCCAGACCTTTGCCATCTCGCTGGTGGGCTACACCAACGCCGGCAAGTCCAGCCTGTTCAACGCCCTGGTCAAGGCGCGCGCCTATGCGGCCGACCAGTTGTTTGCCACGCTGGACACCACCACGCGTCAGCTGTATCTGGGCGAGGGCGCGGGGTCGGCCTCGCTGTCGGACACGGTGGGCTTCATCCGCGACTTGCCGCACGGCCTGGTCGAGGCCTTCGAGGCCACGCTGCAGGAGGCGGCCGACGCTGACTTGCTGCTGCACGTGGTGGACGCGGCCAACCCGGCCTTCCCGGAGCAGATGGCCGAGGTGCAGCGCGTGCTGCGCGAGATCGGTGCCGACCGGGTGCCGCAGCTGGTGGTCTTCAACAAGCTCGACGCGCTGGCGCCCGGGCAGCGCCCACCGGCCCTGCAGGACACGATGGACGTGGGCGGCCAGGTGCAGGCGCGCGTGTTCGTCAGCGCCCGCACGGGCGAGGGCCTGGCCCTGCTGCGCCAGGCGCTGGCCGAGCGCGTGCAGGTTGCCGCCATGGACAAGGCCGCTGCCGAAAGTCCGCCCGATGCGATTGGGCACAATGCATGGTTGGAAAGCCGAGACATCGACGAATGAATCCACGTTTCAATGCCTTGCGCCCGGCCGCCTGGCCAGCGCGCATCCGGGGCATGTTCAACCTCAACGACCCGCAATGGGGCCGCGGCGATCAGCCGACGGGCGGTGACGAGCCGCCGCGCCCGGACGATCGGCGCCCGCCGCCGCCGCCACCGCCACCGCCGCGCGGGCAGGGCCCCAACGCCGGCCCGCCCGATCTGGACGAGCTGTGGCGCGACTTCAATCGCAAGCTGGGCGGCATGCTGGGCGGGCGCGGCGGCAACCGCGGCGGACGCGGCAACAACAATGGCGGCCCGGGCGGCAACGGGGGCGGCGACGACTTCCAACCCAACATGCGGGGCGCCGGCCTGGGCGCGGGCGTGATTGCCGCCGTCGCGGTGCTGATCTGGCTGGGCTCGGGCATTTTCATCGTGCAGGAAGGCCAGCAGGCCGTCATCACGCAGTTCGGCAAATATCACGCCACGGTGGGCGCCGGGTTCAACTGGCGCCTGCCCTGGCCGATCCAGCGCCAGGAGACGGTGCGCGTCACGCAGATCCGCTCGGTCGATGTGGGGCGCGATACGGTGATCAAGGCCACGGGGCTGCGCGAGTCGGCCATGCTCACGCGCGACGAGAACATCGTCGAGATCAAGTTCGCCGTGCAGTACCGGCTGAACGACGCGCGCGAATACCTGTTCGAGAGCAAGAACCCCGATGACGCCGTGGTGCAGGCCGCCGAAAGCGCCGTGCGCGAGGTGGTCGGCAAGATGACCATGGACAACGCCATGGGCGACGAGCGCGACCAGATCGCTCCGCGCGTGCGCACGCTCATGCAAACCATCCTGGACCGCTACAAGGTGGGCGTCGAGGTGGTGGCCGTCAACATGCAGCAGGGCGGCGTGCGTCCGCCCGAGCAGGTGCAGGCCGCCTTTGACGACGTGCTGAAAGCCACGCAGGAGCGCGAGCGCGTCAAGAACGAGGCCCAGGCCTATGCCAACGACGTGGTGCCGCGTGCCGTGGGCACGGCCGCGCGCCTCAAGCAGGAAGCCGAGGGCTACAAGGCCCGGGTGGTGGCGCAGGCCGAAGGCGATTCGCAGCGCTTTTCGTCCGTGCTGACCGAGTACCGCAAGGCGCCGCAGGTCACGCGCGAGCGCATGTACATCGACACCATGCAGCAGATCTACGGCGGCATCAACAAGATCCTGGTGGACAGCCGTGCCGGCAGCCTGATGTATCTGCCGCTGGACAAGCTGATGCAGGCCAGTGGCAACACGGCGCCAGCGGCCACCGCACCCGCGCCAGCGCCGTCCTCCAGCCCGGCGCCCGCATCGCGCCCGGCGCCGTCCACCAACGATTCACGCAGCCGCGACAACGCGCGCAGCCGCGATGCAGATTTCCGCTAAGAAATGGCACACCCCCAGTCTCCACTCGCTGCGCGATGTTTCGCCTGGTGCTCGCCGCCAGAGGCGGCGGCCCTTCGGTCTGTCCAGACCTGCGCAGGCAGGTCTGGAGCCGCAGACCTCAGCCCCCTTGCAGGGGGCATCGCCAGTGACCGGGGGAACCCCGGCCACGGCGATCGCTGGCGTGGCCTGCTCCGCGGTCGTTCGGCTCTTTGGGCTTCATGCTCCGCGCGTGCTGCGTCGCCCAACTGATTTGGAACGCTTCATCCCATGAATAAATTTGGTTTTATCGGCGTCGCCGTCCTGATTCTTCTGGGCCTGCTCGGCTCCACCCTGTTCGTGGTCGACCAGCGGCAGTTCGGCGTGGTCTATCAGCTCGGCCAGATCAAGGACGTGATCACCCAGCCCGGCCTGAACTTCAAGCTGCCGCCGCCGTTCCAGAACGTCAGCTACATCGACAAGCGCCTGCTCACGCTCGACAGCGCCGACACCGAGCCGCTGCTGACGGCCGAAAAGCAGCGCGTGGTCATCGACTGGTACGTGCGCTGGCGCATCACCGACCCGCAGGCCTATATCCGCAACGTGGGCCTGGACGAGAGCGCTGGCGCCATGCAACTCAACCGCGTGGTGCGCAACGCCTTCCAGGAAGAGATCAACCGCCGCACCGTGGGCGAGCTGATCTCGGCGCAGCGCGATTCGCTGATGAGCGATGTCAAGCGCGAGGTGACCGAAGCCGTCAAGGGTGCCAAGCCCTGGGGCATCGACATCGTGGACGTGCGCCTGACACGCGCCGACTACGTGGCGGCCATCACCGAGTCGGTGTATCGCCGCATGGAGGCCGAGCGCCAGCGCGTGGCCAACGAGCTGCGTTCCACCGGCGCCGCCGAAGCCGAGCAGATTCGTGCCAGCGCCGATCGCCAGCGCGAGGTGACCGTGGCCGACGCTTATCGCGACGCCGAGAAGGTGCGCGGCGCGGGTGACGCGCAGGCCACCGCCATCTATGGCGAGGCCTTTGGCAAGGACCCGCAGTTTGCCGAGTTCTACCGCAGCCTGGACGCCTACAAGGCCAGCATCGGCAAGAAGGGCGACGTGCTGGTGGTCGACCCGGCGGCGACCGATTTTTTCAAGGCGTTGCGCGAGGCGCCCGGCGCCGCGCCCGCTCCCGCGCGCCGTTGAGGGGCAGGGGGCCCAGGTGGTGAACGGCGAGACGCTTTTGACGGCCCTGGGCCTGGTGTTCATCGTCGAGGGCCTGCTACCCCTGCTGGCACCCGCCGCCTGGCGCCGCGCCTTCATGCAGCTGCTGCAATTGCACGACGGACAAATCCGCTTTTTCGGCCTGCTGGCCTTGCTGGCCGGCCTGCTGCTGCTCACCGTGGCGACATGAGTGGGCTGGTGAGCAGCGCACCAGCGTCGGAAGCCTTCAGCGGTTCATGATGCGGGGCGCCGCCGCCAATAAATGACACGAAAAGTTTTGAAGGGCCGCAGAACAGGCCCCGCGAGCGATCGCCAATGGCCGGGGTTTGCCCGGCCATTGGCGATGCCACCGGATTGGGGGGTGGCGCAACAACGCGCAGCGTGTGGAGACTGGGGGCGATCCCTTGCGCCCGGTAGAATCTCGCTTTTAACAGTGCCGCAAAGGCCTTGCCATGTCCGCCTGGCTTCTGCCGGATCACATTGCTGACGTCCTGCCCTCCGAGGCCCGGCACATCGAAGAGCTCCGTCGCGCGCTGCTCGATACCGCACGCGGCTACGGCTATGAGCTGGTGATCCCGCCGCTCATCGAGCACCTCGAATCCCTGCTCACGGGTACCGGCGAGGCGCTGGGACTCCAAACCTTCAAGCTGGTCGATCAACTGTCGGGCCGCACCCTGGGCCTGCGCGCCGACACCACGCCCCAGGTGGCGCGCATCGACGCCCACCTGCTCGGGCGCAGCGCCGTCACCCGCCTTTGCTACTGCGGCCCGGTTCTGCACACGCGCCCCGAGCGCCCGCATGCCACGCGCGAGCCGCTGCAGTTCGGCGCCGAGATCTACGGCTACGCCGGGCGCGAAGCCGACCTGGAGGTGCTGCGCCTGGCGCTGGACTGCCTGCGCGCTGCGGCCGTCGATGGCCTGCACGTGGACCTGGCCGACGCGCGCATCGTGCGCGCCCTGCTGGCCGACGTGCGCGATGAGTCGGTGCGCGCCGAGATCCACCGCGCCCTCGCCAGCAAGGACGGCCATGCGCTGGCCGAAGCCAGCCGGGCGCTGACGCCGGCGGTGCGCCAGAGCCTGCAAGCCCTGGTGCGCCTGTATGGCGGCGCGGCCGTGCTCGATGAAGCTGAAAAAGCCTTGCAGCCCTTGCCCGACGTGCGCGAGGCACTATCGAATTTGAAGTGGCTGGCCGAGCGCCTGGAAGGCGTGCGCGTCAGCTTCGACCTGGCCGACGCCAGCGGCTGGGGCTATTACAGCGGGCCGCGTTTTTCCGTCTACGCCCAGGGTGCGGGCGACGCGCTGCTGCGCGGCGGGCGCTACGACGGCGTGGGGGCGGTGTTCGGCCACAAGCGCGACCGCGATCGGCCGGCGGTGGGCTTCAGCCTGGACCTCAAGCAACTGGTGCGCGCTGCCGCGCCGCGGCCGCTGCGCGCCGCCATTCGCGCGCCCTGGAGTGATGCGCCGGGGCTGGCCGCCGCCGTGGCCGCACTGCGGCAGAGCGGCGAGACCGTGGTGCGCGTGCTGCCGGGCGAGGACGGCGAACTTGACGAATTTCACTGCGACCGCGAACTGGTGCCGCACGGCGAGCGCTGGGCCATCGTCGCACTGTGATGAGACCCCCCAATCTCCACGCGCTGCGCGCTGTTGCGCCTGCCCTCTTGCAGGGGCCATCGCCCGTGGGCGGGCGTTGCCCCTGCACGGCGATTTCCGGCATGGCCGGCGGCGCGGCGGCCTTGGCGCACTTTGGGGGGGTGGATGCTTGTGGGTGCCGTGGGCGCCGTGATGGTTTGAGTATGGTCTTTGGAGTGATGAAGCAATGAGCGTGACAAGCGGACGCAACGTGGTCGTGGTCGGCACCCAGTGGGGCGACGAGGGCAAGGGCAAGCTGGTGGACTGGCTGACCGAAAGCGCGCAGGGCGTGGTGCGCTTTCAGGGCGGGCACAACGCCGGCCACACCCTGGTCATCAACGGCGTCAAGACCGCGCTGCACCTGATCCCCAGCGGCATCATGCGCCCGGGCGTGACCTGCTACATCGGCAATGGCGTGGTGCTGTCGGTGGCCAAGCTGATCGAGGAGATCGAAGGGCTGGAGAAGGCCGGCGTCGAGGTGCGCTCGCGCCTGCGCATTTCCGAGGCCTGCCCGCTGATCCTGCCCTTCCATGCTGCGCTGGACGTGGCGCGCGAGGCCTACCGCGAAAAGGGCGGGCTGGAGAAGATCGGCACCACCGGTCGCGGCATCGGCCCCGCGTACGAGGACAAGATCGCCCGCCGCGCGCTGCGCGTGCAGGATTTGCGCCACCCCGCGCGCTTTGCCGAGAAGCTCAAGGTGCTGCTCGAGCTGCACAACCACGTGCTCACGCAGTTGCTGGGCGCGCCTGCCGTCGATTATCAGGCGGTGTATGACGAGGCCATGCGCCACGCCGAGTTCATCCGCCCCATGATCGCCGATGTGTCGCGCGAGCTGAACGAAGCCCACCAGCGCGGCGCCAACCTGCTGTTTGAGGGCGCTCAGGGCACGCTGCTGGACGTGGACCATGGCACCTACCCCTACGTCACCAGCAGCAACTGCGTGGCCGGCAACGCCGCCGCCGGCGCCGGCGTGGGCCCCGGCCTGCTGCACTACGTTTTGGGCATCACCAAGGCCTATTGCACGCGCGTGGGCGGTGGGCCTTTCCCGACCGAGCTGGACTGGGCCACGCCCGGCACCGTGGGCCATCACCTCTCGACCGTGGGCGCCGAAAAAGGCGTGACCACCGGGCGCAGCCGCCGCTGCGGCTGGTTCGACGCCGCGCTGCTCAAGCGCAGCGCCCAGGTCAACGGCCTGTCGGGCCTGTGCATCACCAAGCTCGACGTGCTGGACGGCCTGAAAGAGCTCAAGCTGTGCACCGGCTACGAGCTGGATGGCCAGCGCATCGACCTGCTGCCCCTGGGCGCCGACGAGATCGAGCGCTGCACCCCCATCTACGAAACCATGGAAGGCTGGAGCGAGAGCACCGTGGGCGTGACCGACTACGACAAGCTGCCGGTGCAGGCGCGCCTGTACCTGCAACGCATCGAGCACGCCACCGGCGTGCCCATCCACCTGATCTCCACCAGCCCGGACCGCGATCACACCATCATGATGCGCCATCCGTTTCTGGCTGACTGAGGCTTTCAAGCCAAATCGGCCCCTGGCCGGCCATGCACTTGCGCAACCAGCTATCAATTGAGGAGTTACCGGGATGTTGACCGAAGACGGCAAGCACTTGTATGTCAGCTACGACGAGTACCACGACCTGATCGAAAAGCTCGCGATCAAGGTGCACCAGTCGGGCTGGAAGTTCGACACCATCCTGTGCCTGGCACGCGGCGGCATGCGGCCGGGCGACGTGCTCTCCCGCATCTTCGACGTGCCGCTGGCCATCATGTCCACCAGCTCCTACCGCGCCGAGGAGGGCACGGTGCAGGGCCACCTGGACATTGCCCACTTCATCACCACGCCGCAGGGCCAGATCGCCGGCAAGGTGCTGCTGGTCGACGACCTGGCCGACACCGGCGTCACGCTGAAGGCGGTGGTCGAGCGCCTGCGCACCAACTATCAGCCCATCACCGAACTGCGCACCGCCGTCATCTGGACCAAGGGCACGTCGAGCTTCCGGGCCGACTACTCGGTCGAGCACCTGCCCACCAACCCGTGGATTCACCAGCCCTTCGAGGGCTACGACGGCCTCTCGCCCGAGAAGCTGCTGGCCAAGTGGAAGGTGTGAGAAGCTGAGTGCCCGAGCGCCACCCGGCCCGGGCGCCAAGGTCACGGCGCCGCACCATCGTCTGGTCATGCCATCGCGTCATCCCGCCCCCGTTCGCATTGCGGCCGCGCACCCGTCCGCGCCGCTGAGCGCGCAGCAAAAAAAATTCAACCGCCAGGTCGAGCGCATCGCCCAGCAGCGCCAGATGCTCGCGGATTGGCAGCAGGCCATGGCCGACTGCCGCGAGCGCCATGCGCGCGAGATGGTTCCGCTGCAACAGGCCACCATCGCGTTGCAGGTCGATCTCGTGCAGTGGCTGGACGCGCAAAGCAGCGACAAGGCGCTGACCAAGGCCGAGCGCCGCACGGTCAGCGAGGCCATCACCGACCGGCTCGCCGACATGCTCGATGCCGTCTCCGACGAGTCCACGCGCGAGCGCCTCAAGGAGGTCTACAACCGCCACAGCGGCAGCGACTACGACGCCGAGGAGGCCGAGGGCAACGAAGCCGCCAAGGAGATGGCGCAGGCCATGGCGCGTGACCTGTTCGGCGTGGATCTGGACTTGCAGGATGCCGACCTGGAATCACCCGAAAACCTGCTGCGCCGCGTTGCCGAGCAGATGCGGGCGCAACAGGCACAGGAGGCGCAGGCCGAGCAGCATCAGGCCCATCGCGCCGCCCGGCCGCGCAAGCCCGGCGCGCGCGAGCGCAAGGCGCAGGAAGAGGCCGCGCAGGCCACACAGTCGGTGCGCGAGATCTATCGCAAGCTGGCCAGCAATCTGCACCCGGACCGCGAGAGCGACCCCGACGAGCGTGAGCGCAAAACCGCCCTGATGCAGCGCGTGAACCAGGCCTATGCCGACAACCGACTGCTCGATTTGCTGCAATTGCAGCTGGAGATCGAGCAGATCGACCCAGCCCACATCGCCGGCCTGAGCGAAGAGCGGCTGAAGCACTACAACCGTGTGCTGGCCGAGCAACTGACCGAGCTGCAGCAGGAGCTGCGCCAGGAGCAAGCCCGTTTCATGATGGAGTTCGGGGTTGACCCCGGCCAATTCACCAAGCCCGCGGGCCTGATGCGCGACTTGCGCGCGCAGCTGCAAGTCCTCGTGTTCGACAACCTGCAACTGCGTCAAGAGCTGAACGCCCTGCGCGGCAATCCGGCCGCGCTCAAGTCGTGGATCAAGACCGAGCGGCGGCGGCAGAAAGAGCAGGACGCGATGGATGACTGGTATTGAGCCTGGAAGCGGCGGGTGGGCTGCCTCGACGCAATGACACCCCTTCACCCCAGAGAAACCACAGGCCAATTCGGGGGCGCGGGTGCCGGTGCTGCGGTTGAAGTGCTGCTTGCTCGTTGGCGGCCTATTTCGATCCACCAACCCGGTCAAGCCACGTTTGGCTCATCAGCATTTCCTCGAAGCGGCTCGCGAGCATGGAGGGCGCCAACGCGGCCGAGCGCATGAGGGTCACTTCGATCGGAATCGGCGGATCGAGACGAAGAACCGCCAATTGATCGGCGAAGGTGTTTGCGACAAAGGGGTTGACAACACCGACCCCGACACCGGCGGCGACCAATGCGCAGATCGTCAACGACGAGTTGGTTTCCACCGCGACGTTTTCGTGTCCCGGCTGAAACGGAAACTTTCCGCGCATGGCAATCATGATGTCGTCGTTCTCGTCCAGCAGGATGAGACGCTGGGCGCGCAGCTGATCGGCCTTGATCGATCGCGACTTGGCCAGCGCATGGTTGCGCGACAGAAGGCAGACGGCGCGGCTTTTCAACAGCGAGTTCGTGATGACGTCGCCGTGTTCGAGGTGTCCCGTGGTCAGGACAAAGTCCAGCAACCCCTGGCTCAAGTACTCCTTGAGCTGCGGGGTTCCGTGCGTTTGCAGATTGATATATGTCTTGGGGTGCTGCTGCATGAATGCGGCAATGACCTGAGGCAGCAAGCCCGCGGCCAGGGTCGGCGTGCTGCCGATTCGCAGCACGCCAGAACCGGATTTTCGGAGCACGCGCGCCGCCGTCTCGATATGCTCCAGACCCTCGAAGTGCTTGCGTACGGATCGGTAGAGTTGTTGACCCTCGCGCGTCGGCCGCAGACGTCCGTTGTGAAGGTCGAACAACTCCAGGCCGGTTGCCTGGCGCAGTTCGGACAGACGCCTGCTGATTGACGGCTGCGTGGTGTTCAGCACCTGCGCGGCGCGCGTGGTCGTGCCCGACTCCATGACGGCCTTGAAGGCCTGGATTTGCTGGAAGTTGAGTGGGCGGGTCATGCGGGCGAAATGGCTGCGGTCGCCGACCGACAACGACGAGCCGCTGAAAATCAATATATCAAAATTGAATAGGCAATGCCACAAATAGAATTATCTTAAATTGATGTCGCTTCCTAGAATCGGCTCGAATCGCTGCCCGCTCGCAGCTGTTTCGACCCTTCATCGATTCGAACGAAATGACCCAAGCGAAAGATCTTGCCAGGCGCTACCCCATCCACCGCCTGGGCCGGGGGCCCTTGCACCACTTCTTCGGCTACTACGACAAGACGGTATGGGATCTGGACGATCGCCTGGTGCTGGCCAACCAGGTCGATTGCATGACGGCCGACTTGACGCCCGACATGCAGGCGCAGGTCGGATATTTCGACACCCGCGACAGCGATCGTTTTCACGTGTGCGGCGTGACGACCGCCTGGAACTGGCAAATGGGATGCCAGCTGCAGTGGCTCGACGGACGGCCCGGCCGCCAGTTCATCTACAACGTGCGCCGCGACGGCCCCGGCGGGCTGTACCCCGGCTTCGGCGCAGCGATCCACAACGTGGACACAGGCGAAACCCGGCACCTTGACAGCCCCATCTACGTGGCGGCGCCCAACAGCCGCTATGCGCTCAGCGTGGACTACAGCCGCCTGTACGTGACGCATGAAACCATCGGCTATTGCGAGCCGGGCGGCAAGCGCCGGAACCTGCCCCTGTATCCGGCCGATGACGGGATCCATCGCATCGATCTGGACACCGGCGCGACCCAGCTGCTGGTGAGCTACGCCGATCTGCACGACTTCCAGCACCGGCCCTCGATGGACAAGGCGCTGCACTGGGTCAGCCACATCGAGATCAACCCATCGTCCTCGCGCGTGCTGTTCCTGCACCGCTGGACCGAGCGTGTCGAGGATGAAACCTGCTTTCTGCATCGCCTCATCACCATGGACCCGGACGGCCGCAACATGCGCCTGCTGGAGTGCTCCGATCATCCGCTGCCCCAGCTGGCCGACGACTTCGATCCGACGGCCGTGGGCACCTACGACTACGAGAAGTCCGAGTACCAGATCTCGCACCCGCTGTGGCGCGACGATGGTCACATCATCGTCTGGGGTCCGCATGCGGGCAGCATCCACTATCACCTGTATGCGGACGCCGATGGCGGCGCCGTGCAGGTCGTCGGCGACGGCATCCTGACCGAGAACGGCCACATGAGCTTCTCGCCGGTCAACCCGCGCTGGCTGCTGACCGACACCTATCCGGACCCGGACACCAACGAGCGCATCCTGATCATGTACGACTGCGAGCGGCAGGTTCGCCACGAACTGGGCAGCTTCTATACCGACCCGGGCCTGCGCAAGGAAAACCGCTGCGACCTGCACCCGCGCTGGAGCCGTGACGGTCGCCAGGTGTGCATCGACTCGGTCCATGAGCACGAACGCCAGATGTATGTCATCGACGTCAGTGCCCTGGTCGATTCCCGTTGAGCTTTTCGATCACCAACCCCAAGGAGACAACCATGATGCCCGTCCTGTCCACCGTTCAGCGCCGCGTCCGCACCGCCGCGGCGGTCGCCCTGATGGCCGCCATCGCCCCATCGATGGCCCTGGCCGCCGACCTGTCGGGAACCCTCAAGAAGGTCAAGGACGACGGCATCGTGGTCGTCGGCTTTCGCGAGGCCTCGATTCCGTTTTCCTACTACAACGACGCCAAGCAGCCGATCGGCTATTCGATCGACTTCACCAACCTGATACTCGATGGCATCCGCAAGCAGGTCAATGCGCCCGACCTGAAGGTGCGCTGGTTGCCGATCACCTCGCAAAACCGCATCTCGCTGCTGCAAAACGGCACCATCGATTTCGAATGCACCACCACCACCCACAACGCCTCGCGCGAGCAGCAGGTGGATTTCTCCAACAGCCTGTTCATCATCGGCACGCGCCTGATGACCAAGAAGGACTCGGGCATCAAGGACTTTGCCGACCTCAAGGGCCAAACCGTGGTGGTCGGGGCGGGCACCACATCCGAAGTGCTGCTGCGCAAGCTCAACGTCGACCAGAAGATGGACATGCGCATCATCAGCGCCAAGGACCATGCCGAGTCCTCGCTCACGCTGTCCACCGGGCGCGCCAAGGCCATGATGATGGACGACGCCCTGCTGGCGGGCGAGCGCGCCAAGCTGAGCGACCCCAAGGACTATGTGATCACCGGAAAGCCCCAGTCGTATGAAGCCTACGGCTGCATGGTGCGCAAGGGCGACGCCGAAATGAAAAAGCTGCTGGACGATGTCATTGCCCAGACCGAAACCTCCGGCAAGGGCGAAGCCATCTACAAGAAGTGGTTCATGAGCCCGATCCCGCCCAAGAACCTCAACCTCGACTTTGCCATGTCGGAGGCCATGCAGCACCTGTTTGCGCATCCCAACGCCAAGATCGACCCTGAGGCGAAATGAACTACCACTGGAATTGGTCGGTCCTGCTGCAGCAGGTCGCAACCGGTGAAAATTCGACCTATCTGGGCTGGATCGCGCATGGCTTTGTGATCACGGCCATGCTCACGCTGGTGGCCTGGCTGCTGGCACTGGCGCTGGGCACGTTTTTCGGCGTGATGCGCACGCTGCCGGGGCGCTGGCCGCGGTTCGTCGGCATGAGCTATGTGTCGATCTTTCGCAACGTGCCCCTGATCGTGCAGTTCTTCATCTGGTACTTCGTCGTGCCCGAGCTCTTGCCCAAGGCGATGGGCGATGCGATCAAGAACCTCGATCCGACCGTCCAGTTCTTCGTCACCTCGGTGTTTGCGCTCGGGGTCTACACTGGCTCGCGCATCTGCGAGCAACTGCGCGCCGGCATTCAGGCGCTGGCCCGCGGCCAGGTGCATGCGGCGCTGGCGCTTGGCTTCACGCGCGCTCAGATGTACCGCCACATCATCTTGCCGCAGGTGTTTCGCCGCATCCTGCCGCCGCTCACGTCCGAATTCCTCATCATTTCCAAGAACTCCGCCGTGGCCTCGACGATCGGCCTGCTCGAACTCAGCGGCCAGGCGCGGCAACTGGTGGACTACACCGCGCAGCCCTACGAGTCGTTCATCATGGTGACGCTGGCCTACGTGGCGCTCAACTTCCTGATCCTGCAGCTGATGAGCGGCGTGCGCCGCCACTTTGCCCGCCCCGGCTTGATGGGCGAATAGGAGCGCACGGCCATGTCCTCATTCGACTTTTCTGCCCTGTGGAGCGCCCGCGCGATCCTTGCCGATGGCGCCTGGATCACGCTCAAGGTCACGCTGGTGGCGATTGCGTGCGGCATTGCCTTTGGCACCTTGCTGGCCGTCTTTGCGGTGGTCAAGGTGCGCGCGCTGAACGTGTTTGCTCGCGCCTACGTCAGTTTGTTTCGCTCGATTCCGCTGGTGATGCTGTTGCTGTGGTTCTTTTTGATCGTGCCGCAGTTGCTCAAGGCGGTGTTCGACCTGTCGCCAAGCGTCGATATCCGGCTGGTCTCGGCCATGGTCGGCTTTTCGATGCTGGAGGCCGCGTTCTTCTCCGAGATCATTCGGGCCGGCATTCTGGGCCTGCCGGTGGGCCAGTTTCAGGCCGCGCATTCGCTGGGCATGACCAACTTGCAGGCGTTTCGCCACATCATCCTGCCGCAGGCCTTTCGCGCCATGCTGCCCATCATGCTGACGCAGTGCATCGTGATCTTTCAGGACACCTCGCTGGTCTACGTCATCGCCTTGGGCGACTTCTTCAGCGACGCCGTGCGCATCGGCGAGCGCGACGGCACCGTCGTGCAGATGCTGCTTTTTGCCGGTTTTGTCTATTGGGTGGTCTGCGTGCTGCTGAGCGGCATCGTCACCCTGCTTCGGGGGCGGCTCAAATCGGCGTAGCCGCGGCGGTGCAATACCATTGCCGCATGACCGACCCGACCACCCACCTCATCCACCACCCCTACCAGGCCCCCGCCGGCTTTGACGCCCCGCTGCCGGCGGTGCACAAGGCTTCCACGGTCTTCTTCCCCAACGTGGCGGCCATGCGCACGCGCGACTGGAAGGACAAGAGCGGCTACACCTACGGCCTGCACGGCACGCCCACCACCTTCACGCTCGAAGAGCGCATCGCCACGCTGGAGCACGGCAAGCACTGCGTGCTGCTGCCCAGCGGCCTGGCGGCGGTGGCTTGCGCGTCCATGGCCTTGCTCAAAGCCGGCGACGAGGTGCTGATCCCTGACAACGCCTACGGCCCCAACAAGGCACTGACCGAAGGCGAACTGGCGGGCTGGGGCATCACGCACCAGTACTACGACCCGATGAACGTGGCCGACCTGGCCGCGCGCATCAGCGAACGCACGCGCCTGGTGTGGCTGGAGGCCGCCGGCTCCATCACGCTGGAGTTTCCCGACCTGATCGAGCAGGTGCGCCTGTGCCGCGCGCGCGGCGTCACCTGCGTGCTGGACAACACCTGGGGCGCGGGCCTGGCCTTCAACCCGTTCGACCTGGACGGGCAGGGCCTGGGCGTGGACGTGTCGGTGCACGCCCTCACCAAATACCCCAGCGGCGGCGGCGACGTGCTGATGGGCAGCGTGGTCACGCGCGATGCGGATTTGCACCGCCGCATCCTGAACACGCATATGCGCCTGGGCTGGGGCGTGAGCGGGGGCGACGCCGAGACCGTGCTGCGTGCCTTGCCCAGCATCGCGCTGCGCTACCGGGCGCAGGACCAGGCGGCGCGCCGCCTGGCGCGCTGGTGCGCCGCGCAAGCCCAGTTTGCGCAGGTGCTGCACCCGGCGCTGCCGGACAGCCCCGGCCACGCGCACTGGCAGCAGGTGTGCGGAGCCGCCGATGCGCATGGCGGCGGCGCGGCCGCGGGCCTGTTCAGCGTGATGGTCGATGCGCGCTATTCGCAAGCGCAGGTCGATGCCTTTTGCGACACCCTGCGTTTGTTCAAGCTGGGCTACAGCTGGGGCGGCCCGATCAGCCTGGTGGTGCCCTACAACCTGGCCGGCATCCGCGCCAACGGCTGGCCCGCGCAGCTGGCGCGCGGCACGGTGGTGCGGTTTTCGACCGGGCTGGAAGACGTGGCCGATTTGCAGGCCGACCTGGCGCAGGCGCTGGACCGGGCGTTGCCGACCTGAGGTCCCTGGCCCGCGGCCGCGCGACGGACGCCTTGCCGGCAAAACCTTGAGTTGAGGCAAGCATTGCCTTCGCTCCCCTGCGCCGCGCATGGACAGGCGCGCCCTGCGACGTGACAATGACCTCACCGCTCTGGCATGCGGCCGCGTGGATCTGCCCGCATCGCTGCGCGTGAAGCGCAGAGCCATTGGCCACAGGCTTTTTCTTGCCCGCGCCCGTGCAGTGCATGGTGCTGCGAACCGCCGGATCGGCCCCAATCCTCCACCCGCAAAGGAGCTTGAACCATGAAAGCAGCACGCTTCCACGCCCGCGGCGACATCCGCATCGAAGACATTCCAGAGCCTACCGTGGCCCCCGGCACCGTCGGCATCGACGTCGCCTGGTGCGGCATCTGCGGCACCGACCTGCACGAGTTCATGGAGGGGCCGATCTTCATTCCGCCCTGCGGCCATCCGCACCCCATCTCGGGCGAGTCCGCGCCCGTTACCATGGGCCATGAGTTCTCGGGCGTGGTCTATGCCGTCGGCGAAGGCGTGACCGACATCCAGGTGGGCCAGCATGTGGTGGTCGAGCCCTACATCATTGCCGACGACGTGCCCACCGGGCCGGGCGAGCGCTACCACCTGTCCAAGAACATGAACTTCATCGGCCTGGGCGGTCGCGGCGGCGGCCTGTCTGAAAAAATTGCCGTCAAGCGCCGCTGGGTGCACCCGATCTCCAACGCCATTCCGCTGGACCAGGCGGCGCTGATCGAGCCCCTGTCGGTGGGCCACCACGCCTACGTGCGCAGCGGCGCCAAGGCCGGCGACGTGGCGCTGGTGGGCGGCGGCGGCCCCATCGGGCTGCTGCTGGCGGCCGTGCTGAAGGCCAAGGGGCTGAAGGTCATCATCACCGAGCTGAGCGCCAAGCGAAAGGAGAAGGCGCGCGAGTCCGGCGTGGCCGATCACATCCTCGACCCGTCCCAGGTGGACGTGGTGGCCGAGGTGATGAAGATCACCGGCGACCAGGGCGCCGACGTGGCCTTTGAATGCACCAGCGTCAACAAGGTGCTCGACCAACTGGTGGCCGCCACCAAGCCGGGCGGCGTGGTGGTGATCGTCTCGATCTGGAGCCATCCGGCCACCATCAACGTGCACAGTGTGGTGATGAAGGAGCTGGACGTGCGCGGCACCATCGCGTACTGCAACGACCATCAGGAAACCATCAAGCTGGTGGAGGAAGGCAAGCTCAACCTGGAGCCCTTCATCACCCAGCGCATCCAGTTGCAGGATTTGATCTCGCAAGGCTTTGAAACGCTGATCCACAACAATGAATCAGCGGTGAAGATCATCGTTCAGCCCCGGCTCAAGTAGGGGCAGCGCCAGGCGGCGGGCGTGCGGCGGGGCGGATCGGCCACGCTGCCAGCTGCCCGCCGCCTCTTGAAAAGGCGTCGGAGGCCGCTTGGCAATCAAGCGAATTTGATAGCACGCGGCGCTTGCTGGTCAAGCGCTGGGCTGTGTTTTGTCTTGAGCTGCGGGCCGCTTATGATGCCGCATTTCACTGGACGCCCCTCCATGACCGACAGCGATCCCGCCATCAAGCCCGAGCCCGAGCCGGCATACCGGCCCTATGTGCCCCCGCCTTCGACGGTGCCGCAAGCCGTCATGCGGCCCCTGGGCCTGCTCGATCCCTTGCGTTGGCTGCGCGCCGGCGCGCGCGACTTTGGGGCCGCGCCCGGCATCGGCCTGTTCTATGGCCTGTGCTTTTGGGCCATGGCCGTGGTGCTGGGGCTGGTGTTTCGCAACAAACCCGAATACGTCATGTCGATTGCCTCGGGCTGCCTGCTGCTGGGGCCGTTTCTGGCCATGGGCCTGTACGAGGTCAGCCGCCGGCGCGAGCAGGGCGCGCGGCCCACGCTGGGCGCATCGGCCACCTGCTGGGAGCCGCACCTGCGCAGCATGGCGCTGCTGGTGCTGGTGCTGATCGTGCTGGAGCTGCTGTGGGGCCGCGCCTCGCTGGTGGTGTTCGCGGTGTTCTTCAACACCGGCATGCCCTCCACCACGGGCGTGATGCAGGCCATCTTCAACCTCGACAACCTCGACTTCATCCTGGTGTATCTGCTGGTGGGCGGCCTGTTTGCGCTGTTGGTGTATTCCACCGCCGTGGTCTCCATCCCGATGATCCTGGACCGCGACACCGACGCCATTTCGGCGGCCATCACCAGCATCCGCGTGGTGGCGGCCAACCCCATCACCATGGGGTGGTGGGGCGCGCTGATCGCGCTCTTGATCATCCTGGCTCTGTTGCCCTGGGGCGCGGGGCTGCTGGTGGTCGGCCCGGTCGTCGGTCATGCCAGCTGGCACGCGTATCGGGGGGCGGTGCGCTGGCAGGAACCGCCTGCCGCGGCGGGCAAGTCCGCGACCAGCCCGTGATGGTGGATGAGCGCACCCGGCAAGGCATGCGGGCGCTTGACTTGGACCAACATGAAGAGACGTGACGTCATCGCCGGAGGTCTTGCCGCGACGGCTGTCAGCGTTTTTCCGTTGGCGAATGCCAGGGCGGCGCCATTTGGGCGCGCGCGGCCGGGCCAGGCGGGCTGGCCCAGCGAGATCCAGTGGGCCGAGCTCGCAAAGGCGACCGGCGGCCGCCTGTCGAAACCCGTCGTGCCGGCGCAGCTTGGCGACGCGCTGATCCAATTCGGCCGCAACCCTTTCTACCGCGGCGATACGCCGGGACTCACCCAAAGCGCAGGCTGGCTTGGCGCGTGGCGCTCCGAGCCGAGCGCCTATATGGTGGCAGCCGAGAGCGCCGCTGACGTCGCCTCAGCCGTGCGCTTTGCCGCTGCCCACAACTTGCGGCTCGTCGTCAAAGGCGGCGGGCACAGCTACTTCGGAACGTCCTCGGCGCCCGATTCGCTGCTGATCTGGACGCACAAGATGAATGCGGTGGTGGTGCACGACGCGTTTCGGCCGCAGGGCGCGTCGGCGCCGGTGGTTCCGGCGATTTCGCTGGGCGCCGGTTGCATCTGGCTGCACGCCTATCAGGCGGCACAGAGCGCCGGGCGCTACGTGCAAGGCGGCGGGTGCACGACGGTCGGTGTCGGCGGACTGATTCTGGGCGGCGGCTTCGGTAACTTTTCCAAGCGCTATGGCCTGGCCGCGGCAAGTCTTATCGAAACCGAGGTTGTCACCGCCGACGGCCAGGTGCGCGTCGTCAACTCCGCTCGCGATCCCGACCTGTTCTGGGCGCTCAAGGGCGGCGGTGGCGGGACATTCGGCGTCGTCACACGCTTCACATTGGCCACGCAAGATCTGCCCGACCGCTTCGGTGCGCTCGACTGGGTTGTGCGTGCGCACTCGGACGACGCGTTCCGGCAGCTGATCGCAAAGTTTCTGGAGCACTACGCGACGACGCTCTTCAATCCGCACTGGGGCGAGCAGGCGCGCGTGACGCCGGAAAGGCAATTGCGCCTCTCGATGGTGTTTCAAGGCAAGACGAGCGCCGAAGCCGAGGCGGCTTTCAAACCACTGGTGGATTACGTTGCCAGCCACCCGGGTGATTTTGAAACGCCCAAGCCGCTGACGGCCGCGTCAATCCGCGCGTCGTGGTTTTGGCGCCCATGGGTCTATCGGATCTTCGCGCGCGATGCCGCCCGATTCGACGACCGCCCGGGCGCGAACTGGGGCGATTTCTGGTGGAAAGGCGACGGCAGCAATGCCGGCACGTTCTGGAGTGCCTACCAGTCGCTCTGGCTGCCCGCCGCGTTGCTCGAGCCTGCGGCCCGCGCCTCGCTCGCCGACGCGCTGTTTGCCTCCAGCCGCAAATGGACGGTTTCGCTGCATTTCAACAAGGGGTTGGCGGGCGCGCCGGCCGAGGTGATCACCGCCGCGCGCGACACGCCCATGAACCCGGACGTCGCCAACGCCTTTGCCCTGGCCATCATCGCAACCTCGACCCCGGACGAGCCCGCCGAAGGCTTGCCCGAAATGGTCCAAGCGCGCGAGCGCGCGCAGCGTGTCGCTGACGCCTTCGAGGCCCTGCGTCTGATTGCGCCGGGGGCGGGGTCATACTTCAATGAGTGCGACTACTTCCTGGAAAACTGGCAGCAGGGGCAGTGGGGTGACCACGATCCGCGGCTCGCCGAAGTCAAGCGCCGATATGGCCCCAAGGGGCTGTTCTTCGTGCACCACGGCGTGGGCAGCGAAGGGTGGAGCGCCGACGGGTTCGTGCGGCAAGCGTGAGGTGGGAGCGGCGCGCTGCGAAGGTCAAACTCGCCTTTGCGCTTGGCGCTCAGCGCAACACCGGCGCTTCGGCCGCCAGAATCTGCGCACTGGCCCGATCGAACGCCGCCTGCGAGCGATCGCTCGGCGCCACCGCCAGCGCGTGTTCGAACTGGCTGAAGTTGCGCCGGGTCGACGTGGCGTAGCCGGGGTCGTAGTGTTTCTCCAGCAGCTCGCGCACGACGGCCTCGGTGTGGCCGGCGGCGATCTGCGTCTTCCAGCCCTCGACGACCGCGCGTCCACGCAGGGTCACCAGAGCGTCCAGGCGCTCGCAAAAAAAGGCCGGGTTGCTGACGAAGAAGGGGTAGTCCTCCAGCAACAGGGCCACGCGCTCGTCCTGGCTCAAGTCCACGCGCAGGCAGGCGCTGGCGCGCATGGCGGCGACCAGCGACTCGGGCAGGGTGAGGTTGCCCACTTTCCTGCTTTCGGCCTCCACATACACCGGCCGCGCGGCATCCAGCGCACGCACGGTGTCCCACACCTGCGTCTCGAAGTGCTTTTGCGAGGGCTGCGACACCCCGGGGATGGCGCCCAGCACCGAGGCGCGGTGCCGCGCCAGCGCCTCCAGGTCCAGCACCTGCGCGCCGGCAGCGGCCAGCGCGTGCAGCAGGCGCGTCTTGCCCGAGCCGGTCGGGCCGCAGATGACGCGAAAGTGCAGCTGCTCGATGCGCGCCGGCAGATCGGCCAGCATGGCGGCGCGAAAGGCCTTGTAGCCGCCTTCCAGCACCTGCACCCGAAACCCGATTTGCCCCAGCACCAGCGCCAGCGCGCCGCTGCGCTGGCCGCCGCGCCAGCAGTACAGCAGCGGCTGCCAGTTCTTGGGCTTGTCCATGCAGTGCCGCTCGATGTGCGCGGCGATGTTGCGCGCCACCAGCGCGGCGCCGCGCTTGCGCGCCTCGAAGGGGCTGACCTGCCGGTACATGGTGCCGACTTCGACCCGCTCGGCGTCATGCAGGCTCGGCCAGTTGTCGGCGCCGGGCAGCTGGTCGATGGCGAATTCGCTTTCGCTGCGCGCGTCGACGATGGTGTCAAAGCGGCCCAGCTGCGCCAGCGCCTGATCGGCAGGAATGCGCTGCACGCTCATTTGAGAAGTCGTCGCAGTTCGGGCCAGACGTTGGCCAGGATCGTGGGGTGCGCCGCCGCCGTGGGATGGATGCGGTCGGGCTGAAAGAGCCTTGCCGCGTCCGGCCCGTCGGCCACGCCCTTGAGCAGAAAGGGCACCAGCGCCGCTTGTCGCGCCTTGGCCACCTGCGCAAACACGGCGGCAAAGCGCCGGCCGTAGTCGGCCCCGTAGTTGGGTGGCACCTCCATGCCGACCAGCAGCACCCGGGCGCCGGCCTGCTGGGCGGCCTGCGTCATGGCGTCCAGGTTGGCCTCGGTCATCGACAGGGGCAGTCCGCGCAGGGCGTCATTGCCGCCCAGTTCGATCACCACCACGGCCGGGCGGTGCTTGTTGAGCAGGGCGGGCAGGCGCGCGCGCCCGCCCGACGTGGTGTCGCCCGAGATGCTGGCGTTGACCACCTGGGCTTTGACCTTCTCGGTCGTGAGCTTCTGCTCCAGCAGCGCCACCCAGCCGCTGCCGCGCGCAATGCCGTATTCGGCGCTCAGCGAGTCGCCCAGCACCAGGATCACCGGCGCTTCGGTGGCTGCCAGGGCCGGTGCGGCGGGGGCTGCCAGCGCCCAGCGGATAAAGTGTCGTCGGTTCAATTCAAATGGCTTTTTCATGACGGTTCAGTCAAGGGGCAATGCGCCCGGCGCTGTTGCAGCGCCCATCATCGCGGTGGAGCATGTCTTCAAGTCGGTGACCGACTCCACCGGCACGCTGGATATTCTGCGCGATATCCATTTCAGCCTTGCGCCGCGCGAAACCGCGGCCATCGTCGGCGCGTCGGGTTCGGGCAAGAGCACGCTGCTGTCCATCATCGCCGGGCTGGACACGCCCACGCGCGGTACCGTGCGGCTGGCGGGCGAAGACCTGTTTGCGGTGGACGAGGACGCGCGCGCGGCACTGCGGGCGCAGAAGATCGGTTTCGTGTTCCAGAGCTTTCAGCTGCTGGGCAACCTGAGCGCGCTGGAGAACGTGATGCTGCCGCTTGAGCTGGCCGGCCGCCGCGACGCGCGGGCACAGGCCAGCGAGATGCTGGCGCGCGTGGGCCTGGGCCAGCGCCTGCGCCACTACCCGCGGGTGCTCTCGGGTGGCGAGCAGCAGCGCGTGGCGCTGGCGCGCGCCTTCGTGGTGCACCCGTCCGTTTTGCTGGCCGACGAGCCCACCGGCAGCCTGGACTTCGCCACCGGCGCCACGGTGATGGACTTGATGTTTGACCTGAACCGCGAACTGGGCACCACGCTGGTGCTGGTCACGCACGACCTGGCGATTGCGGCGCGCTGCCAGCGGCGCCTGAGCATCGACGCCGGGCGCATGGCCGAAGACACCGCGCATCCTGGCCAATTGCTACAACAGGCATAGCTGACTGCGCTTTGCACACGCCGGTAAATGGCTGATTGGGTGCGAAAACCGGCTATAGCTGGAAGCCCACCGTCGCCACGATGCCCTCGCCGATGTCGCGCCACCAGTTGGGCGGACGTGCCGAGGCGGGCGTGCCCTGGTGCGCGGTCTGCGTGATCCACTGCGCCAGCCATTCGATCTCGCGCGGGCCGTAGAAGGCGGCCATGGCCTCGTAGTTGATGAACAGGCTGCGGCTGTCCAGGTTGGCGGACCCGCACAGGGCCAGCACGTCATCGACCACCACGGCCTTGGCGTGCAGCATGGTGGGCACCAGGTGCACGTGCGCGCCGGCGTCCACCAGCTCGCGCACCGCGCGCCCGCGCGCCCAGTCGGCCAGGCGGTGGTTGGACTGGCGCGGCAGGACCAGGGTGATGCGCAGCCCGCGCTTGGCGGCCAGCAGCAGCGCCTCCAGCAGGCCCTCGTCAGGCACGAAGTAGGGCGTGGCCAGCAGCAGGCGCCGCTCGGCATGGAAGGCGCTGGACACCAGCAGCGCGTGCAGGATGTCTTCGTGAAAATCCGGGCCGCTGGGTACCCACTGCGCCAGGGCCAGGTCGGCGGGCCGCGCGGCCGGGTCGGGGTGCGGCAACGGGGCGATGTCGCCAGCGGCCACATGCTGCGCCAGGCGCTCGGCGTAGTCCAGCCGCGTGGCCTTGCGGGCGCCGTGGGCAATGTGCCAGTCGCCCTCGAACAGCGCCAGCGCCTGCGCCGCCAACGCGCCCTCGGCGACAAAGCTCAGGTCCAGCCAGGCCGGCTCGTCCACGCGGCCAATGAAGTATTCGTTGGCCATGTTGCGCCCGCCGGCCCACAGGCGCGTGCCGTCGGCCACCACGATCTTGCGGTGGTTGCGCAAGTTGGCGCGCCCGCGCCCCGGAAGGCCCAGCGCCGGCACGAACAGGCGCGTGTGCACGCCGGCGCTCTTGAGCAGCGCGTCGTGGCTGTGGCCGCTTTTCAGGTTGCCGATGCTGTCGATCAGCAGGCGCACCTGCACGCCGGCGCGCGCGCGCTCGGCCAGCGCCGCGGCCACCATGGCGCCCACCTCGTCGTCGCCCAGCACGTAGGTGCAGATGTCCAGCGTGCGGCGGCTGGCGGCGATCACCCCGCGCAGTTGCTCCAGGGCGGCGTCGCCGTCGGCGGCAAAGCGCACGTCGGCCTGCGGCTGCGCCCCAGCCACGCCCAGTGCCGCCAGCAGGCGCGTGGACCACAGCGGGGCGGCGTGCGCCCAGGGCCCGCTGGGCACGGGCTGACTGCGCGTGGCCGGCCGCAGCAGCTTGCGCGTGCCGAAGATCAGGAACAGCGGCAGCCCCAGATACGGGAACGCCGCGATGCCGAACACCCAGGACATGGCCGCATACGGGTGCCGGCGCTGGCGCCGCACGCGCGTGACGACGATGTAGGTCAGCAGGCCCGCCGCCACGAAGGCGGAGTGTTCCAGGGGAGACAGGTGGGGCAGGGCGATCATGGGCGACTGGCTTGCGATGATGCCTGAGTCGGCGGCGGGTTTGCAGTCGGCAGCAATCGGCGATCACTGCGCTCGACTCCGGATGGCGAACGTGAGCGGGCATTGATAATGGATGAATGTCAGCTCCCAAAGTCCTGTTCGGCTTTCACGCCGTCGGCGTGCGCCTGAAGACCTCGCCCGCGTCCATCGTCGAGCTCTATGTCGATGCCACGCGGCGCGACGCGCGCATGAAGCAGTTTCTGGCCCGTGCATCGGAGGCTGGTGTGCGCGTGATCGAGGCCGATGCAGCGCGCTTGGCCAGGCTGTGCGGCGGCGCGGGGCACCAGGGCGTGGTGGCGCGCGTGCAGCCGATCGAGACCGCGCATTCTCTCGACGACTTGCTGGATGGCCTGAACGAGCCGCCGCTGCTGCTGGTGCTGGACGGCGTGACCGATCCGCACAACCTGGGTGCCTGCCTGCGGGTGGCCGACGGCGCCGGCGCGCATGCCGTCATCGCGCCCAAGGACCACGCCTGCGGCATCAACGCCACCGTGGCCAAGGTCGCCAGTGGGGCGGCCGAGACCGTGCCGTACTTCATGGTCACCAACCTGGCGCGCACGCTGGGTGAGCTGAAGGAGCGCAACATCTGGATCATCGGCACGGCCGGAGAAGCCGTGCAAACCCTGTATCAGGCTGATCTGGCGGCCCCCACCGCTCTGGTGCTGGGCGCCGAGGGGCCGGGCCTGCGCCAGCTCACGCGCAAGACCTGCGATGCGCTGGTGCGCATCCCGATGATGGGCGCGGTCGAGAGCCTGAACGTGTCGGTGGCCAGCGGCGTGTGCCTGTACGAGGCGCGGCGTCAGCGGGGCTGAAGGTGTTGCGGTCAACTCATCCATGCAGCGCGGTGCGGGCGGGTGCCCTCGGCCTCGATCAGGCGCATTGTGCCCATGCGCGGCGATGGAAAACGCGGGCGAAGCACGCCGGCACATTGCCCTGAAGGCGCGCCGCGCGCCTGGGCGCCGTACCACGCGGCGCCGGATTCAGACCCGCACCGCTGCGCGAAAGCCCCGCGCGGCGTAGTACGAATCGGCGCCGTTGTGATAGATGAACACGCGGCCAAAGCGCCGGTCGCCAAACAGCGCGCCGCCGCGGTTTCGCACGTCGGCGGGGGTCAGCAGCCAGCTCGAGGTCCTGGTGTCGAACTCGCCCAACGTCTGCAGGTGGTGGTACTGCGCGTCGGTCAGCAGCTTGACCCCGGCCTCGGCGGCTGCGTCCAGCGCGCTGCCGCCGGGCTTGTTTGCCTTGCGCGCGTCCAGGGCGATGCGGTCATAGCAGAGGCTGCGGCGCCCAGGCGGGCTTTCGAGCGAGCAGTCGCAGAACACGCAGACGCCCGCATCGTGGTCGATGACGTCCGGCTCGCCGCCCGTGGCCTCCATCCAGTGCAGGGCGCGCAGCGCATCGGGCTGGCCCAGCAGACGCTGTTGCACGTCGGTCCACGCGATGCCCGCGTGCCGGTGCATGTGCTTGTCGAAACGGTGTTTCAGGCCGCCGAGGAGTTTCTCGCGTTCTTGCGGAGTCATGGTCGCAGGGGGCTCGCACGAAAGGCGCCGTACGGCGCGTTCCGGTTGGCATGATCTGGCTTTTTCTGCGCGTCGTCCAGTGGTGGTGACCCATCAGTTCGCTTGCGAAGCGCGAGCGAAAGGAGGGCATGGTGAGGTCGTCCATCCACCTTGTGTCTCAAGTCGGCGCGATCGCGGCGATTTCACCACGGGTCTGGCTGACTGTGCGCTCCTGCCCGGTGGCAAACGCGGCGTTGTCCGACAGACGCAGCGGCCGGCCGGCCCTACGCTTGACACAGCGGTGTAAGGTGCCTTACACAGGTGCTGCCGCGATATCGAAATCTTTTCAAGCGAGGTATCAAAATGATGGCACTGACACGAATGGACACTCTGGGCGCTTTCGTGATCGCCGTGGCGCTGCTTGGGCTTGGCGGTTGCAGCGGCATGACCCGGCAGGATCAGAACACCGCCGTCGGCGCGGGCATCGGAGCCGTCGGTGGTGCGGTGTTGACGGGCGGAGATGCGTTGGGCACCGTGGGCGGCGCGGCCGTCGGCGGCGTCATTGGCCACGAGGTCGGCAAGAACAAGCGATAGCCGACACCGGCGTGGTGCAAGAGGCCCCGTGCTGCGTGGCGATGGCTCCAGTCATTGCATCGAATGCAGGCCGATGCCGTTGCCCTCGGTACCCACGACCAGCGCGATGAAGCCGTGCGGCGCGATCGAGAACTTGGGTTTTCACGCCGCGCAGGGCGCTTGCGGCGTCGGTCGTGGAGTACGGCGTGGTCCAGCCCAAGAAATCGCGACCGGCGGCGATGTCGTCCCAGGGCCTCACGCAAAACACGGCGTAGCGGACGTCGCGTGCGGCCAGATCGGCGCGTACGTGCTCGTTCAAGGCCACTTGGGTGTGCGTGCAACCTGGGCTTTGCTTGTCATGCGGCGCACCGTGTTTCCACATGAAGCGACAAGCCGGCCATTGACGTCTCTTGCAACTGGCGGTGCGCGGGCGGTCCTTCAGCCGCGCATCGCCGCCTCGATGGCTGCCACGTCGATCTTTCTCATCGTCATCATGGCGTCGAAAGCCCGCTTGGCGGCGGCCGGGTCGGCGCTGGTGTAGGCCTGCGTCAAGACCACCGGCGTGATTTGCCAGGACAGGCCCCACTTGTCCTTGCACCAGCCGCATTGGCTTTCCTGACCGCCGTTGCCGACGATGGCGTTCCAGTAGCGGTCGGTCTCGGCCTGATCCTGGGTGGCGACCTGGAACGAGAACGCTTCACTGTGCTTGAAGGCGGGGCCGCCGTTGAGGCCCAGGCACGGGATGCCCAGCACGGTGAACTCGACCGTCAGCACGTCGCCCTGCTTGCCGTCGGGGTAGTCGCCCGGCGCGCGATGCACCGCGCCGACCGATGAGTCGGGGAAGACTTGGGCATAGAAGCGCGCGGCCTCTTCGGCTTCGTGGTCGAACCAGAGGCAGATGGTGTTCCTGGCGGGGGTGCTCATCTCGTTGCTCCTTGCTGGAGTGGGTTGGTGAAGGAGGCCGCGTCATGGCGCAAGGGTGGGTGTCGTCCCGTGTCACGAGGCCTTGCGACGAAGCACGAAGTGCGCGGCCTTGGGCGAGCCTGTGTATTGCTCGCAGTCGTAGCCCAGCGCGCGCAGGTCCAGGCCGTCGAACAGCCGCTCGCCGCGGCCCAGAAGCACGGGCGAGACCGCCACGTGCATCTCGTCGATCAGCCGCGCGCGCAGATATTGCTGAATGGTGCTGACGCCCCCGCCGATGCGCACGTCCCGCCCGCCGGCGGCCTGGCGGGCCTGCTGCAGCGCCTCGTGAATGCCGCCGGTGACGAAGTGGAAGGTGGTGCCGCCGGCCATGGGAATGGACGCTCGCGCGTGGTGGGTCAGCACGAACACCGGAACGTGGTACGGCGGGTTGTCGCCCCACCAGCCCTTCCACTCGGCGTCGGGCCACGCACCACGAACCGGGCCGAACATGTTGCGCCCCAAAATCCAGGCACCCACGTCCTTGAAGCCGCGGGCGGCGAAGTCGTCGTCGATGCCGCCCTCGCCACCTTCCTGGCCATGCATCTGCTGCCAGCTGCGCGTACCAAGAAACCACCCATGCAGGGATTCGCCGCCCACGCCCAGCGGGCATTCAAGGCTTTGCTCGGGGCCGGCACCAAAACCGTCCAACGAAATCGTGAAGCTCTCCACGCGAAGTCTGGACATGATGTTTCCTGGTTGCGAGCGATGACGAGAGGGGGTCGATCGCGCCGAAGTCTGCGGATGAGCGGCGGACCAGATGCGGTTTCATTTGACTGCCCGCTCGACAAAGGGTTTGGGCCGCGCACGTTCAGGCGTTCAGGACTGCGGGTCGAACCCGAAAAGGCGCAGTTCCTGGTCGCAGCGGCAGGCTCTTGCGATTCGCGCGGCCCACGCAACAGCCGCCTCGCGCGGGGGCAGTTCGAGCACGGTGAACCCACCGTTGAGCGGCGGTGCCCACGAATAGCCGCCCGCGGCGACGGCGCCATCGGGCGAGACCAACACGGGTGGCACGGCTTCGTCGATCCCGCCGCCGAAGACGTAGACGCCCGCAGCCTTGGCCTGCTCGATCACGGCGTGCGAGTCGTGAACCACCGCGTCCCACTCGCCGTCGGGCACGACCATCGCCGCACTGGGGAACGAAATCAGGTACTTGGACATGGTGCTCGCGCCATGGGCGTTGACGACGGCATGGGGCTGTACTCGGCCTAATCCGGGATGTCCGACCCCACCAACGCAGCCAGTTGCGCCAGCGAGTCCTGCCAGCCCAGATAGCACGCTTCGAGCGGGATGGCGGCCGGGATGCCGCTTTGCGTGATGGCCAGCTCCGTGCCGCAGCTCACCGCGGTCAGCATGACTGTGACCTGCAGATCGCCGGGCAGACTGGTGTCGTCGAACCGGTCGGTGTAGCGAATGCGCTGGTGGGGCACCAGTTCGAGGTATTCGCCGCCAAACGAATGGCTGTGGCCGGTGCTGAAGTTGCGAAACGACATGCGGTGCGCGCCGCCGACACGCGCGTCGAGCTGGTGCACGGTGCAGGTAAAGCCATGCGGCGGCAGCCACTTGGCCGCGGCGTCGGGCTCCAGAAAGGCGCGATACAGCTTTTCGGGCGTGGTGCGCAGCACGCGGTGCAGGCGGATGGTGCGTTCATCTGACATGAAGGCTCCTTGGAGTTGGGTGTCGGGCGATCAGGTCTGCGCGGCCACGTTGACCATCCACGGCGTGCCGAAACGGTCAGTCACCATGCCAAAGCCTTCGGACCAGAAGGTCTTGCCATAGGCCATGGCCACGGCGCCGCCTTGGGCCAGCGCGTCGAACACGCGCCGGCCTTCGGCAGCATCGGCCACCTGGATCGAAACCCACAGGCCCCGGGGTTTTTTGTAAGCACCGCCGCAGGTGTCGGGGTCTTGCCCGGGCGTGGTCGGCATGGCGTCGGACGCCATCAGCGACTGGGCGCCCACTTGCAGGTGCACGTGCATGATCCGATTCTTGGCGCCTTCGGGCAGCGGTGGCATGCCGGGCTGCGGCGGCATTTCGCCGAAGGTGCCCTGGTACACGATGGTGCCTTTGAACAGCTTGGCATAGAAGGCAAACGCCTCGGCGCAATTGCCGTCGAAGTTGAGGTAGGGGGTGAATTGCATGGTCGTGCCCTGGGTGATGAACTCGAACTTGCCCACTGGCGAAATAATTGTGGACGCCGTACACTTATGCTACGTAGGGATTTGGACGGTGTCCACATAAGATCTGTTTCGAAATGTCAGACCTCGCGAAGTCACCTGCCGCACGTCCCACCTATCGCCACGGCGACCTGCGCCGCGCGCTGCTGGAGGCGGGCGTCGAACTGGCGCGTGAAGGCGGCCCCGCTGCCGTCGTGCTGCGCGAGGCCACGCGCCGCGCGGGCGTGGCGCCCAACGCCGCGTATCGGCACTTTGCCAATCACCAGGCCTTGTTCGACGCGGTGCGTGCTGCCGCGCTGGCCCTGTTGGCGCAGGAGATGGAAAACGAGCTGCATGCCACGCGCCGCATGCGCGATGCCGGCCGCCGCGCGCGGGCGGCGCTGCGCGGCGTCGGCGTTGGTTACCTGCGCTTTGCCTGGCAGCAGCCGGGCTTGTTTCGCACCGCGTTTGCCGCGCGGCCGTTCGGCCTGCAGGAGTTCGCCTCCGACGACCCCGCTCCGCGCGGCGCCGGTGGGCGCGATCCGTTCGAGCTGCTGGGCGACGCGCTCGACGCCATGGTGACTGCCGGCCTGCTGCCAGCCAATCGCCGCCCAGGCGCGGAGTTCATGGCTTGGTCGGCGGTGCACGGCATGGCGTTCCTGATGATTGACGGCCCCTTGCGGTTCTTGGATGAGCCGGAGCGCTTGGTGTTGGCCGAGCGGCAGGTCGCGATGGTCGAGCGCGGGTTGCTGGCCGATGCTGTGCCTGTCTGATGGGCCAGAATTGGCCCATCGTCCCAAGCCCATGCCTTCATGACCAATTCCCACGGCATCCACGTCATCGACACCGGCTTCGTGCGCCCGCACCTGGACGCGGCCTACCTGATCGTCGAGAAGGGGCGAGGCGCCTTCATCGACTGCGGCGTCAACCATTCGGTGCCACGCCTGCTGGCGGCCCTGGCCGATGCGGGCCTGGCGCCGGGCGACGTGGACTGGCT
This sequence comes from Ottowia sp., assembly GCF_046348305.1. Lineage (GTDB taxonomy): Bacteria > Pseudomonadota > Gammaproteobacteria > Burkholderiales > Burkholderiaceae_C > Ottowia. The sequence goes on from NZ_JAXMEM010000005.1 coordinate 253,573, forward strand.
GATCCTGACGCACGTGCACCTGGACCACGCCGGCGGCGCGGGCGCGTTGATGCAGCAATTGCCCAATGCCCGTCTGGTGGTGCACCCACGCGGTGCGCGGCACATGATCGACCCCAGCCGGCTGTGGGCCGGCGCCACGGCGGTGTATGGCGAGGCCGAGATGCAGCGCAGCTACGGTCAGCTGGTGCCGGTGGCGGCCGAGCGCGTGGTCGAGGCACCCGACGGCCACGCGGTCGAGCTGGCCGGCCGGCGCCTGGTGTGCCTGGACACGCCCGGCCACGCGCGGCATCACAACGCCATCCACGATCCGGCGTCGGGCTGCGTGTTCAGCGGCGACACCTTCGGCGTGTCCTACCGCGAGTTCGACACCGCGCAGGGCCCGTTCATCGTGCCGGCCACCTCGCCCAGCGAGCTCGATCCGCCGGCGCTGCATCGCTCCATCGACCGGCTGGTGGCGCTGCAGCCCGGCGCCATCTATCCGACGCACTTCGGCCGCCTCGAGCCGGTGCAGCGACTGGCGGCGCAGTTGCACGAGCAGATCGACGCCATGGTGGCGATCGCGGTCGCTGCCGATTGCGCGGCGCGGGACGCCCGCCACGCCGCCCTGCGCGCCGGCCTGCGGCAGCTCTACGTCGGCCGCGCGCTGCGCCACGGCTGGTCCGGCGGCGAGGATGAAGCGGCGCGACTGCTGGCCATCGACATCGAGCTGAACGCCCAGGGCCTGGGCGTGTGGCTGGACCGGCGCGGGCAGCGCCCGTCATGACGGCCACGCCTTCGGCCCATGACGGCCCGGTGCGCGATTGGCTGCGCGCGGCCGCCCGCGTCGCCGTGCTGACCGGCGCCGGCGCCAGCGCCGAGTCGGGCGTGCCCACGTTTCGCGATGCCCTGACCGGCCTGTGGGCACGCTTCCGGCCCGAGGACCTGGCGACCGAAGCGGCGTTCCGGCGCGACCCCGCGCGCGTGTGGGCCTGGTACGCCGAGCGGCGTGAAAAGCTGCAGGACGTGCAGCCCAACGCCGGCCACTTCGCGCTGGCAGCCTTTGCGCAGCGCCACCCGGGCCGCCTGACGCTGATCACGCAAAACGTCGATGGGCTGCACCAGCGCGCCGGCAGCGAAGGGGTGCTGTGCCTGCACGGTGACTTGTTCGAGAACCGCTGGCTCGACTTGCCGCGCGATTGCTGCCGCATCGACGATGCCTGTGCCGGCCTCCCGCCGTATTGCGATCGCTGTGGCAACCTCGTGCGCCCCGGTGTCGTCTGGTTCGGCGAGCCGCTGCCCTTTGCCGCGCTGGACGCGGCGCAACGGGCCGCGCGTGCGTGCGAGGTGATGCTGGTGGTCGGCACTTCGGGCCAGGTTCAGCCGGCGGGTGGACTGGCCACGCTGGCGCGTCAGGCGGGCGCCCGGGTGGTCGTCGTCAACCCCGAGCCGACCGACCTGGACGCGGTGGCGCATGCCATCCTGGCCGGGCCTTCGGCGCGGCTCATCCCGGAGCTGCTGGATTTCTGATGGTCCCGTGCCGCGCGCGACGGCTCGGCTCACTCCGGGGACCGTTCGCGTCGTTCGTCGGCGTGTTTGGCGGGTTCCTTGGGCGCGGGGCGAGCGGCTTGCGGGCGCGGTGCTGCGTGGTGCTCGGCGGCGCCGGGCGCAGCCCGCTCGGCCGGGACCGGGGCGGGTTGGGGCGGGCGCGCCGCGTGCTCGGCCAGGGTGTTGCGCCGGAGTTCCGGCACTTGCGGCGCCCGGGTGTTGGCGGGCAGCACGGCGGGCTCGCGTTCAGGGCGAATCAGCGCCGGCCGGGCTTCGCGCGGCCGCTCGTTGTCGCGCGCCTGGGGCGGGGGCGCCAGCGCAGGCATCTCGGGGCGCGGCGCTGGGCCGTCGATGCGCCGATCCGGCATGTGCTCCGGCGTCGTGCGGGCTTCGGGCGCGCGCTCGAGCGGCGCCGGCGCGGCGGGTGCGCGCTCGGCAGGCAAGCGCGCCTGCGGCAGGCGCTCATCGGGTCGCGGGGGCACACCGGCCAGCGGTTCGCGGCGTTCGAGCGGCATGGCGCCTGTTGCGCGCTCGCTTGGGGGCGCGGGCGGTTGCGCGGCGTGCGCCGGCTGGCCGGGGGCCATCAGCCGCACGGGCTGCGGGGGCGGCAGGCTTGCAGCCTCGCGGCCGGGCGCGGCCGCCAGGTTGAAGCGCTGCTGCGTTTGCGGCAGCGGCGCCTGCCAGTGCGTCATCGGGGCGGCGGCGGCGGCCAGCGCGGCGTGCGCGGGCACGTCGCCACGGAACGCGCGGTGGTCGGCGGTGGCGCTGGCCGGCGCTTCGATGATCACGTTGCGCACGTTGGTGATGCGGTTGTTGACGACCGTGTTGTTCACCACCGTGTTGTTGATCGTCACGCTGTGGTTGTCGGCGATGTGCATGCCGCCGTGAATGATGGCCGGTGCGCCGGTGACCACCGCCGGCGGCGTGCCGATGGGGGCCGGAACGATCAGGCCAAGGGCCGAGCCCGGCGGCGGCGGCACGAACACGCCTTGGGGGCCCAGGGCCAGGGTTCCCACCACGCCGGGCAGTGCCACCGACAGCGTCAGGCGCAGCGTGGGGGGCGGCGGCACAAAGGCCAGGCCGGGCGCGCACCAGAAGCCGTTGACAAACACCACGGCGCTGCCGCGGTGTTCATAGTACGGTTCGACCCAGAAGTATCCGGGGCGCGGTGGCGGCGCCCAGTAGCCGGCCGACCAGACCCAGCGGCCCTGCCACGCCCAGTAGCCACCGATCCACACAGCGTCGGCAAAAGGCGACGGCGGTGGGGCTTGCACCAGCATGGGCGGCGGTGCCCAAGGCACCAGCAGCGGGGCGGGTTGCACCAAGGGCGCTTCGGCGTACACGCTGACGACCGGTGGCGGTTCGCTGGCGACCGCCGGCGCAGCCGCCATGGGCGGCGGGCTGTAGACCACGGGCGTGGGCTGAACCACGGTGCAGGCGCTCAACAGCGCCACCGACGCCAGCGCGGCACACACGCCGGCCAAGTGCAGTGCGGGGCGGGCGCCGCCGTGCGGCAAGGGTAGGGGACGGGATGACATGATCTGGGCCTTTGCACGCGGCGAGCTGTCTTCTGATGGCGTCGCCGGGTGGCGATCATGCGGGGCAACAAACCGTGACCCTGCAACAACGGGCCGGGTTGTTCGGCGGTTGACGCGGTACGGCTTGGTCGGCGCCTGTTCGCGCCTGCGGCATTTCCGCCTTGCCCTGGTACTGCGACCCGAAAGCATCGAAACATGAAATCGCGCCTTCGCACGCATGGCGGCGTTGCAAATCCTCGCAATAACTTCGGCTATTGCTGCGGTTTGCGCCTTGCCCTGCGCGCGAATTCATCGATTTCATCTTGTTCCTCTACTTCCGGGTCGCAGTACTAGACTCAGCGCCGTCATGAACATCCTTCTGGTTGAAGACGACACGACCCTGGCGCAGTCCGTTGCCGAAGCCATTCGCGCGCGGGGCTGGCGTGTCGATGTCAGCCACCGGGGCGAGCCCGTGGCCAAGTCGGTGCAGCAGGACGACTACGACGCACTGGTGCTCGACATCGGCCTGCCGGGCATCGACGGGCTGGAAACGCTCGAGCGGGTGCGGGCGCAGGGCTCGCAGCTGCCGGTGCTGATGCTGACCGCGCGCGACAGCATCGACGACCGGGTGCTCGGCCTGGCCAGCGGGGCGGATGACTATCTCGTCAAGCCCTTTGCCGTGCCCGAGCTGCTGGCGCGGCTGCACGCGCTGGTGCGGCGCCACGAGTTGCGGCGCAGCAAGGTGCTGCAGGTGGCTGCGCTTCGCTTCGACGCGACGACGCGGCGCGCCTACAACGGCCCCCAGGCGCTCAGCCTGACCGCGCGGGAGTCGATCGTCGTCGAATACCTGCTGCTGCATATCGGCGCCATCGTGTCCAGGGATCATCTCGTCGCGCTCATCCCCGACTGGAATGCCGCCACCTCCGACAATGCGATGGAGTTGCTGATGTCGCGGCTGCGCGGCAAGATCGAGCCGGCGGGCGTGCGGCTGCGCACGGTGCGCGGCCTGGGCTACCTGCTCGAACCGTCCACGCCGCTGGACATCGCGCGATGACACGCCGCAGCCTGAGGCGTACGTTTGTGCTGTGGCTCACGCTCTCGCTGGCGGGGCTTATCCCGCTGGCCGCGGCGATGATCTATGGGCTGGTGCTGACGCCGGCGCTTGATTTGCTGGACCGCTCCCTCACCGACACGGCGGTGGCGCTGTCGCAGATCATCGAGGATCAGCAAGGGCAGATCACCCTGCCGCTCAGCGAACAGACGGCCAAGGCCCTGAGCACCGATCTCGTGGATGAAACGGTGTTTTCCGCCGCCGACCCCGCCGGTCATCTGTTGGCGGGGCATGCCGAACTCGCCGCGCTGGCGCCGGCCACCCTCGGGCCCGGCGAGTGGCGCTTTTTCGACGGCAAGCTCATGGGCCGGTCCGTGCGCGTTGCCGCGTATGGCTTTCCTTGCGCCAGCGCCGGGCGGGTGTGCCCCGTGCTGGTGGCCGAGACCCTGGGAAAACGCACGGCGGCCTTGCGCGCCGCGGTGCTGGGCGCAGCGGCCGGCGCGCTGGCCCTGGCCTTGCCCCTGGCCGCGCTGGCGTTGCTGGCCATCAACCGGGTGCTGCATCCCCTGCAGCGCGCGTCGGACGCCATTGGCCGGCTCAGCGTGCAACAGCTGCGCCCCATCGACGCCAGCAGCATGCCCAGCGAAGTGGCCGGCTTCGTGCAAACGCTCAACGGTCTTTTGGCGCGGCTGAGGCAGGCCGCCGGCGCGCAGCAGGCCTTCGTGGCCGATGCCGCGCACCAGTTGCGCACGCCGTGGGCCATCGTGCGCGTGGAGGCGTCGGAGCTGCTCGCCAGCGAGCATCCCGCGGCCCTGCAACCCGCGCTGGAGCGCCTGCATCTGGCCGCCGAACGCGGCAGCCGTCTGGCGCAGCAACTGCTTTCGCTGGCGCGCGCCGAGAGCGCGGCGCTGGAGGCCAGGCCCTTGCTCCAGCGGATCGATCTGCGCGAGCTGGCCGCCGACAGCGCCGACCGCTGGCTGGCCGTGGCCTTGCAGGCCGGGCAGGATCTGGGCTTCGATCTGGAGCCGGCGTCAGTCGATGGCCACCCGGTGTTGCTCGATGAGTTGCTGGGCAACCTGATCCACAACGCCATCGAGCATGCGGGCCGCGGCGCCAAGGTCACGGTTCGCACCCGCACGCTGGGCCCCATCACCGAACTGAGCGTGGAAGACGACGGTCCCGGCGTGTCCACCGAGGAGCGCGAGGCGCTTTGGCAGCGCTTTCATCGGGGCCGGGGTGCCGGTGGCACCGGCAGCGGTTTGGGCTTGGCGATCGTGGCCGACATCGCCAGGCTGCATGGCGCGACGGCGGCAATCGATGAAGCGCCGGCCGGCGCCGGCTTCATTGTGCGGATCCGCTTTGCGACACCTGGTCGGCCAGCGCCGCAGGAACCAGGGGAGACGCCGTGACCGCCGCGTCCCGCTTCTTGGCCCGCGCCTTTCGGGCAAAGGCAACCACCTGCCAGATGATGAACAGGGCAATCAGGCCCAGCAGGGTGCCGCTGATCGGGCGCTCGACGAAGATCCCGAAGCTGCCGCGGCTGAGCAGCAGGGTGCGCCGGAAGTTTTCTTCCAGCATGGGGCCCAGGATGAAGCCCAGCATGAGCGGCGCGGCATCCAGCCCGAAGCGCATGAAGATGTAGCCGATCAGCCCGAAGATCGCCGTGGTGTAGATGTCGTCCAGGTTGTTGTTGATGCTGTAGGTGCCGATGCAGCAGAAGAACAGGATGGCCGGGAACAGCACGTTGTACGGAATCTTGAAAATCGACAGCAGGTAGCGCACCAGCGGCACGTTGAGCACCAGCAGGAACACGTTGCCCACCCACATGCTGGCCACCAGCCCCCAGAACAGCTCGGGGTGGCTGGCGATCATGTTGGGGCCGGGCTGGATGCCCTTGATGATGAAGGCGCCCAGCATCAGCGCCGTCACCGCGTTCTCCGGAATGCCAATGCTCATCAGCGGAATGAAGCTGGTGCGCGCTGCGGCCTCGTCGGCCGCTGCCTGTCCGGCCACGCCCTCGATCGCGCCGGTGCCGATCTCGTCCTTGAACTTGCTGACCTTCTTGTCGAACGCATAGGCGGCAAACTGGGCGATCGCCGCGCCGCCGCCGGGCAGGATGCCGATGAACGAGCCCACCGCGCTGCCGCGCAGCGCACTCGGAAAGATGCGCTTGAACTCGGGCCACGTGGGCATCAGCTTGATCGTTCCGTTGAACGGCGAGCGCTGTTCATGCGAGTCGAGGTTCTTGGTGATCTCGGCAATGCCGAAGCAGCCAAGGGCCAGGCTGACCAGGCTCACGCCGTCGGTCAGGTTGGGCAGATCGAAGGTGTAGCGCGCCATGCCGCTGTTGACGTCGGTGCCCACCATGCCCATCAGCACCCCGATCATGCACATGGCAAAGCCGTTGAGCAGGCTGCCCGTGGTGACGAAGCTGACGCACAGAAAGCCGAACATCATCAGCGCGCAATAGTCGGCCGGCCCGAACTTGAAGGCCACCTCGCCCAGCGTGGGCGCCAGCCAGGCCAGCACCACGATGGCCACCGTGCCGCCGATGAAGCTCGACACGCCGGCGGTGAACAGCGCCAGGCCCGTCTTGCCCTTGAGCGTCATCTGGTAGCCGTCGATGCAGGCCACGATGCTGCTGGCGTGCGGCATCTTCATCGTGATGGCGCTCACGCTGTCGCCGTACTGGGCGCCGTAGTAGATGCCTGCCAGCATGATCAGCGCGCCCGTGGTCGAGATCGAGTAGGTCAGCGGCAGCAGCAGGCTGATGGTGGCCAGCGGCCCCAGGCCGGGCAGCAGGCCCACCAGGGTGCCCACCGAGCAGCCGATGGCGCAGTACAGCAGGTTGTGCAGCGTCAGCGCGTGTTCAAAGCCGAAGGCCAGGTTGTGCAGCGTTTCCATCCGTCGGTTCCAGAAAGTGGGTGTTCTTGCGCGCGGGCCGTGGACCCCACGGCGCGGGTCGAGGCAGGCTCAATGGGGGCCGGGCAGGGGCAGGTTGAGCCCCAGGAGGTATTCGAACGCGTAGGCGACGGCGATCAGGGCGACGGTGATCTTGACGTTGCGCAGCCACGAATAGTTGTCGGCCGCCAGCGATGCGAAGAAGACCATGAACGCGATGCCGAGCACCATGTTGGCGTACTGGGAAACCACCGCAAAGCCGCACAGCGCGATCATGATGATCACGATGTTCCTGATGCTGAAATCCACCGGCACCCGCTGCACGAAGCGCGAGCGAATGATGCTCGCGATGGCGATCACCAGCAGGATGCCGCTGATCACCAGCGGAAACAGGCCAGGCCCCGCGCGAGAGAAATCCCCGATCGGATAGCGCAGTGCGCCCAAGCCGAAAGCAAGGGCCACGGCGGCCAGCAGCAGCCCCTTGAGCAGGTTTTGATCGTTCATGTCGGCAGACCCGTGAAACTTGACGTTTCATTGTTCGCGACGACGACGCGCACCGCCACATCGGCAACTACGTACGACAGCTTTCCGACAGGTGGCGCGAGCGGCCGCCCCGTGCCCTGGGGCGGCTCGCCGGCGGGGCTAAACCCAGCCCAGCGCGCCCAGCAGCGCCCCGGCGCCGATCAGCCACAGCAGGTGGATGCGCGTGCGCCAGACGATCAGCGTGGCCACGGCCGTCAGCAGCCACAGGCGCCAGTCGCGCGCCGGCTGGTCGTGCGCGGCGCTGAGCAGCCAGCCCGTGACCAGCAGCAGGCCGATGACGATGGGCGCCATGCCGGCCTTGAAGGCGCGCACCGAGCGGCGCGTGCGGTTGCGGTGCGCCCAGCGCGTGGCGGTGTAGGTCAGCACGCCCGAAGGCAGCAGCATGCCCAGCATGGTGACGAAGGCCCCCGCACCCGCCAGCACGTAGGCGTGCCAGCCCGTCGTGGGCCCGCCGCCGGCGTTCAGCCCCACGTTCCAGCCCATCAGCGCCACGAACAGCACGTTGGGCCCCGGCGCGGCCTGCGCCAGTGCGATCGAGCCGTTGAACTGCGACTCGGTCAGCCAATGGTGGTCGCTGACCAGGTAGCGGTGCATCTCGGGTGCCGTGCCAATCGCCCCGCCCACCGCCAGCAGCGACAGCGACAGATAGCGTGCGAACAGGTCCAGCCAGTCAGCCGTGCCCAGCGTGATGCTCATGGCCGCGGCGCCTCGTCGGCGGGCGGCAGCGGCCGCAGGCAGTGCCAGGCCCACAGGCAGCCGGCCCCGCCCAGTACCAGGAGCACCACCGCCAGCCGCACCTTGAACACCACCATGGCCAGCACGGTCAGCGCCACCAGCGCCAGGCACACCGCGCGCCCCATCGGGTTGCCGCGCAGCGCCCCGATCAGCTTGATGCCGGTGGCGACGATCAGCGCCGCCGCCACCGCGCCCATGCCACGCAGCGCGCCCTGGGCCAGGGCTGAGTCGGCCACGGTGGCAAAGCCGGCCGCCAGCAGCAGCACCAGCACGCTGGGCAGGGCCAGCATGCCGGCCAGCGCCACCAGCGCGCCGCTCAGGCCGAAGTGCCGGTCGCCGATCATCATCGACAGGTTGACCACGTTGGGCCCGGGCATGATCTGCGCCACCGCCCAGTCCTCGACGAACTGCTCGCGCGTGAGCCAGCGCTTCTTCTCCACCAGCTCGCGCTGCACCACCGCCATCACGCCGCCAAAGCCCTGCAGCGCGATCCCGCTGAAGGACCAGAACAGGTCGGCGCGCGAGCGCGGGGCGCCGACGGCGTCGGTTGGCGCGGGCGCCACGTTCAGTCCAGCACGCCCAGGATTTGCTCCACCGGCCGCCCGAGTCGCGCGCCCTTGGGCGTGACGACGATCGGCCGCTCGATCAGCACCGGCGTGGCGTGCATGGCGGCGGCCAGTTGGTCGTCGGTGAGCGATGGGTTGTCCAGGCCTTGCTCCAGATACTCGGGCTGCTTGGTGCGCAGCAGGGCGCGCAGGGGCTGGCCGGTGGCCCTGGCGATGGCCTTGAGCTCGGCGGCGCTGGGTGGGTGCTTGAGGTATTCGACGATGGTGGGCGCCATGCCGCGCTCGCGCAGCAGGTCCAGCGCCTTGCGCGAGGTGCTGCACTTGGGGTTGTGGTAGATCGTGACGGCGCTCATGACATCTCCTGAAAACTATGATAATGATAGCTGCTTGCGCTTGACGGACAAGCGCTGTAGCCCGATTTCATTCATAAATCAAGTACGGTTGGCGCGCGTGCAGCCAGGCCTGCTCGTCGGCCGTTGCCAGTGCGTGGAGCGCGGCTGGCGGGGCTTTCGGGTCGTCCACCCACTCGCGCAGCAGCGGGCCGCCGTTGATCAGGTCGATGGCCAGGCGCTCGTGCTCGTATTCATACGCAAAGTCGCGCCACAGCGGGTAATCGGGCGCTTGCCGGCGCAGCGCCTTGAAGGCCAGCGCCTGCAGGCGCCAGGGCTTGAAGGCGGCGTGGTCGTAGTGCGTGGGGTCTTCGACGTGAATCTGCACGCCGGCGCACAACTGGCCGGCGTGCTTGTGGAAGGTGGGCTCGAACCAGCATTCGCGCAGGCGGCAGCCGGCAAGCCATTCGGGCGCCATGGCACGCATGTCGGCCAGCAGGCGGTGCGTGTCGATGTCGGGCGCGCCACACAGCTCCAGCGCGCGCGTGGTGCCGCGGCCTTCGGACAGCGTGGTGCCCTCCAGCATCACGGTGCCGGCGTAGGCGCGCGCCATGCCCAAGGACGCGGCGTTGGGGCTGGGGTTGACCCAGGTACGTTCGGTGGGCCAACCAAAGCCGGGCGCGGCATCGGCTTGCCAGCCTTGCATGGCGATCACGCGGTATTCAAGCTGAAGGCCCAGGTGCGCGATGAACCAGTGGCCCAGCTCGCCCAGTGTCAGGCCGTGGCGCATGGGCATGGGGCCGGCGCCGACAAAGCTCTCCCAGCCTTCGCGCAGCGTCAAGCCTTCCACGGGCCGGCCGGCGGGGTTGGGGCGGTCCAGCACCCACACCGCCTTGCCGTGCGCACTGGCGGCCTCCAGCACGTAGCGCAGCGTGGTGATGAAGGTGTAGATGCGGCAGCCCAGGTCCTGCAAGTCCACCAGCAGCACGTCGAAGCTGTCCAGCATGGCGGGCGTCGGGCGGCGCACCGTGCCGTACAGGCTGAACACCGGGATGCCAAGGCGCGGATCGGTGTAGTCGCTCGACTCGACCATGTTGTCCTGCTTGTCGCCGCGCAGGCCGTGCTGGGGGCCGAAGGCGGCCGTGAGGCGCACGTCGGGCAGGGCGGCCAGGGCGTCGAGCGCATGCGTGAGGTCGCGCGTGACCGAGGCCGGGTGGGCCAGCAGCGCCACGCGCCGGCCCTTCAGGGGTGCGCGCAGGGCGGGGTCTTGCAGAAAGCGTTCAAGGCCGAATTTCATGGACGGCGATTGTCGGGCACGCGCGCCGTCCAGCCGGCGCGGTCATGAAAATCGGGCTGCGCGCGCGGGTGCGCCAGCGCCCAGTAGCTGAGCGTGCCGTCGGCGGTTTCGATGACGGCGCTCAGGCCCAGCACGCTGCCAGCTGCGGGCAGCGCGCCCGTGGGCAGCCAGGCATCCAGCTGGAGCGCGTGCGCGTCGTGGGTGCGGGCGATGCGCGGGGCGGGCCCGGTGGGCGTCGCGTCGTCGCGTTGACGCTCGGCAGCGAAGCTGTAGACGGCCCAGTCGCCCGAGGGGGAAAAATTGAATTCGGCATAGCGCGGGCTGTCCGCCGTGCCGACAAAGGCCTCGAAGCAGGTGTGGCGCCACAGGCCGTCGGTGGGGCGCGGACGGTCGGCCGGGGGCGGCAGGCGCAGAGTGGACAGCGCGCCCACCAGCGTGTAGCGCAGGCGCCAGCCGTCGGGCCCGTGCGCCAGGGCTGCGTCCAGCCGCTGGACCGACGCGCAGGGCGTGGCCGGATGGGGCACCAGTGGCCAGCGGATCATGCTTGTGGCCCGTGCGTCAGGCCGGCTTCGGCTCCAGGATCAGCTGGGTCTGCGTGACCACCGCGCACAGCTTGCCGTCGGCATTGGTGACGGTGGTTTGCCACACCTGGGTGCTGCGCCCGCGGTGCAAGGCCACGGCTTCGCCGGTCACCACGGTGCCCACGGCGGCGCCAGCGATGAACTTGGTGCTGGAGTCCGTGGTGGTGGTGCTCTGGCCGGCTTTCAGGTTGAGCACCGTGCCGACCGCGCCCAGGGTGTCGGCAAAGGCCATGAACGAGCCGCCGTGCAGCCGCCCGCCGGCGGTGCACAGGTCGGGGCGCACGGTCATTTCGGCGCGCACGCGCTCGGGCGACACGGCCAGCAGCCGCACGCCCATCAGGCCGGGCAGCAGGGGGTCCAGAAGGCTTTGCAGGGTGCTGAGGTCGAGCATGTCGGTTATCCATGGCGCTGCGCGCCAGCCGCAGCCGATGAAACGCAAGGAGCCCAATGGCCGCGGAGCGTGTGGCAGGGCGTCCCAGCATAGCAGCCCGCATGGGTGCAGCCCGTTACGGTGGCGGTCATGCGCCCTGCCTACAATTGCTTCACAAGAATGCACCCGGGGGCGCCGGTGCAGATGTGCATTGATGCCAAGGAGGTTTGTCCATGTTTCTTTCCAGCTCGATTCGATGGCGCGCGGTGTTGGCTCTTTTGGCTGCCGCGGTGCTGGCCAGTGCCTGCGGCACGGTCGACCTGGGGCCGCGCTACAGCCCGCCGCCGATCCGCATGCCCGAGTCCTTGCCGGCCAACCCGGCAGAGGCGCCGCCCACGGTGCAGCCCATGCCGGTGCCGCCGCCGCAGTCGGTGCCGCAGCCGCTGCCGCCCATCGGCACGCCGGTGCCGGCGCCTCCTGCGGCCTCGCCGTCCGCCAACCCGAACCTGGTGACCCTGACCACGCAGCTGGACGGCGCCAGCGTGATCCCGCCGGCGCGCAGCGGCGCCACGGGCCAGCTCGACGCGCTGTACGACGGCGCCACCCGCGTGCTGCGCTGGAAAGCGTCCTGGAGCGGCCTGGCTGGTGCCATCACGGCGGTGCAGTTTCGCGGCCCGGCCGACGCGACGCAGATCGCCCAACCCGTGCTGCTGTGGCCCGGGCCTTTCGGCGACCGCTACGAGGGGCGCGCCACACTCACGCCGTCGCAGGCCACCGACATGCTCAGCGGCCTGTGGTATGTCAGCGTGTTTACCAGCAGCTATCCGCAAGGCGAGTTGCGCGGCCAGTTGCGGGTGGTCAACTGATGCGGCTCACCCGTGTTGCCGCAAGCGGCCTGCTGGCGGCCGTGCTGGCCGGTTGTGCGTTGGTGCCTGCGCCGGCTCCGCGCGGCGCGCCGCCGCCGCCGGTGTCCGGCCAGATGCCCGAGCTGGCGGCCTTCAGCGCCCATCTGAACGGGCAGCAGGCTGTGCCGGCCAATGACAGCCGCGCGCAGGGCGAGCTGGTGGCGGTGCTCAACCGCAACACCGGTCTGCTGCGCTGGAAGCTCAGCTTCAGCGGCCTGAGCGGCCCGGTGCGGGGGGGCGCGTTCCACAGCCCGGGCATGAGCGGCGAGATCGCGCCGCCCGTGGTCTCGCTGGGACGCACGGTGCAAAGCCCCGCCGAGGGCCGCGCCATGCTGACGGCCCGGCAGCGCGCCGACCTGCTGACCGGGCAGTGGTACGTCAACCTGCCGACGGCGCGCTATCCCGACGGCGAATTGCGCGGGCCGCTGATCGAGCAGCGGCGGTGAAATGAAACACCCCCAGTTTCCACTCGCTGCGCGATGGGTTGCCTGGTGCGCGCCGCCAGAGGCGGCGGCCCTTCGGTCTGTCCAGACCTGCGCAGGCAGGTCTGGAGCCGCAGACCTCAGCCCCCTTGAAGGGGGCATCGCCTGTGAGCGGGCATAGCCCTTCCACGGCGATCGCTGGCACGGCCTGCTCCGCGGCCTTCGGGCTCTTTGGGTTTCACCGGCTGCAAGTCACGCGAAGTGCGGTGGTTCACTGACGTTGACTATTCCTCCGCGGGCTGCTGATACTGACTGACCAGTTGCTGCTGCACCGCCGGCGGCACCGCCGCGTAGTGCGACAGCGCCAGGGCGTAGCTGCCCTGGCCCGCGGTCATGGCGTTGAGCCGGCTCTGGTAGTCCGTCAGCTCGGCCAGCGGCGCCTGGCCGGTGATGGTCAGCTCGCCATGGCGGCCGCTGTCGGTGCCGCTGACGATGCCGCGGCGCGCCGACAGATCGCCCGTGATGGCGCCGGTGGCGCTGTCGGGCGCGGTGATCAACAGGCGCGCGATCGGCTCCAGCACCACCGGCCGCGCCTCGCGCACGGCGGCCTGAAACGCCTTTTTGCCGGCGGTGACGAAGGCCACTTCCTTGCTGTCCACCGGGTGGTGCTTGCCCTCGTGCACGATCACGCGCACGTCCTGCACCGGATAGCCGGCGATGACGCCCTCGGCCAGCGCCTCGCGCACGCCTTTTTCAACGGCCGGCATGAACTGGCCCGGAATGGTGCCGCCCTTGACCTGGTCCACAAACTCGAAGCCGGCGCCGCGCGGCAGCGGCTCCACGCGCAGGTGCACCTCGCCGAACTGGCCGGCGCCGCCGCTCTGCTTTTTGTGGCGGTACTGCGCGGCGGCGTTTTGCGTGATGGTCTCGCGGTAGGCGATGCGCGGCGGGCGGGTGTCCACCTCGAACTTGTGCACGTCGCGCAGGCGCTCCAGCAGCACGCGCAGGTGCAACTCGCCCAGGCCGCGCACGATGGTCTCGTGCGTGCCGGCGGCGCGCTCCAGCCGCAGGCAGGGGTCTTCGGCCACCAGCTTGGCCACCACCTCCCACAGGCGCTGCTCGTCGCCGCGCCGCTTGGGGCTGAGCGCCACGCCATGCACCGGCACTGGAAAGGGCAGAGGCTTCAAGTGCACGTGCTCATGCTCGGCGGCGTCGTGCAGCACGGCGTCGAACTGCAGCTCGTCCACCTTGGCGATGGCGCAGATCGTGCCCGGGCCGGCCGCCGCCAGCTCGGCATGGCTCTTGCCTTGTTGCAGATAGAGGTGGCCCACCTTGAAGGGCTTGCGCCCCTCGCCCACGAACAACTGCGTGCCCGGCGCGATGGTGCCCTGGTGGACGCGCACAAAGCCGAGCTTGCCCACGAAAGGGTCGATGCTGATGCGAAACACGTGCGCCAGCACCGGCGCCGCCGGGTCGGCCTGCGCGTGCAGCAGCTGGGCGGCTTCGCCCTCGCCGTTCAGGAAGTCGGGCGGGTTGCCTTCGGTGGGGTTGGCCAGCAGCCGGGCGATGACGTCCAGTAGCTCGGCCACGCCTGCGCCGCTGCGCGCCGAGACAAAGCACACGGGCACCAGGTGGCCTTCGCGCAGCGCCTGCTCCAGCGGCGCGTGCAGCTCGCTGGCGTCCACGTCGCCCTCGCTCAGGTAGCGGTCCACGAAGGCGGCATCGACCTCGACCACCTGCTCGACCAGGGCGCGGTGCGCGTCGGCCACCGCGCCGAAATCGCTGTGGCCCTCGCGGTTGTAGAAACAATCGACCACCCGGGTGGCCCCCGCATCGGGCAGGTTCAGCGGCAGGCAGGGCTTGCCGAAGCTGGCCTGGATGTCGGCCAGCAGGCCGGCCAGGTCGGCGCCTTCGGCGTCGATCTTGTTGACGATGATCAGACGGTCGAGCTGGCGCTCGGCCGCCTGCGCCATCATGCGCCGCGCCATCGGCTCGATGCCGGCCGCCGCGCTGATGACGATGGCGGCGGTCTCCACCGCCTCCAGCGCCGCCAGGCTCTGGCCGCTGAAGTCGGGCAGGCCGGGGGTGTCGATCAGGTGCACGCGGCAGCCGGCGTGCTCCAGGTGCAGCACCGAGGCCTGCAGCGAGTGCTGGGCCTTGACCTCCATCGGATCGTGGTCGCTCACGGTGCTGCCGCGCTCCACGCTGCCCATCGCCCCGATGGCGCCGCTGGCGTGCAGCAAGGCCTCGGCCAGGGTGGTCTTGCCGCTGCCCGTTGCGCCCACCAGGGCGAGCGTGCGGATCGATTCGACGGATGCGGGGGCGCTGGCTGTCATCGCGGGTCACTCCTCAATCAGGGGCCATCATGCCAGCTCCATTGCTGCGTTGCACCCATCGCTTACCGGAATCGCAATCGCTTGCCGACATGCACGCGCGACGGCGTGTCCTACTGCGGATGAGCCATCAGGTATTTGGCCAACGCGTGATAGGCGGGCAGCGAAGTGGGGTCGTTGCCCGCGTTGGCCGCCACCGGGTGCGAGGCAAAGCGCGCGATCACCATCTCGGCCTTGGGGTCGATGTAGATGGCTTGACCATAGACGCCACGCGCGCCGTATGCGCCGTGCTCGTTGTGCGTGACCCACCACATGTCGCGGTAGCTCCAGCCGGGCAGCAGGTCGTAGCCTGCCTTGGCGAAGGCGTCGCGGTCACCGCCTTTGCGGATGTCCTCAACCACCGAGCGCGGGATGATCTGCTGACCGTTCCATTCGCCGCCGCGGCGCATCATCTCGCCAAAGCGCGCCAGATCGCGCAAGCCCGCGTTGAGGCCGCCGCCGGCGAATTCGGTGCCAACGCTGTCCACTTCAAAGTAGGCGTCTTGCTCCATGCCCATTCGGCTCCAGATGCGTTCAGACAACACCTGCCCCACCGACTGGCCGGTTGCCCGGCGGATGATCCAGCCCAGCACGTCCGAGTTCACCGTCTTGTAGGCGAATGCGCCGCCGTGTTCGCCTTCCTTCTTCACCGTCTGCAGGAATTCGTAAAACGTTTTTGGCCCCGCGTAGTTGGGCGGGCGCGGCAGCACGCCGCCAGCGCGCACGTGGTCCCAGATCTCGGCCTTGGGGTCGGCATATTTCTCGCTGTACCGCAAACCGGTGCGCATGTCCATCACCTGGCGCACGGTAGCGTCGCCGAAGGCGCTGTCTTTCAGCTCCGGCACGTACTGCGTCACCTTGGCGTTCTCGTCGATCTTGCCTTCGGCAACCAGAACTTCACCCAAGGTGCCGAAGAACGACTTGGTGACCGAGTGCGCGAGGTGTTGGCCGGTGGGTGTGAGCGCCCCTGCGTAGCGCTCGTACACCACACGCCCCTTGTGCAGCACCACCACGCCGTCCGTGTAGTTGGCATCGAACGCCTGGCCCCAAGTCATGGGCTCGGTCTTGCCCAGCGGCACAAAGCTGACCGCATCCAGATCGCGTCGCTCGGCGCGTGGCAGCGGCGTGGGCGGCAGCAAGCCGCGCGAGACGTTGGTGGTCGGCACCAATTGGCGGATGTTGGAGAACGTCCAGCGCAACTGGGGAAACTTGAGAAACGATCCATCCGCCCATCTGATGATCTTGTCCGGCGGCGGCGGCGAGCCAAGCATCCAGCCCAGCTTGTCGGGATCGGAATTTTGCGCGCTGGGCGGTGCGGCCGTTTGGGCGACGGCGCCGCCCATCACGCCCACGCCGAGCAGCGCGGAAAGTACCACGCGGATTGCAAGAGGTCGCATCATTCGAGTCTCCCTGGTTGTACTTGCGGGCTCACGCACAGGCATCATAAGCGTGGTTCGCTATGCTGCGGCCATGAACACCAATGACTTCGACATCACGCCGGCCGCCGTGCTGGTCACTTGGTTTGGCGCCCACCCGCTCGATGCCGCCGCCATGCAGCGCGTGCAGGCGCAGTGGTTTCAGAAGGACGAGGCGTTCGACGCCATGCTGCGCCAGCGCTTTGGCGCCACCGTCGAGGCCGCGCGCACCGGGCGGCTGGATGCCTGGGCCGAGAATGCCGAAGGTCGCCTGGCGCTTCTGATCGTGCTCGACCAGTTCAGCCGCAACGTGTTTCGTGGCCGGCCCGAGAGCTTTGCCGCCGACGCCCAGGCCTTGGCCCTTGCGCTGGAGGGCATTGAGCGCGGCCACGACCAGGCCGTGCCGCCCATGGCGCGCATCTTTTGCTACCTGCCGCTGGAGCACGCCGAGGACGCCGCCATGCAGGCGCGCAGCGTGGCGCTGTTCGCGGCGCTGCGCGACGCGGCCGACGCCCAGCCCAAGGCGTTCTTCGACGGCACGCTGGAATACGCCCGCAAGCACCAGGACGTGATCGCGCGCTTTGGGCGCTTTGCGCACCGCAACGCCGTCCTGGGGCGCGCCAGCACGCCCGAGGAGTTGGCCTACCTGGCGCAGCCGGGCGCGGGGTTCTGAGGCTCAGTTGCTGGCGCAGCGCCCCGCGTTGCCTGCCGTGGCGCAGGTGACGTTGGGCGGCTGGGTGATGTGCGTTTCGTTGGTGATGGAGGTCGAGGTGGATTTGCCGAAGTCCAGCGAAATGGTGGGGGCGGACGGCGCCGTGCCCATGCCGTGGTTTCCCATGGCCGCGTTGTTGCCCATGCTGCGCTGGAAATTGGCGGTGCGCTGCGCGTCGATGTGCTGCATGGCGCTTTGCATGCACTGGGCATAGGGCACCGAATCGGGGGCAAAGCCGTATTCGGAGCACTGCGCGCGGCTGCGACGCAGGTCGTCCTCATGCACGGATTGCTGCAGTCCGCAGCCGGTGAGGGTCAGGAGGAACAAAACGGCAACGGGGGCAAAGCGCGTCATGACAGGCCTTTCGATGGAACATGCGTCGCGCAGGGCCGTCGATGGGCGCGCTGCGTCAGGCGCGTTCGCGATTGTAGGAGCGCAGGGCGCGCGGTGCGCGTTGCCGTCCACCAGGCGCCGGCCGCATAAGATCGGCACTCGCGCTGGCGTGCCGGGCCGCATCAAAGGCCGGCGCACCGACGCCAGATCATTTGCTTGAGAGGCCTTGCATGAAACCGAAGCAATCCACCGTGTCCCACCTGCTGGCCGTGCTTGCGCTGGCCGCTTCGGGCGCTGCCCTGGCCAGCGGCACGCACGCGGGCAGCCACAACCATGATGGGGGCGGCGCGACGGCCATCGGCCAGCCCGGCAGCGCCGCCCAGGCCCGGCGCAGCGTCGCCATCGAGATGAGCGACGCCATGCGCTTCACGCCCGCCAGGCTGACGGTCCGGCAGGGCGAGACCGTGCGCCTGCTTGTCCGGAACACGGGCCAGATCAGGCACGAGATCAACCTGGGCACCAGGCAGGAGTTGCTGGAACACCTGGAGCAGATGAGAAAGCACCCGGACATGGCGCACGACGAACCGGGCAAGCTGACCCTGGAGCCGGGCCAGCAGGGCGAGATCGTCTGGCAGTTCACCCGGGCCGGCGTGGTCGACTTCGGCTGTCTGATCCCCGGCCACTACGAGGCCGGCATGAAGGGCGTCATCGTGGTCAGCCGCGATCCGGCGCACCACTGAGCAGGAGCTGAGACGGCGCGCCGCGCACCCCGCCAAGGCGGGGCCGGGGTTTTTGCTTCGGCGCGTGACGCTGCGGCCCTCACGCCACCCAGCTCTCACCCAGCTCTTCGGCCTGCTGCAAGACCAGTTCCACCGCGCCCTCCTGCTGGTCGGGCGGGTACTTGTACTTGCGCAGGATGCGCTTGACCATCAGACGCAGCTTGGCGCGCACGCTGTCGTGGCGGGCCCAGTCCGCGGTGATGTTGCGGCGCAGGCTGTCGGTCAGCTCCTGGGCGATCTTCTTCAGCGTGGCGGCGCTCAGCTCGCGCACCGCCTGCACAAAGGCCACTTGTCGGCGGTGGCCCAGAGGGCTTTCTTGAGGTCGTTGGGCATGGACAGGATTTATAAGCTGAATTGGCCTGTGGCGCCCGTCTGGCAAGCGCAGGTAGCTATCAAAATTGTAGAATTGATTGGCAAGGCGCGGCCCGGCAAGTCGCCCTCAACCCCGCCTGCCGGGTGCCGCGCCGTTCGTGCTCATTCGACCTGCTCGAAGTCGATGAAGCCGCGCGTCACGTTGGTGTCCACCAGCTTGGCGCGCAGCTTGTCGCCCACCTTGACGGCGCGGCTGGGCAGCAGCATGCCGTCGGCGGGCGGCTCGAAGATGCGCAGCCAGGTGTTGCCCTTGGACTGGCCCGTGACGACGCCGTCGAACACCTCGCCGATGCGGCCTTCCAGCAGCATGGCGGCTTCGGACTTGCGCAGCTGGCGCTCGACCTTGTTGGCGGCGTCTTCCTGGCGCGTGCAGTGGTTGGCCAGCATCTCCAGCTCGGTGTTGGAGTAGGGCGCCGGCTCGCTGGCCAGGGCGGCCTTGATCAGGCGGCCGGTGATCAGGTCGGGGTAACGGCGGTTGGGCGCGGTGCTGTGCGAGTAGTCGCGCACGGCCAGGCCAAAGTGGCCGATGGCGGGGCCGCCGGGGTGCTCGAGCACGTATTCGCCGCGGCCCATCAGCTTGACGATGGTGAGCGACAGGTCGGGAAAGCGCTCGGGGTCGCGCCGGCGCTCGGCGGCCAGAAATTGCTCGAGCGCCCGGGAGTCGGGCTCGGGCGGCAGCGTGGTACCACGCTCGGCCGCCACCTCGGCAATGCGGGCCCAGCGCTCGGGCGAGCGCACCACGCGGCGGATGGCAGCGCGGCGCTTGCCGGCCAGGTAGCGCGCGGTCACGCCGTTGGTGGCGACCATGAATTCCTCGATCAGTTGGCGGGCGCGGTTTTGCTCCTGCTGGCGGATGGCCACCACCCGGTCACCGTCGAACTCGGCGCGCGGCTGCAGGGTCTGGAATTCGAGCGAACCCTGCTCGCGCCGGCGCGCGCGCAATTGCTGGGCCACCGAGTCCTGCGTGCGCAACTGCTGGTCCATGCCGGGCACGCGGTCGGCGGCCTCGGGCAGCGGGCCGTCTCCGGTGAGCCAGGCGGACACGGCGTCGTAGGCCAGTTGCGCCTGGTTGCGCACGCGCGCGCGCTGGATGTGGCTGCGCAACAGATCACCGTTGGGGGCGAACACCATCTCGGTGACGTTGGCCACGCGCGTCTGGCTGGGGTTGAGCGAGGTGAGGTCGGTCGAAAGTTTTTCGGGCAGCATCGGAAAGATGCGCGCCGAGGTGTAGACGCTGGTGGTGTTGATTTGCGCGTGGCGGTCGATGGCGCTGTCCTTCTTGATCAGCGCATCGACGTCGGCGATGGCCACCAAAATCTTCACGCTGCCGTCGGCCAGCGTCTCGCTGACGGTGATCTGGTCCAGGTCGCGCGAGTCGTCGTTGTCGATCGAGCACCAGAGCAGGCCGCTCAGGTCGGCAATGTCCGCGCCATCGGCCGTGCCCGGCCCGTCGATGGCGCGCAGCTGTTGCAGCGCCGGGCCCGAAAACTCGGGCTGCAGGCCGCGCTCGCGCATGGCGGCCACGGCCAGCTCGGCCAGTTCTTCTTTTTGGTGGGGGTGCAGCTTGTTGTTCATGATGGCCTCCGGGTGACCATCATAGGCAAGCCATCAGGGCAGCGCGCCCGCCAGCAGACCAGCGCGGCCGAGCACGAACCCCAGCGCCGCGCAATTCAGCACGATGGTGGCCCAGTACACACGCCGAAATTCGGGCTTGCTGGACTTGTGCCGCAGGCGCTGCTGCGCCCACCAGGCGGCGGGCCAGCCGCCCAGCAGGGCCAGCAGATGCAGCTGCTGCTCGGACGTGCGCCAGCCACCGCGCCGGGCTGCGCTTTTGTCGGCGGCGTAGGCGGCATAGGTGACGAGGTTGAGCGCCGCCAGCGCGCCCAGCAGCCACAGCGGCAGGCGCTGCGACCATGCGCCCCAGGCCAGCAGGGCCAGCCAGCCCAGCATCAGCAGCGCGGCCAAGCCGGAGCCGGTGGGGGGCTCGGGCTCGCGCCGCGGCGCCGGGCGCACGCGGGCGTCGGCTGGGCGCGGGCCGTTGCGGCGCGGCGCAGCGGAGGCCGCCGCCTCGGCCAGCGGCCGCACGTCCATGGCGCGTGGGCCCTTGCCGCCGACCTGGATTTCCTCGAAGCTGACGCGCAGGCCTTCGGCGGGCGGGGTGCTGCCGCGAAAGTCGCGGATGTGAAAGAACACGCTGGCGCTGCGCGCGCCCTGGATGAAGCCGAAGCCCTTGGCCGCGTCCCAGCGGCGCACGTTGCCTTGCTCGCGCATCGCGTCAACCTGCCTTGGCCGGTGCCAGCGTGTACAGCGGAATGTCGTGCGCGCGGCCCAACACGCCCAGCTCGCGGCGCGTCTTGCCCAGCGCCCAGGCGGCGATGGCGGCGTGCGTGGCGGGGGCGAAGGGCGCGCGCAAATCGGGCATGGGCAGGCCGGCGGCCTTGAGCAGGGCGGCGGCAAAGTGCGGCTCCAGCGCGGCAAAGGCCACGCGGCCGTCCCTGCAGGGATAGACCTTGTAGCCGGCGTGTGCGCCGCCCACGGCGCCGCTGGGCAGGGTCAGGCCCCAGTCGCGCGGCAGGGCCAGCCACTGGGCGGCGCCCAGCAGGGTGACTTCGCGGTGCACGCCGCGGCCGCTGGCGCGCGCTTGCAGCAAGGCGGCCAGCGTGGCCTCGACGGCCAGTAGCGCACCGGTCATGTCGGCCAGCAGGGTGGGGGGCAGGGCGGTGCCGGTGATCAGGCCCGCCTCGGCCAAATAGGTCAGGTCGTGCCCCGGTTCCTCGGCGCGCTCGCCCGACGCGCCGACGATTTCGACCAGCGACAGTTGCGGATGCGCGCGGCGCAACGCGCTCCACGACAAGCCCAGCTTGGCCAGCGCCGAGGGGCGAAACGAGGTCAGCAGCACGTCGGTGGCGGCCAGCTCGCGCGCCAGGCGCGCGCGGCCGCGCTCGCTCTTGAGGTCGATGGTGAGGGCGCGGATGCCCGCGTGCATCTGGCCGTAGGCGTCGGGGTTGTACTGGCCCATCGGGTCGCCGCTGACGGTGGGCGCCGGGCCGGGCGGCTCGACCTTGAGGCAGCGCGCGCCCAGCGCACGCAGGCGCATCAGCGCCGCCGGGCCGGGCAGGTTGAGCGCCAGGCTGACGATGCGCGTGCCGCGCAGGGGGCGGAAGGAGGTGGATTGGGGCATGAGACGTTGCTCGGGGTTGGGTTCAGTCATTCTTGGCGTTGCGCGCCACTCGCAGGTGTTGAAGCCCAAAGAGCCGAACGGCCGCGGAGCTGGCCAAGCCAGCGATCGCCGTGGCCGGGGTTTCCCCGGTCACTGGCGAGCCTTGCAGGCCGCGGCGGTGCCAGAGGCACCGCCTCTTCGGGCTGTCCAAGCCTGCGCAAGCAGGCTTGGAGCCGCAGCCCTCAGCCCCCTTGGGGGAAGGCGAAACATCGCGCAGCGAGTGAAGACTGGGGGTGTTTCATTACACCGGGTTCTCGAGATTGAACTGCTGGGTCTGTTCATCGTAGCCGAACAGTTCGGCGTAGCGCCCCCAGGTGATGATGGCGCGCATGGTGTCCTCGGCGCGTTCCTCGGACATGTGGTCTTCCAACTGTTCGGAAAAGCGCACGAAGGGCGCGCGGTGGCTGGCGCGCTCGTCCAGCACGCTGCGGATCAGCGCCGCCAGCGGCACGTAGGCCAGCAGGTGCTCGCGAAACAGGCGCTTGCGCGCGTCCACGCCCTGGTCGGCAAAGCGGCGGCCGGCGTCGGTCAACTGCACGTCGCCTTCGGCCATCTCGGCCAGGCGCAGCAGTTGCAGCGTCTCGACGGCGGGGAACAGCTCGTCGGCCTCCATTTGCAGCGCCGCGGCCACGTCGGGCAGGTCGGCCTTGCCGTGGTAGGGTGGCGCGGCCAGCAGCTCGATCAGGCCCGACAGGCGGTTGGTGGACACCTTGGGCAGCGCCAGGCCGATGCCCGTGCCCGGGATGGCATCGATGCCGCGCCTGTCCTGCGCCCGCGCGGCGTCGCGCTGGGTCATCAGGCCGTAGATGTCGTCCACCAGCTCGCGAAAGGCCGGGTCCAGCCGGTTGCGCGGGTGCGGCAGATCGACCCGGATCTCGCGCGCCACGCGCCCGGGGTTGGAGGCGAAGATCAGGACGCGGTCGCACATCAGCACCGCCTCTTCGATGTTGTGGGTGACGATCAGGATCGACTGGATCGGCAGGCGCCCTTCGCTCCACAACGCGATGATGTCGGTGCGCAGGGTCTCGGCGGTCAGCACGTCCAGCGCCGAGAACGGCTCGTCCATCAGCAGCAGGTGCGGGTGCACCACCAGCGCGCGCGCAAAGCCCACGCGCTGGCGCATGCCGCCCGACAGTTCCTTGGGATAGGCGCTCTCGAAACCGTCCAGGCCGATCAGGTCGATCGCCTCCAGCGCGCGGTGGCGCGCCTCGGCGGCCGGCACACCCAGCGCCTCCAGCCCCAGCAGCACGTTTTGCAGCACCGTGAGCCAGGGGAAGAGCGCGAAGCTCTGGAACACCATGGCGATGCCCTCGCACGGCCCCAGCACCGGCGCGCCGCGCCAGCGCACCTGGCCGGCGGTGGGCACCAGCAGGCCCGAGATGATGCGCAGCAGCGTGGATTTGCCCGAGCCCGAGCGGCCGAGCAAACCGACGATTTCGCCCTCGCGCACGGTGAGCGAAACGTCGTCCAGCACCACCAGGTCGGCGTTGTCGCTTTTGTGATAAATCTGGCGTACGCCCTCGATCTGCACCAGAGCGTTCGTATCAGCTCTCTGGGTCAAGGGCTCTTGCGTGCTGTCCATGGTGTCTGCGTCTTTCAGTCAACGCTGGCGCGTGATTGCGCCGGCAGACGATAAACCTCAAAGTGCCCGAGGGCCGCGGAGCAGGCCATGCCAGCGATCGCCGTGGCCGGGGTTCCCCCGGTCACTGGCGATGCCCCCGGACGGGGGAAGGCGCAACAACGCGAAGCGTGTGGAGACTGGGGGTGAGACATTTCAATCAAGCCGCAACCGTCGCGTAGCGAGGTCGTACAGCGGGCGCCACAGCACGCGGTTGAAGGCGATGACCAGGGCCGACATGATCACCACGCCCAGCACCACACGGTGGTCGTCGCCCGCGCTGGTGGCGTCGGCGATGTAGGCGCCCAGACCGTGTGCGTGCAAGGTGGTGTCGCCCCAGCTGGCCACCTCGGCCACGATGGAGGCGTTCCAGGAGCCGCCGCTGGCGGTGATGGCGCCCGTGACGTAGTACGGAAAGATGCCCGGCAAAATGACCTGGCGCCACCAGCGCCAGCCGCGGATGTGAAAGCTGGCGGCGGCTTCCTTCAGGTCATTGGGGAAGGCGCTGGCGCCGGCGATTACATTGAACAGGATGTACCACTGCGTGCCCAGCACCATCAGCGGCGACAGCCACACGTCGGGCGCCAGATGCCAGCGCACGATGGCCACCACCGCGAACGGAAACACCAGGTTGGCCGGGAACGCCGCCAGAAACTGCGCCAGCGGCTGCACCACGCGGGCCACGCGCGGGCGCAGCCCGATCCACACGCCAATGGGCACCCACACCACGGTGGCCAGCGCCATCAGCACGGCCACGCGCAGCAGGGTGATCAAGCCCAGGCCCAGCGCCCGCGCCACCTCGTCGAGCGAGACGCCGGCGGCCAGATACGCCCCGATGTAGCCGGCCGCGGCGAGGACGCCGACGAACACGGCCGCGCGCCACAGCCGGTCGGCGCCGGGGCTGCCTTTGGCATCGCGGGCGGGCGGCGGTGAGCCCTTGCCGATCTGCAGGCGCTGCGTGGACAGGCGGGCCACGGCTGCCGCCGCGGGGGCCAGCAGGCGGCTGGCGATGCGCGTGCGGTGCGCGGCCACCAGCAGCCACGAGCGCGGCGGCGGATCGCCGGCCGACAGCTCGACGCGGAACTTGTCGCTCCAGGCCACCAGCGGGCGAAACAGCAACTGGTCGTACAGCAGGATCACGGCCAGCATGGCGCCCACCGCCAGGCCGATGGCGCCCAGGTCGCGCTGCTCGATGGCCAGCGCCACGTAGGAGCCGATGCCCGGCAAGGCGATCGTGGTGTGGCCCACCGAGATGGCTTCGGAGGCGACCACGAAAAACCAGCCGCCCGACATCGACATCATGGCGTTCCACACCAGCCCGGGCATTGAAAACGGCACCTCCAGCCGCCAGAAGCGCTGCCAGGACGACAGGTGAAAGCTGCGCGCGACTTCGTCCAGGTTGGGTGGAACGGTTTTCAGCGACTGGTAGAAGCTGAAGGTCATGTTCCAGGCCTGGCTGGTGAAGATGGCAAAGATGGCCGCCAGCTCCACCCCCATGACATTGCCCGGAAACAGGGCCATGAAGCCCACCACGGTGAAGGACAAGAACCCCAGAATGGGCACCGATTGCAGGATGTCCAGGAGCGGCACCAGCACCATCTCGGCGCGCCGGCTCTTGGCCGCCAGTGCGCCATAGGCCAGGGTGAACACCAGCGAGGCCGCCATGGCCGCCAGCATGCGCATGGTGGTGCGCAGGGCGTAGTCGGGCAGGGCGGCGGCGTCCAGCGAAATCGGGTGCTGCTGCAGGGCCGTCAGCGGCGCCGAGGTCTCGCGCGCCGTTTGCGCGATCAGAATCAGCGTGCTGATCAACAGGCCGAAGGCCAGCGCGTCCCAGATGTTGGGCGCCCGGCGGCGCAGCGCGCCCACCTCCATGGCCGGATGGTGGGTTCTGGAAGGATTCAGGCGCCAGAGTGCCACGGAAAAGGTGGGGGGGCAAAGGACTGCAAGGACACGCCCCCCATCGCTTGGGCGGCGCCAGTGCAGGAATCGTAGCAGGGCTGGGTGTCTGCCCGGCTACACGCCGAGGTGGCGCGTCAGCAGGTCGGGCTGGGCGCGAATGGCGTCGGACGTGGCCTCGAGTGCCACCGCGCCCTTGACCAGGATCACGTTGCGGTCGGCGATTTCGGTGACGTGGCGCCAGTTCTTGTCGACGATGATGCTGGAGATGCCGCTTTCGCGGATCAGCGCGCAGATGCGCCAGATCTCGCGCGCGACGAGCGGCGCCAGGCCTTCGGTGGCCTCGTCCAGGATCAGCACGTCGGGGTTGGTCATCAGCGCGCGGCCGATGGTCAGCATCTGCTGCTCGCCGCCCGACAGCTGCTGGCCGCCGTGCTGCAGGCGCTCGGCCAGGCGCGGAAAGGTTTGCAGCACGCGCTCATACGTCCAGTCGCGCTGGCCGCGCGTGCCGGCGCGGGCGGCCATCTTCAAATTCTCGGTGACCGAGAGGTTGCCGAAGATGCCGCGCCCCTCGGGCACGTAGGCCACGCCCAGTTGCGCCACCTCGTAGGGTGCGCGCCCGGTCATGGGCCGGCCCATCACCAGCACGCCGCCGGCGCGCGGTTTGACCAGGCCCATGATGGATTTCAGCAGCGTGCTCTTGCCCATGCCGTTGCGGCCCATCAGGCCCACCGTCTCGCCGCGGCGCACGGCAAAGTCGATGCCGCGCAGGATGTGGCTGGCGCCGTAGTAGCTGTGCAGGCCGATGGCGTGGATCAGCAAATCACCATCCGCGCCGGGTTGTGCCGGCACGTCGTCGGCACGCGGGCGCGGCGCCAGCGGGTCGTTGGGATCGTCGGGGAGGTTGGCGTTGGCTTGGGTGGCCATGGGTCAAACGTCCTCGCCGAGATAAGCGGCCTGCACGCCCCGGTCGGCGCGGATGGCGGCCGGCTCGCCGCTGGCGATCACCGTGCCGTTGACCATCACCGTCAGGTGATCGGCCAGGGTGAATATGGCGTCGATGTCGTGCTCGACCACCATCATGGCGTGGCGCGGCTTGATGCGCAGCAGCAGCTCGACCATGCGCTCGGCCTCGGCCGTGCCCATGCCGGCCAGCGGTTCGTCCAGCAGCAGCACGCGCGGCTCGGTGGCCAGGGTCATGGCCACTTCCAGCTGGCGCTGCTCGCCGTGGCTGGCGGCGCCGGCGATGGTCTGGCGCCGCCCGGCCAGGCCCGCCAGCTCCAGCGCGGCTTCGGCGCGTTCGTTGACGGCCGGGTCGGCCTGCGCGCTGGCCAGCCAGCGCAGCGGGTTCCAGGGCTGCTGCGCGGCGCGCGACTGCGCGGCCAGGCGGATGTTTTCCCACACGCTGAAGCTGGGGAAGATGTTGGTCTTCTGGTAGCTGCGGCCCAGCCCCTGGCGCGAGATCTGCTCGGGCGCGGCGCGCGTGATGTCCTGGCCGGCCAGCTCGATGCGTCCAGAGCTGGGTGGCAGGTCACCCGACAGCAGGTTGGTCAGCGTGGACTTGCCGGCGCCGTTGGGGCCGATGACGACGTGGATGCGGTCTTGCCACAGCTCCAGCGACACCTTGTTGACGGCGGCCAGCCCGCCGAAGGTCTTGGTCAGCTCGCGTGCGCGCAGCAGGGCTTCAGGCATCGGGCGCTCCCGGCCGCGCGCCCAGGCGCTGCGCGAGGCCCAGCAGGCCGCGCGGCGCAAAGCAGATCACCGCCACGATGAACAGGCCCATCCACAGCTGCCAGTGCTTGCCGGTCTCGAAGCCGCCGATGGCCGGCAGGTCCTTGAACACGTCCAGCATGATCTCGAAGGCGAAGGCGCCGACGATGGCGCCGGCAAAGTTGCCCATGCCGCCCAGGATCACCATCATGATGACGTGCGCGCTCTGGTGAAAACCCATCAGCTCGGGGTTGACGAAGCCGCTTTGCGCACCCCACAGGTAGCCCGCCAGCCCGGCCAGCGCGCCGGCCAGGGTGAAGGCCGCCAGCTTGTAGCCAAAGCTGCCGTAGCCCACGGCGCGCATGCGGTGCTCGTTGACGCGGATGCCCGCCAGCGCGCGCCCGAAGGGGCTCCACAGCAGGCGGCGCAAAAAGACGAACACCCCCAGCATGCAGACCAGGGTAAAGTAGTAGAAGACGCGCTTGTTCTCCAGGTCGAAGACGCCGGCGTCGGGCCGAAAATTGATGTACAGGCCGTCCGAGCCGCCCAGCGCCTTGTTGTCGAACACCAGGTAAAACACCATCTGCGCGAAGGCCAGCGTGACCATGATGAAGTAGATGCCGCGCGTGCGGACCACGAAAAAGCCGATCACCAGCGCCGCTGCACCCGCCAGCCCCATGGCGGCCGGCAGTGTCCACCACAGGCTGACGGGCTCGCCCGGCGGCGTGACGAAGGCCAGCGCGTAGCCGGCAATGCCGAAGTAGGCCGCGTGGCCCAGCGACACCAGGCCGGTGACGCCCTGCAGCAAATCCAGGCTCATGGCGAAGATCGCCAGGATCATCATGCGCACGACCATCTGCTGGTAGAAGTCGCTGCCGACGAAGGGAAACAGCGACAGCGCGGCCAGGCCCACGGCCAGGGCGGCCTTCAGGCCGGTGGGCAGGGCTTCGAGGGGGCTTGCGTGGGCCGTCATGACTTGAACAGGCCCTCGGGCTTCCACAGCAGCACGGCCGCCATCAACATGTACACGCCCATGCTGGAGACCTGCGGCAGCAGCACCTTGCCGAAGGTGTCCACCAGGCCCACCAGCAGGGCGGCGATGAGCGCGCCGCGCACCGAGCCGATGCCGCCGATGGTGACCACCACGAAGCACATGATCAGCACCGACGAGCCCATGTTGGGATAGACGCTGGAGACCGGCGCGGCGATCATGCCCGCCACGGTGGCCAGCGCCACGCCGATGGCGAACACCAGGGCGTGGATCAGCTTGATGTTGATGCCCAGCGACTCGGTCATGTCGCGGTTGAAGGCGCCGGCGCGAATCTTCATGCCCAGCCGGGTCTTGCCGATCAGCAGGTACAGGCCGACGGCCAGCGCCACGCAGATCGCCATCATGAACAGGCGGTACACCGGGTAGGACAGCGTGTCGGTCAGCGGCAACGAGCCGGTCAGCAGCGGCGGCACCGGCACGCCGTGCACGTCGTCGCCCCACAGCAGCGAGCGCGACTCCTCGAAGATGTAGATCAGCCCGAAGGTCAGCAGCACCTGGTCGAGGTGCTCGCGCTGGTAGAAATGGCGAAACAGCAGGCGTTCGAGCACCAGGCCGAACACCACCGACAGCCCCGTGCCCACCACGATGGCGGCGGTGAAGCTGCCCAGCTGCGCCGACAGCGCATACGCCAGATAGGCCCCCAGCATGTAGAAGCTGCCGTGCGCCAGGTTGACCACGCCCATGATGCCGAAGATCAGCGTCAGGCCCGCGGCCAGCATGAACAGCAGCAGGCCGTACTGCACGCTGTTGAGCAGCTGGATCAGGAAGTTGGCAAGGTCCACGGCGTGAAATAGAAAGGGCTTGTGCAGGGCACAAGGCCCTGAAATCAACGAGGCAAGAGGCCGCGGAGCAGGCCATGCCAGCAAACGCCGTGGAGCGGGCTTGGCCCGGCCACTGGCGTTGTCCCCCTTTCCAAGGGGGAAGGCGCGTCAGCGCCTCAGGGGGTTACGTCAGCTTGCAGCCCGCGCCCGAATCGGCCAGCGCCTTGGCGGCCACGCCGACCACCACGTTGTCGCCCTTTTCGACCTTGCGCAGGTAGATGTCCTGGATCGGGTTGTGCGCCTTGCTCATCGTCCACTTGCCGCGCGGGCTGTCGACCACGGTGGATTCGATGGCCTTGTACAGCGCCGCCTTGCTGGCCAGGTCGCCCTTGACCGCGGCGGCGCCCGCCACCAGCAACTGGCCCGAGTCGTAGCCCTGCACGGCGTAGACGTCGGGCTGCATCTTGAACTGCTGCGCGTAGGCGCTGCGGAACTGCTTGTTGCGCGGCGTGTCCAGCGAGTCGGCGTAGTGCAGGGTGCTCATCACGCCCTCGGCCGCGGCGCCGGCGGCCTCCAGCGTACCTTCGGTCAAAAAGCCCGAGCCCCACAGCGGAATCTTGTCGTGCAGGCCCGCGGCGGCGTAGTCCTTCATGAACTTGGCGGCGCCGCCGCCGGCAAAGAAGCACGCCACCGCATCGGGCTTGAGCGCGGCGATCTCGGTCAGCAGCGCCTGGAACTCGACGTTGGGGAAGGGCACGGCCAGTTCCTTGACGATGGTGCCGCCGGCCTTGGTGTAGCTTTCCTTGAAGCCCTCCAGCGCGTCGTCGCCGGCGGCGTACTTCCAGGTGATCCATACCGCCTTCTTCAGGCCGCGCTCCATCATGGGCTTGCCCAGCGCCAGCGTGGGCTGGCTGTTGGTGAAGCTGGCGCGGAACACGTTGGGCGCGCACAGCGCGCGCGTGACGGGCAGCACGCCCGCGTTGGGAATGATGTTGAGCACGCCCGATTCGCGCGCCACCTTGTGGATGCCCATCTGCACGCCTGAGTGCACGGTGCCGATCAGCACGTCCACCTTGTCGCGCTGCACCAGCTTGCTGGCGTTCTCGACGCCCTTGGACGGCTCGGACTCGTCATCGACCTTGAACCACTCGATCTCGCGCCCGCCCAGCTTGCCACCCTTTTCGGCAATCGCCATGCGCACGCCGTTTTCAATGGCCACGCCCAGCTGCGCGTAGGTGCCGGTGTAGGGCAGCATGAAGCCCACACGCACCTTGCCCGATTGCGCGCGCGCGATCTGCGGCAGCAGCAGGCTGGCGGTGCCGGCGCCCACCAGGGCAGCGCTGCGCGAAAGCACCAAACGGCGGCTGGGGCTGCGGACAGAGGGGGTGGATTGCATCGGATGTCTCCTCGGTTGATGGGGGTCAAACAGCGCCGCATTGTGGTTCATCGACCCGGGTTTGTGGCCCTTGGCTTTCCCGCAATTGCTCGGGATCGAGGGAAAAACCGGGGTGAAAACATGAATTAAAGTGCGTATTGACGCGCAGTATAGTGCGTGTGTGACACCTGCCGGCTAGGGGTTTCCCAGCAAATGCGCAGACAGGAGCGTGGGCGCAGCGCCCGGCGATCCGCCTGACCGCCGGAGGGCATGCGCCGGACTACAACGCGAACAGTGCCGCCAGTTGCTTGCGGTCGCGTCGGTCTTTCCAGTGCCAGACCTCGCGGCCTTCGAGGCCGAGCGGGCCCCACACCGCGATGGCGTGTCCAAGGCCGGCGCCCACCACGTGCAGGCGCGCGGCGCCCAGCGGCGCCTTGCGGAAGGCGCCGCCATTCAGTGCGGTGCGCAGGTTGGCCTCCAGCACCGGGCCGACTTCGACCGGTGCGCCGGGCGGCACGACGAAGATCTGGCGGTGGCTGTCGCTTTGCAGACGCTCGTTGAGTTGCGGCACCCCGCCCTCGGTGGTTTGCAGGCCGGCCTGCGACAGCCAGGCCGGCGCGGCCGCGTGGTATGCCAGCAGGGGCGCGTCGCATTGCAGGCTGGCGCCGCTGGCCAGCAGCACGCTGCCTTCGTCGATGCCGACGCAGCGGTCTTGCAGCACGGTGACGTCGAGGGCCTTCAGGCGCGCCAGCAGGCGCCGCTGCAGGGCGGCGGGGTGATCGGCCAGCAGCGGCGCGTCACCGGCCACCAGCGTGACGCGGCTGCCGTGCGGGGCGGCCAGGGCGTGCGCGGCGGCCAGGGTCAGCTCGACGCCGGGCAGGTGGTCGGCCATCACCACCACGTGCAGGGGCCGCTGCTGTGCCAGCGCCTGCAGCTGCGGCCACAGTTGCACGAAGCCTTGCAGCGGCAGGGTGAACAGCGCGTTGCGGCGCGCGCCGGGCATCTGCGCTTCGATGGCGTCGCGGTCGGGCGCGGGCTCGACGTCGATGGACAGCACGTCGTAGGGCAGGGCGTCGCCGGTGGACAGCTGCACGCGCCGCGCGGCCGGGTCCAGCGACAGCACGTGCGCCGGGACGAACTGGGCGCCGCTGGCTTCGACCAGCGCGTCCAGCGGGATGCGGATGTCGTCCAGCGTGTAATGGCCGGCCACGTAGCCCGGCACCATCGCCGCGTCGATGTAGTAGGGATGGGGCGCCACCAGGGTCACGCTCGTGTCGCCGCCGGCCTGCCGGGCCAGGCCGCGCAGCACCTGCAGATGCGCGCGCCCAGCGCCCAGCAACACCAGGTGTTTGCGGGGTGGATTCATGGCCCGAGTTTATCGACTGCGTGTCAAGCCACCATGAACGGCGCCCGGCGTTGCAAACCGTTGCAGCCGGGGGCGGTCGCCCGGCGGCTCAACCGACCAGTGCCTGGGCAAACTCGCGCGCCTTGAAGGTCTGCAAGTCTTCCAGCTTTTCGCCCACGCCGATGAAGTACACCGGCAGTGGCTTGCCGCGCGCGGCGTATTCCCGCGCGATGGCGCACAGCACGCCGCCCTTGGCCGTGCCGTCCAGCTTGGTCACGATCAGGCCCGTCAGGCCCAGCACCTCGTCGAAGGCGCGCACCTGCGCCAGCGCGTTCTGGCCGGTGTTGCCGTCGATCACCAGCAGCACCTCGTGCGGGGCGGTCACGTCGGCCTTGGTCACCACGCGGCGGATCTTGGCCAGCTCTTCCATCAGGTGCTTTTGCGTGGGCAGGCGCCCGGCGGTGTCCACCAGCACCACGTCCAGGCCGCGCGCGCGCCCGGCGCCCACGGCGTCAAAGCTGACGGCCGAGGGGTCGGCCCCTTCCTGGCTGATGATCTCCACGCGGTTGCGGTCGGCCCACACCGCCAGCTGCTCGCGCGCGGCGGCGCGAAAGGTATCGGCCGCCGCCAGCAGCACGCTGGCGCCGGCGTCGGCCAGGTGCTTGGTCAGCTTGCCGATGCTGGTGGTCTTGCCGGCGCCGTTGACGCCGGCCACCATGATGACGGTGGGGTGGTACTCGCCCACCACCAGCGTTTTTTCGAGCGGGGCGAGCAGCTCGGCGATCGCGTCCTGCAGCAGCACCTTGACCTGGGCCGGTTCAGTGGCCTTGGTCTCCTTCACGCGGCGGCGCAGGTCGGCCAGCAACTGCTCGGTGGCGGGCACGCCGGTGTCGGCCAGCAGCAGGGCGGTTTCCAGTTCTTCATACAGCGCATCGTCGATCTGCGCGCCGGTGAACACCGTGGTGATGCTGCTGCCGGTTTTCTTCAGGCCGCTTTTCAGTCGGTCGAGCCAGCCAGTGCGGGAGGGGGAGGCGATGGGTTCGGCCTGTGGTGGCGCCTGTTCGAAAAAATTGGATTTGTCGCCCGTTGAGAAAGCGCTGGCAGCTATTGTTTCAATAGTATTGTCGGGCTCTGTCGGCGCCAAGGCTGCCGGCGTGTCGGCTTGTGCCCCAGGCCGGGGTACGGCAGGCCCAAGCGGCTCGGTGGGCAAGAACCCATCGGCATCGGGCGTGGGCGTCGGCGCCGTATCGGCGGTCTTTTTGCGGCGGAGAAAGCTGAACATGGAGCCCGATTTTAGGGAACCACTGAACAATGGCCGCCGAAAGCTCGGCCATCAGAATTTGCATCCTTCGTTTCATGATGCGGCTTGCGGTTTGCGACTCGGGCTGTTTTCAAGCCTTGTTTTTGCCTTTTCGGCCTCTTTGAAGCCCCGTTTGCGCTTTCAAGGCGCACCTGTGCCTTGCAACTGCAATAGCGGCATCTTGAGCAACACCAGGTTGGCCAACGCGAACATCACGTTCAGTTGGCTCGCGTTCTTGGCCAAGCCACGATAGCGCAGCTTCTTGTGGCCAAAGAGGTTCTTGACCACGTGAAACGGATGCTCGATGCGCGCGCGAATCTGCGCCTTCACCCGCTCCAGCGCCTGCTTCAACTGCTTGGTCAAGCCCTCGGGCATGGCCTTGATCTTGTGACGGCGCTCCGCGACGTGCCAGTTGACGTCCGCTTTGATGCGTCCCTCATCTTGCGCCGCTTTGACCTCCTCGCGCTTTTCAACGCCCGTGAAGCCTGCATCGGCGTGTACATCGCTTTCCTGACCGTGCAGCAGGTGGTGAGCGTTGGCCACGTCCGACTCGTTGGCTGCGGTGACATGGATGCTGTGCACTGCACCCGAGTCAGAGTCGGCCCCGATATGCGCCTTCAACCCGAAGTGCCACTGATTGCCCTTCTTGGTCTGGTGCATCTCGGGATCGCGCTGGCCATCCTTGTTCTTGGTGGAACTCGGTGCGGCGATGATGGTGGCGTCAATCATCGTTCCCTCACGCATGAGCAGGCCTTGCTCGCTCAGGTGCTGGTTGATCTGCTCGAAGATCGCCTTGCCCAGCTCGCGCTGCTCGAGCAGGCGGCGGAACTTGAGCAGCGTGGTGGCATCGGGTGCGCTCTCGCGCGCCAAGTCGATACCCACAAACTCGCGCATGGCGCAGCTGTCGTACAGCGCATCTTCCAGCGCCTCATCGCTGAGCGCGTACCACTGCTGCACGAAGTACATGCGCAGCATGCGCTCAAGGCCGATGGGCGGGCGGCCAACGCGGCCACTGCTGGGGTAGTGCGGCTCAATGAGGGCCAGCAGGCGCTGCCAGGGCACCACCTTCTGCATCTGGCCCAAGAACTTCTCGCGGCGCGTCACGCGCTTCTTGCCTGCATACTCCAAGCTGGCAAAGCTGACTTGTTTCATGCTCCGAGTTTAGTAGCAAACGCAGCAATCGACCATCGGGGTTGGCCCGAATAAATCAGCGTTTCCTTAGGGAAGCGCACGCCGCAGGCGGCAGAATCGGGTGGACGTGGACAAATGCGCCCTCGGCAAATCCGACACCTGCGACCGGTTTCTCAACCCGGCCGTCGAGTGCGCCGGTTGGAATCTGCACTTGGCCGCGAGTCCTTGTGCGCAGGGCCGTCTGGTGATGGCCAGGGTGACCCATAAACTCTGTACCTTCGAACTGAATGAGGATTTGAGCCATGCTGCTTAGCCATATCCGTCTGAAAAACTGGCGCAATTTCCAGGTTTTGGATGTGCCGTTGCGGCATGTCACCTATGTGCTAGGGCCGAATGCGTCTGGCAAGTCGAACCTGCTGGATGCCTTGCGGTTTTTGCGTGATGTGAGCAAGAGGCAGGGCGGTGGCTTGCAAGCAGCCATCGTGGATCGGGGTGGAATTTCCAAGGTGCGGTGCCTGCATGCGCGGCGCGATCCGGAAGTGGAAATCGACATTGAGCTCAGCCGTGAGTTGGATCAGGAGGTGCCTTCATGGCGCTATGTGTTGGCCTTCAGATCTGAAGGAAAAGGCGCTCAGCGGCTGCTGGTGTCGCGCGAGCAGGTGTGGTGCGATGGTGAACTGATTCTGGATCGGCCCAATGACACCGACAAGAAAGACACACTGCTTTTGACCCAGACCTATCTGGAGCAAATTCAAACCAATCAGGGTTTTCGCGAGTTGGCTGAGTTTTTGAGCGACATCACTTACTTGCACTTGGTACCGCAATTGCTGCGGTTTGGCGAAAGGATAGGAGGCAACCGCTTGACGGATGACCCGTTTGGTCAGGGGTTCCTGGAACGGCTCGCGCAAACCACCGAAAAGACTCGAAATGCGCGGCTGAGAAAAATCGGCACTGCGTTGACCCTGGCAGTTCCGCAGTTCGCCGAGCTGCGCTTTGAAAAAGACGACATGGGTCACCCACACCTTCAGGCACGCTACCAGCATCACCGTCCGCAAGCGGGTTGGCAGTCGGAGGAGCATTTTTCCGATGGCACGCTTCGTCTGTTTGGGCTGTTGTGGATGTTGCTGGAGGGCGGAAATTCCATGCTTTTGCTGGAAGAGCCGGAGATTTCTCTCAATGACGCCATCGTTGCTCAGATCCCGCTCATCATTGAGCGGCTGCAACGCGGACAAAAATACAAGCGTCAAGTGCTTCTGACGACGCACAGCGAGGCGCTGTTGAGCAACCCCGGTATTGATGAGCGCAGCGTCGTGCTGCTGGAGACAGGCAATCAAGGCACCACAGGCAGGGTGGTCAATGCGGATGAACGGCAGGCCTTGCGTGCGGGGTTGAGCGTGGCCGAAGTGGTTCTGCCCAAAACCCGACCCACTGCGGTGACGCAATTGGGGCTATGGGAATGACGCCGATTGCCATTGCCACAGAAGATCAATTGAGCGAAGCCCTTGCCTTGCGATTGATCGCAGAACTTCCGGGGCCACATGAGGTGACGCACGTCCTGCGTAAAGGCGGTTCTGGCTATTTGCGCTCGAAGATGGACAGTTGGAGCCAGATGGCACAGCACCGTGTCATGCTGGTGCTGACGGATTTGGATAAGGTTGAATGCGCTGCGGAGCTGCGACGACAGTGGTTTGCCGCGCGGGTCGTGCCTGACCGGCTGCTCCTGCGTGTGGCCGTCCGCGAAGTCGAGTCCTGGGTGCTCGCCGATGAGTTGGCCGTACGTGCATTGGTGGGTTCCAAAGGCACTGTGCCATCCGCGCCAGATGCTTTGCCAGACCCGAAGCAAGCACTTCTGCAACTGGCGAAGAGCGCGTCCAGGAGTGTCAGGGATGACTTGACCCGGATGGCGGGTGGGCAACTGGTGCAAGGGTTGGGGTACAACGCTCGCCTTGCATTGTGGGTGAGCTCCGAATGGGATCCTCGACGTGCTGCTGAGAGATCACCGAGTTTGGCGCGTGCTCGCAAACGGCTGCGGGAGGCTGTCGGCGCGTTTGGGTAGACAGTACCCCATCTCAGTTTGTGACATCCAGCGGCTCCTTGCCCCGCGCCTCGACACGCCCCACCGACGCCGCTCGCTCAAATCCATGGCGCTGGAAGGTCGCCAGCACCGCATCCACCGTATCCGGCGCGCAAGCCACCAAAAGTCCTCCACTGGTCTGCGGGTCGGTCAAAAGGGCGCGCTCGGTGTCGGCAAAGCCGGGGGGCAACTGCACTTCGTCGCCATACGCTGCCCAGTTGCGCCCGCTGGCGCCGGTGACGATGCCGCGCGCGGCCAGTTCGCGCACGCCGGGCAGCAGGGGCACGGCGGGCCAGTCGATCTGCACCGTGACGCCGGCGCCGCGCGCCAGCTCCAGCGCATGGCCGGCCAGGGCGAAGCCGGTGACGTCGGTGATGGCGTGCACGCCGGGCAGTTGCGCCAGATCGGGGCCGGCGGTGTTCAGGCGCGTGGTGCTGGCGATCATCTGCGCGTAGCCCTCGGCGTTCAGCTCGCCCTTTTTCAGCGCGGCCGAATACACGCCCACACCCAGCGGCTTGCCCAGCACCAGCACGTCACCCACCTGGGCAGCGCTGTTTTTCTTGACGCGATCCGGGTGCACCAGGCCGAGCGCGACCAGGCCGTAGATGGGCTCGACCGAGTCGATGGTGTGCCCGCCCGCGATCGGGATGCCCGCCTGGCGGCACACGTGGGCGCCGCCTTCCAGGATCTTGCCGATGGTGGCCAGCGACAGCACGTTGATGGGCATGCCCACCAGCGCCAGCGCCATGATGGGCGTGCCGCCCATGGCGTATACGTCGGACAGCGCATTGGCGGCGGCGATGCGGCCGAAGTCGAACGGGTCATCGACGATGGGCATGAAGAAGTCGGTGGTCGCCACCAGGGCTTGCTGGTCGTTCAGGCGGTAGACGGCGGCGTCGTCGGCGGTTTCGATGCCCACCAGCAGCTCGGGCGGCAGCGGCATGGCGGTGGTGCCGCGCAGGATGCTGGAGAGCACGCCGGGCGCGATCTTGCAGCCGCAGCCGCCGCCGTGCGATAGGCTGGTGAGACGCGGCTCGGCGGGAGTGGACGGGGCAAGGGGGGCGGGGGTCGAGGTCATGGCGCGGCGACAGGGGTGGTGTTGATGAAACAGCGATTGCTATTGATAAAATAGCTATTTGCGCTTGTTGGACGTGCGCTGCGGGCACTTTTTATCAGAATTCGTCATTATGCGCCGCCGCGTGGCGGACATCGGGCACACTGGGCGGCCCGGAACATTTGCCGGCCCAACCGACTCATGCATGCCATGACTTTCCTGACGAGAACGCGCGCCGCCCTGGCCTGCGCGCTGGTGCTGGCGCTGCCGCCGGCCCATGCCGCAGCCGACGCGGCGGTGCAGCAGTACCAGCTGGACAACGGCCTGACGCTGATCGTCAAGCCCGACCGGCGCGCGCCCACCGCCGTGCAGATGCTGTGGGTGCGCGTGGGCTCGCTGGACGAGGAAAACGGCACCACCGGCGTGGCCCACATGCAGGAGCACCTGATGTTCAAGGGTACCGACACGCTGGCGCCGGGCGAGTTCTCGCGCCGCGTGGCGCAGTTGGGCGGGCGCGAGAACGCCTTCACCACGCGCGACTACACCGGCTACTACCAGCAGGTGCCCGCTGGCAAGCTGGCCGACGTGATGGCGCTGGAGGCCGACCGCTTTGCCCACAACCGCTACAGCGACGCCGAGTTCGCCAAGGAGCTGGAGGTGGTCAAGGAAGAGCGCCGCATGCGCACCGACGACAACCCCCGCGCGCGCCTGATGGAGCAGCAGATGGCGGTCACTTTCACGGCATCGCCCTACCGCCGCCCGGTGGTGGGCTGGATGGGCGACCTGATGTCGCTCACCGCGGGCGATGCGCGCGCCTTCTACAAGCGCTGGTACGTGCCCGCCAACGCCGCGGTGGTGGTGGTGGGCGACGTGGACCCGGTGGCCGTGCTGGCGCTGGCGCAGAAAACCTACGGCACCATCGCCGCGCGGCCGGTGCCCGTGCGCAAGCCGCAGCCCGAGCCGCCGCAGCCCGGCGAGCGGCGCGTGCAGGTCAAGGCCGTGGCCGAGCAGGCCGTGGTGTCCCTGGCCTTCAAGGTGCCGCGCCTGGACGGCCTGGCGTCCACGCCCGACAACGGCGACGCACTGGCCCTGACCATGCTGGCCGCCGTGCTGGACGGCTACAGCGGTGCGCGGCTGGACCGGGCCCTCACGCAAGGGCCCGATCGCGTGGCCGATTCGGCCGGTGCCGGCAACGGGCTGATCGGGCGCGGCCCGCAGCTTTTCACCCTGAGCGGCGTGCCGGCGCAGGGCAAGACCGCCGCGCAACTGGAGGCCGCCTTGCGCGCCCAGGTCGCGCGCGTGGCCGCGGAGGGCGTGAGCGAGGCCGAGCTGCACCGCGTGAAGACCCAGTGGGTGGCCAGCGAGGTGTACAAGCGCGATTCGGTGATGGGCCAGGCGCAGGAGCTGGGCAGCATGTGGGCCCAGGGTCTGCCGCCCGACGCCAGCGAGCGCCTGATCGAGCGGCTGCGCCAGGTCACGCCCGCGCAGGTGCAGGCGGTGGCCGGCAAGTATTTTGGCGACGAGCAACTGACCGTGGGCACGCTGGTGCCGCAGCCGGGGGCGGTCAAACGCGGCGACCAGGCCGCGCCCTCCGACGCGATCCGGTGAGGCCATGGCAATCATGACTATCAAATCAATAGCTGCCCGCGCTTTTCTGGCTTGCGCTGTGGCCCTTTTTGTTCTTTGGTTTGGCATGGACGCGGCGCGCGCCGCCATCCCCATCCAGCACTGGATCCAGCCCAGCGGCGCGCAGGTGTGGCTGGTCGAAAGCCCCAGCATCCCCATGCTGGACGTGCAGATCGACTTCGACGCCGGCAGCCGGCGCGACCCGGCCACGCAGGCCGGCCTGGCCGACGTGACCGCGCTGATGGCCGGCAAGGGCGTGGCCGCGTCCGGCGGCCTGCCGGCGCTGGACGAAAACCAGCTGGGCGAGGCCTGGGCCGACCTGGGTGCCAGCTTTGGCGCCAGCGCCGGCATGGACCGCATGGGCTTTGGCCTGCGCACCCTGACCGACCCGGCGCTGCTGCCGCAGGCCGTGGCACTGGCCGCGCGTGAGCTGGGCGAGCCGGCTTGGCCCGAGGCCGTGTGGCAGCGCGAGCGCCAGCGCCTGTCGGCCGCCATCGCCGAGTCGCGCACCCGCCCCGGCACGGTGGCGGCGCTGGCCTTTGCCAAGGCGGTGTATGGCGATCACCCCTATGGCTACGAGACCACGCCCGAGTCGCTGGCGCGCATCCAGATCGCCGACATGAAGGCGTTCTACGCCACACACATCCAGCCGTGCCGCGCCCGGGTCAGCCTGGTGGGCGCCGTCACCCGCGCCCAGGCCGATGCGCTGGTGGCGCAGTTGCTGGCGCGCCTGCCGCAGCCGGGCGCCTGCGCCGCGCTGCCGCCGGTGCCCGAGGTCGCGCCCCTCGCCGCCGGGCGCGAAATCCGCATCCCCATGCAGGCCGCGCAGGCGCAGGTGCTGATCGGGCAGCCCGGCTACAAGCGCGACGACCCGGCGTTTTTTGCCCTGCTGGTGGGCAACCACATCCTGGGGGGCGGCGGCTTCAGCTCGCGCCTGATGAGCGAGCTGCGCGAGCAGCGCGGCCTGACCTATGGCGTGAGCAGCAGTTTCGACCCTGGCCGGCACGCCGGCGCCTTCACCATCGGCCTGCAAACCCGCCCCGACCAGGCGGGCGAGGCCGTGCGCCTGGCGCGCCAGGTGCTGGCCGGCTTCGTGGCCGATGGGCCCAGCGCCGCCGAATTGCAGGCCGCCAAGGACAACCTGATCGGCGGCTTTGCCCTGCGCCTGGACAGCAACCGCAAGCTGCTGGGCAACGTGGCCAACATCGCCTGGAACGGCCTGCCGCTCGACTACCTGGAGCACTGGAACGAGCACGTGGCCGCCGTCACCGCGGCCGACATCCGGGCCGCCTTTCAGCGCGTGTTGCAGCCCGACCGCATGGTGACCGTGATCGTCGGCGCGACGCCCTGAACGCGCCGCCCCCGGCGACCCGCGCGGTGCGCCAGGGCCCAAGCGGGATCCGGCGAAATCCTTGATCTGATCGGGGTTGCATGCGGGCTGCACAGGAGTATGATTTTGATAATCATTCTCATTGGTTCCGCTCATGACCCTCACGCAAACCCTGATCGCCGGCCTGGTCGGCACGGCCCTGGCCACCTCGGCGCTGGCCGCCGAATACCCCATCGGCAAGCCCAAGGACATGAATGGCCTCGAAGTGGCCGCCGTCTACCTGCAGCCGATCGAGATGGACCCGCCGGGAATGATGCGCGCGGCCAAGGACTCGGACATCCACCTGGAGGCCGACATCCACGCCACGGCTGACAACAAGAACGGCCTGCCCGAAGGCGCCTGGGCGCCGTACCTGGTCATCAAGTACACGCTGCAAAAGCAGGGCGAAGCCAAGCCCCTGCAGGGCGATCTGATGCCCATGGTGGCCAACGACGGGCCGCACTACGGTGACAACGTCAAGCTGCAAGGGCCCGGCAAGTACAAGCTCACGCTGAA
This sequence comes from Ottowia sp., assembly GCF_046348305.1. Classification (GTDB taxonomy): domain Bacteria; phylum Pseudomonadota; class Gammaproteobacteria; order Burkholderiales; family Burkholderiaceae_C; genus Ottowia. The sequence continues at coordinate 294,343 of NZ_JAXMEM010000005.1, forward strand.
CATCGCCCCGCCGGGCCATCACTTCGGCCGCCACGTGGACAAGGAAACCGGCGTGGCGCCGTGGTTCAAGCCCTTCGAGGTGCAATACGAGTTCGTCTATGCCGGAACGGGCAAGAAGGGCGGATATTGACATGCGCTCCGCATGGCGTTGGCTGGCCGTGCTGGCCGCATGCCTGATGCCCATGGCAGCGGCCCGCGCCGAGCTGCCCACGCACACGCTGACCTTCACCGCGGATGGCAGGTTCGACCCGCCGCGGCTGGAAGTGGAGCCGGGTCGCTTCAAGATCGTGCTGGTCAACCAGAGCACGCAGGCGGTCGAGTTCGAGAGCCTGCCGCTGCGTGCCGAGAAGGTGCTGGCGCCGGGCGTGACCTCGTTTGTCGTGCTGTCGCTGTCGCGACCGGGCGAGTACCCGTTTTTTGACGACTTTCACCCGCAGGCCAAGGGCGTGCTGGTGGTCAAGCCAAAGTAAAAGAACACGAGATCATGGGTGAAATTGCCTTCATCGTCTGGCGAGAGAGCGTCGAAGCGTTGCTCGTGGTCGGCATCCTCTACGCCTGGCTGCGCACCGAGCCCGCGGGCCGGCGCGGCCTGCCCTGGCTGTGGGCGGGGGTGGGCTGCGGCCTGCTGCTGGCGGGCGCACTGGCGTTGGCGCTGCTGGGCCTGGCGACGTGGCTGCCGGGCGACGGGCCCGAATGGTTTCAGGCCGTGATGGCGCTGGCCGCCAGCGCACTGGTGGTGCAGATGGTGGTGTGGATGCGTCGGCATGGGCGTGGCCTCAAGCGCGAGTTGCAGACGGGCGCGGCCCAGCAGGTCGAAAGCGGCCATTGGTGGGGCCTCCTGGTGCTGGTGATGGTGGCGGTGGCGCGCGAGGGCAGCGAGACCGTGGTGTTTTTGTACGGCAGCGTACTGTCCTCGCAGCAGCACGGCGGCGTGGGCGCAGCGGTGGGGGCCGGGCTGGGCGGTTTCGTGGCGGCGCTGGCCACTTTCTGGCTGCTGCAGCTGGGCGGCAAGGTCATCACCTGGCGGCGCTTCTTTCAACTGACTGAAATCCTGTTGCTGCTCCTGGCCGGCGGCCTGCTGGTGGGCGCCTGCGACCGCCTGATCGCCTTGGGCGCGCTGCCCACGCTGATGGATCCGGTGTGGGACACCAGCGCTTGGTTGGACACCGGCGCCGGCCTGGGCAAGCTGCTGGCCGACTTTGCCGGCTATCGCGCCACGCCGGCGCTGTCGCAGCTGCTGATCTGGTTGGCCTATTGGGTTGTCGTCATGTGGCTGCTGCGCCGTGCCGGGCGCACGCCGGCGCCGCGCGCCGTGGCGGGCGGGCGTCACGTCGCGGGCTGAGGCGCCGCGCAATTCTCCGAAAGCATCACCGTGGCGGTCATCGTTCATCCGGTTCCTCCCCTCGTGCGACCGGCCACCTGGCGCGGCCGGGTGGCGCGCGCGGGCGACTTCCTGCGCGACCACCAGCGCGCCGTGCGGCGCCTGCAGTGGGTCATCGTCGGGGTCTACGTCGCGCTGCTGGCCATTCCGGCCGTGCTGCCGCTGCCCGACCGCACGGCCAGCGTCTTCAACAACCTCACCATCGTCGCGCAGTTCGCCTTCTGGGGCCTGTGGTGGCCCTTCGTGCTGGTGTCGATCCCCTTGTTCGGGCGCGCCTGGTGCGGCCTGTTCTGCCCCGAGGGGGCGCTCACCGAATGGGCCAGCCGGCACGGGCGTGGCGGCGCCATTCCGCGCTGGATGCGCTGGGGCGGCTGGCCGGTGGTGGCTTTCGCCCTGACGACCGTGTATGGCCAGCTCGTCAGCGTCTATCAATACCCTTGGGCGGCGGCGGCCGTGCTGGGCGGCTCCACGCTGGCGGCCATGGCCATCGGCTGGCTGTACGGGCGCAACAAGCGCGTGTGGTGCAAGTACCTGTGCCCGGTCAACGGTGTGTTCAACCTGCTGGCGCGGCTGGCGCCCTGGCATTTCGCAGTCGACGCTGAAGCCTGGCGCACCGCGCCGCGGCGCACCGAGAGCATCAACTGCGCGCCGCTGCTGCCGCTGCGCACCATGGAGGGCGCGGCCGAATGCCACATGTGCGGGCGCTGCAGCGACTACCGCGGCGCCATCGCGCTCGAGGCGCGCTCGCCCGAGGCCGAGATCGTCGGCGTGGCCCCCGGCAACGGCTGGGAGACGGCGCTGATCGTGTTCGGCCTGATGGGCCTGGCGGTGGGCGCCTTCCTGTGGAGCGCCAGTCCCTGGTTCGTCACCCTCAAGCAGGCGATTGCGACCACGCTGGTCGACCACGACATCTACTGGCCGCTGGCGCAGAACGCGCCCTGGTTCGTGCTGACGCATTACCCCGAGGTCAACGACAGCTTCAGCTGGCTGGACGGCGCGGTGATCCTGCTGTTCATCGCCGGCGCAACGGTGGCGGTGGGCGGCGCCGTGTTTGCCGGCCTGTGGGCGGCCGACCGCGTGCTGCCGCGCACGCACGGCCTGCGCAACAGCGCCACCGGCCAGGCGCTGGGCGGGCGGCTGGCGGGCGTGCACAAGCTGGCCCAGGGCCTGATCCCGACCGCGGGCATCGGCGTGTTTTTGGGGCTGACCGCCACCACGCTCACGCTGCTGCAGCACGAGGGGGTGTCCACCGGCTGGGCCAACGCCGTGCGCTTTGCCCTGCTGGGCCTGGCGCTGGTCTGGAGCCTGCGCTTCGAGTGGCGCCTGACGGGCCTGCGCAGCGCCGCGCCGCTGCGCCGCTTGTCGGCCGTGGGCCTGATTGCGCTGGGCCTGGTGCCGTTTTGCTGGGCCTGGGAATTGTTTTTTGTCCGCTGGTAGCCGCGTGTCCGCGGCTTTTTCAATTTTTCAATCTTGAACTGACGAGGAAACCGCCCGCATGAAGGCTCCGCTGTTCTGTGCTCTTGCGCTGGCCACTGCCACGGGCGCCGCCCGGGCCGAGGAATCCAGCCTTTCGCTGTACGGCGTGATCGACGCCGGCCTGATCAACCAGCGCGTCACCGGCCCGCAAGGCGTGCGCACCTCGCACACGGGCATGGTCTCGGGTGGCTTGACCGACACGCTGTTCGGTGTGCGCGGGCACGAAGACCTGGGCGGCGGCCTGGCCGCCAAGTTCCAGTTCGAATCCATGTTCAACCTGGCCCGCGGCGAAACCTCGGATGCCGATCACTTCTTCAACAACGCGGCCTGGGTGGGCCTGGCCAGCGAGAACCTGGGCGAGATCCGGCTGGGCCGCCAGCACACCGCCGCGCAGCAGTTCGCCAGCCAGCTGGAGGCCGCGTCCTGGGTCAACATGGGCATGGGCTCCACCTTTCGCGCGTCCGACAACTACCAGGTCAAGAACGCCATCGGGTATCTGTCGCCCGCCTGGGGTGGCGTCAGCCTGGGCCTGACCTACAGCTTCGATGCGGCGGGCGATCAGATCAAGGGCCAAAGCTCGCCCGCCGTCAGCGCCGCGGTGCAGTACAGCCAGGGGCCCCTGCTGCTGGTGGCTACCTGGGATCGGACCCGCCTGACGCCGGCGCTGCGTCCCGGCGCGTCCAACCCGCAGGCCGTCCAGCTGGGGGCGTCGTACGACTTCGATGTGGCCAAGCTGTCGGCAGCCTGGAGCCGCCAGAGTCACGGCTACGCCGGGCTCAATGGCGGCGACCCCGACGACCTGGGTCTCGGCCTGGGAGCCGCCGATTTCGCCCGCGGTGGACGCCTGGACGCCTGGCTGCTGGGCGCGACCGTGCCCGTGGGCGCGCAGGGCAAGGTGCTGGCGCAATGGTCGCTGGTCCAGCCCGATTGGAACTGGGGCGACGGCAGCCGAGCGCGCAATGGTCAGGTGGCCACGCTGGGCTACGTGCACAGCCTCTCGCCGCGCACCACCCTCTACGGCATGGTGGGCCTGGCCACCCGATATTCGCTGGAGGACCAGGTGGTGCAGGGGCAGGGCACGACGCGGCGCGTCATGGTGGGCCTGAACCACACGTTCTGACGCGCGGGCCGGGCGACAATCGGCCCATGCCCAAGCCCCACGCCAACCGACTCGCCGCCCTGCCGCGCCAGGTGCGCATCATCGGCGGCCAATGGCGCCGCACGCTGCTGCCCGTGGCCGACCGGCCGGGGCTGCGCCCCACGCCCGACCGCGTGCGCGAGACGCTGTTCAACTGGCTGGGGCAGGACCTGCATGGCTGGCGCTGCATCGACGCGTTTGCCGGCACCGGCGCGCTGGGGCTGGAGGCCGCCTCGCGCGGCGCGGCCGAGGTGCTGCTGGTCGAGCAGGATGCCGGCCTGGCGCGGCAATTGCAGGACATCAAGGCGCGTTTGCGGGCCGATGCCGTGCGGGTGCAGCGCGGCGATGGCGTGTCGGTGCTGGCCGCGTGCCCGGCTGGCGGCGTCGATCTGGCGCTGCTGGATCCGCCATTCGATGCGCCGGCGCTGTTTGCCCCGGCGCTGGCCGCCGCCGCCCGGGCGGTGCGCCCGGACGGATTTGTTTACCTGGAGGCGCCCACGGCCTGGGGCGCCGCCGCGCTGGCCGATGCGGGCCTGGCGTTGCACCGCCACTTGAAGGCTGGCGCCGTGCATGCCCATCTGCTTGTGCCGCAGCGCGCGGCTTGCGCATAATCGGCCCCGACTTCAGCACCCGGCAGCACGCCGCCCGACGGAGACCCTTCCCATGAGCCGACACGTCATCGCCGTCTACCCCGGCACGTTCGACCCCATCACGCTGGGGCACGAGGACATCATCCGCCGCGCCCGCGAACTGTTCGACGAGGTCATCGTCGCGGTGGCCGTGGCCCATCACAAGAAGACGCTGTTTTCGCTCGACGAGCGCCTGGCCATGGTACAGGAGTCGGTCACCAAATGGTCGGACGTGCGCGCCGAGTCGTTTGACGGCCTGCTCAGCCACTATGTGCGCGCCAAGGGCGGCAAGGCCATGGTGCGCGGCCTGCGCGCGGTGTCGGACTTCGACTACGAGTTTCAGTTGGCCGGCATGAACAGCAAGCTGGCGCCCGAAGTCGAGAGCGTGTTTCTGACCCCCAGCGGGCGCTACCAGTTCGTCAGCAGCACCCTGGTGCGCGAGATCGCGCTGCTGGGCGGCGATGTCGCGCAGTTCACCTCGCCGCACGTTTGGCAGCGGTTGATGGAGCGCAAGCAGGCGGGCACAAAACCCTGACCCGCGCCGCGCCCATCCGGCCCGCGCGCGGCGGATGTGCAGGTCGGGCCGATAAAATCGATCCATCCGTCTGCATCCGCGCAGACCGACCCGAAAAGGTTCTGCCGCATGAGCGAGTTTTCCATCACCCGCCGCCGCCCCGAGTCGGGCACCAAGTTCGTCTCGCCCGAAGGCACGCGGGCGGTGATGGACGGCATCAAGCCCAGTGCGCTGACCGACATGCCCGACGTGGGCAAGAAACCCGACTGGCTGCGCGTGCGCCTGCCCACCGGCGCCAAGTACCAGGCCGTGATGGACATCGTGCGCTCGCACAAGCTGGCCACGGTGTGCGCCGAGTCCAAGTGCCCCAACATCGCCGAGTGCTGGGGCCGCGGCACAGCCACGCTGATGCTGATGGGTTCGGTGTGCACGCGCGCCTGCAAGTTCTGCTCGGTCAACACGGGCAACCCCCACGGCTGGCTGGACGCGGATGAGCCCGCCAACGTGGCCGACGCGGTGGCGCTGATGGGCCTGCGCTATGTGGTGCTGACCTCGGTGGACCGCGACGACCTGCCCGACCTGGGCGCGGGCCACTACGCGGCCTGCATTTCGGCGATCCATGGCCGCATGCCCGACACGGCGGTCGAGGCGCTGACACCCGACTTCCAGGGCAAGCACGACCTGGTGGCCCAGGTGCTGGACGCGGGCCTGGCGACCTACGCACAGAACCTGGAGACCGTCAGGCGCCTGACGCATCCGGTGCGCGACGCGCGCGCCGGCTACGAGACCACGCTCGACGTGCTGAAGTTCGCCAAGGGTTACGCGCCGCAGACGGTGTCCAAGACCAGCCTGATGCTGGGCCTGGGCGAGACCGACGGCGAGATCGACCAGGCGCTGGACGACATGCGCGCGGCCGACGTGGACGTGGTGACCATGGGCCAGTACATGCGCCCGACCAAGAACCATCTGCCGGTGCAGCGCTTCGTCACGCCCGACGAATTCCAGCGCTACCGCGAGCTGGCGCTGGACAAGGGCTTTCTCGAGGTGGTGTCGGGCCCCTTGGTGCGCTCCAGCTACCGCGCCGAGCGCGTGCTGGAGCACAACAACGTGGGCCTGGACGAGGCGCTCGGCGGCATCCGTGAATCGGCGGCGGCAGCGCTGCGCTGCTGAAAGCCAGCCGCGTCGCCCCGGTGCGCTGGGGCCGCTGCCCCGGGTCAGGGCTCGCCCTTGCGTCGATTGAAACTGCTGGCCGGAGCGCCCGGCTTGGCGCCCGATCCGTACACCGCCCGCGCGCGCTCCACGCCAGCTTGATGGTCCCAAGGCTTGGCTTGAACCAGCAGCGCGCGCAAGGCGTCGTCGTCCAGCGCGGCAATTTCAACCTCGGCATCGGCCAGGTTGTCGGCGTCCAGCAGGTGTTGCACCACCTCGGCGCCGTCCATGGGGCTGAGCACCAGCATCACGTTCCCGTAGGAGGCTTCGAGCAGGGCCGCTTGCCAGCGGCGGCCTTGGGGGTCGTCAAAACTTCGCATGCTATTTCCCGGTAGGTCGGGTTGAGGAACGATAACCCGACGGGTGGCTGCGCGATGAGCGCCGGGTGATGGACATGACCGTCGGGTTACGCTGCGCTAACCCGACCTACGGCGCTGCCAGCTTCGGTTATTGCTCCACGAACGCCCGCTCGACCACGAAGTCACCCGGCGTGGTGGTGTTGCCTTCCTCGAAGCCGCGTGCCTCCAGCACGGCCTTGATGGACTTGAGCATCTCGGGGCTGCCGCACAGCATCACGCGGTCCAGGCGTGGTTCGAGTTCGGGCAGGCCCAAATCGCGCGCCATGCGGCCGCTTTCGATCAGTTCGGGGATGCGGCCCTGGGTGGGAAAGTCCTGGCGCGTCACCGTGGGGTAGTAGTGCAATTGCTGGCGCACCAGTTCGCCCAAAAATTCGTGTTGGGGCAGCTCCTGGGTGATGTACTCGCGGTAGGCCAGTTCGCCCACCAGCCGGCAGCCGTGCACCAGCACGACCTGCTCGAAGCGCTCGTAGGTCGCGGGATCGCGGATGATGCTCATGAACGGCGCCAGACCGGTGCCGGTGGCCAGCAGGTACAGGCGCTTGCCGGGCAACAGGTAGTCGATCAGCAGGGTGCCGGTGGGCTTGTGGCCGACGATCACCTTGTCGCCCGGCTGGATGTGCTGCAGGCGGCTGGTGAGCGGGCCGTCGGGCACCTTGATGCTGAGGAATTCCAGGTGCTCCTCGTAATTGGGGCTGACGATGGAATACGCCCGCAGCAGCGGCTTGTCGTTCACCTTCAGGCCGATCATGGTGAAGTGGCCGTTGGAAAAGCGCAGGCTGGGGCTGCGCGTGGTGGTGAAGGAAAACAGGCGGTCGGTCCAGTGATGGACCGAGAGGACTTGTTCTTCGTTGAAAGCGGCCATGGGCTCGGCAGGGAAGCGCGTTGCGCGTCGTGGATTGCTGCGATGCAGCACATTTTGCCCGAGATGCGGGCGCGCTGAATCTCAATGCCTTGCTTCAATGGGATTGCCGTACATGGGCTTGGCGCCGAACTGCGTGCTGATGGCGTGCGCCACGCCGCAGGCCAGCATCACGGGCACCGTCAGCTGAAACTGGTTGGTCATCTCCAGCACCATCACGATGGCCATCAGCGGCGCGTGGGTGACGGCGCTGAGCATGGCCGACATGCCGATGACCGCCAGCGTGAGCGGGTTGCCCACCCAGTCCGCCGGCAGCCACAGCCCAGCCAGGTGGGCCAGCGAAAAGCCAGTCGTTGCCCCGACGAAGAGCGTGGGCGTGAACATGCCGCCGACGGCGCCCGATCCGGTGTTGAATAACGTGGCGGCGAACTTGGCCGCCAGAATCGCCAGCACCCAGGGCCACAGGATCTGGCCGTTGAGCAGGTGCGAGATGGTGCTGAAGCCGTTGCCCCAGACCTCGGGCACGAAGGCCGACAGGCTGCCGGCCAGCAGGCCGCCCAGCCCCAGGCGAAGGGGCAGGGCGTCGATGCGCTTGAAGGCGGCGCGCAGGCCATCGACCCAGGCCAGCATCAGCCAGCCCAGGCCGCCGCAGACCAGGCCCACGGCCAGCGCCATGCCCAGGTTGCTGGACTCCAGTTGCACGGCCGGCATGGCATACAGCGGCGCCGGGTCGATCAGCGTGTGGTTGACGATGCCGGCGGTGGCCGCGGCCATCAGCACCGGCGCCACCATGGGGGCCGACAGAAAGCCCAGCGCCAGCTCCAGCACGAACACCAGGCCCGCCACCGGCGCGTGATAGACCGAGCCGATGCCGCAGGCGATGCCGCAGATCAGCAGCACCTGGCGCTGCTGGGCCGACAGCGCCACCGAGCGCGCCAGGCGCGAGGCCAGCCAGGCCGAAAGCTGGATCATCGGCCCCTCGCGCCCGATCGAGGCGCCGCTGCCCACCGACAGCAGCGCCGACACGCTGCGCACCCAGGTGCTGCGGTCGTTCAGGTCCACCTCGCCGGCGCGCGCGGCCGCCAGGTAGTCGGTGAAGCGTCCGCCCTCGGTGTCGCGTGCGGCCCAGCGCTGGCCCCAGGCCAGCACCAGGCCGGCCAGCACGCCGCCCACCGTGCCGATCAGCGCGCGCTTCCAGGGCGGCAGCAGGCGTGCGGCCTCGACCAGGCTGCCGGTATGGCCGGTGCTGAGCCATTCGACGCCGCCGATGAGGGCGCGAAAACCGCTGGTGACGGCCACGGCCAGCAGGCCGGTGAGCACCGCGTACAACCACAGCACGGGTGTGGAGGCGGCGCGATCGGGGGCGTTCATGCTGGAGGTCGCCCGCGCGGATCGTGGCCTATTTGGGGGCGGCTTCGTGGTGATAACGGGTCACGCGCTCGACTTCGTTCTTGCTGCCCAGGATCACGCTCACGCGCTCGTGCAGCTGTTTTGGCTGCACGTCCAGGATGCGCTCGCGGCCGTTGGTGGCGGCGCCACCGGCCTGCTCGATCAGCCAGCTCATGGGGTTGGCCTCGTACATCAGGCGCAGCTTGCCGGGCTTGGCCGGCTCGCGCGCGTCCCAGGGGTACATGAAGACGCCGCCGCGCATCAGGATGCGGTGCACGTCGGCCACCATCGAGGCGATCCAGCGCATGTTGAAGTTCTTGCCGCGCGGGCCGTCGGCGCCGGCCAGGCACTCGTCGATGTAGCGGCGCACGGGCGGCGCCCAGTGGCGCATGTTGCTCATGTTGATGGCGAATTCCTGCGTGTCCTCGGGGATGCGCAGGCCCTCTTGCGTGAGCACGAAGCTGCCCTGCTCGCGGTCGAGCGTGAACATGTCCACGCCGTCGCCCACCGTCAGCACCAGGGTGGTCTGCGGGCCGTACACGCAGTAGCCGGCTGCGACCTGGTGGCAGCCGGCCTGCAGAAAGTCGGCCTCTTCCACGCCGCGGTCGTCCTCGGGCATTTTGAGCACGCTGAAGATGGTGCCGATGCTGACGTTGACGTCGATGTTGCTGGAGCCGTCCAGCGGGTCGAACAGCAGCAGGTATTCGCCCTTGGGGTAGCGGTTGGGCACGACGTGGATGGCCTCCATCTCCTCGCTGGCCATCGCGGCCAGGTGGCCACCCCATTCATTGGCTTCGATCAGCACCTCGTTGGCGATGATGTCCAGCTTTTTCTGCACCTCGCCCTGCACGTTTTCGCTGCCGGCGCTGCCCAGCACGCCACCCAGCGCGCCCTTGTTGACGGCGTGGCTGATGCTCTTGCAGGCGCGCGCCACCACCTCCAGCAGCAGGCGCAGTTGCGCCGGGATGTGGCCGTCCACGCGCTGCTTTTCGACCAGGTGGCGGGTGAGGGAAATGCGTGAGCTCATCGTTGTTCTCGCTTCATCGGTTCAATGACGAAATGGCTTTGCCGCTGCGCGGCCATGAGGGGGCCGTGACGAATGACCGGTCTTTCGTCATGGCCGCGTCAGCGGCCGTCATCAAAGGCCGACAGGCCGAGGTCATTCTGTCATCCGCAGTCATTCGGCCAACGCCCGCGTGACCACCTCGCGCACGTCGTTGGACAGCGAGGGCTGGGCGGCCACGCGGGCAATGGCGGCGCGCGCCGCGCTGCGGTAGGGCTCGGCCAGGCGCGCCCAGGCGTCCAGCGCGCGCGCCAGGCGGGCGGCCACTTGGGGGTTGAGCGGGTCGAGTTCGAGCACGCGCTCGGCCCAGAAGGCGTAGCCTGCGCCATCGGCGCGGTGAAAGCCCGCCGGGTTGGCGTTGCACAGGCCAAACAGCAGGCTGCGTGCGCGGTTGGGGTTCTTCAGCGTGAAGTCGGGGTGCTGCATCAGCACGCGCACGGCGGGCAGCGCGCTGCCGGCGCGGTCGGGCGCGCGCGCCTGCAGGGCAAACCACTTGTCCAGCGCCAGCGCTTCGTCCTTGAAGAGCTGGTGATAGCGCGCCAGCGCCGGCTGGGCCAGCTCGTGGCCGCTGTAGAGCAGGGCGTCCAGCGCGTGCAGGCGGTCGGTCATGTTGCCGGCGTCCTTGAAGCGCTGGTAGGTCTTGCCCGGCCACACGGCGTCACCGCTGCCGCGCGCGGCCAGGCACAGCATGTGCAGCGCCAGGCCGGCCAGCGCGCGCCGCCCGGCCGCCACGGGCTCGGGGACGTAGGCGCCGGTGTCGTGGTTTTGCTCGTACGCCCATTGCCAGTCGGCCTGCAGGGCGCGGGCGAGCTGCTCTTCCATGGCGTCGCACACGGCGTGAATGCGCTGGGGGTCGACCACGTCCACCTGCTCGGCGATGTAGTCCTCCTCGGGCAGGGTCAGGGCGAGCTCCTTGAAGGCGGCGTCCAGCTGGGGGTCGCGCAGCACGGCGCGGCAGGCGTCGATGAAGGCGGGGCTGAGCGGCGCGGCGGGGATGGCGGCGGACGTGTCCTGGATCAGCGCCAGCGCCACGTTCAGGCCCAGCTGCTGGCCGGCGTCCCAGCGGTTGAAGGGGTCACTGTCGTGCGCCAGGCGGTGCATCAGCTGCGCGTCGCTGATGGCCGCTTGCAGCTTGACCGGCGCCGAGAAGCCGCGCAGCAGCGAGGGCACGGGCTCGCTGGTAACGCCGGTGAACACCAGGGTCGTCTCGGCCTCGGTCAGCACCCAGATGTCGCCGTGCAGGAGTTCGCCGTGTTGCAGCGCCAGCGGCACGTCCTGGCCGTCGGCGCCCACCAGGCCCAGGCGCACCGGGATCACCATGGGCAGCTTGCTCGGTTGGCCGGGCGTGGGCGGGCAGCTTTGCGCCAGTTGCAGGGTGTAGGTCTGCGTGGCGGCGTCCCACTGGCCCTGGGCCTTGAGCTGGGGCGTGCCGGCCTGGCTGTACCAGAGCTTGTATTGCGCCAGGTGCCGCGCCAGCGCGCTGCCGGCGTTGGCGTCGGCCATGGCCTGGATGAAGTCGTCGCAGGTGACGGCATGGCCGTCGTGGCGCTGGAAGTACAGATCCAGCCCCTTGCGAAAACCTTCGCGGCCCAGCAGCGTCTCGACCATGCGCACCACCTCGGCACCTTTTTCGTAGATGGTCGTGGTGTAGAAATTGGTGACTTCCAGGTACTCGTCGGGGCGCACCGGGTGGGCCATGGGGCCGGCGTCCTCGGCGAACTGCACGGTGCGCAGCACGTTCACGTCGGCGATGCGCTTGACGGCGCGCGCGCTGGCGGTGCCGGCCATGTCCATGCTGAAGCTCTGGTCGCGGAAGACCGTCAGGCCTTCCTTGAGCGAAAGCTGGAACCAGTCGCGGCAGGTGACGCGGTCGCCTGTCCAGTTGTGGAAATACTCGTGGCCGATCACGCCCTCGATGCCGTCGTAGTCGGCGTCGGTGGCGGTGGAGGGCTTGGCCAGCACGTACTTGCTGTTGAAGATGTTCAGGCCCTTGTTCTCCATGGCGCCGAAATTGAAGTCGCTGGTGGCCACCACCATGAAGCGCTCCAGGTCCAGCTTGAGGCCGAAACGCCACTCGTCCCACAGCACCGAATGGACCAGCGAGTTCATCGCGTGCTCGGTCTGATCCAGATCGCCCGGACGCACATACACCTGCAAGAGGTGGTTGCTGCCGCTGCGCGTGGTGATGCGCTGCTCGCGCGCGACCAGGTTGCCGGCAACCACGGCAAAGAGGTAGCTGGGTTTGCGGTGCGGGTCGTGCCAGGTGGCAAAGTGGCGCCCGCCTTCCAGATCGCCCGAATCGGTCAGGTTGCCGTTGGACAGCAGCACGGGGTAGAGCTTCTTGTCGGCGCGCAGGGTGACGGTGTAGGTGGCCATCACGTCGGGGCGGTCCAGGAAGTAGGTGATGCGCCGAAAGCCCTCGGACTCGCACTGCGTGAAGAACGAGCCGCCGCTCATGAACAGGCCCATCAGGCGGGTGTTCTTGGCGGGGTTGCAGGTGCAAAACAGCTCCAGCTCGAAGGGCTCGGCACCTTCGGGCAGGTTCTCCAGCACCAGCGATTCGCCCTCCATGCGGAAGCTGCAACCGGCCCCGCCCACCAGCACGCGCGTGAGGTTGAGCTCGTCGCCGTCGAGCTTGAGCGCCTGCGCCGGCACGTCGGGGTTGCGGCGCACCACCAGCTTGCTGAGCACGCGCGTCTTGGTGGGGTCCAGGTCGATCGTCAGGTCGACGGTGTCGATCCAGAACGCGGGCGCCTGGTAGTCCTGGCGGCGGGTGACGGCGGTTTGTCCTTCACGCATGGTTCATCCTTTTACTTCAATATTCATAGCTGCCTGCGCTTGATTGGTGCCGGTTGCAGCCAAAAAAACTCAAAAATGCGATTCAAACGCCCTGCTTGAGCGAGGCCTCGATGAAGGCGTCCAGGTCGCCGTCCAGCACCTTTTGCGTGTTGCTGATTTCCACGCCCGTGCGCAAATCCTTGATGCGGCTGTTGTCCAGCACGTAGCTGCGGATCTGGTGGCCCCAGCCGACGTCGGTCTTGCTGTCTTCGAGCTTTTGCTGCTCTTCCATGCGCTTGCGCATCTCGTGGTCGTACAGGCGCGAGCGCAGGCGCCGCCAGGCGACGTCGCGGTTGCTGTGCTGGCTGCGGCTGTCCTGGCACTGCACCACGATGCCGGTGGGGATGTGCGTCAGGCGCACGGCCGAGTCGGTCTTGTTGATGTGCTGGCCGCCCGCGCCGCTGGCGCGATAGGTGTCGGTGCGCACGTCGGCGGGGTTGATCTCGATCTCGATCGAGTCGTCGATCTCCGGGTAGACGAACACGCTGGCAAAACTGGTGTGGCGCCCGCCCGAGGAGTCGAACGGGCTCTTGCGCACCAGGCGGTGCACGCCGGTTTCGGTGCGCAGCAGGCCGTAGGCGTAGTCGCCCTCGATCTTGATGGTGGCGCCCTTGATGCCGGCGCTGTCGCCGGGGGTTTCGTCCTCGATGGTGGTGGTGAAGTCCTTGCGCTCGGCGTACTTCAGGTACTGGCGCAGCAGCATGCCGGCCCAGTCGCAGGCCTCGGTGCCGCCGGCGCCGGCCTGGATGTCGAGAAAGCAGTTGAGCGGGTCGGCCGGCTGGTTGAACATGCGGCGAAACTCCAGCTCCTCCACCGACTTTTGCAGGCGCTGGGCGTCCTGCTCGATCGCCAGCAGGGCGCCGTCGTCGCCCTCGTCGCGGCTCATCTCGTACAGCTCGGCGCCGTCGGCCAGCTCGCGCGTCAGGTCATCGAGCACCACGACGACGCCGTCGAGCTGCTTTTTTTCCTTGCCCAGCTCCTGGGCCTTCTTGGGGTCGTTCCAGACCGCCGGGTCTTCCAGCGCGGCGTTTACCGTGCGCAGGCGTTCGGCTTTGCTGTCGTAGTCAAAGATACCCCCGGAGCTCGGCGGTGCGCGAGCGGAGGTCTTCGATCTGGGTGCCGATCTGATTGAGGTGTTCTGCGTCCATGGTGTCCTGACATTCCGAGTGAGGGCGTGACACCGCGCGTGTCACGCCAAACCGCGTATTTTCCCATGCGCCCGCCGGGGTTGTCGCAACCGCTCGTGTCGATCAGAGCGGCGCCAGAAAGGCCTCGACCTCGCGTGCCAGCAAATCCGGCTGGTCGTGGTGCAGCATGTGGCCGCAGTCGGGCAGGGTGGTGCGCCGGCACTGGGGCACGGACTGCAGGCGCTCGTGAAATTCGTCCAGCGTGAAGCGGCGCTGCCACCACACATCCATGCTGTCGTCGCTGGCCTCCACCACCAGGGTGGGGGCGGTGATGGCGGCGTACAGCGCCAGCATCTCGTCCACGCGAAACAGCTGCGCGCTGGTGATGCGGTGCGCCGCCTCGCCGCGGATGTGCCAGCGCGTGGCGCCGTCCGCGCCGGTGCGCGGCTCGGCCCATTGCTGCGCCAGCCAGTCGGCCTTGGCCTGGGGCAGGCGGCGGTTGGTCTTCATCAGGCGGGCGGCGACGCCGGCCGCGTCGTCGTAGGTTTTCAGGGCCTGCTCGCCGCGTTGCAAACCCTTGATCTCGTCCATCCACTTGGCGAAGCGGGCGGGCGCCTGCGTGGGCCGGGTGGCGGGCATGCCAAAGCCCTCCAGGTTGACCAACCGGCGGATGCGGCCGGGGCGCGCACCGGCATACATCATGGCCACGTTGCCGCCCATGCTGTGGCCGACCAGGTCCGCCGGCGTTTCGGCGCAAAAGTGGTCCAGCAGGCCGTCCAGGTCGCCCAGGTAGTCGGCGAAGCCGTAGTGGTCGCAGGCCGGGCCGGTGCTCTGGCCAAAACCGCGCCAGTCGGGGGCGATGATCAGGCGGTCCTTGAAAAAATCATGAGACAGCGCATCGACCATGAACTGGTACGAGGCGGCCACGTCCATCCAGCCGTGCACCAGCACCAGGGGCGGGCGGGATCCCGGTTGGCCCCACAGGCGCACGTGATAGCGGTACAGTCGAATCGGAACAAAAACGCTGCGCGATGGACGAAGGGCGGTATAGGCGGACATTGGCGCAAATCTTAGAGGAGTCAGCGCATGAGCAACGGTCAAGTCGGCGACCATTGGGCGGCCATGCAGGCCGGCTTTCACTGGCAGGTGCCGCGCCACTTCAACATGGCGCAGGCCTGCTGCGGGCGCTGGGCGCAGCAGCCGGATGCGGCCGAACGGGTGGCGGTGATCGAGCACCGGGTGGGCGCCAGGCCGGTGACGTACTCGTATGCCCAGTTGCAGGCGCAGGCCAATCGCCTGTCCAACGCGCTGGCGCGCCTGGGCGTGCGCACCGGCGACCGGGTGGCCATCGTCATGCCGCAGCGCTTCGAGACGGCGGTGGCCTACATGGCCGTGCTGCAACTGGGCGCCATTGCCATGCCGCTGTCGCAGCTGTTCGGCCCCGACGCGCTGGAATACCGCCTGCAGGACGCCGCCGCTTCGGTGGCGATCTGCGACGAGGGTTCCCTGGCCAACCTGCTGGCCGCGCGCACCACCTGCCTGGCGCTGCAAACCGTCATCGGCCTGGGCGCCGGCGCCGAGCGCGCCGACCACGAATGGCAGGCCCTGCTGGCCAAGTCCAGGGAGCGCTTCGACGCCGAAAACACCCTGGCCGACGATGCTGCCGTGCTGATCTACACCAGCGGCACCACCGGCCCGCCCAAGGGGGCGCTGATCCCGCAGCGCGCGCTGATCGGCAACCTGCCGGGCTTTGTGTGCAGCCACAACTGGTTCGGCTTTGACCCGGCTGCGCCTGACCGCCCCAGCCGCGCCGTGTTCTGGAGCCCCGCGGACTGGGCATGGACGGGCGGGTTGATGGATGCACTGCTGCCCTCGTTGTACTTTGGCCGGCCCATCGTGGCCTTCAACGGCCGCTTCGACCCGCGCGAGGCGTTCGAGATCCTCTCGCGCCACCGCGTCACGCACAGCTTTCTGTTCCCCACCGCGCTCAAGGCCATGATGAAGGCCGTGCCGCACCCGCGTCCGCGCTACGCCTTGCACCTGCAAGGGCTGATGAGTGCTGGCGAGGCGGTGGGCGATGCGGTGTTTGCCTATTGCCGCAAGGAGCTGGGTGTGGTGGTCAACGAGATGTTTGGTCAAACTGAAGTCAATTACATCGTTGGCAATTGCGCGATGAATATGGCCCCCACGCTCCGCACTGGCGTGTCTGCGCTGCCCCCCAAGGGGGCCCAACCCGCCTTGGGGCGGCCCGGCGGCGGGTTGACGCCCATCGACCGCCCACAGGTTGGTTGGCCCGCCAAACCAGGCAGCATGGGGCGCGGGTACCCGGGGCACCTGGTGACGGTTATCGACGAGCAGGGCGACGAGGTGCCGGTGGGCGAGCCGGGCGAGGTGGCGATCCGCCGCACCGACATCCACGGCCATCACGACCCGATCTTCTTTCTGGGCTACTGGAACAACGAGGCCGCCACGCGCGCCAAGTTCAGCGGCGACTGGTGGCGCACCGGCGACGTGGCGGTGCGCGACGCGGACGGCTACCTGTGGTATCAGGGCCGCGCCGACGACGTGTTCAAGGCCGCGGGCTACCGCATCGGCCCGGGCGAGATCGAGAACTGCCTGGTCAAGCACCCGGCGGTGCTCAACTGCGCGGTGGTGCCCAAGCCCGACGCGGCGCGCGGTGCGCTGGTCAAGGCCTATGTCGTGCTCAGTCCTGATTTTGTAGCTGCCCGCGCGCTCCAGGTGGACGCCACTGGCCAGTTTGAATTGGATTTGATCGCGACGCTGCAAGAGCACGTCAAGGGCAAGCTCGCGCCCTACGAGTACCCCAAGGAAATCGAGTTCATCGACCAGTTGCCGATGACCACGACGGGCAAGGTGCAGCGGCGCGTGCTGCGCCTGCAGGAGGAGGAGCGTGCCCGCGCGGCGGGGCAGCTGTAGCCGGCCTTTTTGGGTGGCGCCCGCGGCGACCTAAACTCGCTGCATGATGAACACGATTTCCCTGGGCGCGAGCGAGCTGCGCGTCACCCCCATCGGCCTGGGCACCATGACCTTCGGCGAGCAGGTCAGCGAGCCCGATGCCCACGCCATCCTGGACCGCGCCGTCGAGCGCGGCGTCAACCTGATCGACACGGCCGAGATGTATTCGGTGCCCCCGCGCGCCGAGACCTACGGCCGCACCGAGGCCATCATCGGCAACTGGCTGAAGGCGCGCCCCGGCATGCGCCAGCGCATCGTGCTGGCCAGCAAGGTGGCCGGCCCCTCGCGCGACGCGCCCTGGATTCGCGCCGGCAGCGGCATGACGGCGGCCGACATCGAGGCCTCGTGCAACGCCTCTTTGCGCCGCCTGCAGACCGACGTGATCGACCTCTACCAGATCCACTGGCCCGAGCGCCAGGTGCCTGCCTTTGGCCGCCTGTACTACGACCCCGCGCAAGAGCATTCGCAAACGCCCATCCTGGAGCAGTTGCAGGCCCTGGCGCGCCTGGTGCAGGCGGGCAAGGTGCGGCACATCGGCCTGTCCAACGAGACGCCCTACGGCGTGCATGAATTCGTGCGCCTGGCCGAGCAACTGGGCCTGCCGCGCGTGGTCAGCGTGCAAAACGCGTACTGCCTGATCAATCGATCGGTGGACAACGCGCTGGACGAAAGCTGCCATCGGCTGAACGTGGGCCTGCTGGCCTTTTCGCCGCTGGGCGCGGGCCTGCTCACCGGCAAGTACGACGCCAGCGGCTTCGAGGGGCCGGGCGCGCCCATCGGCCGCATGAGCCTGTACGAGCGCCAGCGCAAGATGCGCTGGGGCCGGCCCGCCGCGCTGGCCGCCGCGCGCCGCTACAACCAACTGGCGCGCGATCACGGATTGAGCCCCACGCAACTGGCGCTGGCCTTTTGCTACCGCTCCTGGCGCGTGGCCAGCACGCTGATCGGCGTGACCAGCCTGGCGCACCTGGAAGAAAACCTGGATGCGTGGAACGTGCAGCTTGCGCCCGAGTTGCTGGCGGCCGTCGACGCGATCCGCCTCGATGCACGCGACCCGGCGCAATGAGCCATGAGCAAGGCCAAGAGCACCCACGTCAGCGAAACCCCCGCCACCGCCTTCTTGCGTCAGCACGGCGTGGCTTTTTCCGAACACCCGTATGAATACGTGGAACACGGCGGCGCCACGCACAGCGCCGAGGTGCTGGGGCTGGACCCGTTCAGTGTGGTCAAGACCCTCATCATGCAAGACCAGGATGCCAAGCCCCTGATCGTGCTGATGCACGGCAACCGCAAGGTCAGCACCAAGCAATTGGCGCGGCAGATCGGCGCCAAGTCGGTCGAACCCTGCGCGCCCGAGGTGGCCAGTCGCCACAGCGGCTATCAGGTGGGCGGCACCTCGCCCTTTGGCACGCGCCGCGCCATGCCGGTGTTCATCGAGAAGAGCATTCTCGAGCTGCCGCGCATCGCCCTGAACGGCGGGCGGCGCGGCTATCTGATCGGCATCGATCCGCAGGTCTGCGTCCGCTTGCTGCGCGCCAAACCCGTCGAGTGCGCGATCGATTTGTAACATCGACGCAGCCAGCGACGATGGCAAAATGCGGCTGTCGCGCTTGCCGATGAAGCGCAGTCAGCTACAAAACGAGGAGTAACACGCTTGAATCCCTTGGGCGCCGCCCTGGCCACGCTTGCCGCTTACCTGATCGGCTCGCTCAGCTTTGCCGTCATCGTCAGCCGCGCCATGGGCCTGGCCGACCCGCGCAGCTATGGCAGCGGCAACCCGGGCGCCACCAACGTGCTGCGCTCTGGGTCAAAGGCGGCGGCCATCGTCACGCTGCTGCTGGATGCCGCCAAGGGTTGGCTGCCGGTGATGCTGGTCCGGTGGTTTGGCGCCGATTGGGGCCTGGGCGAGGGCACGCAGGCGCTGGCCGGATTGGCGGCGTTTTTGGGTCACCTGTATCCGGTGTTTTTCGGCTTCAAGGGGGGCAAGGGCGTGGCGACGGCGGTTGGCGTGCTGCTGGCGTTCGAGCCGCTGCTGGCAGGCGCCGCGCTGCTGACCTTCGCGATCATCGTGTTTTTCTTCCGCTACGTGTCGCTGGCCTCCATCGTCGCGGCGGTGTTTGCCCCTGCGTATTACTGGCTGGGCAACGGCGTGGGCTGGGCAGCCAGCGGCGCCAAGGCGCTGGCCATGATGGCCATGGCGCTGCTGTTGATCTGGCGCCACCGCGAGAACATCCGGCGCCTGCTGGCCGGAACCGAATCCAGACTGGGAGCGAAAAAACCATGAGCACCATCACCCCGATCACCCGCCTGTGCGTGGGCCACCGCCTGAGCGAGGCCTCCGTCTTCAACGGCATCGTGCACTTGGGCGGCATGGTGCCCGAAAGCGGTGCCACCGACATCAGGGGTCAGACCACCGACGTGCTGGCCCAGGTGGACGCGCACCTGGCCGCCTGCAACAGCGACAAGAGCCGCATCCTGCGCGTGCAGATCTACCTGGCCAACATTGCCGACATCGCCGCCATGAACAGCGTATGGGACGCCTGGGTGGCCCCCGGCCACGCCCCGCCGCGCGCCACCGTGCAGGCCGCGCTGGCCGACCCGGCGTGGAAGATCGAGATCGTCGTCACAGCGGCCCAGCGCTGAGGGCGCTGCTTCCTCGCTTGCCTCGTGTGAGGTTTGAATCTTCGATCGAGCCGGATCGATTGAATACCAAAGAAACGAATGGCCGCGGAGCAGGCCACGCCAGTGACCGCCGGAGCCGGGGTTTCCCCGCCTACTGGCGGTGCCCCCTCGAAGGGGGGAGGCGAAACATCGCGCAGTGAGTGGAGCCTGGGGGTGGACGTCATCAATCCCTGAAGTTGTCAAATGACAGCGGCAAGTCCGTCATCTCTTTCTTCAAGAGTGCCATCACCGCCTGCAAGTCGTCGCGCTTGGCCCCCGTCACGCGCACGGCATCGCCCTGAATGGCGGCCTGCACCTTCAGCTTGCTGTCCTTGATCAGGCGCTGGATCTTTTTGCCGTCCTCGCTGGCAATGCCGCTCTTGACCTTGACGACCTGCTTGACCTTGTCGCCGCCGATCTTCTGCACGCTGCCCTTGTCCAGAAAGCGCACGTCCACGCCGCGCTTGGTCAGCTTGTTGCGCAGAATGTCCTCGACCTGCTGCAACTGAAACTCGGCATCGCCCAGCAGGGTGATTTCCTTGTCCTTGAGTTCCACCGCCGCGCTGGTGCCCTTGAAGTCAAAGCGCGTGCCGATTTCCTTGGCGG
Source organism: Ottowia sp. (assembly GCF_046348305.1). Classification (GTDB taxonomy): domain Bacteria; phylum Pseudomonadota; class Gammaproteobacteria; order Burkholderiales; family Burkholderiaceae_C; genus Ottowia. The sequence goes on from NZ_JAXMEM010000005.1 coordinate 314,568, forward strand.
CGTTCTCCACCGCGTTCTTCACTTCCACCATGTCGGGGTCGCAAACCGTGTCGAAAGAGGGCATGGGTCTTACCTTATCAAGCCAAACGTGAATGCGACAATTGTCCCATGTTCATCGAGCGCAACGTCTCCCTGCAGGCCCTCAACAGCTTCGGCATCGCCGCGCGCGCGGCGCATCTGGCGCGCGTGCGCAGCGAGCAGGACGTGCGCGCGGTGCTGGCCGATGCCGATCTGGCCGTGCAGGACAAATTCGTGCTGGGCGGCGGCAGCAACATCGTGCTGACGGGTGACGTCAAGGGCCTGGTGCTGAAGGTGGAAATCCCCGGCCACCGCGTGGTGCAGCAAACCGAGCGCCACACGATCGTCGAGGCCGGTGCGGGCGAGAACTGGCACGACTTCGTCACCTGGACGCTCGACCAAGGCCTGCCCGGACTGGAAAACCTGGCGTTGATCCCCGGCACCGTGGGCGCCGCCCCGGTGCAGAACGTCGGCGCCTATGGGCTGGAGCTGCAGGACCGCTTTCACGAACTGGACGCGATCGACCTGCAGACGGGCGAACCCTTCACGCTGGATGCGGCGCAGTGCGGCTTCGGGTATCGCGACTCGGTGTTCAAGCACGCCGCCGCACACGAAGGCGACTTTGGTTTGGCCGGCCGCGCGCTGATTTTGCGCGTGCGTTTTGCGTTGCCGCGGGCCTGGCAGCCGGTGCTGGGCTACCTGGACATCGAGCGGCGGATGCTGGAGGAGGGCGTGGCCCGCCCCGGCGCGCGTCAGATGTACGACTGGATCGTGGCCATTCGCCGCGCCAAGCTGCCCGACCCGGCCGTGATCGGCAACGCCGGCAGCTTCTTCAAGAACCCCACGGTCACGCCCGAGCAGTGCCAGGACATCATCGGCCGCGACCCGCACGTGGTGCACTACCCCATGCCCGACGGCAGCGTCAAGCTGGCCGCGGGCTGGCTCATCGACGCCTGTGGCTGGAAGGGCAAGCGCGTGGGCAACGCGGCGGTGTACGACAAGCAGGCGCTGGTGCTGGTCAACGGCGGCGGCGCGCAGCATCCGGCCACCGGCGGCGAGGTGATGACCCTGGCCAAGGCGATCCAGACCAGCGTGTACGAGCGCTTCGGCATCAGGCTGGAGCCGGAGCCGGTGGTGGTGTAGGCGCGCCGGGACCCCCACCCGAGCGAGTCCAGCCTACGGCTCGGGTCGAGGGGTGGTTTCGGTGGCGTTCTTGCGCCACGCCGCTGGCGGCATGTCGAATTCGCGCTTGAAGGCACGCTGAAAGGCGGCAGGCGATTCGTAGCCGACTTCATCGGCAATCGCGGCCAGGCTCTTGTGGCTGTCGGTGAGCAGGCGCGCGGCCAGGGCCATGCGCAGACGTGTCAGGTAGCGCATCGGGGACTCGTGGAGCACTTCGCTGAAGCGGGCCGCCACGGCCGATCGCGAGCTGGCGGCCGTGGCGGCGAGCTCGTCCAGCGTCCAGTGCCGTTGCGGCTCGGCGTGCATGGCCTGCATCGCCCGCCCCATCACCGGGTCGCGCACACCGGCCAGCCAGCCCGAGGCGTTGGCGGGCAATTCCCGCAGGTAGATGCGCAGGGCGCCGAGAAACAGCAACTCCGCCAGACGCCCGCGCAGGCCTTCGGCGCCGGGGCTGTCGTCGAGTGCATTGGCCACCGCGTACGGCACCAGCGTTTGCATCCGGTCGCCCAGATTCACCTGAAACACCGGTGGCAAGGAGCCGCACAAGGGCTCGAATGCGCGCCGGTCGCAGCCGAGAAAGCCGCACAGCACCTTGCTGGTGCCGCCCGGCCCGGTCTCGAACCGCAGATTCCGCGCTGCCAGCAATGGGCGGCCGTCGAGCATGGCCTCGAACGGCAGGGTGGGGCGCCCAGGCTGGTCGCCCAACTCGTGGCGGCCACCATGCGAGATGACGGCCACATGGCCGGCATGCACGGCAAACCAGTCGCACGCGGCGTGCCGGATCCAGCACTCGCCTTCGAGCACCAGATGGAAGGCAATGACGTTGCTGGTGCCGGGAGGCAGCAGGGGAGCGAACTTCGTCAGCAAGGGTTCGCCCGCCACGCCCCAGGGACCCTTGACCTCGAACTGAAAGATCAGTGCCCCGGTCAGGCGCACCAGGGTCAATACGTCGGATAGCAGGTCGCGGCTCATGGCTCGCCCTTCGTCGTGCCGAGGTGTCTCGGGCATATCTTCTGGACGATGGGGCATTGCCTTGAGCGCCGCCCCGGATGGATACTCAACTCCCACGTTCAGCTCACCAGGAGACGCATCATGACAGGAAAAGCCATCGCGCAACGGGTCCAGGAGGCCAGGAGCCGCATCGACAACCTCTCGCCCGACCAGGTGGCCGCAGAAATGGCGACAGGTGCCGTAACCCTGGTCGACGTGCGCGATGCCCCGGAACTTGCCGGTGGGGTGATTGCCGGCGCCGTCCACGCATCGCGCGGCATGCTCGAGTTCCATGCCGACCCCGCCAGCGCCTACCACAAGCCCGAACTCAAGCCTGACGCTCGGGTCATCCTGTACTGCGCTTCCGGGGGGCGCTCGGCGCTGGCTGTCGAGTCGCTGCGCGAACTGGGATACGTCAACGTCGCGCATCTCGATGGGGGCTTCAAGAGCTGGCAAGCAGCCGGCAAACCGATCAGTCAAGTGTGACTCCATCCGGCTGTACTTCGGGTGGAACCGTGCCGCCAATGACCCGCGGAGAAACACATGACCTTGTCCGAACGCTTCAACCGATCCGGCTTCAGCCGCTGGATCAACGGGAGCGGTGGGCGCGCATTTCGCTTGTGCGCCGGCATCGTCTTCCTGGCCGTCGGCATGGGTTTTCGCTCATCGCCCTGGGGCATTGCCGCGCTGGCGTGGAGCTTCTTCCCGTTGAGTGCCGGCATTTTCAATGTCTGCTGGATCAGCCTGTGGCTGGGCGGGCCTTTCAGCAGCGTCACGATTCGGCAGTCGCAGCAAGGACGGTCGTGATGGGCGGTGCCTCGCCCGATGGTCAGGCCAACCGCCGTTCCGCCGCACGGGCCGCCGGTGCCTCGCTCTTTGTCTTGTCGAGTTCCGCTCTCGGGGTCGACAGCAACCCAGGAGAAACGCAATGACCCAGTATCTGATTGAACGCGAGATCGTCGGCGCCGGCGGCATGTCCAAGCAGGCCCTTTGCGATGCTTCCAGGCACTCCAATGCGGTGCTCGCAGCGATGAGTCCCGCAATTCAATGGCTGCACAGCTATGTCGCAGGCGACAAGATCTACTGCGTCTATGGCGCTTCGAGCGAACAGCTGATTCGCGAGCATGCGGAGGAATCTGGATTCCCGGCCAACAAGATCACACCTGTCAGCGCCGTCATCGACCCCTCCACGGCGAACGGCTAAAAGGGCGTGGTTCGCTTGTCCCGGGGACGGTTGCATTGCGTTGGAAAGCCCTTTGCAACATCCGCAGCGCATCGTCGCCCACAAGGTCGGCGGTGTCGCCCGGGGCTGCGACGGACGCGATCCGGGAGGCGACGGGGAGGGTCCGTGGGCAAGGCGACGGCGACGGGGATTGGACGGGTTCGGACGGCCACATTGAGGGCGTACGCTGCCTCGGACGCTATGTCGGTGGATTCGGCATGGGCGCACGCCGCGCGCTGGCCATGCCGATGACCAGCAGGCCCAGCATGATCAGAACGATGCCGATGCGCTCCGCCGTGCTGGGGCGCTCGTGCAGCAGCGCCCAGGCCAGCAAGACCGCGCCGATGGGCACGCCCAGGCTGGACAGGCTGGCCACGGTGGTGGACAGACGATCGACGACGAACGTCCACAGCGTCCACGCCAGGCTGGTGGCCAGCACGGCGGAGTACAGCAAGCCGTAGATCATCTCGCCCGACCACACGATGCGGGGCGACGGAATCAGCCATGCGGCCAGCACCAGCAGCAGCGTGCCCAGCAGCATCTGCCAGGCGGTAAAGGCCAGCGGCGAGGGGCGATGCAACTCGAACATGCGCTTGGACAAGACGGTGCCCAATCCCCAGCAGGCGCCGCTGGTGACGGCCAGCAGTGCGCTTTGCCAACTGCCCAGTCCCTGCCAGGGCTCGATGACGAAAATCAGGCCGGCCACGGCCAGCCCGATCCCCAGCCACTGGCGTGCACTGGGCCGCTCGTGCAGCAGCCACCAGGCCAGCAGAACCGACCAGATGGGCATGGTGTAGGCCAGCACCGACACGCGCCCGGCGCCGCCGCTGGCCAGCGCCCATTGCGCCAGGCCTTGAAAGGCCGTGGTCTGGCTCACGCCCACCGCCAGGGTCAGGCCCAGCGGCGGCGGTTTGAACGACTCGCGGCGCAGCGCCATCACCCCGAACAGCAGCGCAGTGGCCAAGGCAAAGCGCAGTGCGACGAAGTCGAACGGCCCCACGTAAGGCGTGACCTGCTTCATCACCACCCAGCCGTAGGCCCAGGCGGTGATCACCACGGCCATGGCGCCTGCAGCGATGCGGGTTGATGTGGCACTGGTTTGCATGGCTTTCAGGGTCAGCGGCGTTGCGCGTGACGGTACGCCGCAATGCGCTCGCGCAGCCCCGGACGGGCGGCCGAGCGCACCAGGCGCGCCAGGTCTTCGGCGTCGCCGGCGGGCCCGCGCGCATGGCGGCCGGCCGTGATGGCGGCATGGATGTCGCGCTGGGTCGCTGGGTCCAGCCGGCTGACGCGCTCGCGCAGGCCTTCGCACTCGGCCTCCACGGCCGACGATTCAATGCGGCGCGTGGCCAGGGTGCTGGCGCAGGCGGCGTCGGCGTCGATGCTGCGGCCACCTTCAATCCAGTCGGCCGCCAGGGTGGCGCCCACCGAGGCGGCCAGGCGTGCCGTGCCCAGCACCAGGCCGAAGCCGGCGCCCGGGAAGGCAAACTGGGCGTCACCGACGATCCAGCGCTCGCTGCAGGCGGCAAACAGGTCGGCGCCCGCGCCCATGGTGCGCCCGTGGGCCAGCGCCAGCGTGGTGAAGGGGGCAGTATGCACGGCTTGCAGCAGCAGCTCCACGCGGACAAAGCGCGCCAGCAGGCTGTCGTCGGTCTCCGTGTCCAGGTTGGACAGGTCGAAGCCGGTGCAGAAATGGCGGCCGGCGCCCGAGAGCACCAGCAGGCGCAGGTGTTCGTCTTGCGCGGCGGCTTCGATGGCCTCGATCAGCGCGTTCACCAGCGCGCCCGACAGCGGATTGCCCTTGTCCGGCCGGTTCAGCTGCAGGTGCAGCACGCCGCCCTCGCGCCGGCTGATCAGCTCGGCGCCGCTCATGCCGAGGGCGTGGCCCACAGGTTGGGCGCAAGGGCGTTGGAGTAGCCCGAGACGAAGTCCTTGATCGCACCCGTTTCGGGCACGAAGATGTGGCGCGAGACGCGGCCGATGTTGCCGCCATACAGGTGGATGCTGATGGAGACTGCATCGGCCAGGGCATTGCGCACCACGTGGATGTCACCGCGCGTGGGCGAGACGATGTCCAGATCGCCCGGCTGGAGCGTGGCCTCGGCACCGTCCTGCGTCAATCGCCCGTCACCACCGCGCGTGTAGCGCTGGGCACATTCGCTGCCGCGCAGCATGCCGATGATGCCCCACACCGTGTGGTCGTGGATGGGTGTTTTCTGGCCCGGCCCCCAGACGAAGCTGACCAGCGAGAAGCGCTCCAGCGGATCGCCGTACAGCAGGTGCTGCTGGTAGTACTGCGGGTGCGAAGCAGCCATGGCGGCGGGCAGCCAGTCGTCGTGCGTGACCAGGTCCTTCATCAAGGGCGTGGCACCGTCGATCAGGCGGTCCTCGTCACCGCCCTGGGTGTCGGCCAGCCGGGTCATGGCGGCGACGAAGGTAAGCAGGCGGCTCTCGGCGTTCATGCCTGCACCTGCCTGGCCGCCTGCTCGGCTCGAATTTCCGCGGTGTGCTGGCCCAGTTCGGGCGGTGGCCGGCGAATGGGCGATCCCTGGCCGTTCAGGCGCACGGGCGATGCGAAGGTGCGGGTCTGCCGGCCATTGGGCAGCGTCAGCGGCTGCACCCAGCCCATGTGCTCGGTCTGCGGATCGGCCAGGGCGGCAGCGTAGTCGTTGATGCGCGCGTGCGGCACGCCGGCGGCGTTGAAGGCATCGATCCAGTGGGCCACGGGCTGCCGCGTGAACACGGCTTCCAGGATGTCCTTGAGCGCGGCTTGGTTGCGCGCACGGTCCGTGGGCGTCAGAAAACGCGCGTCCTCGGCCAGCTCCGGCATGTTCACGACATCGAGCACGCTGAGCCACAGTTTGTGATTGCCGGCGGCGATGGCGAAGTAGCCGTCCTGCGCGTGAAAGGCCTGGTAGGGCGCGTTGCGCGGGTGGGCCGAGCCCAGTTTGACAGGGCTCTCGCCATTGCCGAAATACTCGCTGGTCTGCAGCGCGGCAATGCCCAGCGTGCAGCCAAACATGGGGATGTCGATGTGCGCGCCACGCCCGCCGGAGCGCACCTGCACCAGCATGGTGGCGATCGAGAACGCCGCATACAGGCCCGACGCAAAGTCCACCAGCGGCACGCCACACTTTACGGGCGCGCCGTCGGGCTCACCGGTCACGCTCATCACGCCCGACGCGGCCTGAATCGTCAGGTCAAATCCGCCTTCGCCCGCGCGCGGCCCCGTTTGTCCATAGGCCGAGATCGAGCAGTACAGCAACTGCGGCTTCTCGGCCGACATGGCGGCCCAGCCCAGGCCCAGTCGATCCATGACGCCGGGGCGGTTGTTCTCGACCACCACATCCGCCTCGAGGATGAGCTGGCGCGCCAGCGCGGCATCGGCCGGGTCTTTCAGGTTGAGCACCGCCGAGCGCTTGTTGCGGTTGAGCGACGCGAAGTTTTCGCTGTAGCCATCGTTCAGCGGCGGCCATTGCCGCAGGCCGTCGCCGGTCGGCGGTTCGATCTTGACCACCTCGGCGCCCATGTCGGCGAGCAGCATGGTGGAAAACGGGCCGGATGCGGTCGAGCAGAATTCGACGACACGCACACCGGCCAGGGGTTGCATGGGTGGGGTTGAATCGGTCATGGGGTGGCGGGCCTGGCAAAGGGCGGGTGATGGAGACGGCGCATGCGCCAGAACAGCCAGCCCGCAATGCTCAGGTTCAGCAGGTTCCAGCCGATGCCGTTCAAAAAGGCTGCGCGGTAGCTGCCGGTCATGTCGAAGATCCAGCCGCTCATCCAGCCGCCCAGCGCCATGCCGAGCATGGTGGCCATGATGACGGCGCCCACGCGCGCGCCGACTTCGCGCGGGGCAAAGTGCTCGCGCACGATGATGGCGTAGGACGGCACGATGCCGCCCTGAAACAGGCCGAACAGCGCCGACACCACGTACAGCGAGGCCATGCCGTCAAACGGCAAGAACATCAGCAGCGCCAGCCCCTGCAGCACCGAGCCCAGCAGCAGCGTGCGGATGCCGCCGATGTGGTCGCAGATCCAGCCCGACACCAGGCGGCTGGCGATACCGCTGGCCAGCATCAGGGACAGCATCTGCGCGCCGCGCGCCGCGCCGTAGCCCAGGTCCGTGCAATACGCGACGATGTGCACCTGCGGCATGGCCATGGCGACGCAGCAGGCCACGCCGGCCACGCACAGCAGCCATTGGGCGTGGGCGGGCGCCAGGCCAAAGGGGCGCGCGCCCGCCACGGCGTGGCCGGTGGCGCCGGGCTCGGCCGGCTGCACCGCGGGCGGACGCTGGCGCATGCGCAGCGACAGCAGCACCATGCCCACGCCGCAGATCAGGCCCAGTGCCAGATAGGTCGGGCGCCAGCCGTGGTGCTCGATGCCCCACTGCGCCAGTGGCGGCCACAGGGCGCCGGCGATGTAGTTGCCGCTGGCGCAGATGGCCACCGCAATGCCGCGCCGCTTGTGCCACCACAGCGTGGTGTCGGCCATCAGCGGTGCGAAGGTGGCAGAGCCGCCCAGAAAGCCCAGCAGCGCATGGGCCAGCCCGAACGACCAGACGTTGCCCGCGGTGGCGGCCCACAGGTAGCCCGCCAGCACGGCGATGGCGCCCATCACCAGCACGCGCGCGATGCCGTGGCGGTCGGCCAGACGGCCGGTGAAGATGCCACCCAAGCCCAGCCCGACCATCATCAACGTGTAGGGCATGGATGCCGCGGCGCGGCTGACGCCGAACTCGGTCTGCACGGCGGGCAGCACCACCGACACCACGTACATGCCGCTGTTGCCCAGCGTGACCAGGCCCAGCGTGGTCAGCAGGCGCCAGGCGGCGGTGGGCGAATCGATGAGGCTCGGGTCGGCGGCGGCGGAAGTCATGCGTAGTGGCAGATGTAGTGATAGGCCTCGGCCACGCGGATGTCGAAGGAGGAATTGGCCGGGATGGCGAAGCGCTCGCCGGGTTTTGAGGACAGCCATTGATCGCTGCCGGCCAGCTTGTATTCGCAGCCGCCCGCCACGCATTCCATCACTTCGGCCGCGCCGGTGTTGAAGGTGAGCTGCGCGGGCAGCACCACGCCGGCGCTTTTCTGGGTGCCATCGGCCAGCGTGAAGCTGTGCGAGACGCACTTGCCGTCGAAGTACACGTTGGCTTTGGGGTTGAGGGTGACGTTGGCGAGAGAGGGGGCGCTCATGGGATCGGGGGCAAGGTGGAGTGGAAACAGCCGATGTTAGCTGCGCGGCGACAATCGGCGCATGCCCTTGCCCCGCACCCGCTTTGTCCTGATCGAAACCAGCCACGCCGGCAACGTGGGTGCGGTGGCGCGCGCCATGAAGGTGATGGGTTTCGACGATCTGGTGCTGGTGCGCCCGCGCTGGCCCGACGTGCTCGGGCGCGCCGAGGCGCGCGAGCGCGCCAGCGGCGCCACCGATGTGCTGGCGCGTGCCCGCTGCGTGGCCACGCTGGACGAGGCGCTGGAGGGCATGACCCACCTGTGCGCCACGGTGATGACCCCGCGCGACTTCGGCCCGCCCACGCGCAGCCCGCGGGCGCATTTCAAATTGCTATTGAATCAAGAGCTTCCTGCGCTTGATGGACAAGCGTCAGAGGCCGATTTTGTTCAAAAATCTGAACTTGCCGTGGCCCTGCTGTTCGGCAGCGAACGCTATGGCATGACCAACGAGGACGTGTACCGCTGCCATGTTGCGCTCAGCATCCCCACCAACCCGACCTACGGCTCGCTCAACATCGCGGCCGCCGTGCAGTTGATTGCATATGACTGGTGCCAGGCGCTGGCGGCGCACGGTGGCGGCTGGGGCGCGCAGGCGCCGGCCGGCGTGCCCGATCACGCGCCGGCCGACGCCGCGCAACTGGGCGCCATGCTGGCACACTGGCAGCAGGCGCTGGTGGCCGTGGGTTTTCTGGACCCGGCCGCGCCCAAAAAGCTCATGCCGCGGCTGCAGCAGCTCTTCAACCGCGCGCAGCCCAGTGTGGAGGAACTCCACATCCTGCGTGGCATCGCCCGCGCCATGCAGGATGCTGTGGTCGGCGGGCGCAACCGCTAGACTGTGCGCCCATCATGTTCGTGCGCATTCGCTCCTACGCCCAGGCCATTCTCGAGCGCGACCCCGCCGCGCGCAGCGTGTGGGACGTCGTGTTTTCCTATCCCGGCTTTCATGCCCTGGTGCTGCACCGCCTGGCGCACGGCCTGTGGGTGCGCGGCTGGCATTGGCTGGCGCGCTGGATCTCGCACTGGGGCCGTTTTCTGACCGGCATCGAAATTCACCCCGGCGCCACCATCGGCGAGCGCGTGTTCATCGACCATGGCATGGGCGTGGTGATCGGCGAGACCGCCGAGATTGGCGACGACTGCACCATCTATCAGGGCGTCACCCTGGGCGGCACCTCGCTGGTCAAGGGCAGCAAGCGCCACCCCACGCTGGGCCGAGGCGTGGTGGTGGGAGCGTCCAGCCAGGTGCTGGGCGGGTTCACGGTGGGTGACGGCGCCAAGATCGGCTCGTCGGCCGTGGTCACCAAGCCCGTGCCGGCGGGCGCCACGGCGGTGGGCAACCCGGCGCGCATCATCCTGGCCGACGGCGCCGCGTTGCGCGAGGCGGCGGCAGCGCGCATGGGCTTTTCAGCCTACGGCGTGACCGAGAACGACGATCCGGTGAGCCAGGCGCTGCGCGGCCTGATCGACGGCACCGCCGGGCACGAGCATCAGATCGCCCAGTTGTGGCAGGCCGTCGAGAAGCTGGCCGGCCGCATCGACCCCGGCTGTGTGCCCGACGACGCCACCAAGGGCGAGCACTTCGCCGCCGACAAGCTCAATCAGCTGGTGGGCAAATAGGGCGCCGCGCTCAGCGCCGGCCCTGGTTCTTGCCCACCTCGTTGCCGATCAGCGCGCCGGCCGCCGCACCGCCGATGGTGCCCACCGGGCCGCCGAACAGCACGTGGCCCACCGCGCCACCAGCCACGGCGCCCACGCCGGTGCCGATCTGCGCATTGGTCGGACGGCTGGCACAGCCGGCGCTGGCCAGGCCGACCACCATGGCGGCGACGAGCGCCAGGCGGCGCGGGTGAGCGAGGATGCGGGTTTTGGATTGAGTCATGGTTTGGTTTTCTCTGTACGTCACCATGCTCGCCGCTCGAAGCGAGTGGCATGTCACCAGGCGCTGCGAATTGCAACCAGAATTGAGCGAGTCTTCGCCCAAAGACGGTGGCGACATGGAGCGCACCGGACAGCCGACGCATCCATTCGTTGCGCAGCATCCCATACGTCTGGTGACGAATCGGCTGTGGACTTTGTGCCACACCGTCGCGGCGGCAGCGGTGGATGTGCCGGTGGCGCGGGGTGCTCTGGTTCGGGGCTGGCCAGAATTTTCCGTCGAATGCTACGCTTAATATAGCTGCTTGCGCTGGCAAGACGGCCGTCAGAACCCGAAAACACCCGATTTCATGGATGCGCCGGGCGGATCGCCCCCTTGGGCCGAAACGCCTTGCAAACGGCCTCGTGCGTTTCCAGGTACGGCCCGCCGATCAGGTCGATGCAGTAGGGCACGGCGGCGAAGATGCCGTGCACGCGCGGCTTGCCGTCGGCGTCCTTCAGGCCCTCCAGCGTCTCGGCAATCGCCTTGGGCTGGCCGGGCAGGTTGATGATCAGGCTGCGCCCGCGAATCACCGCCACCTGGCGGCTCAGGATGGCGGTGGGCACGAAGGCCAGGCTGATCTGGCGCATCTGCTCGCCAAAGCCGGGCATGACCTTGTCGGCCGCGGCCAGCGTGGCTTCGGGCGTGACGTCGCGCGGCGCAGGCCCCGTGCCGCCGGTGGTCAGCACCAGGGCGCAGCCGGCATCGACCAGCTCGATCAGGGTGCGGCTGATGTGCGCCTGCTCGTCGGGGATCAGGCGCGGCTCGAAGCGGATGGGGTTCTTGAGCGCCCGCGTCAACCAGTCCTGCAGGGCGGGCAGCCCTTGGTCCTGATACACGCCGCTGGAAGCGCGGTCGCTGATGGAGACGATGCCGATGGTGACGGGGTCGAAGGACATTTCGGGTTGCAAATTTGCAGTCCTCAGAGGTTGAGAGTTTTTTGGACGTGCCCGAGGAGCGCGTCAAAACGCGACCAATCGAGGCGCAAAGCGCAGACGTAGCTCGGGCTACGCCGAGCATTTGCAACGACGAGTGGGCGTGTTTTGGCGTGATCAGCGGGCATGGGCAAAAGACTCTCAAGCTCTCAGTTGGCGGGCTCGATGTCGATGTCTTGCTGCTCGAGTGCGGCGCGAATCCACTGGAAGAGTTCGCGGTAAGCCTTGGCGTGGCGGGGCGCCTGGCCGGCGGGTTCGGCGGCGGGGGCGTCCTTGCGGGCCTGGCGCACCAGGGCGCGCAGTTGCTGCAAGTCGGTGGTGGGAAATTGCTGGGCCCAGTCGGTCAGCGCGGTGTCGCCGTCCAGCAGACGCTCGCGCCAGCGCTCGGCGGTGTGCAGGAGCAGGGTCTCGGCGGCCGGGCCTTGGCGCTGGGCGTCCAGCGCGGCGCGGATGGCGGCGATCTGCGCCTCGTCCAGCTGGCGCATCAGCTTGCCGACGTATTGCGCCTGGCGCCGGCGCCCCTCGAAGTCCTTGATGCGCGCCAGCTCGGCCAGCGCGTCCAGCAGGCGGGTGGGCAGATCGAGCGGATCGCGCAGGTCGGCGCGCAGCGTGAGCAGTTGCTGGCCCAGCGCCTGCAGCTCGGCGCTTTGCGCCTTTTGCTCGGTCTTGCTGGGGTGCTCGCCGTGCAGCTCGCGCTTGAGCTGCTCGTCCAGCTCGCTGCCCTCGGCAACGAACTGGCCGCGCACGAAGTAGCCTTTGGTGGGTTTTCGGGCCATGGGTGAAGTCGGTGCAATATCGGTCAGTATGATAAGCACCACCATGCAAGACACTTCCAAGCCCCTGGCGGGCTTTTCTTATTCGCGCGGCTATTTCGAGGGTCTGGTTGACACCGCCATCGCCCACGCCAGGAAGCTGGGCGCCACCGACGCAGGGGCCGAGGCCTCGGAAGGCACGGGGCTGTCGGTGGGCGTGCGCAACGGCGCGCTGGAGACGGTGGAGCAAAGCCGCGACAAGTCGCTGGGCGTGACGGTGTACCTGGGCCAGCGGCGTGGCAACGCCAGCACCTCGGATTTCTCGCCGGCGGCCATCGAAAGCACGGTGCAGGCGGCCTATGACATTGCGCGCTTCACCGCCGAGGATTCCGCCGCTGGCCTGCCGGATGTGCAGGACATTGCCACCGAGGCGCGCGATCTGGACCTGTTTCACCCCTGGCCCATCACCAGCGAGCAGGCCGCCGCGCTGGCCCTGCGCTGCGAGGGCGCGGCGCTGGGGCTGGACCGGCGCATCACCAACAGCGAGGGCGCGGGCGTGTCGGCCCAGCAAAGCCATTTTTTCTCGGCCCACACGCACGGCTTTCGCGGCGGCTACGCCAGTTCGCGCCACAGCCTTTCGGTGGCGCCCATTGCCGGCAAGGGCGCCGACATGCAGCGCGACTACTGGTACAGCTCGATGCGCGACGCGCGCGAGCTGGCTGCGCCCGAAGCCGTGGGGCGCTACGCCGCCGAGCGCGCGCTCAGCCGGCTGAACAGCCGGCGCCTGTCCACGCGCCAGTGCCCGGTGCTGTTCGAGTCGCCGCTGGCCGCGGGCCTGCTGGGTCACTTCGTGCAGGCCGTCAGTGGCGGCGCGCTGTACCGGCGCACCACGTTCTTGCTGGACTCGCTGGGCAAACCGGTGTTTCCCGCGCACATCGACATCGCCGAAGACCCCTTCGTGCGCGGCGGCAAGGGCTCATCGCCCTTTGACGACGAGGGCGTGCGCGTGCAGGCGCGCAAGCTGGTCGATGCCGGGCGCGTGCAGGGCTATTTTTTGGGCACCTACTCGGCGCGCAAGCTGGGCATGAAGACCACGGGCAACGCCGGCGGCTCGCACAACCTGACGCTCACGTCGCGCCGCACGCAGGCGGACGACGATCTGGACGCCATGCTGCGCAAGCTGGGTACGGGCCTGTTCGTCACCGAGCTGATGGGCCACGGCGTGAACTACGTCACCGGCGACTATTCACGCGGGGCCAGCGGCTTTTGGGTGGAGAAAGGGCGCATCGCCTACCCGGTGCAGGAGATCACCATCGCCGGCAACCTGCGCGATATGTTCCAGGGCATCGAGGCGGTGGGCGCCGACACCTACAACTACGGCGCCAAGACGATCGGCTCGGTGCTGGTCAACCGGATGACCATCGCCGGCAGCTGACGATCAGGGCTGGTTGTCGGGCCCCCGCCCGCGCGGGCGCTGCGGCGGCTCGCGGCGGGACTCGCGCTCGACGTGGGCGGGCGGACGTTCCTGCTGTGGCCTGGCGCGCTCGGGGCGCGTGAATTCACGTGCCGGTGGCGGCTCGGCTCGCTGCGCGCGTTGCGGCGGCGGCTCGTGAAACTGCGGGCGCGGTGCTGGCGCGCCTTGAAGCTGCGGACGCGGCAGTGGACCTTGAAACTCCGGGCGCTGCGGTGGTGGGCGGTCGTGGGCTTGGGGGCGCGGCGCCCGATTGACCGGCGGTTGCGGCGCTGCATCCCGGGGCGGCGCCGCCCCGTGCGGCGGACGTTCGGGGCCGCGCCCGGCGTCGGGATTGCGCTGCGGACGCGGGGGCGACGGCGGCATCGCCGCCGGCGGCCGGAAATCCGGGCGCGCGCCCGGCGCCATGGGCGGCGGCGGGTTGTGCGGTGCGGCCGGCGGCTGCGGACGTGCGCCAGGCGGCGGGGGCGTGGGGCGTGGGGGCATGGGACGCAGGGGCGCGACGCCGACGGACGGCGGTGGCAGGCCTTGCGGCGGCCGCGTGCCGGGCGGAGCGAATGCCGGGCGCGGCGGCGGCGCGATCGGGCGGGCACCTTGCATCCATCCCGCAGGCAGGTGGCTTGCGTCGCCATAGCGGGGCGGGCGGCCGTGCGCGCCGGGTGCAAAACCCAGCGGTCCTTGCGGGGCCACGCTGATGGCGCCGGGACGGTGCTGGAAGTAGTAGCCGTCACCCGGCCGGCGCGGCGGCGGCGTGCGCCAGTGCCCCCAGTCGTTGACGCGCTCGCGATAGCGCGGACTGACGGCGTAGGGCGGTTGCCAGTTCTCCCAGGGCGCCAGCGGGAACCACGCCGCACCCGGCCCGGTGCCGGCCGTCACGCTCCAGCCCGGCCCCGCGCCGACAAACTGCACCAGCGCCGGCGCATAGACCGGGCGGTGCACGCGCGGCCCCGGCACCCAGGCCCAGCGCGGGCCGATCTGCGTCCAGCGGCCGTAGTGAAAGGGCGCAAAACCCCAGGGCGCGGCATCGATCCAGGTCCAGCCCCAGGGGGCGACCCAGGCCCAGCGGCCATCGCGGTACGGGGCCCAGTCCAGCGCCGTGACCGCGGGATACCAGACGGGGCCGTAGTTGGCGTCCTGCGCCCATTGGCCGTAGCTGTCCAGCGCCTGATAGCCCGGCATGTCCGGTGGCAGGTAGCCGGCCGACACGGACTGCTGCAGCAGGCGCTCGCGCGCGGCCACCCATTGGCCGAACGCGTCGCGCGGCGGCGCGGCCGCGTTGCCCAGCACGCTCAGGTCGCGTGCACCAAACGTGACTTGCTGGCCCGCGTTGATGGTCATGGCCTGGCCGGCAGCGCCGTATACCGTGATCACCCCGGCGCGCACGGTGACGCGCGTGCTGTCGCTGGCGGCGTCCGTGTCCAAGCGAACCTCCGCGGGCTGCGTGGCCACCAGTGCCAGCTGCGGCGTGTCCAGCTCGACCCGCTGGCCGGCGGGCAGATCGCGCACCCGCAACGAGGCGCTGCCCTGGGTCAGGGCCCACTGCGTGTGGATGTCGTCCAGCGCCGTGGCGTCCAGCGCGGCCGGGCCCTGCAGGCGCAGGCTCAACCAGCCGCCGTCCAGCTCCAGGCGAGCGCCGGCGTCCAGTTGCAGGCGGGTGCCGGTGGTGACGGGCCAGTTGAGCGCGGCCGGGGCCCAGACGCCCGCGTCTTCGATGCGCGCCGGGCCTTCGATGGCGCTGAGGTAGACCACCCGCGCCGGCGGATCGGCCTGGGCCCAGGCCAGCGCACCGGCGCCGAGGAGCAGGGTCAGCGCGAGAACGCGCGACAGCAGGAAGGTCAGCTTCATGGCAAGAAAAGCGCGGGTGCAGATTGAGTCCCGCGCCTGCCCATTCAACGTTTCACGGCGGACTTTGGTTTGCCGGCCAAAGGCCCGTGCAGGCAAAGTTGCGCCGCGGTGTGCTACCAGATGCAAACAAGCGCGCCAGCCGGCCCGACCGGCGCGCGCGCCTTGGCGGCTATCGCGCCAGTGCGGCCTTGACCGCGGCGCTGACCAGGCCCATGTCGGCCTTGCCGGCCAGGCGGGTCTTGACGGCGCCCATCACCTTGCCCATGTCGCCGGGGCCGCTGGCGCCCAGCTCGGCGACGATGGCGGCCACGGCAGCGGTGATTTCGCTTTCGGACAGGCGCGCCGGCAAGTAGGCCTGCAGCACGGCGATCTCGGCGGTTTCCTTGTCGGCCAGGTCTTGCCGCGCAGCCTGTGTGAAGGCGGCCACGCTGTCCTTGCGCTGCTTGATGAGCTTGTCGACGATGGCGATCACGGCCTCATCATGAAGCGTCACGCGCTCGTCCACCTCTTTTTGCTTCAGCGCCGCCTGCAGCAGGCGAATGGTGCCCAGGCGTTCGCTGTCGCGTGCGCGCATGGCGGTTTTCATGTCTTCGGTGATCTGGTCTTTCAGGCTCATCACAGGGTCCTTTCAGAAACAACAAAGGCTCGCCAAGCGTCCCGGGCGAGCCTTCAGGGGCGCCAAAAAGCGCCAGCTGCGATCAGTACAGCTTCTTGGGCAGCTGCATGCTGCGCACGCGCTTGTGGTGGCGCTTGACGGCGGCGGCCTTCTTGCGCTTGCGCTCGGCGGTGGGCTTCTCGTAGAACTCGCGGGCGCGCAGGTCGGTCAGCAGGCCCAGTTTCTCGATGGTGCGCTTGAAGCGGCGCAGGGCGACGTCAAACGGCTCGTTTTCTTTTACGCGGATGGTGGTCATTCGAAGACAGTTTTTCCAATGGTGCGGCCAGCGGGTGCAAGGGAAGATCGGGCCCTTGCGCCATGCGCCGCGGTGCGCCCCGCCTGTAACTAGTATTTTGGCCGGCAGGGCATTGCCAGCAAAGCCCAGTATTTTATTCGATTTTCTGCGGCGACGCCAAATCGTCGCTGCGCACGTGCTGGCGCACTGCGAGGGCGTCCGCGCAAGCCGCCGCGCTGGCCCAGGCCCATTGAAAGTTGTAGCCGCCCAGCCAGCCGGTCACGTCCACCACCTCGCCGATGAAATACAGGCCCGGTTGGCGCCGGGCCTCCATGGTTTGCGAGGACAGCTCGCGCGTGTCCACCCCGCCCACGGTGACCTCGGCCTTGCGGTAGCCCTCGGTGCCGCTGGGCGTGATCGACCAGTGCGAGAGGCTCGTGGCCAGATGGGCCAGCGCTTTGTCGGCGGCCTCGTTGATGGGGCGCTGCCAGCTTGTGTCGCGCAGCACCCAGGCGTCGGCCAGGCGGGCGGGCAGCCAGGCGGCGAGCTCGCGGGCGATCAGCCGGCGTGAGCCGGCCTTGGCCGCGCGCAGTTCGGCGGCCAGGTCGATGCCGGGGGCCAGGTCGATCTCGATGGGCGCGCCCGGCTGCCAGTAGCTGGAGATTTGCAGCACCGCCGGGCCCGATAGCCCGCGGTGGGTGAACAGCAGGTCTTCATGAAAGCGCGTGCGCAGGCGCCCCGTGCCGGTGGCGATCTCCACCGGCAGCGCCAGGCCGGCCAGCGCGGCCCACGGGGCCCAGTCGTCGCCGTCGAACGTGAGGCCCACCAGGCCGGGGCGGGTGTCGATGCAATGCAGGCCGAATTGCCGCGCCAGGCGCAGCCCGAAGTCGCTGGCGCCGATCTTGGGCACCGACAGACCGCCGGTGGCGATGACCAGTGCTGGGGCTTCGATGATTCCCCGGTCACTATGAATTACATAGCTGCCTGCGCCTGCTGCATGGGCGCCAGAGGCCGCTTTTTCTTTAAACTCAACCCGGCTGACCGCGCAGGGCTGCCAGCATTCGACCTGCCCGCCCCAGGCACGCGCCGCCTCGCACTCGGCCAGCAGAATGTCGATCAAGTCCTGCGCCGAGCGGTCGCAAAACAGCTGACCCTTGTGCTTTTCGTGAAAGCCGACGCCGTGGCGCGCGAGCAGCCCCATGAAGTCCTGCGGCGTGAAGCGCGCCAGCGCCGAGCGGCAGAAGTGCGGGTTGCGGCTGATGAAGTGGCGCTGGGGCGCATTTGGATCCAGCGCGCGGTTGGTGAAGTTGGCGCGCCCGCCGCCCGAGATGCGCACCTTCTCGGCCACGCGTTCGAAGTGGTCGATCAGCAGCACGCGCAGCCCCTGCTTTCCGGCGCGGGCTGCGCAAAACAGGCCCGCCGCGCCGGCGCCGATGATGATGACGTCAGGTAGCTGCATGCAGTTCAAACGGCAAAACCATGCGCCGATGATCGCATGCGGCCGTCCATGAAAAACGGCCGCCGGGGTAAGCCGGCAGCCGTTGTCGTTGCGCTGCGTGTTTCCGGCGGCGCTCGAAATCAGAAGAATCCAAAGGCCGCGGAGCAGGCCAAGCCAGCGAACGCCGTGGCCGGGGTCTCCCCGGCCACTGGCGTTGTCCCCCCTCCAAGCGAAGCGCCAGAGAGGGGGCTGAGGTCTGCGGCTCCAGACCTGCCTGCGCAGGTCTGGACAGACCGAAGGGCCGCCGCCTCTGGCGGCGAGCACCGAGCCGCGTCAGCGGCGCAGGGGGGAGATCAATACACGTCGTGCTGCGTGTTGAAGACGTTGAACTTGCCGGTCGGCGTGACCAGCTTGGCGTCCTTGATCGTCGTCTTGCAGGTGCGGGTCTTGTCATCGACCACCACGATGGCGGATTCCTTGTCCTTGGCGCTCCACACCGAGAACCAGACCTCGTCGCCCTTCTGGTTGTACTCGGGCTGCACCACGCGCTTGGCGCCGTCATCCTTCAGGCCCGCGCAGGCCGCGATGTCGATGATCTGCGGCGGCTTGGACAGGTCCTTGATGTCGAACACGGCCACGCTCTGGCTGATCTTGGCGTCGGGGTTGAGCGTGGTGTCCACCCACAGGTTGGTCGACTTGGGATGCGTCTTGATGAACAGCGATCCGCCACCCTGGCCCTTGAGCGACTGCACCACCTTCCACGCATTGGCCTTGTGGCCCTTGGGGTCGGTGCCGATGATGGCGATGCTCTCGTCACCCAGGCCCGAGGTCGCCCACACCGGGCCGAACTTGGGATGGATGAAGTTGGCGCCACGGCCCGGGTGCGGGATCTTGCCCACCGGGATCACGGCGGCCATCTTGCTTTCCTTGGTGTCCACCACGGCGATCTTGTCGGACGAGTTGGCGGCCGTCAGGAAGTAGCGGCGCGTGCTGTCGAAACCCCCGTCGTGCAGGAACTTGGCGGCGTCGAGCTGCTTGAGCTTGAGGTTGGTCAGGTCGGTGTAGTCCACCATCCAGATCTTGCCGGTTTCCTTGGCGTTGACCAGGAACTCGGGCTTTTGGTGGCTGGCCACGATGGCGGCCACGCGCGGCTCGGGGTGGTACTCGTTGTCCACCGTCATGCCGCGGGTGGCGACGATCTTCTTGGGCTTGAGCGTGTCGCCGTCCATCAGCACGAACTGGGGCGGCCAGTAGGTGCCGGCAATGGCGATCTTGTCTTCCCAGCCCTTGAACTTGGACGTCTCCACCGAGCGTGCTTCCAGGCCGACCTTCATTTCAGCCACGTTGTCGGGCTTTTCCATCCACAGGTCGATCAGGTTCAGGCGCGCGTCGCGGCCGATCACGTACAGGTAGCGCCCCGATGCCGACATGCGCGAGATGTGCACCGCGTAGCCGGTCTTGATGATGTTGATGATCTGCTTGGTGTCGCCGTCGATCAACGCAACCTCGCCCGCGTCACGCAGCGTGACCGAGAATAGGTTGTTGAGGTTGTAGTTGTTCATCTTCTTCGTCGGGCGCTTGTCGACGGGGATGTACTCCTTGCGCGACTTTTCCATGTCCTCCAGCGAGAACTCGGGCGGTGTGGGAGGGTCGTGCTGGATGTAGCGGGCCATCAGGTCGACCGTCTTCTCGTCGAACTCGCCCGAGGTCAGCCAGTTGGGCATGCCGGCGGGCGAGCCATAGCCGATGAAGACCTTGAGGTACTCCGTGCCCTTCTCGACGGTGATGTCGGGCGTCAGCGGCTTGCCGGTGGCGCCCTTGCGCAGCACGCCGTGGCAGCCGGCGCAGCGCTCGAAGTAGATCTGGCGCGCGCGGTCGAACTCCTCCTGCGTCATGGGCGGCGCCTTGGGGTTGCTCGTCTGGTGCATGGCCGAGCCCGCCGCATAGGGCGCGCTGCCGTACCGTGCTTCCGGACTCGTTGTGGAGGTCGTGGGCCCACCCGGCTTGGCCGGTTCTCCGCCGGTTTGTTGGGCCATGGCGCTCAGAGCCAGGGAGGAAAGTGCCAGGGCCACGAGGCTCGCCAGCTTGCGGGTTCTCATGAATCAACTCCTTCGGTCGCCGCCGCCCATGGTTTGAACCCTTTGAAAGGTTGCCCGCCGCGGGCTGCGGCGATGGGTTGCGGCGGGCTTTTTCTGCATTATTCCGACGCGATGCGTGCGTGAACTTGATGTAAAGCAAGCTGTCATCCGATAGGTGTTTGTACCGAGGTGTTCGACTGAATAATCGGCTATCCGAACGGCTGATTTGACCTTCGGCAATCTGTTTTTCTCGTTTTTCATGCCAGCGAATCCCGCCTCTGCCCAACGCCGCCCGGCTCCCCTGGCGCCCGCCACCCTTGCCGTTTGCGTCGCGCTGGCTTGCGCGTCCATGGGGCCCGCGCAGGCCCAGAGCGCCGGCGTGCCCGGCGCCACCGCGGCGCTGCCCGAAGTGACCGTCAGCGGACCGCGCGCGCTGCCCGATCACGAAGCGCTGGAGACGCTGCCCATGTCCTCCGACGTGATCGACACCACCCGGGTCGGCGTCGAACCGGGCCGCACGCTCGGCGAGGCCCTGCAGGACCTGCCCAACGTGTCGGTGCGCGACGCGCCGGCGCGGCTGGCCGTGGGGGCGGCGTCCTCGTCGTTTGCGCGCGACGGCAACACCGGCATCAACATCCGCGGGCTGGGCGGCAACCGCGTGCTGATGACGGTGGACGGCGTGCGGCTGCCGCGCAGCTACGTGTCGCGCTCGGCCATTTTCGACCGTGAATACCTCTCGCTCGAATTGTTCAAGCGCATCGAGGTGATCCGCGGCCCGGCCTCGGCGGTGTATGGCTCGGACGGCATGGCCGGCGTGGTCAATTTCGTCAGCTACGACCCGCTGGATTTTTTGCTGGACGCGCAAGGCAAGCCCACCCGCACGGTCGGCGGGCGCGTGGCCGCCGGCTGGAGCGAGGACGACCACGGCTATTCGCTGGCCGGCACCGTGGCCGGCCGCGCCAGCGACAGCTTGCAGTGGCTGCTCAGCGCCAATCGCCGCACGGCACACGCCATGCAGACCATGGGCAGCAACGACGCTCCCAATGCCAACCGCACGCAAGCCAACCCCGAGCGTGATGGCGACACCGCCGTGCTGGCCAAGGTGGTGGTGCAACCCAACGCCGCGCAGCGCCATGTGTTGTCGCTGGAGCACACCGACCGCGCAGCCAACACCGATCTGCTGTCCAGCCGGGCGGCCCGGCCGTCGCGGGCCAGCGATGTGGTCAATGAAAGCAGCGACTACAGCGCGCAGCGCGACCGCTTCAGCTGGGACGCGCGCTACGAGCTGGGCACGGCCTGGGCCGACCAGGTGCGCACCATCGTGGGCGTGCAGCGCACCGCATCGCGCCGGGTGGGCGAAAGCGATTTGTTTGACGGCACGCACCGGGTGCGCGACAACTTCTACGGCGAGCGCGCCTGGCAGGCCGGGGTGCGCGCCGACAAACTGCTGCGTGCGGGCGACTGGGCGCACCGCCTGACCTACGGCGCCGACTACGTGCGCAACAACATCCGCAACCTGTACGACGGCGTGGCGCCGCTGGCCCCCGAGCAGTTTCCGCTCAAGCGCTTTCCGGACACGCGCGAATCCTCCAGCGCGCTGTACCTGCAAGACGAGTCGGTGCTGGGCGACTGGACGCTCACGCCCGGCCTGCGGCTGGACCACTTTGCCATCGACGTGACCAGCCAGGACGGCTACTACCCGCCGTCCAAGGTGCCGGGCAAGTCGCTGTCGGGCACCGCCGCCTCGCCCAAGCTGGGTGTGATGTACCGCGCCACGCCGGCCTGGAGCGTGTACGGCCAGTTCGCGGCGGGCTTTCGGCCGCCCGAGGCGGGCCAGCTCAACGATCACTTCGAGGCCATCGCGCCGCCCAACACGCGCGTCATCATCCAGCCCAACCCCAATCTCAAGCCCGAGAAAAGCCGCGGCATCGAACTGGGGGTGCGCGGGCGCACCGGCAAGCTGAGCCTGGACGTGGCCGCCTTCACCAACCGCTATTCCAACCTGATCGTGGACGCCGAATTCGTGCGCGAAGTGGGCAACGAGCGGCTGTTCCAGGCTGTCAACATCCCGCGCGCGCGCATCCACGGCTTCGAGGTCAAGGGCCGCTACGACTGGGGCCGGGTGGCCGGCGGGCGCCTGGCCAGCACCTTTGCCTTCGGCATGGCGCACGGCACCAACCGCGACAGCGGCAAGCCCATCAACTCGATCGACCCGGCGCTGCTGATGGTGGGCGCGCGCTACGACACCGCCGACTGGAGCTGGTATGCCGACGTACGCCACCACGCGGCCAAGAAGACCAGCGACATCGACGGCGACGCGATCATGAGCACGCGCAACGGCACCCAATTTGCCACGCCCGCGGCCACCACGCTGGACATCGGCGTGCAGTGGCGCCCGGCCAGGAACGTGCGGGTGAACCTGGGCGTGCGCAACCTGACCAACCAGAAGTACTGGCTGTGGCCGGCGGTCTATGGCGTGGCGTCCAGCTCGCCCGTGCTCGACGCCTACACCCAGCCGGGGCGCAGCGCGCATGTGTCGGTGGTGATGGATTTCTGAGTGCGTGGGCGCCCTGTCACGGGACGTTGCACGCGGGCGCCGGAAAGCGCTGGCATCGCCGCGCCGCTTCTGGCACGATGGTGGCTGCGCCGATTTTCATGGAGATGACCGCCGTGCCCACCATCGCCCACGTCCTCAAGTCCAAGAAGCAGGCCCCGCTGGCCTCACTGCCGCCCACCGCCACGGTGCTGGAGGCGCTCAAGCTCCTGGCCGAGCGCGAGATCGGCGCCGTGCTGATCATGCAGGGTGAGGCGCTGCTGGGCATCTTCACCGAGCGCGACTACGCGCGCAAGATCGCGCTCAAGGGCTTGCATTCGTCCGAGGCGCTGTTGGCCGACGTGATGACCGCGCGCCTGTACACCGTCGGCCCGCGCCAGACCGTGCAGGAGTGCATGGGCATCATGACCAAGGCGCGCATCCGGCACCTGCCCGTGGTCGAGGCCGGCGAGGTGATCGGCCTGGTGTCCATCGGCGACCTGGTCAACGCCACGCTGGAGGAGCAGCGCTTTCACATCGCCCAGCTCGAAAGCTATATCGCGGGCAATCTGGGCTGATCCGGACGGGCCGTCGCCGGTCGCCCTGGACGTCACTGGGCGTCCGGCGTCCCGCCCAAAGCCGCGAACCGATTCGGTGCGCGGATAATCCTGCGCATGTCTTTGCTGGTGTTGGGGTTTGAATCGTCCTGCGACGAAACCGGCGTTGCGCTGGTGCAGGCGGACGCGAATGGCGCGGTGCCGCGGCTGTTGGGCGACGCGCTGCATTCGCAGGTGGCCATGCATGCCGAATACGGCGGCGTGGTGCCCGAGCTGGCCAGCCGCGACCACATCCGCCGCGTGCTGCCGCTGGCGCGCCAGGCGCTGGCGCAGGCCGGCAAGGGCCTGGCCGACGTCGATCTGGTGGCCTTCACACGCGGCCCGGGCCTGGCGGGCGCGCTGCTGGTGGGCGCGGGTGTGGCCTGCGCTTTGGGCGCGGCCCTGGGGCGGCCGGTGCTGGGCGTGCACCACCTGGAGGGGCATTTGCTCTCGCCCTTCCTGAGCGCCGATCCGCCCGAGTTTCCCTTCGTGGCGCTGCTGGTCAGCGGCGGGCATACGCAGTTGATGCGCGTGGACGGGGTGGGGCGCTATCACATCCTGGGCGAAACGATTGACGACGCGGCCGGCGAGGCCTTCGACAAGTCCGCCAAGCTGCTGGGCCTGGGCTACCCCGGCGGGCCGGCGCTGGCGCGCCTGGCCGACTTTGGTGACGCCACGGCCTATGCGCTGCCGCGCCCATTGCTGCACAGCGGCGATCTGAACTTTTCGTTTGCAGGCCTGAAGACGGCCGTGCTCACGCAGGCGCGCAAGATCGAGGGCCTGCCCTGCGAGCAGCCGCGCGCCGACCTGGCCGCCAGCACGCAGGCGGCCATCGTGGAGGTGCTGGTCAAGAAGTCGCTCAAGGCGCTGGACGCCACGGGCCTTTCGCGCCTGGTGGTGGCCGGCGGCGTGGGCGCCAACCAGCAGCTGCGCGCCGACCTGGGTCGCGCCTGCGCCCGGCGTGGCGTGCGGGTGCACTATCCGGAGCTGCATCTGTGCACCGACAACGGCGCCATGATTGCGCTGGCCGCGGCCCTGCGCGTGCAGGCCGGCGTGTCGCAGCCGGCGCGCGATTACGCCTTTGACGTGCGCCCGCGCTGGCCGCTGGATCAAGTCGCTTGACGGCGCGCGCTACGATAGCGGCCTTTTGCCGGTCCTGCTGTTCCATGACCCTGTCGTTTCGCCCCTGGCATGGGGTCCTTGCCTTGCTCGCGCCGCTGGTCCTGTCGGCCTGCACCTCCCTGAATTCGCAGCCGATGCCGCTGGTCGGCTACCAGCCCGAGACGTTTGACGCCTCGACCCATGCGCGCCACTACGCCGCACCGTTCGATCGCACCTGCGAGGCGGCGCGCCGCGCGCTGCTGAGCCAGGGCTATGTGGTGACGGCCGCCACCGCGCAGGAAGTGACCGCGCGCAAATATTTCCAGCCCGACGCGCAGCACCACGTGCAGATGGAGTTTCGCGTGGTGTGCGCACCCGAAGGGCAGGGCAAGCTCGCCAGCGTGGCCTTTGCCAGCGCGCTGAAGGAGCAATACCTGGTGCGCAAGGCCAAGGAATCGGCCTCGCTGGGTGTGGGTGGCCTGGGCTCGCTGTCGCTGCCGGTGGAAGGCGGCATGGATTCGATGGTCAAGGTGGCCAGCGAAACCGTCGCCAGCGCGCAGGTGTACGAGCGCCTGTTCAGCCTCATGCGCGAATACCTGGACAGCATGAGCCTGCTGTCGCCGGCGCCGGCCTCGTCCGGCGCGGGCGCCACGTCCGGGCGGCCGGTCGGCGCGGCGCCCGATTTCGTTTCTTGAGGATTTCCATGACACAAACCATTTCGCGGCGCGCCGTGCTGGGCGTCGCATTGGCAGGTCTGGGCGGCGCCGGCGCACCTGTGCGGGCCCAGTCCGGCCCCATCCGTCTGGCGCTGATCGAGTCGCTCAGCGGCAGCTTTGCCAACACCGGCGAGGCCGTGGCGCGCAATCTGGTGTGGGCCATCGAGCGCGTGAACGCGCGCGGCGGCGTGAAGACGGCCACGGGCCCGCGCCCGCTGGTGCTGGAACGCTTCGACAACAAGGGCCAGACGGAGGAGTCGCTGGCCATGTTGCGCGCGGCCATCGACAAGGGCTGCCGCATCGTCCTGCAGGGCAACTCGTCGGCCGTGGCGGCCGTGCTGATCGACGCCATCAACAAGCACAACGAGCGCGAGCCCGAGCGGCGCGTGGTGTTCCTCAACTACTCGGCGGTCGATCCCATCCTGACCAACGAGCTGTGCAGCTTCTGGCACTTTCGCTTCGACGCCCACGCCGACATGCGCATGGCCGCGCTGATGGGCGTGATCCGCGAAGACCGGGCGCTGAAAGGCATTTACCTGATCGGCCAGGACTACAGCTTTGGCCAGGCCGTGCTGCGCGAGGCCCGGCGCCAGTTGGGCCAGCAGCGCCCGGACGTGGCCATCGTCGGCGACGAGCTGCACGCCGTGGGCCGTGTGAAGGACTTTCTGCCCTATGCCGCCAAGATCAAGGCCAGCGGTGCGCAGGCCGTGCTGACGGGCAACTGGGGCAACGACTTGACCCTGCTGGTGAAGGCGGCGCGCGAGGTGGGCTTCGACGGGCGCTTCTACACCTTCTATGGCAACGCACTGGGTGCGCCGGCGGCCATTGGCGATGCCGGCGTGGGCAAGGTGGTGGCCGTGGCCGACTGGCTGCCCAACGTGGACACGCCCGAGAGCGCGGCGTTTTACAAGGCGTTTCGCCAGCGCTACCCGGACCCGCAGAGCGACTACGTGCACCTGCGCATGCAGCTGATGATCGCGGCGCTGGCCCAGGCCATCGAGCGCGCCGGCCGCACCGAGGCCGCGGCCCTGGCGCGCGCGCTGGAGCGCGCCGACGTCACCCTGGCCGGCCGGCGCGGCCGCATGCGCGCGGAGGACCACCAGTTCCAGCAGCCCCTGGTGGTGGGCGTGATGGAGCGCCAAGGCGCGCCCGGCGTGCCCTTCGACGTCGAGGGCTCGGGCTACGGCTTCAAGGTCGTGCGCGAGATCAGCGCCGAGCAGGCGGCGATGCCGAGCACCTGCAAGATGGTCAGGGCGTAGGCAAGGCCCAACAGCCGGACGCAGAGGACGCAAAGGATTCGCAAAGGACGCAGAAAATACCAATTCAAAATTATTGAATTGATAGCGCCTCGGTATTGTCACGCAAGGGTAAAACCGAATTGGGCTAAATTTCTTCTTCTTTTGCGTCCTTTGCGTAATCTTTGCGCCCTCTGCGTCCGGTTGTTCGTCTTTGCTCAACCCGTCGCCTGCCCCTCGATCAGCAGTTGCAGGCGCCGCTGGCCCTGCCATTCATTGATTTCCAGCCGAAACGCCAGCCGCGCGCGTGCCGGCAGCGGCTCGGCGTGGCCGAACCACATGCCGTCCACCGGCTCGCCCTGGTGGCGCAGCTTGAGCGCCAGGTGTTTTTCGCCCACCAGGCGCTGGCTCAGTACCACCAGCTCCTCGCTGAACACGGGCGCGGCAAAGCCCTGGCCCCATACGGCTTGCTGCAGCGCGTCGGCCACGTCCAGGCGGCGGTACTCGGCCGGCAGCGCGCCGTCGGTGGGCAGGCGCTGGGTCAGGGTGGCGGCGTCCAGCCATTCGGCGGCCACCTGCTGCAGGGCCTGCTCGAAGGTCTCAAACTGGTCCTCGGCGATGGTGCAGCCCGCCGCCATCGCGTGGCCGCCAAAGCGCAGCAGCACGCCGGGGTGGCGCTTGGCGATCAGGTCCAGCGCGTCGCGCAGGTGAAAGCCGGCAATCGAGCGGCCCGAGCCCTTGAGCTCGTGTTCCTTGCCCGGCGCGCCGCTGGCGGCAAAGACGAAGGTCGGGCGGTGCCAGCGGTCCTTCAGGCGCGCGGCCACGATGCCGACCACGCCTTCGTGAAAGTCCGGGTCGTAGACTGCCAGGGCGGGCGGCGGACTTTCGCTTGGGTCCAGCAGCCCCCCGGCGATCTGCATGGCCTGCTCGCGCATGCCGCCCTCGATCTCGCGGCGCTCGCGGTTGATGGCGTCGAGCTGGCGAGCCAGTTCGCCCGCGCGTGCGGCGTCGTCGGTGGTGAGCAGCTCGATGCCCAGCGTCATGTCGGCCAGGCGGCCGGCGGCGTTGATGCGCGGGCCCAGGGCAAAGCCGAAGTCGAAGGTGCCGGCCTTGCGCGCGTCGCGCCCGGCTGCCGTGATGAGGGCCTGCACGCCCGCCGGCATCTGCCCGGCGCGGATGCGTTGCAGGCCCTGCGCCACCAGGCGGCGGTTGTTGGCGTCCAGCGGCACCACGTCGGCCACCGTGCCCAGGGCGACCAGGGGCAACAAGGTGTCGAGCTTCGGTTGGGTGGCGTTGTCGAACACGCCGCGCGTGCGCAGCTCGGCGCGCAGGCCCAGCAGCACATAGAACATCACGCCCACGCCGGCCAGCGCCTTGCTCTCGAACGTGCACTCGGGCTGGTTGGGGTTGACGATGACGTCGGCGCCTGGAAGCTCGGCACCCGGCAAATGGTGGTCGGTCACCAGCACCTTCAGGCCCAGTTCGCGCGCGCGCGCCACGCCCTCGACGCTGGCGATGCCGTTGTCCACCGTGATGAGTACCTTGGCGCCGGTGGCGGCCACGCGCTCGGCGATCGGCGGCGTGAGGCCATAGCCGTCGACCACGCGGTTGGGCACCAGGTAGCCCACGTTTTGGGCACCCAGCGCGCGCAGGCCCCGCAGGCCCACGGCGCAGGCGGTGGCGCCGTCGCAGTCGTAGTCGGCCACGATGCACAGGCGCTCGTCGGCAGCGATGGCGTCGGCCAGCAGCGTGGCGGCCTCGGCTGCGCCCTTCAGGCCTGCAGGCGGCAGCAGGCGGGCCAGTGTGGGATCGAGCTCGTCAGCACTGCACACGCCGCGGGCGGCGTACAGGCGCGCCAGCAGCGGGTGCACGCCGGCTTGCTCCAGTGCCCAGGCGCTGCGGGGAGGGATGTCGCGTACTTCAAATTTCATAGCTGGGTGCGCAGATCGGACAAGCGCAGAGGCCGTATTTTGCTTGCAAGACGCTGGGTCAGGCCGTGCACGCTGACCAGCGTGATGGCGCGGCGCGCGCCGCACAGCGTCAGCTGCCCCGGGGCGCCGGCTTGTTGCGCCGCCAGCAACGGCGCCAGCGCCTCGCGGTCGATCGCCTGCCAGGCGCGCTGGTACGCGTCGGTGCTGGCGGGGGGCGCTTGCAGGCGGGTGTCGGTGCGCACGGCGCGGTTGGGTGGTGTGGCGGTGTCGAGCGTGCCGGCCCCTTCGATCCACACGGCGTTGACGGGGTAGCGTCGCGCGGCTTCGCGGGCGTCGTTGACGGGCTGCGTGTACAGCAGCATCTGCAGCTCGCTTTGCAGGCGGCGCAGGTGCGCGCCTTGCGCGGCGTCGCTGGCCTGTGTCAGCGCGTCGGGCGTGAGCGGGCGCTGCAGCGCGCGCGCCATCGAGGCGCAGGCCAGGCCGCGCAGCCGCTCGCCCTGGGCCAGCCAGCGGTCGGGTGCGGCATAGCGCAGGACCAATCCGTCCTCGGCCAGCAGCGGCTGCAGCGCGGCCAGCAATGCGCGCGATTCCGCCTCGGTCAGCGCCAGCTCGTGCGGATCAAGCAGGCTGACCTGGTCCATGCCCACCTGCCAGTGGCAGGGCCGAAACCAGGCGCAGGGCGTGCCCACGGTGCCGGTCTCGAAGGCGGCCCAGGGGATATGGCCGGGCGCGCCGGGCAGGCCGTGGGCGCGCGCCAGCGCCAGCTCGAACGGCGTGGCCGGGCTGTCCTCATCCGCTTCGATCGTGTGCTGCAGCCGCATGCGCCCCAGCAGCGCTTGCAGCTGGGGCAGCGCGGGCCAGGGCGGCGGCGGAGCGTCGGGGGGCAGGGCTGCGTCGGCGATCAGCAGGTGCAGCGGCTCGACAGGGGCAGGCATCGGGCGATTGTCCGTGATGCCACAATGCCGGGCTGCCTCGCGCCACGCAACCAAGCCCTCGCCTGATGTCCCTGTCTGATCGTCTGTCCTTTGAAACCCTGCTGGGCTGGCGCTACACCCGCGCCGGGCGCGCGGCGCGGCGCAATGGCTTCATCTCCTTCATCTCGGGCGCGTCCATGCTGGGCATCGCGCTGGGCGTGGCGGCGCTGATCGTGGTGCTGAGCGTGATGAACGGCTTTCGCAAGGACGTCACCGACCGCATGCTCAGCATCATCTCCGACGTGGAGGTGTTCTCGCCCGATGACGGCGCGCTGCTGGACCCGGCGCGCACGCTGGCCGAGGTGCGGCAAAACCCGCAGGTGGTCGGCGCCGCGCCCTATGTGGGCGGCCAGGGCCTGCTGGCGCGCGGCGAGGCCATGCAGGGCGTGATGGTGCGCGGCATCGACCCGCAACTGGAGCCGCAGGTGACCGGGGTGGCCGCGCAGCTCAAGGACACGCTGCTGCCCCAGCTCAAGCCCGGCAGTTTCGGCATCCTGCTGGGCAACGACCTGGCGCGCAAGCTGGGCGTGATGACCGGCGACACGGTCACGCTGATTGCGCCCAGCGGGCAGGTCACCCCCGCCGGCGTGGTGCCGCGCCTCAAGCAGATGACGGTGCTGGGCACCTTCAGCAGCGGGCACTATGAATACGACTCGGCCCTGGCCATGCTCAACATCGAGGACGCCGAGCGCATCTTTCGGCTGGAGGGGCCCACCGGCATCCGCCTGAAGCTGCGCGACAAGGACCAGGCGCGGGCGGTGGCCGACCAGCTGGCGCAGACGCTCAGCGGCAACCTGCTGATCCTGGACTGGACGCGCCAGAACCGCAGCTGGTTCGCCGCCGTGCAGCTCGAAAAACGCATGATGTTCATCATCCTCACGCTGATCGTGGCGGTGGCCGCCTTCAACCTGGTCAGCACCCTGGTGATGACGGTGCAGGACAAGCGCGCCGACATCGCCATCCTGCGCACGCTGGGGGCCAGCCCGGCCAGCATCATGAAAATCTTCGTCGTGCAGGGCGCGCTGGTGGGCGTGATCGGCACGCTGGCGGGCCTGGCGCTGGGCTTGTTGATCGCCTTCAACATCGACGTGATCGTGCCGTTCCTGGAGCGGCTGTTTCACGCCAGCTTTCTGCCCAAGGACATCTATCTGATCAGCAAGATGCCCAGCGACCCGCAGTCGGGCGACATCGTGCCGATTGCGGTGATCTCGCTGCTGCTGTCTTTTGTGGCGACGATTTACCCCAGCTGGCGCGCCAGTCGCGTCAACCCTGCTGAGGCGCTCCGCTATGAATAGTGGGCCCCCACGCTCCCCTGCTTCGCATGGTGCGCTGCCCCCCGCGGGGGCCGCGTTCGGCCTTGGGAGCGGCCCGGCGGCCGAACCGGCGATTCAAGGACGCACTGCTTGCGATTCACCAGCGGGTGCTGGCGCCGTTTTGGAAGCCGAAAACCTGAGCAAACGCTTTCAGGAAGGCCCGCTCGATGTGAACGTGCTGCAAGGCGTTGACCTGCGCGTGCAGGCCGGCGAGACGCTGGCCATCGTCGGCCAGTCGGGCTCGGGCAAGAGCACGCTCTTGCACCTGCTGGGCGGGCTGGACGCGCCCAGCGGCGGGCGCGTGCGGCTGATGGGCCAGGACTTGTCGGGCCTGTCGCCTGCGCAGCAGGGCGCGTTGCGCAACCGGCATCTGGGTTTCGTCTATCAGTTTCATCATTTGCTGCCCGAGTTCAGCGCGCTCGAGAACGTGGCCATGCCGCTGTGGATTCGCCGCCAGCCGCGCGCCCAGGCGGCCGACGCGGCCGCGCGCGTGCTGGGCCTGGTCGGCCTGCAAAACCGCATGCAGCACCGCCCGGCCGAGCTGTCGGGCGGCGAGCGCCAGCGCGTGGCCATCGCCCGCGCGCTGGTCACGCAACCGGCCTGCGTGCTGGCCGACGAGCCCACCGGCAACCTCGACCGCGGCACGGCCGACGCGGTGTTCGAGCTGATGCTGCAAGGCGCCGCACAGCAGGGCACGGCCTTCGTGCTGGTCACGCACGACGAGCATCTGGCCGCGCGCTGCGGGCGCACGCTGCGCCTGGCGGCGGGGCGGCTGGCGTGACGGCCAGCGCCGGGGCGCTGGGCCACCCGGTTGTCTCGGCCCTGCTGCCGGTGGTGCTGCTGATCGCCATCGGCTTTGTCGCCGGACGCATGAGGCTGATCCGCGCCGAGGCCGTGCGCGACCTGTCCAACCTGGTGTTTCTGGTGCTGGTGCAGGCGCTGCTGTTTCGCACCATGGCCACGACGCAGCTGGCGCAGCTGGACCTGCGTTCGGTGGCGCTGTACTACGTGGTGGCCGGGGTGCTGTTCTTTGCGCTGCTGCTGGCGCGGGGCCTCACCAGTCGATCGGCGGTGCTGGCGCTGGCGGCGATCTTCAGCAACACCCTGATGATCGGCGTGCCGCTGGTGCAGCTGGCGTATGGACAAGAGGCGCTGGCCCTGCTGTTCACGCTGATCTCCATGCACGCGCTGATCCTGCTGACGCTGGCCACCGTGGTGCTGGAGCTGCTGGTGGCGCGCGAGCAGTCGCAGGCCGGCCAGGGCCCGCGCCGCCACATCGCCGCCACCGTGGCGCAGGCCGTGAAGAACGCCATCCTGCACCCCGTGCCGCTGCCCATCATCGCGGGCTTTCTGTATTCGCTGACCGGCTGGGGCCTGCACCCGGTGGTGGAGCGCCCGCTCAAACTGCTGGGTGACGCCTTCGGCCCCGTGGCCCTGGTGCTGGTGGGCGTGACGCTGGCGCGCACGGTGATCGGCCCGCACCTGCGCGGCGCGCTGGGGCTGTCGGCGCTCAAGGTCATCCTGCACCCCGCGCTGATGGCCGCCGCCGGCTGGCTGCTGGGCCTGCACGGCCTGCCGCTGGCGGTGATGGTGGTGGCCGCCGCGCTGCCGGTGGGTGCCAACGTGTTCCTGTTCTCGCAGCGCTATCACACCGAGGAAGATCTGGTGACGGCCACCGTGGCCGTGTCCACGGTGATGGCGGTGGGGACGATCTCGGTGGTGATGGCGCTGCTGCGAGTCTGAACCGCTGGCCGGCGTTCGGCGTTGGGGCGCGGACAGAGGCCGGGCCTGGTTCTGTTGCCGGATTTTTCGCAATGACGCGGCGCCGCCGCGCATCCATGCAAGGCGCGGGTGGCTCGCGCCGGGCCGCGGCGCCATGGACAAAATTTCATATTGCGGCCCCCTTGGCCGGGTGCCACCATCCGGCGTGCCGGCACCGTGCCGGCACGCACGAAAGGAGTTTGCCATGGACAAGAACGCCTGGGTGGTCACGCCCAAAGCGGTTGCCGCGTTGGTTCAGGGATGGCAAAACATGCCGGGCCCGGATGGCCCGGACTTCGATCCGCACGGACCGCTGGGCCCCATCGCCCACGCCGTCTATCAGCGCTTGACCGACCGGCTCGGGGCAGTGGCGCTGAACCCGCAACCGCTGCCGCCGCACGAGCTGGCGCGCATGGTGGCCCAGCAGTTCGTGGGCGAAATGGTGCAACTGAAAGACCTGGCCAGCGTGTTGCCGGGCGACAGTGGCGCGGCGGTCGGCAAGCAGATCACGGCCCGCATCCAGGCCTTCGACGACTACTGCGGCACCGGTGCCTTCGCGCAGTTCCTGGCCGATTTGCTGCGCAAGATCGGCCCGCACGGCGGTGGGGGTGACCCGCCGCCACGCCCCAATGAACGGTTTGGCGCCATCGCACGGCTGGCCGTGGGCGCCGAACTGCACGCGGCCGCCGGGCTGGTCGAAGGCCTGGGCGCGGCCGGCGACAAGCTCATGCAGCAGGGGCTGAAGCAGCTGGGCTGAGGCGTCCAGCCCCCAGGGGGTGCGCGCCCCGATGGAGTGTGCCGCTCTGCCCATACGACGGGCTCGGTGGCCGCTGCCACGGCGCTGCGCTGGTCAAACGGTCGAATGACGCATGGCCCAGCGGCGATGGAAGCGGCGCTTCGCCAACTCGACCACGCCCAGGTAGAGCACCACCAAGACTGGCAGCAACGCGAAGAACGCAGGTGGCAGTGGCGTGAAGCCGAGCACGGACGCGATGGGCGTGAAGGGCAGCGCGATGGCCAGCGCCACCACGCCCAGCGAGGTCAGCGCCAGCCAGCGGTTGGACCGGCTGGCCAGCGGGTTGCCGCGGGTGCGGATGATGAAAATGACCAGCACCTGCGTCGCCAGCGACTCGACGAACCAGCCGGTGTGAAACTCGGCGGGGCTGGCGTGCAGCACGCCCAGCAGGATGAAGAAGGTGAGGAAATCGAACACCGAGCTGATTGGGCCGATGCGCAGCATGAAGTCGCGGATGAATCCCATGTCCCAGCGCTGCGGGCGCGCCAGATCGGCCTCGTCGACGTTGTCCAGCGGCAGCGGCAGTTCGGACAGGTCGTAGAGAAAGTTGTTGATCAGGATCTGCAACGGCAGCATCGGCAGGAAGGGCAGCACCAGCGTGGCCAGCGCCATGCTGAACATGTTGCCGAAGTTGGAGCTGGTGGCCATCATGATGTACTTCATCACGTTGCCGAAGGTGCGCCGGCCCTCGCGGATGCCGGCGTGCAGCACGCCCAGGTCGTTTTCCAGCAGGATCAGCGCGGCGGCCTGCCGGGCCACATCGACCGCGCCGTGCACCGAGATGCCGACATCCGCGGTGTGCAGCGAGGGCGCGTCGTTGATGCCGTCGCCCAGGTAGCCGACCACATGGCCGCGCGCCTTCAGCGCCAGCAGCACGCGGTTCTTTTGCTGTGGGTTGACGCGGCAAAACAGATTGACCTCTTCCACCCGTGCGCGCAGGGCGTCGTCGTTCATTGCCGCGATCTCCGTTCCGGTGAGCATGCCGGTGATTGCGATGCCCAGCTCGGTGCAGACGTGGCGCGTGACCAGCGGGTTGTCGCCGCTGACGATTTTCACCGCCACGCCGCTGGCGGCCAGCGCGTGCAGCGCCGCCCGGGCGCTGGCCTTGGGTGGGTCGAGGAAGGCGGCAAAGCCGGCAAGCACCAGATCGGCCTCGTCGCCCACCACGGCGTCGACCAGCGTGCGTGGCGCGCGCTTGCTGGCGACGGCGAGCACGCGAAACCCGTCTTGACCCAGGGCGTCGAACAGGGCCTGCACCCGCGCCCGCGCCGCAGAATCGAATGGCTGCACGTCAAGGTCAGCGTGTTCTTTCGCGGGTTCGGCGCCGCTTTCATAGTGGGTGCACAGGCCCAACACGTCCTCCGGTGCGCCCTTGACGATCAGCAGGCGCTCGTCGCCGCGCTCGGCCAGCACCGACACGCGACGACGCTCGAAGTCGAACGGCACCTCGTCGATCTTGGTCCAGGCGCTCACGTCCAGGTGCTCGTGCGCCAGGATGGCGTCGTCCATCGGGCTCTTCAAGCCGCTTTCGAAGAAGCTGTTCAGGTAGGCCAGCTTCAGCACGCGCTCGCTCTCGCGGCCCTGGGCGTCGACGTGGCGCTCGAGCCGGATGCATGCCTCGGTCAGCGTGCCGGTCTTGTCGGTGCACAGCACGTCCATCGCCCCCATGTCCTGGATGGCCGACAGGCGCTTGACAATCACCCGCGCCTTGGCCATGCGCAGTGCGCCGCGCGCCAGCGTGACCGACACCACCATCGGCAGCAACTCCGGCGTCAGCCCCACGGCCAGCGCGACCGCGAACAGGAAGGACTCCAGCAGCGGTCGGTGCAAGGCCAAGTTGACCCCCAGCGTGAACAGCACCAGCAACAGCGTCAAACGCATGATCAGCAGGCCGAACTGGCGCGTGCCGATCTCGAACCCGGTCGGCGGGGGAGGCCGCTCGAGGTCGCGGGCAATTTGGCCGACAGCCGTACGCGCGCCGGTGCGCCGGATCAGCGCACGCGCCGAACCGCTGACCACCGAGCAACCCATGAACAGCGCGCCCGCGGCGTCGGTGTCCCACGCGCCCTGCTCGGGCAGCGGCAGGCGCATCGCGTGGCGCTCCACCGGGTAGGGTTCGCCGGTCAGCAGCGCCTGATTGACAAAAAAATCCTGCGCCTGCAGCACCTGTGCGTCGGCCGGGATCAAGTCGCCCGCCGACAGCAGCACCACGTCCCCGGGCACCAGCTCGGTGGTCGGCCGCCGCACCGGCTGGCCGTCGCGCAATACGAGTGCCGTGACGGCGACCTGCTGCGCCAGCCGTTGCGCTGCCAGCCCGGCCCGGTACTCCTGCGCGAAGTCGAGCAGCACCGAGACCGCAACGACCACGCCGATGATCGTTGCGCTGGCCCTGTCCCCCGTCAGGGCCGATACCACGCAGGCTGCCAGCAGGACAAGCACCAACGGATTGAGAAAGCGCGCCAGCAATTGCCCCAGCATGGCCTGGGGCCGGGGGTTGAGCTGGTTGGGGCCCAGGCGGGTCAGTGCCGCCGCAGCCTCGGCGCTGCACAGGCCTTGGGGTGCTGCGACCCCGTCGCTGGACTCATCGGCGCTCATGGCGCCGCATTTTGTACGACCGGGATCGTCGGGCCAGCATCATCTTGCAAATTGCTTGCGCGGCGTCACGAAGCATGGCGTTTCGGCGATCACTCCGGTGCGGCCCTGGCGCGGATTCCGAGGCGCGGGTGAGCGGCCAAGCGCCGGATTCAGGTTCAGTCTTCCTTCATTTGCGCGGCCTTCACGATGGGGGCCAGGCGCTTTTGCTCCTCGCTCAGGAACTTGGCGAAATCCGCGCGCGTGCCGCCCAGCGGGTCGATGCCCTGCGGGATCAGGCGCGCGCGCAGCTCGGGCGATTTCAGCGCGGCGTTGATGGCGGCGTTCATCTTGTCCAGGATGTCGTCGGGCGTGCCCTTGGGCGCGAACACGCCCGTCCAGTGGCCGATGAAGACGTTGCCAAAGCCCTGCTCCTGGGCGGTGGGCACGTCGGGCATGGCGGCGATGCGGCGGTTCCAGGTAGAGGCCAGCGCGCGCAGCTTGCCGCCCTTGATCTGCGGCAGCGTGACCACGCTGGACTCGGAGGTGGCGTCCACCTGCTTGCCGATGACGGCCACCACGCCTTCGCTGCCGCTCTTGTAAGGCACGATCTGCAGCCGGGCGCCCGCGCCCACCTTGAGCATCTCGGCCACGAAGTGCGGCGTGCTGCCGGTGCCGGCGGTGGAAAAGTTCAGGCCCTGGCCTTGCTTGGACGCGGCCACCAGGGCCTTCAAGTCCTTGTAGGGCGAATCGGCCGCCACCACGATGACCGAGGGGCTGACGGCGGCCAGCACCACCGGCACCAGGGCGTCGGCAGGATAGGGCATCCTGGCCTTGATCAACGGGTTGGTGATGATGCCGCCGGCCGGCGCCAGAAAGGTGTAGCCGTCGGGCGCGCTCTTGGCCACCACGTCGGAGCCCACTACCGAGCCGGCGCCGGCCTTGTTCTCGATGATGATGGGTTGGCCCAGCTGCCGCGCCGTGGCCTCCGCCACCGCACGCGCCACCAGGTCGTTGGCGCCGCCGGGGCCAAACGGCACCACCATGCGGATCGTTTTGGTGGGCCAGTCGGCGGCGTTGGCAATGCAGGGCAGGGCGGCGGTGAGCAACAAGCAGGCGTGGCGGCGCGTAAAGGGCATGAAATCCTCGCTTTCAGGTCAGAAAATCGTGACGAACCGGCGCGCGGCGCGCCCGTCACACCGGCATTGTGCGTTCGCTGATGCACGCCGCGGTCGCGCTGGCCGCATGAAAATCGCTGGCCATGGCGAATGCATCCCGGGAGCTGGGTAGTGGCTCGGGACAAGCCGCCGGCGCGGGCGATGCGCGCTGCAATTTCCGCACCCTTCGTTTGGCGATCCACATCACTTATGCCCCTGTTTCTTCGATCTCGGCAAACGGCCCCAAGGGCCGAAAGCGAATCCACGCACCGGGCGGGATCTGCGCCGCCAGGTCCAGATGGTGCAGCGCCACGCAGGCGATGACCGGGTAGCCGCCCGTCAGCGGGTGGTCGGCCAGAAACAGCACCGGCTGGCCGCTGGCGGGCACCTGGATGGCGCCGGTCACCGTGCCTTCGCTGGGCAGCTCCTGCGTTTGGGCGCGCGCCAGCGGCTGCTCGCCCAGCAGGCGCATGCCCACGCGATCCTGCTGCGGCGTGACGCGCCAGGGCTGGGCCGAGAGCAGGGCGACGGCCTCGGGGGTGAACCAGTCGGTGCGCGGGCCCAGCACCACGTCCAGCGTGACGGTGTCGCCGGCGCGCGGCAGCGGGGGCGGGTTGCGGTCGGGCGCGCCGACCGCGCTGCCCGCCGGGGCGGCGCCGATCGGCAGGCGCTGGCCGGCCGCGAGCGCGGGCGGGCCGATCTTGGCCAGCGTGTCGCGGCTGGCGCTGCCCAGCACCGGCGCCACGTGCAGGCCGCCGCGCACCGCGACGTAGCTGCGCAGCCCCGTCATGGGTTGCCCCAGGCTGAGCACGTCACCGTCGGTCAGGATCAGCGCGGCGTTGCGCGGCACCGGCGCGGCGCGGCCGCCGGCGCGTGTTAGCTCCAGCGGCCCGCTGGCCCCCGTGACGGCCACCACGGCGGCGCCCTGGCAGACCAGTTGCAGGCCGCCCAACAGCGCCTCCAGCACCGGCAGGCCGGGCGCGTTGCCCACCAGGCGGTTGGCGTGGCGCATGGCGCCCTGGTCCAGCGCGCCGGCGGCGGATACGCCCTGCGCGGCCTGGCCCGGCCGGCCCGCGTCCTGCACCAGCGTTTGCAGGCCGGGGGCGCGCACCGTCAGGGCGCGGCCGATGGTGGCCGCGGCGGGCGGGTGATCTGGATGTTCTTGGCCTTCAGCCAGCGTGGAACAAGCGCGAGCAGCTATCGATTCAGAAGTGATATCGACAAAGCGCACGCGCATGCCCGGCTGCAGCAGCGCGGGCGGCTCGCGCGCCAGGTCCCACATCTTCAGCGCGGTCGTGCCCAGCAGTTGCCAGCCGCCGGGCGTTTCGTCGGGGTAGACGGCGGCAAAGCGGCCGGCCAGCGCGACCGAGCCGGCGGGCACCCGCGTGCGCGGCGTGGCGCGGCGCGGCACGTCCAGGCCCGGGTGGCCGCCGGCGAGGTATGCAAAGCCGGGGGCAAAGCCGCAGAAGGCCACGCTGTAGTCCTGCCCGGTGTGGCGCGCGATCAGCTCGGCTGCCGTGATGCCCAGCAGCGCCGCGAGCTCGGCCAGGTCGGCGCCGTCGTAGCGCACCGGGATTTCGATGCGCGCGCCGGGGGTGTCGGTGCGTTGCCCGGTCTTCAGCGCCTCGATGGCCGCGCGCAGAGTCGGGGCGCTGATATGGCGCGGATCGAAGCGAACGAGCAGGGTGCGCGCGGCCGGCACGCACTCGGTCACCCCGGGTGGGGGCGCAGCCTGCAGCGCGGCCAGCAGATCGAGCGTGTGGGCCAGGTCAGCCAGCTCGACCAGTAGCGCATCCGTCCCGGCGGGCAGGTAGCGCCGCGTCATGCAAGGGCGGCGCAGAAGGGGCGAATGGCCACGCCCGCGTCCTGCAGCCGAGCGCGCACGGCGCGCGCCATGGCGACGGCGCGGGGGCTGTCGCCATGCACGCAGATCGAGTCGGCGCGGACCGCGACGGGGCTGCCGTCCACGGCCGGCACGGTGCCTTCGCGCACCAGTTGCAGCATGCGCGCGGCCACGGCCTGCGCATCGTGCAGCACGGCGCCGGGCTCGCGGCGCGACACCAGCGTGCCCTGCGGGGTGTAGCCGCGGTCGGCAAAAGCTTCTTCGATGACGGTCAGGCCGGCCTCGCGCGCCCAGCCGGCCAGCGGCGAGCCGGCCAGCACCACCAGCGCCAGATCACGGCCCATGCTTTGCACGGCCTCGATCACGGCATGGGCCTGGGCGCGGTCGTGCGCGATGGTGTTGTACAGCGCGCCGTGGGGCTTGACGTACCGCACGGTGGTGCCGGCGGCGCGCGCCAGGCCTTGCAGCGCGCCGATCTGGTAGATGACATCGCCCACCAGTTCGGCGTGCGGCACGTCCATGGGCCGGCGGCCAAAACCCACCAGGTCGCGGTAGGCGACGTGCGCGCCCACGACCACATGGCGCTCGGCCGCCGCGCGCAGCGTTTTGAGCAGCCCCACCGGATCGCCCGCATGAAAGCCGCAGGCCACGTTGGCGCTGCTGACCAGATCGAGCATGGCGGCGTCGTCGCCCATGGTCCAGGCGCCCAGGCTTTCGCCCAGGTCGCTGTTCAGATCGATGTGGGGCATGGGTGCAATACTATGAATTGAATAGCTGGCCGCGCTTGTTGCGCGGGCGCCAGAGCCTGAATGTGCTTGAAATCGAGACTACAGCAGGCGCCCGAACCACCACAGCGACAAACCGCCCGCCAGCAGCGTCAGCGCCGCACCGGCGAGGGCGAACAGCGCGCTCACCTCGGTCTCCTTTTTCTCCAGCGTCAGGCGGCTGGACAGGCTTTGGTAGACCTTCTTCAAATCGTGCGCGGTGCCGGCGTAGAAGTATTCGGCAGCGGTTTTCTGCGCGATGGTCTTGAGCGTTTCCTCGTCCAGGCGCACGCGCATGGACCAGCCCTCGAAGCCGATGATCTCGCCATCCACGGTGCCGATGCCCACGGTGTAGACCTTCACGCCGCGGTCGGCGGCCATCTTGGCGGCGTCCAGCGGATCGACGCCGGTGGTGCGCTGGCCATCGGTCAGCATGATGACGGCGCCGGTGGTGTATGAGCCGGGCGGCACGGGCACGAACTCATCCTGCTTGGGCGGAATCTGGTCGAGCGAGCGGCCCACGCCGCTGCGCACGCGATCCAGGCTGAGCTGCTGCAGCTCGATGCCGGCCTTGGGAAACAGCGTGGCCAGCGAGATCACGATGGCGTTGCCGGTGGCGGTGGCGCGCTGCAGCTGAAAGCGGTCGATGGCCGAGATCAGGTCCTCGCGATTGAGCGTGGGCCCCTGCGCCACCTGCGCCGACCCCGCAAAGGCCACGATGCCCACCTTGATGTCGCGCGGCAGCTCGCGCAGGAAGGCCTTGGCGGCCTCCTGCGCGGCCACCAGGCGGTTGGGTTCCACGTCGGTCGCGCGCATGCTGGCCGACACGTCCATGGCCAGGATGATGGTCTGCTGGTTGGAGGGCAGCGCCACCACGGCCACCGGCCGGGCGCTGGCCACGATCAGCGCCGCCAGCGCCAGCAGCAGCAGCAGCGGCGGCACGTGGCGCCGCCAGCCAGCGCCCTTGCCCAGCGCCTGCTGCACGATGGACAGGCTGGCGTAGCGCACGGCCAGCTTCTTGCGCCGGCGCAGCACCCACGCATACAGCAGCACCAGCAGCGGCAGCAGCAGCAGCAGCCACAGGAACTGCGGCCACAGAAAGCTGGGCTGCGGGATCGCCGCGGGCCACTTGAGGGAACTGATCCAATCGAGGTTCATGAACACACCGGATACGGGTTCATTTTGACGCGTTCAGGCACTCTTGCGAAGATGCGAGGGCACGCCGCCGCCGCTGGCGGCGCGCAGGCGCTGACGGCGCAGCTCGATGAAGCGCACGATGGCGTTCAGCAACTCACCTTCGGTCGACAACTCGAGCGCATCGACGCCCGCGCGGGTCAGGGCAGCGCGCAACTGGTCGTCGCGCTGGGCGGCCAGTTGGGCAAAGCGGTGGCGAAAGCCGCGGTCGTGCGTATCCACCCACAGCTCCTGCCCGGTTTCGGCGTCGCGCAAGGGGATCAGGCCCAGGTCGGGCAGCTCGCGCTCCAGCGGGTCCAGCAGGCGCACGGCCAGCACCTCGTGGCGCTGGGCCAGTTGCGCCAGGGGCTTTTCCCAGCCGGGCTCGCTGATGAAGTCGGACACCACGAAGATCGTCGAGCGGCGGCGGATGAAGGTGGCGCCAGCCTGCAGCAAATCCGTCAGCCGGGTGCTGGTGGGCGCGGCCGCTGCCGACGCCTGCGGGCGGTTTTGCATGGCGTGCAGCAGTTGCAGCACGTGCGTGCGGCCGGCGCGCGCGGGGATCATGCGCTCGACGCCCTTGCCATAGAGCAGGGCGCCCACGCGGTTGCCGTGGCGCGTGAGCAGGCGCGCCAGCACGGCAACGAACTCGGCCGACACCTGGCGCTTGCGACGCGCACCCGAGCCGAAATCCACCGACGCGCTCAGGTCCAGCAAGAACCAAGCGGCCATCTCGCGGTCTTCGGTGAACACGCGCACGTGCGGTGTGGCCAGGCGCGCCGTCACGTTCCAGTCGATGTGGCGCACGTCGTCGTGCAACTGGTATTCGCGCAGGTCGGCCAAGTCCAGCCCGCTGCCGCGCATCAGCGTGCGGTAGTGGCCCTGCAGCGCGCCGTCCAGGCGGCGCAGCACCGTCCACTCTAGGCGGCGCAGCAGGGCGTCGGCATCCGCCGGGGCCTCGCTGGCGATCGCCGGGGCCGCGCGCGGGTTGGGCACCGCGTGCGGCAGGGGGGGCTGGCGGCGGCGCAGGAAACCCATCACGCGGCGA
The DNA here is from genome assembly GCF_046348305.1 of Ottowia sp. Classification (GTDB taxonomy): domain Bacteria; phylum Pseudomonadota; class Gammaproteobacteria; order Burkholderiales; family Burkholderiaceae_C; genus Ottowia. The sequence continues at coordinate 356,050 of NZ_JAXMEM010000005.1, forward strand.
GCTTTTCGTGTTGCAGGGGGCGCGGTGGCGCCGGCACCTTGGCCATGATGCGGGTCACGACCTGGTCGGCCGAGAGTCCGTCGGACAGCGCCTGATACGACAGCACCAGCCGGTGACGCAGCACGTCGGGTGCCAGGTCGCTCAGGTCTTCGGGCAGGGCGTAGCCGCGCCCGCGCATCAGCGCCAGCGCGCGCGCGCCCTCGATCAGGCCGATGGTGGCGCGCGGGCTGGCGCCGTAGGTGAGCATGGGCGCGAGTTCATCGAGGCCCGCATCGGCCGGCGCGCGCGTGGCCGACACCAGACGCACCGCGTATTGCACCAGCGACGGATCGACGTACACCTGCCGACATTCGGCTTGCAGTTGTGCCAGTTGATCCATGCTGGCGACGGGCTGAACGTCGATGCGCGGGCCGGTCACGCGCTGGGCGATGACGAACTCCTCCGCGTCGCTGGGGTAGTCCACCAGCACTTTCATCAAAAAGCGGTCCACCTGCGCCTCGGGCAGGGGGTAGGTGCCCTCGGTTTCGATCGGGTTCTGCGTCGCCATGACGAGGAACGGCTCGGGCACGAAATGGGTCTGCCCGGCAATCGTCACCTGGCGCTCCTGCATCACCTCCAGCAGCGCGCTTTGCACCTTGGCCGGCGCGCGGTTGATCTCGTCGGCCAGCAGCAGGTTGGTGAACACGGGGCCCAGCGCGGTGCTGAACTCGCCTTCGCGCTGGTTGTAGATGCGCGTGCCGATCAAATCGGCCGGCACCAGGTCGGGCGTGAACTGGATGCGCTTGAACTGTCCCTGCAGCACGCTGGCCAGCGTCTTGACGGTGAGCGTCTTGGCCAGGCCCGGCACGCCTTCGACCAGCAGGTGGCCGCCGGCCAGCAGGGCCACCATCACGCGCTCCAGGAAGCGGTCTTGTCCCACCACCACGCGCTTGACCTCGAAGAGAATTTTTTCCATGCGTTCGGCGACGTCGGTGCGGGGCTCGAATCGGTTGTCGTCGGCTTGATTCATGCGCAGGATGCTCCTGAAACGATAGTCAAAAAGGAATTTGCCCGGCGCCGGCGGCAGCGTTCTCGATGGGCACCGCAAAGCCGATGCCGACAAAGGTGCGCGCCGAGGTCGGGTTGAGGATGGCGGTGACGATGCCCACCACCTGCCCATCCATGGTGACCAGCGGTCCGCCCGAATTGCCGGGGTTGGCCGCAGCGTCGAACTGGATCAGGTTGCTCATCACCTGGCCGCCTTCGGGCGAGCGAAAGCCGCGCTTCAGGCCCGAGATCACGCCCGCCGACACCGAGGGCCCGATGCCGAATGGAAAGCCGATGGCCACCACCTCGTCGCCCGGCTGCAAGTCGCCGGTGGAGCGCATGGTGGCCGGCTGCAGGTCGTCCGGCAGCTTGGTCGCGCGCAGCACCGCCAGGTCGTTGTCGGGCTGGATGTTGACGATGCCCGCCGGGCTTTCGGTGCCGTCGAAAAACGTCACCGTGATGCGCTCGGCGCCTTGCACCACGTGCAGGTTGGTCAGGATGGTGCCGTTGTCCACGATGACCACGCCGGTGCCGATGCCCCGGCCCAGTTCGGTTTGGCCTTTCTTGTTCTTGCGCCCCTCGATCTCGCCTTCCACGCGCACCACCGAAGGCGCGACCGTGGCCGCGGCACGCGCCGCCTGCGAGGGCAGCACCTTGGTTTGTGCGGTGTGCATCACCGCCGCGTCGATGTCTTTTTGCGTGATCTGGCGTGGTGGCGCCTGCAGCGCGCCGCCGCCAAACACCCAGCTTGCCGCCAGCACCACGATGGCAGCCCACAGCACGCCCGGATGGCGCCAGGCGGCCCGCCAGCGGGGCCCGGGCGTGGACGCCGGGTGGGCGGGCACGCGCGCGTCCGACTCGGGCGCGGGCGGTGTTGGTTCGGCGGGCGAAGGCGATCGACTGTAAAGCGCGGTTCGACGCATGGGCACATCCCGGACATCACAAGGGTGATGCACCACACGGTAGCATGCTTTGACGCTTGTGTGGATGGGCGCGATCAATGAACGGACAGCGGGTGATGAACGAATCCGACGACAGGCCGAAGGCGCCATGGACCGTTGACTGGGCGCAGGCGCCCGCCGGCTGGAACTGGGTGGCGCAAGACGGAGACGGCCGCTGGTACTGGTACCGCACGCGGCCCGAGCCCGGCTTTGCCGGCCGCGTGTGGCGCAGCCACTCGCGCAACCAGTGCCCGGCCGGCCAGGGTGAGCCCAATCCCGACTGGTTTGCCAGCCTGGCGCCACGGCCGCCGCACTGAGGCCCAGGCGCCGTAAGCTCCAGCGCATGCCCACCTGGATCGACACCCACTGCCACCTGGACGCGCCGGAGTTCGCCGCCGACATCGACGCCGTGCGCGCCCGCGCCGCCGGACGCGGCGTGACGCGCTGCGTGATCCCCGCGGTCGAGGTGCCGGCCTTTGACGCCGTGCGAACGCTGGCGCACCGCCTGGACGATGCCTGCGCGCTGGGCATTCACCCGATGTTTGTCGCGCGCGCCGACGATGACGCCCTGGCGCACCTGGACGTCGCCTTGCAAGCCAGCACGGGCGACGCACGCCTGGTGGCGGTGGGCGAGATCGGGCTGGACTACTTCGTGCCCGAACTGGCCGCGCCCGGTGCCCTGCGCGAGCGGCAGGAGTACTTCTACCGGGAACAACTGAAACTGGCACGTCGCCACGGCCTGCCAGTCGTCCTGCACGTTCGCCGCTCGGTCGATCAGATCCTGAAGGGCCTGCGCGCGGTCGGCGTTGCCGGCGGCATCGCGCACGCCTTCAGCGGCAGCCGCCAGCAGGCCGACCAGCTGCTGGAGATGGGCTTCAAACTGGGCTTCGGCGGCGCGGTGACCTACGAGCGCGCCACGCGTTTGCGTGCCCTGGCGGCGCAATTGCCGCCGCAGGCGATCGTGATGGAAACCGACGCCCCGGACATCGCGCCGCAATGGCTGTACACGCCCGCCGCGCAGCGTGCCGCCGGCGACGTCATCGGCCGCAACGAGCCGGGTGAGCTGCCGCGCATGGCGGCCACGCTGGCGGCCTTGCGCGGCGTGCCGTTGGATGAATGGGCCGCGCAAACCACGGCCAATGCATTGGCCGCGTTGCCGCGATTGGCTGCGCTTTGATCGCCGGCCTCGGCCTGGGGCCATGGGTCCGATCCGCCTGCGCCAGGCCATGACACTGGAGTTCCTCCAGTAGGAGGATCGGGCGGATTGCGCGGGGGTTCGTGACTGCGATGGCCAAGGCGACTTCCTGGCCGATGTCTTCGGCCGAAATAGTTCGCATGGGTCTCGAAAGCGATC
>NZ_JAXMEM010000006.1:0-339470 GCF_046348305.1 Ottowia sp.
ACGCTGAAGATCGGCGCCTCTTCGTCCTTGTTGATGGCCACGATGACCTTGCTGTCCTTCATGCCGGCCAGATGCTGGATGGCGCCGGAAATGCCGCAGGCCACGTACAGCTGCGGCGCGACGATCTTGCCGGTCTGCCCCACCTGCAGGTCGTTGGCGGCGTAGCCCGCGTCCACCGCGGCGCGGCTGGCGCCGATGGCCGCGCCCAGCTTGTCGGCCAGTGGGGTCATGACTTCGTTGAACTTCTCGCTGCTGCCCAGCGCGCGCCCGCCCGAGACGATGATCTTGGCGGCCGTCAGCTCGGGGCGGTCGTTCTTGGCGATCTCCTGGCCGACGAAATGGCTCTTGCCACTGTCGGCCACCGCCGCCACGGTCTCGACCGCGGCGCTGCCCCCGCTGGCCGCCGCTGCGTCAAAGCCGGTGCCGCGCACGGTGATGACCTTGATGGCGTCCTGCGACTGCACGGTGGCAATGGCGTTGCCGGCGTAGATGGGGCGCTCGAAGGTGTCGGCGCTGTCGACCTTGGTGATGTCGCTGATCTGCGCCACGTCCAGCTTGGCGGCCACGCGCGGGGCGATGTTCTTGCCGCTGGCGGTGGCCGGAAACAGGATGTGGCTGTAGTCCTTGGCCAGCGCCAGCACCTGGGCGGCGACGTTTTCGGCCAGGCCGTGGGCCAGGCCTTCGGCGTCGGCGTGCAGCACCTTGGCCACGCCGGCAATCTGCGCGGCGGCCTGGGCGGCAGCGCCGGCATTGTGGCCGGCCACCAGCACGTGCACGTCGCCGCCGCAGGCCTTGGCGGCGGTGATGGTGTTGAGGGTGGCGCCCTTGATGGCGGCGTTGTCGTGTTCGGCGATGACGAGTGCGGTCATGTTTCTTCTACCCTCTTGATCAGATCACTTTGGCTTCGTTGCGCAGCTTTTCCACCAGGGTGGCCACGTCGGGCACCTTGATGCCGGCGCCGCGCTTGGGCGGCTCGCTGACCTTCAGGGTCTTCAGGTGCGGCTTGACGTCCACGCCCAGGTCTTCGGGCTTGACGGTGTCGAGCGGCTTTTTCTTGGCCTTCATGATGTTGGGCAGGGTGACGTAGCGCGGCTCGTTCAGGCGCAGGTCGGTGGTCACCACGGCGGGCAGGCTGATGGCGATGGTTTCCAGGCCGCCATCGACTTCGCGCGTGACCTTGGCCTTCTCGCCCTCGATCTCCACCTTGCTGGCAAAGGTGGCCTGGGGCAGCTCGGCCAGGGCGGCCAGCATCTGGCCGGTCTGGTTGGCGTCGTCGTCGATGGCCTGCTTGCCCAGGATGACCAGGCTTGGCTGCTCCTTGTCGACCAGGGCCTTGAGCAGCTTGGCCACGGCCAGGGGCTGCAGCTCTTCGGCGGTCTCGACCAGGATGGCGCGGTCGGCGCCAATCGCCATGGCGGTGCGCAGGGTTTCCTGGCACTGCGCCACGCCGCAGGAGACGGCGATGACTTCGCTGATGACGCCTTTTTCCTTCAGGCGCACGGCCTCCTCGACGGCGATTTCGTCAAAGGGGTTCATGCTCATCTTGACGTTGGCGATGTCCACCCCGGTGCCGTCGCCCTTGACGCGCACCTTGACGTTGTAGTCCACCACGCGTTTGACCGCGACGAGTGCTTTCATCTGGAATCTCCTGTTGAATTGCGAAGGCTTGGCGTCCACGCCGCACCGGCGGGCGGGCGGCGGGGATCAGCAAATATTCTAGTGGAGCCCTCGCGTGTCTTCGTGTCACCCATAAAAAAGAACCATCGTGCTCTTTATCCAAGCGGTGCGGTGCCACGGGCCGGGGCCGGCGCAGCGGGCGTTGCCGAGTGCACCACCCGCTGCGGAAACGGAATGTCGATGCCGTGCGCGCGCAGCGCCTGCAAGATCGCCAGGTTGACCTCCGAGCGCAGCCCGAGCGCTCCCGCCTCCGGCTCGTTCATCCAGTAGCCGACGGTGAACTCCAGCGAATCGGCTGCAAACGCCGTCAGCCCCACGAAGGGCGCGGGCTCGCGCAGCACCCGCTTGCTGGACAGCGCGGCCTGACGCAGCAGCGTCTGCACCAGCTCCACGTCGCAGCCGTACTCGACCCCCACGACGGTGGATTGCCACACGCGCCGGTCGGCCAGCGACAGGTTTTCGACGCGCTGCGTCACCATCATCTCGTTGGGCACGATGGATTCGCGCCCCGATCCGCTGCGAATGACGGTGTAGCGCGCGCGGATGTCGGTGATCTGCCCGTCGAAGCCGTCCACCCGCACCATGTCGCCGATGCGCAGCGCGCGCTCGGCCAGCACCACGAAGCCCGACACGTAGTTGGCCGCGAGCTTTTGCAGGCCCAGGCCGATGCCCACACCGATGGCGCCGCCCAGCACCGACAGCGTGGTCAGGTCGATGCCGACCGCCGACAGGGCCAGCAGCACGGCCAGAAAAACCAGGCCGGCGCGCACCGCATTGGCGACCATCTTGCGCAGCGACAACTCGGCGCCGCCGGCCGAGCGCAGCAGCCGCGACTCGAGCGTCGACGACAGCCACAGCGCCAGCAACAGGGCGATGGCGACGTTCACGCTGCCTTCGATCAGGCTGCGCAGGCTGAGCGAGGAGGCCCCCACCCGCCAGCGAATGTCGCTGGCTTCTTCGAGCAGCACCGGCAGCAGGCCGATCGTCCACAGCACCCAGACGACCCAGACCAGCCAGGATATCGTGCGCTCGAGCACCCGGACGGCCCGCACCCCCGGAAACGCCGCCTGCAGCACCTTGACGCCAAAGCGGATCATCGCCAGCGCCATCAGCATGGGCAGGGCCACGCGCATGAGCGGCGCGTGATCCTGCCAGTGCAGCCACAGAAAGCGTCCCACTGCCGTCAGGCACAGCCACAGCAACGGAAACAAGGCACCGTCCACGCCACGCCGGCCCAGCCAGATGCCCGGGGTGCGCTCCCCCCCGCGCATCCACATGCGCAGCAGGCCGGTGGCCAGGCCCCAGGCAATCAGGCCGCAGACGGCAATGCCGACAAACTCGCCCAGCACCACCGGCCGGGTGATGGACGCCCACCAGACACCCCAGTCGTCGATGCGCAGGCTGCGCCGCGCCGCCAGGCCGCTGGCCACCCAATCCGTCAACGCGTTGCCTTGCGCCACGCTGGCTCTCGCTTGTCGATGAAGGCCTGCACACCCTCTTGCGCCACGTCGGCCATCATGTTGCAGGCCATGCTCTGGTTGGCCAACTGGTACGCCGCCTCGATGCCCAGTTCGCGCTGCCGGTAGAACAGCTCCTTGCCGATGGCGATCGCCTCGCGCGGCTTGGCCAGGATGGCCTGCACCATGTCATCGAGCGCCGCGTCCAGCTGCTCGGGCACCACCACCCGGTTGACCAGTCCGCGCGCGTGCGCCTCGGCGGCGGTGATGAAGCCGCCCGTCAGCAGCATCTCCATCGCCTGCTTGGGCTGCATGTTGCGCACCAGCGGCACGCTGGGCGTGCCGCAAAACAGGCCCACGTCGATGCCGTTGACGCCAAAGCGCACGCCCTCGGCGGCCACCGCCAGGTCGCACTGCGCCACCAGCTGGCAGCCGGCGGCGGCGGCCACGCCCTGCACCCGCGCGATCACGGGAATGGGCAGCTTGATCAGCGACACCATCATCTTGCTGCACTGGGCAAACAGCTGCTGGTAGTAGTCCAGCCGCGGGTTGGCCTTCATCTGCTTCAGGTCATGGCCGGCGCAAAAGGCCTTGCCCTCGGCGGCGATCACCAGCACGCGGGCCTTGTCGTCGGCGGCAATGGCGTCGATGCGGCCTTGCAGTGCGCCCAGCACCGCCTCGCTGAGCACGTTGAAGGCCTTGGGCTGGTTGAGCGTGAGCACGTGCACGCCGCGGACGTCGGCGCTGTGCAGCACGCCGGCATCGGGTGCGTGGATGGATTCGGTCATGTGAGGGCTCCTTGCGAGTGACCCGGGCATGGGCGCCACCGGATGGTTGCGTCCGCCGCCGGGTCGGTGGGAAGCCCGATTTTGCAGCGACGCTCAGTCATCGGCCGGACCGGAATCCGAAGGCCCACCCCCGTAGGGATCATCGCTCGTCTGCTCGATCCACGGGATGTTGTCGTCGATCCACTGGGCGCGCCGATACAGCCAGTCGCGCAGAAAGTCCACCTCGCCCGCATACGAGCCCGTCACCACGGAGTTGGGCCACACGTACTGCTCCAGGATGGGCCAGCGCACGAAATTGCGGCGCTGCGCCTCGTCCAGGGCGCCCGCCGCCGCCCGCACATAGCCCAGCAGTTGGGGAACCTGCGCGCCCAGCACCGCCCAGCGCTGGCGCACCATCTCGGCAAATGCCGGCTGCCTCAGCAAGGCCCGCAGGTACCAGGCCCAGCGCATATCGCGCACATACCAGCCCTCGGGATAGCGGCTGCTCTCGTAGTCCACGTTGCCGTAGGCCAGATCGAAGTCCCAGACCGGGCCGAAGGCCAATGGGCCACCTCGAAAACGATACAGATACGTGCTCGAATAGAACGCATCCGTGTTGCTGGCCAACTCGTTGACCAGGTAGAGATTGGCCAGCGAGGCCAGGTCCACCTCGGTCGAGACCCTGGCCCAGGTCTCGGGTGATTCAAGGTTGCCCAAGTCCGTTTCGAGGTCGCCAAGCCAGCCTCGAACCCGACGCACCTGGGCCGCATTGCTGTCCGAATCGAACGAAAAACCGATGCCCGATGTCGTCACGAAATTGAAGTCTTCGTCGGTTCGCCAGTTGATCTCGATCAGGAAAGGATCGTCGAAGCTCGAAGTGTTCGTCACCTCGTTGAAATAGGTCTTGCCCTGCTTCTCGATGAGGTCCCTGACTTCGTAGTCCTTGTTGGTGATTTGATAGAGCCCCAGGTAGTCGCCGTTGAGCGTCAACTCGACAAACCGATCCTGCGGCGTATAGGCCATGCCCATCAGGCGCGCCGTACAAAACGCGAGCGCGCTGCGCAGCATGCTCTTGTCCGAATAGTTGGCCAGCAACACCCACTTCTTGTTCGCGGACATGCCCAGAACGCTGACCTTGTCGTCAAACTTGAGCAGATAGGGCCGCTTGGGCATGTCCCAGGTGGTGTTGCCGCGACCGCGGATCTTCATCGACAGCGCACTGCCTTCGGGCTCCTGCGCCTGCGCCGGCCCCGACACCTGAAAGCTCGCCGCGATGTAATTGTCCTTGTCCACGACCGGGCGGTGCTCGTCCGTCTCGATCCGGATCTGCGCCACCGCGGGCAGCGGACAGGTTTCCAGGAACTCCGCCGGCGGCGCAGCCACTTCGGGCGCCGGCTGCAACTCGGGTGGATCGGAACCCCCGCCGCCGCCGCAAGCGGCCAGAACGCTCACGGCCAACAGGCCTGACAGGACGGTCTTGATGCTGGATTGGTATTTCATGGGCCTTTCGAATCCAAACAGGTTTTCAGCCATGGAGCGCAAATGCGGCCCTGCCGCAAAAGGCCTCCTCCAAATTTGCCCGATGAGTGCCGCAGTCTCGGCGCACGGGCGGCCGGGCCCGCCTGCGGCGCGACCCGGCAAAGATGGGCAGGCCCCAAACGCCACTGCAGCGCGGCGCAGGCGAGCGACCCGCCAGAACTGCCAAGGGGCATATGCGCCCCGATCGGCTCGGACGATAGTACCCGTGTGGCCGATGCCGCTTGATTGACAATCGTCAAGACTCCAGGCGATACACCCCCACTTTCAAGGCCCGGTTCTCGTCCACATCCCGAAACACCGCCGGGTTCGCCACCCGTTCAACGAAATCCAGCCCCGGCGCCTGCTGGTGCATGTGATGGTGCAGGAAATCCATGCCCAGCTCCGGCGCGTTGAGGCACAGCAGGGTGTGACCCGCGGGCGCCAGCAGGGCCGGCAGGCGGCGCATCAGGCGCGGGTAGTCCTTGGTGGCGACAAAGCTGCCCGTCTGGTGGCTGGGCGGGTCGGCAATGATCAGGTCGTACGGGCCGTGGCGGGCAATCTTGCCCCAGGACGTGAAGATGTCGTGCGGCCAGAACAGCGCGCCGGCCACGCCGTTGAGCTGGTGGTTGTGCTGCCCCGTGGCCAGCGCGCCGCGCGCCATGTCGATGTTGACCACCTGCGCCGCCCCGCCCTGCAGCGCGGCCACGCTGAAGGCGCCCGTGTAGGCAAACAGGTTGAGCACGCGCGCGCCACGCTCCTCCCGTGCCTTGAACGCCGTGGCAAAGTCGCGCACCCAGCGCCGGCCTTCGGCCATGTCCAGGAACAGGCCGTGGTTTTGCCCGCGCAGCACGTGCACCCGGTAGCGCGCGCCGGATTCGGTGACCGTGTGCGGGTCGGGCACGCTGCCGGCCATCAACCGCGTGTCGGCTGGGCCGTCGCCGCGTTGCTGAAAGACCCAGTTCAAGGGCTGGCCGGGTGCCAGTTGTGCCCAGCGCGCGTGCAGCGCCGCACCGACGGCGGCCAGTTCCGCTTCGGCGGCCGGAGCAAAGCAGGTGAGAACGAAGACGGGCGGGAAAGCGTCCAGCGTCCACGCCTCACACCCGGGATGCAGGCCGCCGCGGCCATGGAAGATGCGCTGCGCATCCGTGGGCAGCGGCATGGCGGCGATGGCGTCAATCAGGGCTTGCATCTTGAATTTTGGTGTTTCAGCCTTGCAGCCGTTTACCAGCATGCGCAGCCAGCTATCAATAACAGAGTGATCGCTACCCGCCCGGCCCGGCCCACTGCTTGCGCGCGGTCCGCAGCTGGAACTGCCGACGGTACGCGCCGGGCGCCACACCGGCCACGCGCACGAAGATTTTGCGGAAGCTGCCGGTGTCGCCGTAGCCACACTGGCGGGCCACGGCCTCCACGGTCAGGTAGGTGGTTTGCAGCAGCGACTGGGCCTGGGCGATGCGCAGGCCGTGCATGTAGTCCAGCGGCGTCTGTCCATGCACCTGGGTGAACCAGCGCAGCAGCGTGCGCGGGCTGGTGGCCGCGGCGCGGGCGGTGGCGGCCAGGCTGTAGGGCTCGGTGCGGTGGGTTTGCAACCAGCGCCGCGCCTGCTCCAGCGCACCGGCCACCGTGGGCTGCTGGGTGGGCGTCTCCAGCGCAGCGCTGGCCGCGAGTTGTCGCTGCGGGTCATGCACGAGCACGGTGGCCACGGCGCGCGCCAGGTCGGCGGCGGGCGTGTCGCCCAGCAGGTCCAGAAAGGCCGGCAGCGTGTCTGGCAGCGAGGCAGTGGTCCACAGCGGGCCATCGTGATGCCAGGCGCGGTCGCGCCGCCAGCGCAGGGTGTCGCCGCACTGCAACGCGATGGACGGCGCAAACGCCCAAGGCAGCGCGGCCTCGCGCCCCGGCAGAAGCCCGGCGTCGGCCAGCAGCGCCGAGCCATTGAAACACGCGGCGATGCGCCCGCCGCGCGCCACGTGGGCCTGCAGCAGCGGCCCAAAGTGGCGCTGGTGCGCGGCGCTGATCGCACGCAGCCGCGGGCCGGTGGGCGCCATCCAGCCGGGGATGACGATCACATCCAGCCCGGCTGCGCCCTCCTGCGGGCCCTGCTGCGCGCCGGGCACGGGCGGCGGCCCGGCGCCGCCACCCGGCATGACCAGCCAGCGCCAGTGCATGGGCGACGGCCCACCCGTGCGTTCTTGCACCAGGCTGTTCACGGCTTGCAGCACGTCGACCACCGTGGCGGCAGCGCCGGCCATGGCAAGTGGGCTCCAGAGGATGCCGACGTGCATTGTGGGGATGGAAGCGGGTTGCGCCATGGCATTGGCGATATTGCCACCATTTTTGGCGGAATTGGCACCTCGTCCATCCATTGACTGCCATTAGCATGGAACGGCGCCACCGTGCTGAAGCGCCGCTCTGTGGTCTGCACCGGCCCGCCCCGCCCCCTTTCCCAAAATTTTGGAAACATTCGCGATGAGCAAGACACCGCGCCGCCGAACGGTCCTTCACGCTACCCTCACCGCCCTGGCCGCGGCCGCCCTGCTGGCCGGCTGCGCCAGCGGCCCCAATGCCCCGGGCGACCGCAGCGTGAGCATCACGCGCACCCCCTTCGGCATTCCGCACATCACCGCGAACGACCCCGAGTCGCTGGCCTATGGCGTGGCCTACGCCTACGCCCAGGACAACGTCTGCATGACGGCCGATCAACTCGTCACCGCACGCGGGCAGCGCAGCGCCGCGTTTGGCGCCAAGACCACCGGCCTGCTGGGCCGGCGCTACCTGCCCAACGAGCAGATCGACCTGTTCGTTGCCGCGCACATGGACGATGCCGCGCTGGAACGCGCCTGGGCCGCCACCAGCGCCCAGACGCAGGCCATGGCCCGCGGCTACGTGGCCGGCTACAACCGCTTTCTGGCCGACAACGCCGCTCGCCTGCCGCAAGCCTGCCAGGGCCAGGCCTGGGTCAAGCCCATGACGCTGCCCGAATACCGCCGCATGGGCGAGGTGCTGGCGGTGCAGGCCGGCATTGCCGCGCTGGCCGACGGCATGCTGGGCGCGCAGCCGCCCGCCGCCAAGGCCGCGCAGGCCGACACCTCGGTGAACCTGGCCGACGCCGCCCAGGCCCTGCGCGAAGCGGGCCTGCTGGACTCGCCCCTGGGCTCCAACGCCTGGGCCTTCGGCAAGGACGTGACGGCCAACGGCAGCGGCATGCTGCTGGGCAACCCGCATTTCCCCTGGAGCGGGCCCAACCGCTTCTACGAGCTGCACCTGACCATCCCGGGCCAGATGGACGTGATGGGCGCGGGCATCGGCACCTATCCGGTGGTGTCCATCGGCTTCAACAAGGACGTGGCCTGGTCACACACCGTCTCCACCGGCAAGCGCTTCACGCTGTACGAGCTGACGCTGGACCCGCAGGACTCCACGGCCTACATGGTGGACGGCAAGAGCGAGAAGATGACTTCACGCACCATCGCCGGCCACACGCTGTGGTCCAGCCGCTGGGGGCCGCTGGTCGTCATCCCGCGCGCGGGCCTGACGTGGACCGCCAAGACCGCCTACGCCCTGCGCGACGCCAACGCCGGCAACGCACGCATGATGGACACCGCCCTGGCCTTTGCCCGCGCCCGCAGCGTGCAAGAGCTGCACCAGGCCCAGGCCAACCTGGGCATGCCCTGGGTCAACACCCTGGCCGCCGACCGTCATGGCACCGCCATGTACGCCGACGTGAGCGTGGTGCCCGACGTGGACGCCGCCCAACTGGCCCGCTGCACACCCGGCAAGCCGGCGGCCGCGTTGCTCAAGGCCGCCGGCCTGGTGGTGTTGAACGGCGCGCGCGCCGACTGTGCCTGGCAGCGCGATGCGCGCTCGCCCGTGCCCGGGCTGATCCCCATCGAGCGCATGCCGGTGGCGTATCGAACCGACTGGGTGCAAAACAGCAACGACAGCTTTTTCTACACCCACCCGGGGCAAAAATGGGGTGACATCTCGCCGCTGGTGGGCGACGCCAGCCTGAGCCGCCCGCGCACCCGCGCCGGCCTGACCGAAATTCCGCAGATGCTGGGCCGCGGCAAGCTGACGCTGGCCGCCATCCAGCAGCAGCTGTTTGAAAACCGCAACTTCATGGCCAGCGTCATCGTGCCCGACCTGCTGGCTGCCTGTGGCAACGCGCCCAGCACCGAGGCGCGCGATGGCTGCGCGGCCCTGAAGGGCTGGAACCGCCACAACAACCTGGATGCCCGCGGCGCCCACGTGTTTCGCGAGTTCTGGCGCACGGCGCGCAACATCCCCGGCGTGTACCGCGTGCCGTTCGACGCGCGGCAGCCCGTGGCCACGCCCGCCGGCCTGAAGATGGACGACGCCGCCACCGCCGCCAAGGTGTGGCAGGCACTGGAGGGTGCGGTCAAGCTGATCCGAACCAGCGGCTTTGCGCTGGACGCCACGCTGGGCAGCGTGCAGCACCCGGCCATCACCGACGAGCCCATTCCCCTGCACGGCGGCGAGGATTTCGAGGGCGTGCTCAACAACCTGGGCCGCCAGGAGCCCGCGCCCATCAACAAGCGGGGCCTGCGCATCGACTACGGCACCAGCTACGTGCAGACCGTCACCTTCGATGCGCGCGGGCCGGTGGCGCAGGCCATCCTGACCTATGGCGAGTCCACCGACCCCGCATCGCCCCACGCCAACGACCAGATGCGCGAGTTCTCGGCCAAGCGCTGGCACGCCCTGCCGTTTGACGCCGACGACGTGGCCAAGGCCCGCATCGGTGAGCCCTTGGTGCTGGTGCGGCCCTGAGCAGCACACCCCTTGCGCACCCGGTCGGCAGGGCGCATATTGCGCCTGCTGAACGCGCGACCTGATCGATGCAACGGGCGGCGCGCCCAGCTTCGTCCGGCAAGGACAGCGAGGAGAGCGTGATGAGCCAGCAGCAGCAGGCCCCCGAGACCCCGGGGCGTGACGGTGGAGCTTTTGCAGGCGATGGACCTGGGCCCCGAGATCGAGGGCATGGCCGGGCGCCAGTTGCGCATGCGCAAGGTGACGATCGCGCCCGGCGGCGTGTTCGGCCCGGTGCACAGCCACGTGGACCGGCCGGGCACGGTCTTCATCCTGCAAGGCACCATCACCGATCACCGCAACGGCATCGCCACCGACTACGGCCCGGGCCTGGGCTGGCCCGAGGACCACGCCACCGTGCACTGGCTGGAAAACCGCGGCACGGTGGCGGCGGTGGAAATTTCGGTGGATATCGTGCGGACCGAGTAGCACCACGGAACAACAAGGCCCGGACTGTTGCCAGACCGGGCCTTGTTGCTCCAGCGCAGCGCGCCGTGCCTACTTCTTCTGCGGCGGCACGTCGGTGCAGCTGCCGTGGGCGATCTCGGCCGCCATGCCGATACTCTCTCCCAGCGTGGGGTGCGGATGGATGGTCTTGCCGATGTCCACCGCGTCGGCGCCCATCTCGATGGCCAGGGCCACCTCGCCGATCATGTCGCCGGCGTGCGTGCCGACGATGCCGCCGCCCAGGATGCGGCCGTGGCCGTGCGCCTCGGGGCTGTCGTCGAACAAGAGCTTGGTGTAGCCCTCGTCGCGGCCGTTGGCGATGGCGCGGCCCGAGGCCGTCCAGGGGAACAGGCCCTTCTTGACCTTGATGCCCTGGGCCTTGGCCTGGTCCTCGGTCAGGCCGACCCAGGCCACCTCGGGGTCGGTGTAGGCCACGCTGGGGATCACGCGGGCGTTGAAGGCGGCGCGCGCCAGGGCCTCGTCACCTTTTAGTTCGCCGGCGATGACCTCGGCCGCCACATGCGCTTCGTGCACCGCCTTGTGCGCCAGCATGGGCTGGCCGACGATGTCGCCGATGGCGAAGATGTGCGGCACGTTGGTGCGCATCTGGATGTCTACGTCGATGAAGCCGCGGTCGGTGACGGCGACACCCGCCTTGTCGGCGCCGATTTTCTTGCCATTGGGGCTGCGGCCCACGGCCTGCAAGACCAGATCGTAGGTCTGCGGCGCCGGCGCGCCCTCGCCTTCAAAGCTGACCTCGATGCCCTTGTCGGTGGCGCGGGCAGCAACCGTCTTGGTCTTGAGCATGATGTTGTCGAAGCGCGGCGCATTCAGCTTTTGCCACACCTTCACCAGGTCGCGGTCGGCGCCCTGCATCAGGCCGTCCAGCATCTCGACCACGTCCAGGCGCGCACCCAGCGTGCTGTACACCGTGCCCATCTCCAGGCCGATGATGCCGCCGCCCAGGATCAGCATCTTCTTGGGCACGCCGCTCAGGGCCAGCGCGCCGGTGCTGTCCACCACGCGCGGATCGTCGGGCATGAAGGGCAGGCGCACGGCCTGGCTGCCGGCGGCGATGATGGCGCGCTTGAATTGCACCACCTTCTTGGCGCCGGTCTTGTCCTGGCCGCTGCCGCTGGTTTCTTCGACCTCGATGTGATTGGCGCCGACAAAGCTGCCGACGCCGCGCACCGTGGTCACCTTGCGCATCTTGGCCATCGCGCCCAGCCCGCCGGTCAGCTTGCCGATCACCTTTTCCTTGTGGCCGCGCAGCTTGTCGATGTCGACCTTGGGCTTGCTGCCGTAGTCGATGCCCAGCGCCGCCAGGTGGCCGACTTCGTCCATCACCGCTGCCACGTGCAGCAGCGCCTTGCTGGGAATGCAGCCCACGTTCAGGCACACGCCGCCCAGGGTGGCGTAGCGCTCGACGATAACGACCTTCAGGCCCAGATCGGCGGCGCGAAAAGCGGCGGAATAGCCGCCGGGGCCGCCGCCAAGGACCACCACGTCGCAGTCCAGATCGACGTTGCCGGCGAAGTTGGATGCCGCTGGTGCGGGCTGTTCGCCCCCTCTCCCGCTTGCGGGAGAGGGTTGGGGTGAGGGAGCGGCGTTGGCTTTGGGCGCCGCCCCACCCTCACCCCGGCCCTCTCCCGCCGCGGCGGGAGAGGGAGCAATACCGGCGGCCTCCAGCGTCAGCACCAGCGAGCCTTCGTTGATCTTGTCGCCCAGCTTGACGGCCAGCGACTTGACCACGCCGGCTGCACTGGAGGGGATCTCCATGCTGGCCTTGTCGGATTCGACGGTGATCAGGCTTTGCTCGACCTTGACGGTGTCGCCCGGCTTGACCAGCACTTCGATCACGGCGACGTCCTTGAAGTCGCCGATGTCGGGCACCTTGACTTGCACTTCGCTCATATCAAGACCTCCCGATCACAGCAGCACGCGGCGGAAGTCCGCCAGGACCTGGCCCAGATAGGCGTTGAAGCGCGCGGCCGCCGCGCCGTCGATGACGCGGTGGTCGTACGACAGCGACAGCGGCAGCATCAGGCGCGGCACGAAGGCCTTGCCGTCCCACACCGGCTTCATCGCGCTCTTGGACAGGCCCAGGATGGCCACCTCGGGCGCGTTGATGATGGGGGTGAAGTGCGTGCCGCCAATGCCGCCCAGCGAGCTGATGGACATGCAGCCGCCGGCCATGTCGGCCGGGCCCATCTTGCCGTCGCGCGCCTTCTTGGCCAGCGCGCCCATTTCCTCGCTGATCTGCAGGATGCCCTTCTTGTCGGCATCGCGCAGCACCGGCACCACCAGCCCGTTGGGCGTGTCGGCGGCAAAGCCGACGTGGTAGTACTGCTTGAAGACCAGGTTGTCGCCGTCCAGGCTGGCGTTGAACTCGGGGAACTTCTTCAGCGCCGCCACCACGGCCTTGATGACGAAGGCCAGCATGGTCACCTTGACCTCGCTCTTGGCCTTGGCGCTTTCGGCGTTGGTTTGCACGCGGAAGGCTTCCAGCTCGGTGATGTCGGCCTCGTCGTTGTTGGTGACGTGCGGGATCATCACCCAGTTGCGCGCCAGGTTGGCGCCGCTGATCTTCTTGATGCGTGACAGCGGCCTGGCGTCGATCGGGCCGAACTTGGCGAAGTCCACCTTGGGCCAGGGCAGCAGATCGAGCCCCACGCCCGATCCCGCGGGGCGATTGGCCGCCTGGGCCTGCGTTTGCACGGCGCCGGCCATGACCGAACGCGTGAAGGCCTGAACGTCCTCCTGGGTGATGCGGCCCTTGCCGCCGCTGCCCTTGACCTCGGCCAGCGGCACGCCCAACTCGCGCGCGAACTTGCGCACGCTGGGGCTGGCGTGGGGCAACTGCCCCGTGGGGGCCGCGGTGGGGTTGTGGGCGGGCTCGCTCGCTCTCCCGCTGGCGGGAGCGGGTTGGGGTGAGGGCTGCGGCGTTGGCGCCGAAGCGGACGGTGCGGAACTGGCGGCCGCCCCACCCTCACCCTTGCCATCTCCCGCCCCGGCGGGAGCGGGAGAAGACGCCGCAGCAGCTCCTTCGATCACCGCCACCAGATCGCCCTGGTTGACCTTGTCGCCGACCTTGATCTTGAGCTCCTTCAAGACCCCGGCGGCGGGTGACGGGATTTCCATCGAGGCCTTGTCGGACTCGACCGTGAACAGCGACTGCTCGGGGGCGATGGTGTCGCCCGGCTTGACCAGCAGCTCGATCACCGCCACGTCCTTGAAGTCGCCGATGTCGGGCACGCGCACGTCGATGCGACCTGCGGGCGCGGCCGGCCCGGTGGACGCAGCGGGCGCCGATGCTTCGGATTTGGTAGCTGCTTGCGCTTGCGCAGCGGGCGCTGTAGCCGGTTTTTGTTCAGACTGTGCAGCGTCCGCGCTGTCCAGCACCGCGATCACGCTGCCCATGCTGACCTTGTCGCCCAGCTTGACCTTGAGTTCCTTGATGACGCCAGCGTGGCTGGAGGGAATCTCCATCGACGCCTTGTCGGATTCGACGGTGATCAGCGACTGCTCGACCTTCACCGTGTCGCCCACCTTCACCAGCAATTCGATGACGCCGACCTCGGCGAAATCCCCGATGTCCGGGACCTGGATGTTGACCAATGCCATGTCTTGTCTCCGGGTTGTGCTTTAGGCGTGCAGGGGGTTGATCTTGTCGGTGCGGATGGCGTACTTCCTGACCGCTTCGGCCACCTTCTTGGCGGGCAGCTTGCCCTCGTCGGCCAGCGCCTTCAGCGCGGCCAGCACGATGTAGTGGCGGTTGATCTCGAAGTGCTCGCGCAGGCGCGAGCGGAAGTCGCTGCGGCCAAAGCCGTCGGCGCCCAGCACGCTGTAGCTGCGGCCCGCCGGGATGTACGCGCGGATCTGCTCGGCGTAGTTCTTGATGTAGTCGGTGGACGCCACCACCGGGCCGGCATGCGGCTGCAACTGGCGCGTGACGAAGGGCACGCGCGGCTTGTCGGTGGGATTCAGCAGGTTCCAGCGCACCACGTCCTGGCCTTCGCGCGCCAGCTCGTTGAAGCTGGGGCAGCTCCACACGTCGGCCTGCACGCCCCAGTCGGTGGCCAGCAGCTTTTGCGCCTCCAGCGATTCACGCAGGATGGAGCCCGAGCCCAGCAGTTGCACGCGCTGATCGCCAGCGGCGCCGGCCTTGCACAGGTACATGCCTTGCAGGATCTGCTCCTCGGTGCCCGCGGTGAGGCCGGGCATGGGGTAGTTCTCGTTCAGCAGGGTGACGTAATAGAAGACGTCCTCCTGCTTTTCGACCATGCGGCGCAGGCCGTGGTGCAGGATGATGCCGACCTCGTGCGCAAAGGCCGGGTCGTAGCTGACACAGTTGGGAATGGTGCTGGCCAGCACCAGGCTGTGGCCGTCCTCGTGCTGCAGGCCCTCGCCATTGAGCGTGGTGCGTCCGCTGGTTCCGCCCAGCAGAAAGCCGCGCGCGCCCATGTCGCCGGCGGCCCAGGCCAGATCGCCAAAGCGCTGGAAGCCGAACATGGAGTAGTACACGTAGAACGGCACCATGATGCGGTTGTTGGTGCTGTAGCTGGTGGCCGCCGCGATCCAGCTGGCCATGCCGCCGGCCTCGTTGATGCCCTCTTGCAGGATCTGGCCGTCGGCCTGCTCCTTGTAGTACATCACCTGTTCGCGGTCGACCGGCACGTACTGCTGGCCCTTGGGGTTGTAGATGCCGATCTGGCGGAACAAGCCCTCCATGCCGAAGGTGCGCGACTCGTCCACCACGATGGGGACCACGCGCGGGCCGAAGGCCTTGTCGCGCAGCAATTGCGTCAAGAAGCGCACGAAGGCCTGCGTGGTGCTGATCTCGCGGCCCTCGGCCGTGGGTTCGAGCACGGCCTTGAAGGTGTCCAGCGAGGGGATGGTGAAGCTTTCGTCGGCCTTCTCGCGGCGCGTGGGCAGGTAGCCGCCCAGGGCTTGGCGGCGCTCGTGCAGGTACTTCATCTCCGGCGTGTCGTCGGCCGGCTTGTAGTAGGGCAGCTTTTCCAGCTCGCTGTCGGGGATCGGGATGTTGAAGCGGTCGCGGATGTACTTGATGTCCTCGTCGTCCAGCTTCTTGGTCTGGTGCACGGTGTTCTTGGCCTCGCCGGCCTTGCCCATGCCGTAGCCCTTGACGGTCTTGACCAGCAGCACGGTGGGCTGGCCCTGGTACTCGTTGGCGGCGTGGAAGGCGGCGTACACCTTCTCCGGGTCGTGGCCGCCGCGGCGCAGCTCCCACAGCTCGTCATCGGTCATGTGCTCGACCAGCTTGGCGGTCTCGGGGTACTTGCCGAAGAAGTGCTTGCGCAGGTAGGCGCCGTCCATCGCGCGGTAGGTCTGGTAGTCGCCGTCCAGCGTCTCCATCATCAGCTGACGCAGCTTGCCGGACTTGTCGCGCGCCAGCAGCGGATCCCAGCCCTTGCCCCACAGCACCTTGATCACGTGCCAGCCGGCGCCGCGGAAGTCGCCCTCCAGCTCCTGGATGATCTTGCCGTTGCCGCGCACCGGGCCGTCCAGGCGTTGCAGGTTGCAGTTGATGACGAAGATCAGGTTGTCCAGGTTCTCTCGCGCCGCCAGGCTGATGGCACCCTTGCTCTCGGGCTCGTCCATCTCGCCGTCGCCCAGGAACACCCAGACCTTGCGCCGGGTGGTGTCCGCGATGCCGCGCGCCTGCAGGTACTTGAGAAAGCGCGCCTGGTAGATCGCCATCAGCGGGCCCAGGCCCATGCTGACGGTCGGAAACTGCCAGAAGCCGGGCATCAGGTGCGGATGCGGGTAGCTGGACAGGCCCTTGCCATGCACCTCCTGGCGGAAGTTCTCGAGCTGCTCCTCGCTGATGCGGCCCTCCAGATAGGCACGGGCGTAGATGCCGGGCGCGCTGTGACCCTGGAAGTACACGCAGTCGCCGCCGTGGTCCTTGCCCTCGGCGTGCCAGAAGTGGTTGAAGCCGGCGCCCCACATGCTGGCCAGCGACGCAAACGAGCCGATGTGCCCGCCCAGATCGCCCCCGTCGGCCGGGTGCAGGCGGTTGGCGCGCACCACCATGGCCATCGCGTTCCAGCGCATGTAGGCGCGCAGGCGCTTTTCGATCGCGATGTTGCCGGGGCAGCGCGCCTCCTGCTCGGGCTCGATGGTGTTGACGTAGCCGGTGTTGGCCGAAAACGGCAGGTCGATGCTGCTTTGGCGGGCCTGCTCGAGCAACTGCTCCAGCAGGTAGTGCGCTCGCTCGGGGCCCTCCCGGTCGATGACGGCGGACAGCGCGTCCAACCACTCCTTGGTTTCTTGTGCGTCGAGTTCGAGGGAAGGGGGAACAGCTGCCTTGGCTTCAGCGGACATCGCCTTGTCTCCTGTGGATCGGTTGAAAGTCATTGTGTACGAAAACCGGCGCATCATCGCATGTCGGGTTTTATTTTTCAAGTGTTGATTTTATTTTTTATATATTGAAATTTCTGCGCAGTCCATGCGGGTTCCAGGCGTCCCTCATCGAGACCGTGCAGCGGCCCCGTGCCCTACACTTTCGGGATGCAGTCCCTCCCTCGCGTCGCGCCCGTCCGCCCCCTGGCCGAATCCGTCGGCCGCTGGCGCGAGCGCTGGCCGCTGCTGCGCGCGGACGGCTGGTTGCACGTGGCGCCCTTGCTGGCGGTGCTGCTGTTTGTGGTCGTCATCCTGGCGGCTTTCAGCTATTTGCGGCTGGAAGAGGTGCGCCGCGAGCAGGAAGCGCTCAAGCGCGATGTCGAATACGCTCAGCAGCGCCTGCGCCTGCGGCTGCTGGAGCGTCAGGAGCAACTCATGCGGCTGGCGCGCGACATCTCCAACCGCGAGGTGGTCGTCGCACAGTTCCCCAGCCGGGCCGAGGCGCTGGTGGCCCAGTACCCCGAGCTGCTGTCCATTGGCTGGGTGGACGTGCGCCGCCATGTGCTGGCGATCGAAACGCGCCCCAGCGCGCAACCGCAGCCGCGCTGGATGGACGGCGGCCAGTTGCGCGCCGACGAAGCGGAGAACGGCTTTGGCCTGGCGCGCGATTTGCGCCAGCCGGTGTACGTGCTGCCCCCGGTGAGCAAGAACACCGAGCCCACACTGGAGCTGCACGTGCCGATCACGCCGCGCGGGCAGTTCACCGGCGAGCTGCTGGTGGAATTCAGCGTGGACGGCCTGCTGCGCTACGGCGTGCCCAGCGAGGTGCTGGCCAAGTATGCCGTTGCCCTGCTGGACGCCCAGGGGCAGCTGCTCAGCGGCCAGAGCATCCCCGAGCGCCCCGGCCTGTCCGAGCGTCTGCCCTGGGCCGGCAAGGTCAACGAATTCGAAATCCCGGTCTCGCCTGTGGGCAACAGCCTGGTGCTGCGTGCGCAGGCCTGGCGCACCTCGCAGGGCCTGATCGGCAGTGGCATCTTCTGGCTGGTGATGGTGCTGTCGGGCATGACGGTCTGGATGCTGGTGGCCAACTGGCGCCAGTCGCTGCGCCGCCAGCAGGCCCAGCACGCGCTGCAGGCCGAGACCGGCTTTCGCCGCGCCATGGAAAACTCCATGCTCACGGGCATGCGCGCGCTCGACCTGCAAGGGCGCATCACCTACGTCAACCCGGCGTTCTGCAAGATGACCGGCTGGCGCGAGGAAGACCTGCTGGGCCAGACCGAGCCTTTCGCCTACTGGCCCAACGAAGACCGCGACCAACTGGCGGCCCGCCTGACCGAGGAGCTGGGCGGCGTCTCCGACCCCTCGGGCTTTCAGATGCGCGTCAAGCGCAAGGACGGCACGGTGTTCGACGCCCGGCTGTACGTCTCGCCCCTGGTGGACGCCACGGGCAAGCAGACCGGCTGGATGGCCTCGATGACCGACATCACCGAGCCCAACCGCGTGCGCCGCCAGCTGTCGGCCTCCTACGAGCGCTTCACCACCGTGCTGGAAGCGCTGGACGCGTCGGTCTCGGTGGCGCCGCTGGGCAGCAAGGAGTTGCTGTTTGCCAACAAGCTGTACCGCCAGTGGTTCGGCACCACCACCGAGGGGCATCTGAAGCTGGTGCTGCGCGGCGGCACGGTCGACTCGATGGCCGCCGACGAAAGCCTGGACGCGGTGGACTCCTTTGTCGGCCTGCCGATGGAAGGCCTGGCCAGCACCCCGCCGGCCGAGCACGCCGAAATTTATCTGGAGCGCCTGGAAAAATGGGTGGAGGTGCGCTCGCGCTACCTCAACTGGGTCGACGGCCGCCTGGCGCAAATGGTGATTGCCACCGACATCACCGCGCGGCGCCAGGCCGAAGAGCAGGCCGCCGCGCAGGCCGAGCGGGCGCAAAGCGCCAGCCGCCTGATCACCATGGGCGAGATGGCCTCCAGCGTGGCGCACGAGCTCAACCAGCCGCTGACGGCCATCAACAACTACTGCAACGGCATGATCACGCGCATCAAGGGCGGACAGATCAACCAGGACGACCTGCTGGGCGCGCTGAACAAGACGGCGCGCCAGGCGCAGCGCGCAGGCCAGGTGGTGCAGCACATCCGCAGTTTCGTCAAGCGCAGCGAGCCGCGCCGGCAGGTCTCGAGCGTGCACACGATCATCGACCAGGTGGTCGAGCTGGCCGAGATCGACCTGCGCCGCCGCCAGGTGCGCCTGGTGCATCACGTGGCCATGTCGCTGCCGCCACTGTTCGTCGATCCGATCCTGATCGAGCAGGTGCTGATGAACCTGATCAAGAACGGCGCGGACGCCATCGACGGCGCCAATCGCCCGCTGGCCGAGCGCGTGGTGGAATTGCACGTGGGGATGCGCGACATCGAAGGCGTGGCGGCCGTGCAGTTCAGCGTCACCGACGCAGGCCCGGGCCTGTCGCCCGAAGCCATCGAGCGCCTCTACGAAGCCTTCTTCTCCACCAAGAGCGAAGGCATGGGGATCGGCCTGAATCTGTGCCGCTCCATCGTCGAGTCGCACCAGGGGCGAATCAACGCCGAGAACCTCTACAATGCCGGTCAAGTCACGGGTTGCCGCTTCACCTTCTGGATTCCGGTGAGCCCCATCCAGCAACCCCCGCCCCCCGATGACGCGGGCAGCAAGATCAAGGCCATCGCATGAACCTCATCCCCAAACGCGGAACCGTCTACGTCGTCGATGACGACGAGGCCGTGCGCGACTCCGTGCAGTGGCTGCTCGAAGGCCAGGACTTTCGCGTGCGCTGCTTCGAGTCGGCCGAATCCTTCCTGGCGCGCTACGACCCGCGCGAAGTCGGCTGCGTGCTGGTGGACATCCGCATGAGCGGCATGAGCGGGCTGGACCTGCAAGACCGGCTCGCCGAACGCGGATCGCCGCTGCCGCTGGCCTTCGTCACCGGCCATGGCGATGTGCCCATGGCGGTGGACACCATGAAGAAAGGCGCGATGGACTTCATCCAGAAGCCCTTCAACGAGGAAAGCCTGGTGCCCTTGGTCGAGCGCATGCTGGAGCAGGCGCGCACGGCCTTTGCCGAACACCAGCAGGCCGCCAGCCGTGACGCGCTGCTGTCCAAGCTGACCGGCCGCGAGGCCCAGGTGCTCGAGCGCATCGTCGCCGGCCGCCTGAACAAGCAGATCGCCGACGACCTGGGCATCAGCATCAAGACGGTGGAGGCGCACCGCGCCAACATCATGGAAAAGCTGGGCGCCAACACCGTGGCCGACCTGCTGAAGATCGCGCTCGGCCAGGTCACGGCCAAGGCCTGATACTCTCATTTGTGTAGCTGCTTGCGCCTGATACACGGGCGCCAGCGGCTGTTTCCTTGCTCAGTCCATGCCCGCGCAGCTCATCGACGGCACCGCCCTCGCCCACCAGATTCGCCAACAGGTGCAAGGCCGCACCGCCGCCCTCAAGGCGCGCGGCGTGCAGCCGGCTCTGCACATCCTGCTGGTGGGCGACGACCCCGCCAGCCAGGTCTACACGCGCCACAAGGTGGCCGACAGCACCGAGACCGGCCTGGCCGCCACGCTGGAGCGCCACCCGGCCGATCTGCCCGAAGCCGCCCTGCTTGCGCGCATTGCCGCGCTCAACGCGGACCCCGCCGTGCACGGCATCCTGGTGCAGTTGCCGCTGCCCGCGCACATGGACGCGCACAAGGTCATCGAGGCCATCGCACCCGCCAAGGACGTCGACGGCTTTCACGTGCAAAGCGCCGGCGCGCTGATGACCGGCCTGCCCGGCTTCTGGCCCTGCACGCCCCACGGCTGCCTGAAGATGCTCGACGCCATCGGCTGCGACTTGCGGGGCAAGCACGCGGTGGTCATCGGCCGCTCCAACATCGTGGGCAAGCCCATGGCGCTGATGCTGCTGCAGCGCGACGCCACGGTCACCATCTGCCACTCGCGCACCGCCAACCTCAAGGCGCAAACCCTGCAGGCCGACGTGATCGTCGCGGCGGTGGGCAAACGCAACGTGCTCACGGCCGACATGGTCAAGCCCGGCGCGGTGGTGATCGACGTGGGCATGAACCGCAACGAGCAAGGCAAGCTGTGCGGCGACGTGGACTTCGACGGCGTGCGGGAAGTCGCCAGCTGGATCACCCCCGTCCCCGGCGGCGTGGGCCCCATGACGCGCGCCATGCTGCTGGTCAATACCCTCGAGGCCGCTGAACGGACCT
Organism: Ottowia sp.; assembly: GCF_046348305.1. Lineage (GTDB taxonomy): Bacteria > Pseudomonadota > Gammaproteobacteria > Burkholderiales > Burkholderiaceae_C > Ottowia. The sequence continues at coordinate 21,303 of NZ_JAXMEM010000006.1, forward strand.
GAGTGGGGCGGGGCGCCCCATTTTTGAACGCAGAGGGCGCAAAGGACTCGCAGAGGGCGCAGAAGAAGTCCAAGAAAAATTCTTCTTTGGTGTTTTCTTTGCAAGCTCAGGATTTGGCAACCGCGGATCGACGGATCCCGGAGTTCATGCCGAATCACCCTTCAGCGCCCGCCCATCAAGCGCTACAAGCTATCATTTTCATACTGATGGCCTTGATTCTTCCGGCCCCATCCCCATCTGAGGCGTCATGACCAATCCTCTGCTCGACTTTTCCGATCTGCCCCGGTTCGACCAGATCCGTCCCGAACACGTCGCTCCCGCGGTCGACCAGTTGCTGCAAGAAGCCGACGCCGCGCTCGAGCGCGTCGTGCAGCCCGATCAGCCGCCCGAATGGAGCGCCCTGTCGCGCACGCTGGATGTGGCCACCGAGCGCCTGGGCCGCGCCTGGGGCGCGGTGTCGCACCTGAAGGCCGTCATGGACACGCCCGAGCTGCGTGCCGCCTACAACGCCGCCCTGCCCCGCGTGACCGAGTTTTTCACCCGCCTGGGATCCGACGAGCGCCTGTACGCCAAGTACAAGGCCATCGACGCCGCCACGCTCAACCCCGAGCAGCGGCAGGCACTGAAAAACAGCGTGCGCGACTTCACGCTGGGCGGCGCCGATCTGACGGGCGAACCCAAGGCACGCTTTGCCAGGATCCAGGAGCGCCTGGCGGACTTGACGCAAAAGTTCAGCGAGAACGCGCTGGATGCCACCGACAGCTTTGCCTACTTCGCCGGTGACGACGAACTGGCCGGCGTGCCGGCCGACGTGAAGGCCGCCGCCCGGGCCGCGGCGCAGGCCGAAGGCAAGGACGGCTTCAAGCTCAGCCTGCAACTGCCGTGCTATCTGCCCGTGATGCAGTTTGCCGACAACGCAGCGCTGCGCCAGCGCCTGTACCGAGCCTACGTCACCCGCGCCAGCGACCAGGCCGAAGGCGAGGCCCGGCGCTTTGACAACAGCGCCATCATGCGCGAGATCCTGGCCCTGCGGCGCGAAGAGGCACAACTGCTGGGCTACGCCAGCTATGGCGACGTTTCGCTGGTGCCCAAGATGGCCGAGTCGCCCGCGCAAGTGCTTGCGTTCCTGCGCACGCTTGCCACCAAGGCGCGCCCCTACGCACAGCGCGACCTGGCCGACCTGCGTGCGTTTGCCGCGCATGAACTGGGCCTGCCCGATCCCCAGGCCTGGGACTGGCCCTACGTCGGCGAAAAGCTCAAGGAAGCGCGCTACGCCTTCAGCGAGCAGGAGGTCAAGAACTACTTCACGCTGCCCAAGGTGCTGGGCGGCCTGTTCAAGATTGTCGAGACCTTGTTCGAGGTGCAAATTCGCCGCGACAGCGCCGCGGTGTGGCATTCCAGCGTCGAATTTTTCCGCATCGAGCGCGACGGCCAGTTGCTGGGCCAGTTCTACCTGGACCCGCTGGCGCGCACCGGCAAGCGCGGCGGCGCCTGGATGGACGACGCGCGCGCGCGCTGGCTGCGCCCCGACACCGGCGTGCTGCAAACGCCGGTCGCCTATCTGGTGTGCAACTTCGCCTCGGGCGTCGACGGCAAGCCGCCGCTGCTCACGCACGACGACGTCACCACGCTGTTTCACGAGTTCGGTCACGGCCTGCACCACATGCTGACCCAGGTGAACGAGCACGACGTCTCGGGCATCGGCGGCGTCGAATGGGACGCGGTCGAATTGCCCAGCCAGTTCATGGAAAACTTCTGCTGGGAATGGGCCGTGCTGCGCGACATGACGGCCCACGTCCAGACCGGCGAGGCGCTGCCGCGCGCCTTGTTCGACAAGATGCTGGCGGCCCGCAACTACCAGGCCGGCCTGCAAACGCTGCGCCAGGTCGAGTTTTCGCTGTTCGACATGCTCTTGCACACCAGCCACGACCCCGCGCAAGACGCGCAGGCGCTGCTGCAAACCGTGCGCGACGAAGTCGCCGTCATGCCGCCGCCGGCCTTCAACCGCATGGCCAACACCTTCAGCCACATCTTTGCCGGCGGCTACGCGGCGGGCTACTACAGCTACAAGTGGGCGGAGGTGCTTTCGGCCGACGCCTATGCCGCCTTCGAGGAGGCTGCAGGCGCGGATGGCATGCCCAGCGTGGACACGGGCCGACGCTATCGGCACGCCATCCTCGAGGCCGGCGGCAGCCGCCCGGCGATGGAGTCCTTCAAGGCCTTCCGCGGCCGCGAGCCCAGCATCGACGCGCTGCTGCGTCACCAGGGCATGGCGTGAACAAATTGCACCGACGCGCCATCGCCGGACAGAGCGCCGCCTCCCGAGTGTGATATGAACGCGGGTGCGGCGCGTTCCGCCACCGGTATCGCCCCCGTTTCATCCTGGCCGTCACACCCATCTCATTCATGAACCAAACCGTCACCGCACATCCGCTGCGCCTTGCAGGCCAGGCCTTGGGTCTTGGACTGGCCCTGCTGGCCGCCACGGCGCAAGCCCAGGTGTACCGATCCGTCGGGTCGGACGGCCAGGTCACGTTTTCCGACACGCCACCAGCAGCCCAGGGCGCCAAGCAGCCCAAGGCCGGCAGCCAGACCCCGGCCCAGCCCGGCAACGCCGCCCTGCCCTACGAGCTGAGGCAAACGGCGCAGCGCTACCCCGTCACGCTCTACACCACCTCGTCGTGTGACGGATGCACCGGCGGGCGCCAACTGCTCACGGCGCGTGGCGTGCCCTTCACCGAAAAGACGGTCAACACCAATGCCGACATCGCCGCCCTGCAAAAGCTGACCGGCACCGACAGCCTGCCGGCGCTCACCATCGGTGCGCAGCAGCTCAAGGGCTTTTCGGACGCGCAGTGGAACCAGTACCTGGACGCTGCCGGCTATCCCAGGCAGTCGCAGCTGCCGGCCAACTGGCGCTCGCCCGCGCCCACGCCGTTGACCTCGGATCGGCCTGCGCCCTCGGCAAGCTCGGCCTCCGTACCCAGCGCCGCGGCCAGTGCACCGCCGGAGCCTTCGGTGAGCCCGCCCACGTCGCCCACCAACCCGGCGGGTATCCGGTTCTGAGCGCCGAAGGCGGCGTCGCAGAGCAAAAAAAGAGCCACCCCGAGGTGGCTCTTTTTCATGGCAGGTCGCAGGCGCGACGTCGCTTTGACTTCAGGCGATGTCGCGGCGCGCAGCACCCGTGTAGAGCTGGCGCGGGCGGCCGATCTTGTATTCCGGATCGCCGATCATCTCGTTGAGCTGCGCGATCCAGCCCACGGTGCGGGCCAGCGCGAAGATGCCGGTGAACAGCTTGACGGGGATGCCGATGGCGCGCTGCACGATGCCGGAGTAGAAGTCCACGTTCGGGTAGAGCTTGCGCTGCACGAAGTAGTCGTCCTCCAGCGCGATCTTCTCGAGCGCCTTGGCCAGCGCAAACAGCGGGTCGTTGTGCAGGCCCAGCTCGTCCAGCACCTCGTTGCAGGTCTGCTGCATCAGCTTGGCGCGCGGGTCGTAGTTTTTGTAGACCCGGTGGCCAAAGCCCATCAGCTTGACGGAGCTGTTCTTGTCCTTGACCTTGGCGACGAACTCGCCGATCTTGGCCACACCGCCCTCGCGCTGGATGCCTTCCAGCATGTTCAGCGCCGCCTCGTTGGCGCCGCCGTGGGCCGGGCCCCACAGGCAGGCCACACCGGCCGCAATGGCGGCAAACGGGTTGGTGCCCGAGCTGCCGCACAGGCGCACGGTGGACGTCGAGGCGTTCTGCTCGTGGTCGGCGTGCAGGATGAAGATGCGGTCCATCGCCTTCTCGAGCACCGGGCTGACCTTGTAGTCCTCGCAGGGCGTGCCGAACATCATGCGCAGGAAGTTGCCGCTGTAGGACAAGTCATTGCGCGGGTACATGAAGGGCTGGCCCATGCCGTACTTGTAGGCCATGGCCACCAGGGTGGGCATCTTGGCGATCAGGCGGATGGCGGCGATGTGGCGGTGCTCGGCGTTGTGGATGTCGGTGGAGTCGTGATAGAAGGCGGACAGCGCGCCCACCAGGCCCGTCAGCACGGCCATGGGGTGGGCGTCACGGCGAAAGCCGCGCAGGAAGAACTGCATCTGCTCGTGCACCATGGTGTGGTTGGTCACGAGCTTGTGGAAGTCCTTGCGCTGGTTGGCGTCCGGCAGCTCGCCATTGAGCAGCAGGTAGCACGTGTCCAGGTAATCGCACTGGGTGGCGATCTGCTCGATCGGGTAGCCGCGATACAGCAGCTCCCCCTTGTCGCCGTCGATGTAGGTGATGGCCGACTCGCAGGCCGCGGTGGACATGAAGCCGGGGTCGTAAGTGAACATCCCCGTCTGGCCGTAGAGCTTGCGAATGTCGATGACGTCCGGGCCGATGCTGCCCTTGTAGACGGGCAGGGTCATGTCGGGCGTTCCGTTGGAAAACGATAGCGTCGCTTTGGTATCAGAGGGGTTCATGACGGGTTTCCTGGGGTTTGATGAATGTTCAAGACACGACCGGTCACTGTGGAGGCCGCATCAAATCGAGCAGTTGGGCAATGTCGGGGGTGGCCAGCGCACCGCTGGGCTCGGCGCGCCGCAGCAACAAGTCCAGCAAGTCATTGTCGGACAAGTCCATCATGCGCGCCAGAGCTTGCCCCTGCCTGACCGTCAGCCGCTCGCCATGGCGGTCAAGGAACCGCCCGATGAGCAAATCGTTTTCCAGCAGCCCGCGGCGGCAACGCCACCGGAGCTTGCTGAAGGCGCGCTCGTCAATGCGGTCGTCCAGCATGCGCGAAATGGGCCGCGCTCAGATGGCGCGGCGCACCATCAATTCCTTGATCTTGCTGATCGCGGCCGCGGGCTTGAGGCCCTTGGGGCACACGTCCACACAGTTCATGATGGTGTGGCAGCGGAACAGCCGGTACGGATCGTCCAGGTTGTCCAGACGCTCGCTGGTGGCTTGGTCTCGGCTGTCGGCGATGAAACGGTACGCCTGCAGCAAGCCGGCCGGGCCCACGAACTTGTCGGGGTTCCACCAGAAGCTGGGGCACGAGGTGGAGCAGCAGGCGCACAAAATGCATTCGTACAGACCGTCCAGCTCTTCGCGCTCCTCGGGCGATTGCAGGCGCTCGGTCTCCGGCGGCTGCGTCGGATTGATCAGGTAGGGCTTGATGGAGTGGTACTGCTTGAAGAAATCCGTCATGTCGACGAACAGATCGCGCACCACGGGCAGGCCCGGCAGCGGCTTGAGCACGATCGGGTCCTTCAACGTGCGCAGGTTGGTCAGGCAGGCCAGGCCGTTCTTGCCGTTGATGTTCATCGCGTCGGAGCCGCACACGCCTTCGCGGCACGAGCGGCGAAAGGCGATGGTCGGATCCTGCGCCTTGAGCTTGATCAGGGCGTCCAGCAACATGCGCTCGTGGCCTTCGAGCTCGAGCTCGAAGGTCTGCATGTACGGCTTTGCGTCCTTGTCCGGGTCGTAGCGGTAAATCTGGAAAGTGCGTTTTGGCATGGTGTTTTTATCCTTCGAACCCGTTGCGCTCAGAACGTGCGAACCTTGGGCGGGATCGTCTCGACGGTGAGCGGCTTGAGCCGCACAGGCTTGTAGGTCAGGCTGTTGGTCTCGGCATGCCACAGCGTGTGCTTGAGCCAGTTGACGTCGTCGCGCCCCAGCGGCGCGGTGGGGTGGTCGGCCGGGTGTTCATAGTCTTCCACGGTGTGGGCGCCGCGGCATTCCTTGCGCGCGGCGGCCGACACCATGGTGGCCTGCGCCACCTCGATCAGGTTTTCCACCTCCAGCGCCTCGACGCGCGCGGTGTTGAAAATCTTGGAGTGATCCTTCAGGCCCACCTTGTTGACGCGCTCGCGCAGCTCGGCCACCTTGACGACGCCTTCGTTCATCGTGGCTTGGGTGCGGAACACGCCGGCATGCGTCTGCATGGTGGTGCGGATGTCGTTGGCAATGGTTTGCGCGTATTCGCCCTCGTTGGCCTCTTCCAGGCGGTTCAGCCGCGCCAGCGTCAAATCCAGCGCATTGGCCGGCAGCGGCTTGTGGTGCGGCGTCTGGCGGTTGAATTCGACGATGTGGTCGCCCGCAGCCTTGCCGAACACCAGCAGGTCCAGCAGCGAGTTGGTGCCCAGGCGGTTGGCGCCGTGCACGCTCACGCAGGAGCACTCGCCCACCGCGTACAGGCCATTGACGACGTGGTTGTCGTCGCCCCCCGCCTGCACCACGACCTGGCCGTGGATGTTGGTGGGAATGCCGCCCATCTGATAGTGGATGGTGGGCACCACCGGAATCGGCTCCTTGGTGATGTCCACGTTGGCGAAGTTGTGGCCGATCTCGTACACCGAGGGCAGGCGCTTGTGGATGGTGTCGGCGCCCAGGTGGTCGAGCTTGAGCAGGATGTAGTCCTTGTTGGGACCGCAGCCGCGCCCTTCCTTGATTTCCTGGTCCATCGAGCGTGAAACGAAGTCGCGCGGCGCCAGGTCCTTCAGGGTCGGGGCATAACGCTCCATGAAGCGCTCGCCCTCGCTGTTGATCAGGATGGCGCCCTCGCCCCGGCAGCCTTCGGTCAGCAGCACGCCCGCGCCGGCCACCCCGGTGGGGTGGAACTGCCAGAACTCCATGTCCTGCAGCGGAACGCCGGCGCGCGCGGCCATGCCCAGGCCGTCGCCGGTGTTGATGTAGGCGTTGGTGCTGGCGGCGAAGATGCGACCGGCGCCGCCGGTGGCCAGCAGCACGGCCTTTGCGTGCAGCGCGTACAGGTCGCCGGTTTCCATCTCCAGCGCCGTGACACCGACCACGTCGCCGTCGGCGTCGCGGATCAGATCCAGTGCCATCCACTCGACGAAGAAGGTGGTGTTGGACGCCACGTTCTGCTGGTACAGCGTGTGCAGCATGGCGTGGCCGGTGCGGTCAGCCGCGGCACAGGCGCGCTGCACGGGCTTTTCGCCATAGTTGGCGGTGTGGCCGCCGAAGGGACGTTGGTAGATCGTGCCGTCGGCGTTGCGGTCAAAGGGCATGCCCATGTGCTCGAGGTCGTACACCACGTGCGGCGCCTCGCGGCACATGAACTCGATCACGTCCTGGTCGCCCAGCCAGTCGCCGCCCTTGACGGTGTCGTAGAAGTGAAAGTGCCAGTTGTCCTCGCTCATGTTGCCCAGCGAGGCGCCGATGCCGCCCTGCGCCGCCACGGTGTGCGAGCGGGTGGGAAAGACCTTGGAGAGGACGGCGACGTTGAGGCCGGCACGCGCCAGTTGCAGCGAGGCGCGCATGCCCGAGCCGCCCGCGCCGACGATGACGACGTCGAACTTGCGAACGGCAGTGTTTTCCTTGGTGTAACTCATGGTCGTTTTTTGAATGAATTCGTGGGATTGACCTGGGCCGTGATCGGACGCGCGCGGCGCCCTACAGACGCCAAAGCACCTGCACGGCCCAGCCTCCGCAAGCCACCAGCCAGACGATGGTGGCGGCCTGCAGCAGCAGGCGCAGGCCGGCGGGCTTGCCGTAGTCGTACCAGATGCTGCACATGCCGATCCAGGCGTGCCACAGCAGCGCCACGATGACGGCGAAGGTCAGTGCCTTCATCCACTGCGCAGCAAAGATGCCGGCCCAGACGTCGTAGCCGATGGGCCCCTTGGTGAACAGCACCTGCACCAGCACCAACAGGGTGAACACCGCCATCAAAACGGCGCTGATGCGCTGCACCAGAAAATCGCGCCATCCGTAATGCGCACCCACCACGGTGCGCTTGTAGCCATAGGTTGCAGACATGTCGTTCTTCCTCGTTCTCTTGACTCAGTACAGGCCAAACAGCTTGGCGCCCAGGATCACCGTCAACGCAAGGCTGGCCACCAGCACCGTCGCGGCGGAATGGCGGCCGAACTCCTTGGTGGTGCGGTGCGAGACGTCGAGATACAGGTGGCGCACACCGGCAAACAGGTGATGCAGGTATGACCAGATCAGTGCCAGCACGACAAGCTTGATGAACCAGCCCGGAAAGATCCACAGCCCGGCGCTGAAAGCCGCGCTGAACTGGCCAAAGGAGATCTCGGAGGAGATGGACTTGTCGAACAACCAGATGATGAACGGCAGCAGCACGAACATCAGAAATCCGCTGACGCGATGCAGGATGGACACCAGACCCGCCAAGGGCAGGCGATAGGTCCGCACGTCGGTGAACAGATTGAGGTTGCGGTATTGGGGGCGGGGTTTGGAGACTTCACTCATGGGATACCCTCGTGCGATGGTGTAACTGCGTTGTAATTTCTGACGGTGGGGTGCGCAAATTCTATTGCAATGCAGCAGGCGCTCGTGCTTGCCTTGGGTCTTGACCCTGCATCAACCGATTTCCACCGGCCACCGGCGACGCCCCCTTGAAGGGCGAAGGCGCAGCAGCGCGCAGCGTGTGAAGACTGGGCGCGATCAATTGAGCTGGTTTCGATAGTGGTGCGTGTCGGTCCGGTACAGACCGCGGCGCAACTCCATCGGCACGTCGTTGTAGGTGTAGGCAATGCGTTCCACACTCAGCAGCGGTGTCGAGGCATCGACCGCGAGCAAGCGCGCCTGCGCCGCATCGGGCAACACCGCGCGGATCCGCTCGTCGGCGCGCACCATGCGTACGCCGAATTCGGACTCGAACAGCGCATACATCGGACCGTGATAGTCCATCAGCCGTTCGGCCGTGAGCCCCTTGAAGGGGCCGCCCGGCAGCCACAAGTCCTCGAGGATGGTGGGCACGCCGCCAAAGCGCAGCAGGCGTCGCGACTGCAGCACCGAGTCACCGGTACGCAAGCCCAGCGCACGGGCGACGTCGGCGCTGGCGCGTGCGCGCCGGCAATCGACGAAATCGCGCTGCGCCGGGCCTTCGCCGTCGACGGCGCCCTGGTCCGGATGCAAGCGCAGGAAGCGGTACTGCACCTGCTGCTCGGCATGGGTGGCCACGAAAGTGCCGCGCCCCTGGCGCCGCACCAGCAGATGCTCGGCGGCCAATTCGTCAATGGCCTTGCGCACCGTGCCCTGGCTGACCTTGTAGCGCGCGGCCAGTTCGAACTCGCTGGGAATCACCTCGCCCGGCCGCCACTCGCCGTGCTGCAAGCCTTGCAGGATGAGCTGCTTGATCTGCTGGTAGAGCGGGCTGAACGCGGGGGCCGGCCCCGCCATGGCCGCGCCGCCAGGCTCGTCGCGCGCATCGGCGGCAAGGGCGGTGGACAAATGTGAAGCAGCGGCCATGGTGACGAGGGGACGAAACGCGTCGTCCGTGTGTAAGAACGTGTCAATCATATCTTATATAAGACATAAGATCAATTGACCGTGTCACTCATTCGACGCTACACTTGACAGTTGTTCGCATGGGCGCATCTACGGGTTTACCCCTTGGGCGCGAACGGCCGCGACATTGGCTTTCTTTTATCCATCGTCTGGAGATTTTTTCATGAGCAAAAAACCCGTTCGCGTGGCCGTCACCGGCGCCGCAGGTCAGATTGGCTATGCCTTGCTGTTTCGCATCGCTTCCGGCGAAATGCTGGGCAAGGATCAACCGGTCATCCTGCAACTGCTCGAGATCCCCGACGAGAAGGCCCAGAAGGCGCTCAAGGGCGTGATGATGGAATTGCAGGACTGCGCTTTTCCGCTGCTGGTGGGCATGCAGGCGCACAGCGACCCGATGACCGCCTTCAAGGACATCGACTACGCCCTGCTGGTGGGCGCCCGCCCGCGCGGCCCCGGCATGGAGCGCGCCGACCTGCTGGCCGCCAACGCCCAGATCTTCACCGCCCAAGGCAAGGCGCTCAACGCCGTGGCCTCGCGCAACGTCAAGGTGCTGGTGGTGGGCAACCCGGCCAACACCAACGCCTACATCGCCATGAAGTCGGCGCCCGACCTGCCCGCCAAGAACTTCACCGCCATGCTGCGACTGGATCACAACCGAGCGCTCAGCCAGGTCGCCGAAAAGACCGGCAAGGCCGTGGCCGACATCCGCAAGCTGTGCGTGTGGGGCAACCACTCGCCCACCATGTACGCCGACTACCGCTTTGCCACCATCGATGGCCAGAGCGTCAAGGACATGATCAACGACCAGGACTGGAACGAGAACGTGTTTCTGCCCACCGTGGGCAAGCGCGGCGCCGCCATCATCGATGCGCGCGGCCTGTCGTCTGCCGCCAGCGCCGCCAACGCCGCCATCGACCACATGCACGACTGGGCGCTGGGCACCGCAGGCGAATGGGTGACCATGGGCATCCCCTCGCAGGGCTGGTACGGCATCCCCAAGGACACCATGTTCGGCTTTCCCGTCACCTGCGAGAACGGCGAGTACAAGGTGGTCGAGGGCCTGCCGATCGACGCGTTCAGCCAGAAATGCATCGACAAGACGCTGGCCGAGCTCGAGGGCGAAAAAGACGGCGTCAAGCACCTGCTCTGAGGTATTCAGGCTTGGCGTTGGGCGGATTTCAGAGGCCGCCCCTCGCTCAACTTGCAACGCTGAACGCCCAACGCTCAACCTCCCCATGCATCCCCGCGACATCCTCCAGCAAGCACAGGCCGGCGCCGTGGTGCTACCGGTGTGCGACCACTACAGCGGGGTGGAGGCGCGCATGCGCAAGAGCCTGCAGTTGCAGGCGGAGATGACGGCGGAGTTCGGCACCTGCGTGTTTGACGTCACGCTCGACTGCGAAGACGGCGCCCCGGTCGGTGGCGAAGCCGAGCATGCCGCGCTCGTCACCGAACTGGTCCTGGCCGCACCCGCGGGTGCGCGCGTGGCCGTGCGCGTGCATCCGGTGGATCACCCCGCGTTCGAGGCAGACCTGCGCCAGATCGCCGGCCAGGCCGGGCATCGCCTGACGCACATCATGATTCCCAAGGTGGAATCGGTGGCCGACGTGCAGCAGGCCGAAAAGGTACTGCTGCGATACCACCCTGCCGGCTTGCCCCTGCACGTGCTGATCGAATCGCCGCACGCCGTGCACCGCGCCTTTGACATCGCCGCGCTGGCGCGCGTGCAGTCGCTCAGCTTCGGCCTGATGGACTTCGTGTCCGCGCACGCCGGCGCCATTGCGGCCGACGGCATGGGCGCCCAGGCGCAGTTCACGCAACCGCTGGTGGTGCGTGCCAAGCTCGAGATCGCCTCCGCCGCGCACGCCTTCGGCAAGGTGCCCTCGCACTGCGTGGTGACCGAGTTCAACGACACGGCGGCGCTGCGAGCGGCGGCCCGCCGGGCCGCGCGCGATTTCGGCTTCACCCGCATGTGGAGCATCCATCCCAGCCAGATCCGCCCGATCCTGGAGGCCTTTGCCCCCGACGAGCGGCAGATCGACACCGCGGCCGCCATCCTGCTGGCTGCCGCGCAAGCCGACTGGGCGCCCATCAGTCATGGTGGCGCCTTGCACGACCGCGCCAGCTACCGCCACTTCTGGCAAGTGTTGGTGCGTGCCCACGCCACAGGCCGACCCCTGCCGGCATCCACCCTGGCCTGGTTCTGACCAGGCGCCAGACCCTGCTCTCCCCCTTCCCTTTTCGGATCGACTCCTCAAGGATGCAAATCATGAAGTCCCTATCGATCATTGCCCTCGGCGTACTGTCCCTGTCGATGGGAATGGCCCATGCCCAATCCAGCGCCACCGCCGCAACCAACAAGCCGGCGGCGTCGGCCAAGTCGGCTTCTGCCGCCAAGAAGGTCGTTGCCAAGAAGCATGTGACCAAGAAGGGCGTGCCCGCCAAGACCGCCAAGGCCGTTGAAACGGAGACGCCCGTGCAGTCACTGAGCGATCGCCTGACGGATGACGAATTGGCCATTGCCAAGACCATCCAGACCGGCGAAATTCCCTGCGAACTGGGCGCGCACGTCACCGTCACGGCGGACGAAAAGAACCCAGGCTTCTTCCGCGTGTCCTCCGGCAAGCAGCACTACTACATGCACCCGGTGGAGAGCCGCACGGGTGCCGTTCGCATGGAAGACAACCGCGCCGGCGCCATGTGGCTGCAGTTGGGCAACAAGTCGATGCTGATGAACCAGAAGCTGGGACAGCGCATTGCCGACGACTGCACCACGCCGGAGCAGCGCGAAGTGGCTGCGCAGCTGAAGCTCAGACCCCAACCCACGCTGTTCGACGAACCCAAGCGCTGACCCGAGCGCTGCCGCACGCACCCAAGCCCGGTGTGCGTGCATCGATCCCTTTTCACTCCATCCATTCGGAAGACGCCATGTTGCAAGCCTACCGCGCCCACGCCGCCGAACGCGCCGCCCTGGGTATCCCCCCTCTGGCCTTGGACGCCAAGCAGGTGGCCGACCTGATCGAACTCATCAAGAACCCGCCGGCCGGCGAGGCCGAGTTCCTGCTGGACTTGCTGACCCACCGCGTGCCCCCGGGCGTGGACGATGCGGCCAAGGTCAAGGCATCCTTCCTCGCCGCCGTGGCGCATGGCGACATCCAAGTGGGCCTGATCAGCAGGGCCCGCGCTACCGAGCTCCTGGGCACCATGGTGGGCGGCTACAACGTGCACCCGCTGATCGAGCTGCTGGACGACGCCGAGGTGGCACCGCAAGCCGCCGAGGCGCTCAAGAAAACGCTGCTCATGTTCGACTACTTCAACGACGTGGCGGCCAAGGCCAAGGCGGGCAACGCCCGCGCCAAGGAAGTGATGCAAAGCTGGGCCGACGCCGAATGGTTCACCAGCCGCCCCAAGGTAGCAGAAAAAATCACTGTCACCGTCTTCAAGGTGCCGGGCGAGACCAACACCGACGACCTCTCGCCCGCGCCCGATGCCACCACGCGTCCCGACATCCCCATGCACTACCTGGCGATGCTCAAGAACACGCGCCCCGACGCAGCCTTCAAGCCTGAAAAGGACGGTGTGCGCGGCCCCATGCAGTTCATCGAGGACCTGAAGAAAAAGGGCCACGTCGTCGCCTACGTGGGCGATGTGGTCGGCACGGGTTCTTCGCGCAAGTCGGCCACCAACAGCGTCATCTGGGCTACGGGCCAGGACATTCCCTTCGTGCCCAACAAGCGCTTTGGCGGCGTCACGCTGGGCGGCAAGATCGCCCCCATCTTCTTCAACACGCAAGAGGATTCAGGCTCGCTGCCCATCGAGGTCGATGTGAGCAAGATGGAAATGGGCGACGTCATCGACATCTACCCCTATGCAGGGAAAATTGAGAAGGCCGGCGCGAAGATTGCCGACTTTGCTCTCAAATCGGAAGTGCTGCTGGACGAGGTGCAGGCCGGCGGCCGTATCAACCTCATCATCGGCCGCAGCCTGACCGCCAAGGCGCGTGAGTTCCTGGGCCTGGCCGCCTCCACCGCCTTCCGTCTGCCGCAAGCCCCGGCTCCATCCAAGGCCGGCTTCACCCTGGCGCAAAAAATGGTGGGCCGCGCCTGCGGTCTGCCCGAAGGTCAGGGCATTCGTCCCGGGACTTATTGCGAGCCCAAGATGACCACCGTGGGTTCGCAAGACACCACCGGCCCGATGACGCGCGACGAGCTCAAAGACCTGGCCTGCCTGGGCTTCTCGGCCGACATGGTGATGCAAAGCTTCTGCCACACCGCCGCCTACCCCAAGCCCGTGGACGTGAAGACCCACCGCGAGCTGCCCCAGTTCATCAGCAACCGCGGCGGCGTGGCCCTGCGCCCGGGCGACGGCGTGATCCACAGCTGGCTCAACCGCCTGCTGCTGCCCGACACCGTGGGCACGGGCGGCGACTCGCACACGCGCTTTCCCATCGGCATCAGCGTCCCGGCAGGGTCGGGCCTGGTGGCCTTCGGCGCCGCCACGGGCGTGATGCCGCTGGACATGCCTGAATCCGTGCTGGTGCGTTTCAAGGGCCAGCTGCAGCCCGGCGTGACGCTGCGCGACCTGGTGCACGCGATTCCGCTGTACGCCATCAAGGCCGGTTTGCTGACCGTGGCCAAGGCCGGCAAGAAGAACATCTTCTCGGGCAAGATCCTGGAGATCGAAGGCCTGCCGGACCTGAAGGTGGAACAAGCCTTTGAACTGTCCGACGCGTCCGCCGAGCGTTCCGCCGCTGGCTGCACCATCAAGCTGGGCCCCGAGCCGATCAAGGAGTACCTGACCAGCAACATCGTGCTGATGAAGAACATGATTGCCGAGGGCTACCAAGATGCGAAGACCCTGGCGCGCCGCATCGAGAAGGTCGAGGCCTGGCTGGCCAACCCCCAGCTGCTCGAAGCCGACAAGGACGCCGAGTACGCCGCCGTGATCGAGATCGACATGAACGAGATCAAGGAACCGATCGTCTGCTGCCCCAACGACCCGGACGACGCCAAGTTCCTCTCCGAAGTCGCCGGCACCCAGATCGACGAAGCCTTCATCGGCTCGTGCATGACCAACATCGGCCACTTCCGCGCCGCAGCCAAGCTGCTGGGCGGCCAGCGCGACATCCCGACCAAGCTGTGGATTGCCCCGCCCACCAAGATGGACCAGAACGAGCTGATCAAGGAAGGCCACTACGCAGCCTTCGGCACGGCCGGTGCGCGCACCGAGATGCCCGGCTGCAGCCTGTGCATGGGCAACCAGGCCCAGGTGCATGAGGGCGCGACGGTCATCTCGACATCGACCCGCAACTTCCCCAACCGCCTGGGCAAGAACACCAACGTGTTCCTGGGCTCGGCCGAGCTGACCGCCATCGCGTCCCGCCTGGGCAAGCTGCCCACCAAGGAGGAATACCTGAGGGAAATCGGCGTGGTCGATGCCAACAAGGACAGCGTCTATCGCTACATGAACTTCGACCAGATCGAGGAATACGCCGAAGTCGCCAAGGGCGTTGCCGCCTGAGCACCCGCGCATCGCAACAAGCCGCGCCAAGGGGGTTCCCTTGGCGCGGTTTTTTCATGACCAAGCCGATTCCAGAGCCCGGCATGCGCGCGGCGGCAACTGGGATACATTGACCCGTGAGGCGGCTCGATCGGGCCGGCCAGTCGCCCTGTTTGCGAGGAGGTGAACGACGTGCAAGGTTTGCACCTGACCGCTGATTTGTATGCGTGCCAATGCGCGCCGCTCCTGATGGTCGACCCCGACGCCATCGCCCACCTGTGCCGCGCGCAGACCGAGGCTGCCGGACTGACCCGCGTGGACGACTGCTGGGTCCAGTTTCCCGAATGGCAAGGCCAGCCCGGTGGCGTAACCGGAACCCTGTTGCTGGCCGAATCGCACCTGGCCATCCACACCTGGCCCGAGACCGGCAACGTCACGCTCGACGTCTACGTCTGCAATTTCTCCACCGACAACTCCACCAAGGCCAGCCAATTGCTGGAAGGCATGGTCCAGGCCTATCAACCCCAGCGCGTGGTGCGCAACCGCCTGCTGCGTGGCGACATCAGCGCGTCCGCGCCACAGGCCTCGCCCGCGCCCGAGGAGGAAGGCTGGATCGTCGAGGCCCTCTCGCCCACCGCCGCCTTCAGCTTTCGCGGCACGGTGCTGGAGCGCCAGAGCTCGGAGCACCAGTCGCTGGAGCTGCTGCACACGCCGCGCTTTGGCCGGGTGCTGCGCCTCGACGGCCGCTTCATGACCTCGGAGAAGGACGAATTTTTCTATCACGAGGCCCTGGTGCATCCCGCCGCCATCGCCCACCCCGCGCCCGCGCGCTGCCTGATCATCGGCGGCGGCGACGGCGGCGCGGCCGAGGAGCTGCTCAAGCACCCCAGCGTGCACGAGGTGGTGATCGCCGAGCTGGACGCGCAGGTCGTCGAGCTAGCGCGCCAGCAGTTGCAATCGGTGCACCGCGGCGCGCTGGATGACCCCCGCGTGCGCATCGAAATCGGCGACGGCATGGCCTATGTGGACCACTGCCCCGGCCAGTTCGATTTGATTTTGATGGACCTGACCGACCCGGACACCCCCGCCAGCGCCCTGTACGAGCCCGCCGCGCTGGCGCGCATGCAGCGCGCGCTGGCACCGGGCGGCGCGCTGGTGCTGCACCTGGGCAGCCCCGTGTTCCACCCCGAGCAGGTGCGCACCCTGCTGGCCCGCCTGAGCGCGCGCTTCACCCAGGTCAGCCCCTTCGGCCTGTACATCCCGCTGTACGGCGCCTACTGGGGCCTGGCGGTGGCGTCCGACACCCTGCGCCCCAAGGCGCTGAGCGCCGCCGCCGTGCAAGAGCGCCTGGCGCAGCGCGGCATCACGCGCCTGCAGCTCTACAACGCCGAGCTGCACGGCGCGCTCTTTGCCCTGCCCAACTACTACCGCGCCATGGTGGGCTAAAGCGCCAGCACCTTCAGCGCGAGCGGCGGTGGCGATAGGCCCAGGGCGGCGTGGGGCGCGGCTGAGCCCACAGCCCCACCCGGCGCTGGCGGGCCTGGCGCTCCAGCGCCTGCAGGCCGCCATCACCCCGCACATAGCCGGGCGCCACCCAGGCCATGCCGGCGCGCACCTGGGCCTGGGCCACGTTCACGCCCTGGCATTGCACCCGCGCCACCGAGCGGCCAGAAACGTCCTGCTCTAGCACCTCCACCCGCGCACGCTGGCGCTGGCACAGGGCGGCCAGGGCCCGGCGTGACTGACGGCCAAAAGCCTGGCGCAGCTCGGGCGCATCGATCTGGGCCACGCACAGGGTGAGCGTGCGCGGACCCTGCCCCGGCTCGCAGCGCACCTTGAGCGAATCACCGTCGCTCACCATGGGCACCCAACACAACAAGGCCGATGCCCACATGCAGTTTTCTCCCACGAATCAGGGCGCGAATGGTAAGGCACGCGCTGAACAATTTCCGCACGGCAGGCCCCCGCTGCCGCGCCGCTGAAAATTGAGGCATCGTCCGCCAAGCCAAGCGGGGCGCGGCTTGGCGGACTTGTTCCAGGTCTTTTCCACAAATCCGCCCACAGTGGGCGGGGACAAAAGGCGCGCTCGCCATCACCCCGATCAAAACATCTCCATTTGCGATGTCAAAACGCAAAATATGGGTAATAATTCACCAAGCCAACGCAATACACGATACCTGACACCACCCGCGCCAACCCATGTCCGCCCCGGCCCGTCCCCTGGATCGCCCCATCGATCTGACCTCGCTGCAGCTCTTCGTGGCCGTGGCGGAGACGGGCGCCATCGCGCAGGCGGCGCAGCGCGAGCGCATCGCCGCCTCGGCCGTCAGCAAGCGCGTGGCCGAGCTCGAAAGCACGCTGGGCGCCGCCCTGCTCTATCGCCAGGCGCGCGGCGTCACGCTGACGCCCGCCGGCCAGAGCCTGCTGCACCACGCCCGCAGCGTGCTGTTTGGCCTGGATCAGCTGCACGGCGACCTGCGCGAATACGCCAGCGGCGTGCGCGGCCACGTGCGCATGCACGCCAGCATGTCGGCCATCGTGCAGTTCCTGCCCGAGGACTTGGGCCGCTTCATCCACAGCCATCCCCAGGTCAAGATCGACCTGGAGGAGCACCTGTCCTCGGCGGTCGAGCGCGCCGTGATGGAGGGCGCCGCCGACCTGGGCATCTGCCACGCCGGCAGCGCTCAGGGCGGCTTGCAGCTGCGGCCCTATCGGCAAGACCGCCTGGCCCTGATTGCGCCGCCAGCCCTCGTGCCCAATGCGCCGCCTGCCATTGATTTTGCAGACACGCTGGACTTTGACCACGTCGGCCTGAACGCCGGCAGCTCGATCGCCCTGGCCATGCACCAGGCCGCGGCGCTGGCCGGGCGCAGCGTGCGCCTGCGCATTCGCGTGACGGGGCTGGACGCCATGTGCCGCATGATCGCCAATGGCCTGGGCGTGGGCGTGATGCCCCAGCGCGCCTTCGAGCTCATCCACGGCGCCAGCCCGCTGCGCTGCATCCCCCTGCAAGACGCCTGGGCGCGCCGCCAGATCAGCCTCGTCGCGCGCGACTTCGACAGCCTGCCCGTCACCGCCCGCGCGCTGGTCGAGCACCTGACCGGCGATGCCGCCGCCGCATAAAATTTCAAACCCACCAAGGAAGTTGTTCCCCACCATGTCCGCCCGCACGCTGTACGACAAGATCTGGGACGAGCACGTCGTCCACACCGAAGAAGACGGCACCGCCATCCTCTACATCGACCGCCACCTGGTGCACGAGGTCACCAGCCCGCAGGCCTTCGAGGGCCTGCGCCAAGCCGGCCGCAAGGTCTGGCGCACCAGCAGCGTGGTGGCCACGGCCGACCACAACACCCCGACGACGGGCTGGGAGCGTGGTTACGACGGCATCGAGGACCCCATCAGCAAGGAGCAAGTCACCACGCTGGACGCCAACATCAAGAGCACCGGCGCGGCGGCTTTCTTCCCCTTCCTCAGTCAGCGCCAGGGCATCGTGCACGTGATCGGGCCCGAGAACGGCGCCACCCTGCCCGGCATGACCGTGGTCTGCGGCGACAGCCACACCAGCACCCACGGCGCCTTTGGCGCGCTGGCCCACGGCATCGGCACCAGCGAGGTCGAGCACGTGCTGGCCACGCAGACCCTGCTGGCCAAGAAGGCCAAGAACATGCTGATTCGCGTCAACGGCCACGTGGCGCCCGGCATCACCGCCAAGGACATCGTGCTGGCCATCATCGGCAAGATCGGCACCGCCGGCGGCACCGGCTACACCATCGAGTTTGCCGGCGAGGCGATTCGCGACCTGTCGATGGAAGGCCGCATGACGGTGTGCAACATGGCCATCGAGGCGGGCGCGCGCGCCGGCCTGGTGGCGGTCGATGACAAGACCATCGACTACGTCCGTGGCCGCCCGATGGCGCCCGGCACCGACCTGGTCAGCGGCAAGTTCACCGGCGGGCCCGAGTGGGATCAGGCCGTGGCCTATTGGCGCACGCTGCACACCGATGCGGATGCGAAGTTCGACGCCGTGGTCGAGCTGGACGCGCGCGCCATCGTGCCGCAGGTGAGCTGGGGCACCAGCCCCGAGATGGTCGTGGGCATCGACGCCCGCGTGCCCGACCCCGACAAGGAAAAGGACGCCAGCAAGCGCCACGCCATCGAGCGCGCCCTGACCTACATGGGCCTGCAGCCCAACAAGGCCATCAGCGACATCGTGATCGACAAGGTCTTCATCGGCAGCTGCACCAACAGCCGCATCGAGGACCTCCGCGCCGCCGCCGCCGTGGTCAAGAAGCTAGGCCGTCGGGTGGCGTCCAACGTCAAGCTGGCCATGGTGGTGCCGGGCTCGGGCCTGGTCAAACAGCAGGCCGAGGCGGAGGGCATGGACAAAATTTTCACCGCTGCCGGCTTCGAGTGGCGCGAGCCCGGCTGCAGCATGTGCCTGGCCATGAACGCCGACCGGCTGGAGCCCGGCGAGCGCTGCGCCTCCACCAGCAACCGCAACTTCGAAGGCCGCCAGGGCGCCGGTGGGCGCACCCACCTGGTCAGCCCCGCCATGGCCGCCGCCGCCGCCGTGCACGGTCATTTCGTCGATATCCGCCAATTTGCCTGACACAACCCAAGGAGCCATCATGACCAAGACCGCCACCCTCCTCGCCCTCGCGCTGACCTTTGTGCTGGCCGGCTGCAACACCGTCAAGGGCATGGGCCAGGACGTGCAAAAAGCCGGCGGCGCCATCGAGCGCGCCGCCGACAAGTAAGAGGACCGCTGCCCCGCCATGGAAAAATTCACCGTGCACAAGGGCCTGGTGGCCCCGCTGGACCGCGAGAACGTCGACACCGACGCCATCATCCCCAAGCAGTTCCTCAAGTCGATCAAGAAGACCGGCTTTGGTCCCAACCTGTTCGACGAGTGGCGCTACCTGGACCACGGCGAGCCCGGCATGGACCCGGCCGCGCGCAAGCCCAACCCCGATTTCGTGCTGAACCAGCCGCGCTATGCCGGCGCCTCCATCCTGCTGGCGCGCAAGAATTTCGGCTGCGGCTCCAGCCGCGAGCACGCGCCCTGGGCGCTGCAGCAGTACGGCTTTCGCGCCATCCTGGCGTCCAGCTTTGCCGACATCTTCTTCAACAACTGCTTCAAGAACGGCCTGCTGCCCATCGTGCTGGCCGAGTCCGTCATCGGCAAGCTGTTCGACGAAGTCAACGCGTTTGCCGGCTACCAGCTCACCGTCGATCTGGAGCGCCAGGTCATCGTCAAACCCGACGGCAGCGAAATCGCCTTCGACGTGCAACCGTTTCGCAAGCACTGCCTGCTGGGCGGGCTGGACGACATTGGCCTGACGCTGCGCCACCAGGACGAGATCAAGGCCTTCGAGGCGCGCCGCCTGGCCGCCAAGCCCTGGCTGGCGCATACGCTCGGCACCCTGGGTTGAACCTGCGCAAGGCCGGGCACCCATCCTCCGCGCAGGGCGAGTGGGCACCCCACGATTTCAAGCCAAATAACCCGCCAGCGCGCTTCAATCAATCGTGAGCAGCTACAAATCCAATAGTATACGAGTCATGAAAATCGCAGTTCTCCCCGGTGACGGCATCGGCACGGAAATCGTCGCCGAGGCCGTCAAGGTCTTGAAGGCCCTGGACTTGAAGTTCGAGATGGAAACCGCCCCCGTCGGCGGCGCCGCCTACGAAGCGTCGGGCCACCCGCTGCCCGAGTCCACCCTGAATCTGGCCAAGAGCGCCGACGCCATCCTGTTCGGCGCCGTGGGCGACTGGAAGTACGACAAGCTGGATCGCCCCCTGCGCCCCGAGCAGGCCATCCTGGGTCTGCGCAAGCACCTGGGCCTGTTCGCCAACTTCCGCCCCGCCATCTGCTACGAACAGCTCGTCGGCGCCTCCAGTCTCAAGCCCGAGCTGGTGGCGGGCCTGGACATCCTCATCATCCGCGAGCTGACGGGCGACATCTACTTCGGCCAGCCGCGCGGCAAGCGCACCGCCGTCGACGGCCACTTTCCGGGCAGCGAGGAAGCTTTCGACACCATGCGCTACTCGCGCCCCGAAGTCGAGCGCATCGCCCGCGTCGCCTTCGAGGCGGCCCGCAAGCGTGGCAAAAAGGTCACCAGCGTCGACAAGGCCAACGTGCTGGAAACCTTCCAGTTCTGGAAGGACGTGGTGATCGAGACCCACAAGGACTACCCCGACGTCGAGCTGCAGCACATGTACGTGGACAACGCCGCCATGCAGCTGGTCAAGGCGCCCAAGGCCTTCGACGTCATCGTCACCGGCAACATGTTCGGCGACATCCTGAGCGACGAGGCCTCCATGCTGACCGGCTCCATCGGCATGCTGCCCTCGGCCAGCCTGAACGACAAAAAGCAAGGCCTGTACGAGCCCAGCCACGGCAGCGCCCCGGACATCGCCGGCAAGGGCGTGGCCAACCCGCTGGCCACCATCCTGTCGGCGGCGATGATGCTGCGTTTTTCGCTGAATCAGGCCGAGGCCGCCGACCGCATCGAGACCGCCGTGAAAAAGGTGCTGGCCCAAGGCCTGCGCACGCCGGACATCTACAGCGAAGGCACGACCAAGGTCGGCACGGTGCAGATGGGCGACGCGGTGGTGCGCGCCCTGGCCTGAGCGCGCGCTATGCCCGGGCGGCACCGGGCGTTGCGCTGGCACGGCGGTGCAGCACGATGCCGAGCATGGCCAGCATGTTCCACGCCGGCAGCCACCACGCCAGCGCCACGGTCACCAGCGCACACAGCACCACCACCACGGCACGTTGCAGTTGCAGCCGTGCCGCCGGCTCGTCGAACCCGTCGGCACTGCGCAATGCGGGCGTGCGCAACAGCCGCGCGATGCGCAGCCAGGAGAGCACGGCCAACAAGGTCAGGTGCAAGCTGTAGACCAGCGCGGCCGTACCCAGGTCGCCGTGTTCGGCCATCAGGCTGCAGGTGAACGGCAGCAGCGTGATCAGGGCCAGCTGCGTCAGCTCGATCATCATGGCCGGCTTGTCCAGTTCGTCGTATTGGCGCAACGTGCGGCTTTGCGCCAGCCAGAACAGCGCCGTCACCCAGAAGGCCAGCAGCCAGATCAGCGCCTTGGGCAGCAGGTTTTCAAGCTCGGCGCCCAAGCTCGCGTTGCTGGCCTCGGGCAAGGCTGCCAGCTTGAGATCGAGCGCCAGCAGGGTCAAGGCCACGGCATAGATGCCGTCCGAAAGGGCTTCGAGGCGATTCTTGGACATCAGCAGGGATGTGGGCATGTTGGGCTGGCAAGGCAAGCGGCAACTGTAGCCGAGGATGGTGGCCGCGTATCCCAACGCCAGCGGCGAATGGCGGGACTCCGGTACAATGCCAAGGCATGTTTGCCGCCGATACGTTCATCCAGAACATCACCGCCGCCTCGGCTGGCGTGGCGGCATGTGCAATCATCACCAAAAAGACGACCGGCTGATCCAGCCTTGGCTCGTCGCGCGCCCTTCCTGGCCAGACGAGCCGGGCGAGCAGTGTGGCCGTTGACCGGTTTTTCACTTGTTAAAGGGCTAGAAAATGAGCAGTTTGGTTGGTTTGGTCGGCTGGCGCGGCATGGTCGGCTCGGTCCTCATGGATCGCATGCAAGAGGAAAAGGACTTCGACTTGATCGAGCCCCTGTTCTTCTCCACCTCCAATGCCGGCGGCGCAGCGCCGGCCATGGCCAAGAACGAAAAGACGCTGAAGGATGCGCACGACATCGACGCACTGAAAAAGTGCGACATCATCATCACCTGCCAGGGCGGCGACTACACCAACGACGTCTTTCCCAAGCTGCGCGGCGCGGGCTGGAAGGGCCACTGGATCGACGCCGCGTCGGCCCTGCGCATGAAGGACGACGCGGTCATCATCCTCGATCCGGTCAACATGCCGGTCATCAAGAACGCGCTGGCCAGGGGCGGCAACAACTGGATCGGCGGCAACTGCACCGTCAGCTGCATGCTGATGGGCGTGGGCGCGCTGTACAAGGCGGGGTTGGTCGAATGGATGAGCACGCAGACCTACCAGGCGGCCAGCGGCGGCGGCGCGCAGCACATGCGCGAGCTGCTGACGCAATACGGCACGCTGAACGCCGAGGTGCGCAACCTGCTGGATGACCCCAAAAGCGCCATCCTGGAGATCGACCGCAAGGTCATTGCCAAGCAGCGCGCGTTGTCGGCCGGCGAAACCGCCAACTTCGGCGTGCCGCTGGGCGGCAGCCTGATCCCGTGGATCGACAAGGACCTGGGCGACGGCATGTCCAAGGAAGAATGGAAGGGCATGGCCGAGACCAACAAGATCATGGGCCTGGGCCCGGGTTTTGGCAGCCCCGCCATCCCGGTCGACGGTTTTTGCGTGCGCGTGGGCGCCATGCGCTGCCACAGCCAGGCGCTGACCTTCAAGCTCAAGAAGGACGTGCCCGTGGCCGACGTCGAGGCCATGATTGCCGCCGACAACGAATGGGTGAAGGTGGTGCCCAACACCCGGGAGGCCACGATGAAAGAGCTGACGCCCGTGGCCGTGACCGGCACCATGCGCATCCCGGTGGGCCGCATCCGCAAGCTGGCCATGGGCTCCGAATACCTGGGCGCCTTCACCGTCGGCGACCAACTGCTGTGGGGCGCGGCCGAGCCGCTGCGCCGCATGCTGCGCATCCTGCTGGAGCGCTGAGCCCGCGCCGGCGCCCCTGCGCGAAACGGGGGCGGCATCAAGCCAGCGTGCGTTGTCTGCTGACAACATCCAAGCCACGGGCTGAGGCACTTTGAACTTGTGTCCGCGTTTGAGAGGCGTATCAGCTTGTCAGCCCAATACGTTGATGTTAACGTCGATTTTCAAGTCTGTACTGGCGGGAAACTCCCTGCCTCCAACAAGCCATGCACAAGAACACTGTCAATGATCGAGAGGGAATTTCGGCGCCTGCACGCGCGGCGGGCTTCCCCCTCCTGAAAAAGGCCGCTCTGGCCTCGGCCACCGCGCTTGCGCTGCTGTCGATCAGCCTGGATGCGCAAGCCGTCGCACTGGGCGCCATTGCCGTGCGCTCGGCGCTGGGCGAGCCGCTGCGCGCCGAGGTCGAGATTCCACAAATCTCGTCGGAAGAAGCGTCAACCTTCCAGGCCAACATGGCCTCGCCCCAGGCGTTTCGCGCCGCCGGCGTCGAGTACAGCCCCGCGCTGGCTGGGGCACGCGTCACGCTGCAGCGCCGCGCCAACGGACAAGCCTACCTTCGCATCGTCGGCACGCGCCCGATCAACGAGCCCTACGTCGGCGTCGTGATCGAGGCCAACTGGGCCAACGGCCGCATCGTGCGGGACTACACCCTGCTGCTCGACCCGCCCACCCGCGAAGCCGCACCGGCCGTCGTCACCACGCCGGCCCAAGCCGCCGCGGCGCCAGAAAAGCCCGCGGTTGCCGAACAAATCGCACCCAGCCGCGCTGCCACCGCACCCGCACCCGCACCAACGCGCAGCGCACCCAGACCCGCGCCCGCAGCCGCCAGTTCCGGCAGCGGCGAGCAGGTGACCGTGCAGCGCGGTGACACCGCCGGGCGCATTGCCGCTGCGCACGCCATCGACGGCGTCTCGCTCGACCAGATGCTGGTGGCATTGCTGCAGGCCAATCCGCATGCCTTCATTCGCGGCAACGTCAACCTGATGAAGTCGGGCGCCGTGCTGCAACTGCCCACGGCCGAGCAGGCCCAGGCGACTTCCAGGCCAGCGGCCCGCCGCGCCGTCGTGGCCCAAAGCCGCGACTTCCACAATTACCGCAGCGCGGTTGCCCAAAACGCCACGGCCACCCCGGCGGCAGGCGGCAGCGGCCAAAGCACCAGTGGGACCGTGCAAGCCCAGGTGCAGGACAGCAAGGCGCCAGCGCCCGCGCCCGACCGCCTCACCCTGTCCAAGGCGGGTGCCGCCAGCGGCGCCGAAACCCAGACCGCGCAGACGCGCCAGGCCAAGGAAGAAGCCGACCGGGTCGCCGAGCTGAAGAAAAACCTGAACGAGCTCGCCGGCTTGAAGAACGCCGCCAGCGCCCCCGCGGCCGCCGCGCCAGCTGCCAGCAGCGCCGTGCCGGCATTGAACGTGCCGATCGCAGCCGGCGCACCCAGCGTGCCCGCCGCCCCTTCCGCCTCGGCAACGCCCGTCGCCGCAGCGCCGACCGCCAGCGCAGCCACGGCCGATGCAGCGCCCGCTGCAATGGCCGCGGCGTCCGAACCCGCCACCGAGGCCAGTGCGGCCCCCGCAGCCGACAGCGCGTCCGCGCCCGAAGCCAGCGCATCGGAGGCGCCGGCGGTGGCCGCCAACGCCCCGGCTCAACCCAAACCGCCGGTGGCAGCCCCCGCGCCCGCGGCCGAGCCGTCCTTCCTCGACACGCTGACCGAGAACCCGCTGCTGCCCATCGCGGGTGCCGGCCTGATCGCCCTGTTGGCGGGGTACGGTGTCTACCGCTCGCGCCAGCGCAAGAGCAAGGACGCCGCGCGCGACAGCGAATTCATCGAAAGCCGCTTGCAGCCCGACTCTTTCTTCGGCGCCAGCGGCGGCCAGCAGGTCAACACCAAGGAACGTGCCAGTGGCTCCTCGTCCATGGCGTACTCGCCCAGTCAGCTCGATGCGGCCGGCGACGTCGACCCAGTGGCCGAAGCCGATGTGTACCTGGCCTACGGCCGTGACATGCAGGCCGAGGAAATCCTGAAGGAAGCCCTGCTCACCCACCCCGGCCGCGTGTCCATCCACCGCAAGCTGGCCGAGATCTACGCCAAGCGACGCGACGCCCGCGCCCTGGAAGCCATCGCCTCCGAAGCCCATCCCCTGACCGACGGCAGCGGCCCCGACTGGCAGGCCATCGCCAGCCTGGGCGCCGAGCTGGACCCCAACAACCCCCTGTACAAGCCGGGCGGCAAGCCCATCTCCAAGGTTGCGCCCACAACCGGGCGGCGCCAGTTCGGCGCCGACACCGAACCGCAGACCGCCCAGGTCATCCTGAGCAAGGACCGCACCGACACCGCGCGCTCGCCGCTGGACCTGAACCTGGACCTGGGCGACTCGGTCCGCCAGGCGGCCGGCAGCGTGGCAAAGGCTGCGGCGCCGGCGGCTGCGGCAGTCACGGCGACCGTCGCGGGCGGTTTGGCTGCCGCGGCTGCGACCACGCCCTCGGCCCGCCAGGCGCTCGAGCGCACGCCCGAACCCGTCAAGGCCGACAGCGAGTTCGTCGATCTGGACCTGGGCATGGATTTCGCGCCCCCGTCCCAGCTGCAAGGCACATCGGCGCCCGCGCCGGTGTCTGCCAAGTCGGCGCCCGCGCCAACCCCCGCCCCAACTCCAGCCCCCGCCCCCGCATCCAACTCGGGCATGATCGACTTTGACATGAGCGCCCTGTCGGTCGATCCCGATTCGCGCTCGGGCGCCGAGGTGAAGACCGAGCAGTTTGAAGACGCCGACGACAATCCCTTGTCCACCAAGCTGGCGCTGGCGCAGGAGTTCCGCGCCATCGGCGACATCGACGGTGCACGCTCCCTGGCCGGCGAGGTGGTTGCCGAGGCCACGGGCGCGCTCAAGGTTCGCGCGGAGCGTTTCCTGGGAGAACTCTGACCCAGGCGCGGATTCTCGTTTGACCTTCCGCGGCGCCTTGGTGGCGCCGTTTTTTTGGCCCGTGCAGGCGGCCACAATACCCCCATGGCCAGACTCGCCCTCGGACTCAGCTACGCCGGCACCCACTATCACGGCTGGCAGAGCCAGCCCTCCGGCCAGACCGTGCAGGACCGGCTTGAAAGCGCCCTGCAGCAGTTTTCCACCCAAGCCCTGCATACCCTGTGCGCCGGCCGCACCGACGCCGGCGTACATGGCCTGATGCAGGTGGTGCATTTCGACACCGACGTGCAGCGCGAGCCCTTCTCCTGGGTGCGCGGCACCAATCGCTACCTGCCGCCGGACATCGCCGTGCAGTGGGCGCGGCCGGTCCCCGCCGACTTCCATGCCCGCGCCAGCGCACTGGCGCGCCGCTACACCTACATCGTGCTGCAATCGCCCGTGCGGCCCAGCCTGGACGCGGCCCGCGTGGGCTGGAGCTTTCGCCCGCTGGACGGCAACGCCATGCGCGCCGCCGCCGCGCACCTGCAAGGCGAGCACGACTTCACGTCCTTTCGCGCCAGCATCTGCCAAGCCCCCTCGCCCATCAAGCAACTGGCTCCCATCACCATCGAGCAGCGCGGCGCGTACTGGCGCTTCGATTTCGAGGCCAACGCCTTCCTGCACCACATGATCCGCAACATCATGGGCTGCCTGATCGCCGTCGGCCAGGGTCTGCAGCCGCCGGGTTGGATGCGCGAGGTGCTGCAGGCGCGCGACCGCGACGCCGCAGCCCCCACCTTCGCGCCGGACGGCCTGTACTTTCGCGGGCCCGTCTATGCCCCCCACTGGGGCCTGCCGGAGCGCACCGCGGCCTATGATTGGCTTCCATGAATGAAGCAATTGCACCGCGCACCCGCATCAAGATCTGCGGCCTGACACGCGAGCAGGACGTGGACGCAGCCGTGGCGGCCGGGGTGGATGCCGTCGGTTTCGTGCTCTACCCCAAGAGTCCGCGCCACGTGACGGCCGCGCGCGCGGCCGAGCTGGCACGACGCCTGCCGCCGCTGGTCACGCCGGTGCTGTTGTTCGTCAACGCCAACGCTACAGAAATAGAAGCTGCTTGCGCAGGCGTGGCGCCGGCTATCGTGCAGTTTCATGGTGATGAATCGCCGGCCGACTGCCTGGCCGCCGCGCAGCGCGCCCGCTGCCCCTTCTGGCGTGCAGCGCGCCTGCCGCTCGATCCCGCCCAGGGCTCGGGCTTGCTAGAATTTGCCTCACGCTACCGCGCCGCCCAAGCCCTGCTGCTGGACGCACAGGTCGATGGCTACGGCGGCGGCGGAAAGACATTCGATTGGTCACTGCTACCACCAAACGTTCCCGCTCACCTCGTCTTGTCTGGTGGGCTTACACCTGCAAACGTGAGCGCTGGCTTGGCCGCGCTGCGCGGCCGCGGGCACTCGCTCGCGGTTGACGTCTCCTCCGGCGTCGAAGCCGATGGTCCCGATGGCAAGCCCATCAAGGGCATCAAGGACGCCGACAAGATCATGCGCTTTGTCGCCGCCGTGCATGCGGCCGATGCGCTCTTTGCAGGAATCAAACCATCATGACCGACTATCACCAGCCCGACGCCAGCGGGCACTTCGGCCGCTACGGCGGCAGCTTTGTCAGCGAGACGCTCACCTTCGCCATCAACGAGCTGAGAGACGCCTACGCCAAATACCAGCACGACCCGGACTTCCTGGCCGAATTCCAGTACGAGCTGGCGCACTACGTGGGCCGCCCCTCGCCCATCTACCACGCCGCACGCACCAGCCGCGAGTTGGGGGGCGCGCAGATTTACCTCAAGCGCGAAGACCTCAACCACACCGGCGCGCACAAGATCAACAACGTGATCGGCCAGGCCATGCTGGCGCGCCGCATGGGCAAGCCGCGCATCATCGCCGAGACCGGCGCCGGCCAGCACGGCGTGGCCACCGCCACCATCTGCGCGCGCTACGGGCTGGAATGCGTGGTCTACATGGGCAGCGAAGACGTCAAGCGCCAAAGCCCCAACGTCTACCGCATGAAGCTGCTGGGCGCCACCGTGGTGCCGGTTGAATCGGGCAGCAAGACGCTGAAGGACGCGCTGAACGAAGCCATGCGCGACTGGGTGGCGAACGTGGACAACACCTTCTACATCATCGGCACGGTGGCCGGGCCGCACCCCTACCCGATGATGGTGCGCGACTTCCAGAGCGTGATCGGCACCGAATGCCTGGCGCAGATGCCCGAGATGACCCACGGCCGGCAACCCGACGCGGTGCTGGCCTGCGTGGGCGGCGGCAGCAACGCCATGGGCATCTTCTACCCCTACATCCCGCATGAGCAGGTGCGCCTGATCGGGGTGGAAGCCGCCGGCGAAGGCCTGGACTCTGGCCGCCACTCGGCCAGTCTGGAGCGCGGCAGCCCCGGCGTGCTGCACGGCAACCGCACCTACATCCTGCAGGACGACAACGGCCAGATCACCGAGACGCACAGCATCAGTGCCGGCCTGGACTACCCCGGCGTGGGCCCCGAGCACGCGTGGCTGAAAGACACCGGCCGCGCCGAGTACGTGGGCGCGACCGATGCCGAGGCACTGGCGGCCTTTCATCACCTGTGCCGCATCGAGGGCATCATCCCCGCGCTTGAATCCAGCCATGCCTTTGCCCATGCGCTCAAGCTGGCGCCCACCATGCGCTCCGACCAGTCCATTCTGGTGTGCCTGTCGGGCCGCGGCGACAAGGACATCGGCACCGTGGCCGACCTCGATGGCGCCGACTTCTACGACCGCCCTTCGATGCGCGGTCACGTCGTCAAGGGAGCCAAGGCATGAGCCCGCGCACGGCCGTTCCGAAGCGGGCTCGCACCGCAGTGCAAAGCACGGAGGTTATCCAATGAGCCGCATCGCCACCACCTTCGCCACCCTCAAGTCGCAAGGCCGCAAGGCCCTGATCCCCTACGTCACGGCC
The DNA here is from genome assembly GCF_046348305.1 of Ottowia sp. GTDB lineage: Bacteria > Pseudomonadota > Gammaproteobacteria > Burkholderiales > Burkholderiaceae_C > Ottowia. Next base: position 50,608 of record NZ_JAXMEM010000006.1, read on the forward strand.
GGCTTCCCTTACGCCGACATCACCCCCGCGCTGATGCACGGCATGGTGGCCGCCGGCGCCGACGTGATCGAGCTGGGCGTGCCCTTCTCCGACCCCAGCGCCGACGGCCCGGTGATCCAGAAAGCCGGCGATCGCGCCCTCGCCCTGGGCATTGGCCTCACGCAGGTGCTGGCCATGGTCAAGACCTTTCGCGCCAAAGACAAGACCACCCCCGTGGTGCTGATGGGCTACGCCAACCCGATCGAGCGCTACGACCTCGCCCATGGCGCCGGCGCCTTCGTGCGCGATGCGGCGGCGTGCGGCGTGGACGGCGTGCTGGTGGTGGACTACCCGCCCGAGGAATGCGCCGAGTTTTCCGCCGCGCTCAAGGCCGCCGGCATGGACCTGATTTTTCTGCTGGCCCCCACCTCCACCGACGCGCGCATGCAGCAAGTGGCGCAGGTGGCCAGCGGCTACGTGTACTACGTCTCGCTCAAGGGCGTCACCGGATCGGGCGCGCTCAACACCGCCGAGGTGGAGGCCATGCTGCCGCGCATCCGCCAGCACGTGCAAATCCCCGTCGGCGTGGGCTTCGGCATCCGCGACGCCGAGACCGCCCGCGCCATCGGCCGCGTGGCCGACGCGGTGGTCATCGGCACCCGCCTGATCCAGGCAATCGAAAATCAACCGCACGAGCGCGTGGCCGCCGCCGCGGCCGATTTCCTGCGCCCGATCCGCGCCGCACTCGACGCATAATCCGCGCCGACCTTCAAGGAACCCGTCATGAGCTGGCTCGAAAAACTGCTGCCCCCCAAGATCCAACCCAGCGACGCGTCCGAGCGCCGCCAGATGCCCGAGGGCCTGTGGATCAAGTGCCCCGAGTGCGACACCGTGCTGTACAAGACCGACCTGGAGCAAAACCAGAACGTTTGCCCGCACTGTGGCCACCACCACCGCATCGGTGCGCGCGAGCGGCTCAACGTGTTCCTCGACGGCGAAGGCCGCTACGAGATCGGACAAGAGGTGGTGCCCGTCGATGCGCTCAAGTTCAAGGACAGCCGCAAGTACCCCGAGCGCATCAAGGAGGCCATGGAAAACACCGGCGAGACCGACGCGCTCGTCGTCATGGGCGGCGCCGTCAAGAGCATCAGCGTGGTGGCCGCCGCCTTCGAGTTCGACTTCATGGGCGGCAGCATGGGCAGCGTGGTGGGCGAGCGCTTTGCGCGCGGCGTGCACACCGCCATCGAGCAGAAAGTGCCCTTCATCTGCTTTACCGCCACCGGCGGCGCGCGCATGCAGGAGGGCCTGATGAGCCTGATGCAAATGGCCAAGACCAACGCCGCCCTCACCCGCCTGGCCAAGAAGGGCCTGCCCTACATCAGCGTGCTGACCGACCCCACCATGGGCGGCGTGTCGGCCGGCTTTGCCTTCGTCGGCGACGTGGTGATCGCCGAGCCCAAGGCCCTGATCGGCTTTGCCGGCCCGCGCGTGATCGAAAACACCGTGCGCGTGACCCTGCCCGAGGGCTTTCAGCGCGCCGAGTTCTTGCAGACCAAGGGCGCGGTCGATTTCATCTGCGACCGGCGCGAGCTGCGCGAGAAGATTGCCAACATCCTGGCCATGCTGCAGCGGCAGCCGGCGGATGCGGTGGAGTAAACGTGCAGTTGACTTTCTCATGCGTGTCGTGCTCGCATGGAAATGTTGATCTGACACCAATTCCACCAATTCCACAAATCCACCGTGGTTGAGCGCAAACAGGGGAGGCTATGAAGCGCGTCAGATGGGCATCGTGGATGAGGACGTTTGAGTGGAGAGGATGGCTCAAGCGTTTGGACTGGACCTCCTTTGTGCTTGTTGCAATCGGCGCGAGTACCCTAGGGTTGGTGGCCACCTATGGGGGGAGCTTCTCGGAGCGCACCACATTGATGACCGCGATTTTCAGCGCTACGGCTGCAGCATTTTCTGCCTTGGCAGCCCACCGTTCAGTCAGCATTGCTCAAGCGTTGGATGTGGCCAATGTGCACGTGGCATCGAAGGTTTGCACCGATGTGCCTCCTGGCTTCCATACCACTTCAATCGAAGCCACGCGAGCCTGGATCGAGGTCGTGATAACGAACAACTCTCGCCGCCCGGTCACGATTTCATCGATCGGCGTTCGAGAGACTGGACACCTCCTAGGTGGCATCATCACTGAGTACGATCGATTTTCGGCAGAAGGTTCGCTCCCGAGACTTCTGAGTGTTGCCGAGCCCTTGGTAGCGACAATACCTTTGAGCCTAGCCGAAGCGAAAGATGCGGCTCGAAAGTCCGTTCGTGTAATTCTGGTCACGGGCGAACAGTTTTACTCCAAGCCGATGGAGTCTGGGGTCGGCTTGATCTAACTGAGATAAATGGATAAATGGGGTCAGATGAACATTTCCCCCGGCGCACCGGCCGCACCGTGCCGCGCATGACGAAATTGACTTCGACCTTGACCTGAATCGAGCCACGCCGCACCAGCAGCTTGGTCTCCCCTGCCGCTGCCGCTGGCGCGTGTGTCTGGAATCCTCGCTTCTTCAACCGCTCGGCAGCCTGGCGAATGGCCTCGTTGATGCGCGCCAGTGCCTCGTCGCGCGGCAAGGTGTGATCGGGAAAGACCAGATCGAGATCGACCGACAAGCGCGGCATGTCGCGCACGAACAGATTGATCGCCGTACCGCCCTTCAGGGCAAAGGTATCGTCCACGAACACCAGTGGCGCCACCTGCGTCAGCAGGCGCGCGGTATCGAGATACGTCTGGTTCATGGCTTGAGCACCAGCAGGCCATGGGCCGATCGAGACACCCAGGGCCGGTCGCTGCCCGTCGGCAGCGCGGCCGGGTCGAGCTTGGCCGCCCAAGGCAGCGACGCCTCGCGGCCGAGTTGCAGGCACAGCCGCACGGTCTTGACGCTCGTGCAATGCTGCAACAACTCGCGCAGCACGTCGGCACGCAGGTTGTACGCACTTTCGACGAGTTCGCGGGCTTCCTGCAAGGGCTGGCGCACGCCGACTTCGGAGAGCAGCTCAAGCAGGGCGCGCTCTGGCGCCGACACCTGCGGCGCCCCGCTGCGCTGCTCGAACGGGCCGACGTGAAGCAAGGCCTCCGGCTGCTCATCGAACAGCCGTTTGCGGTGGTACTCGGCCGGGAAGCGTTCGGTGAACCATTGCGGCAAGCGCGCTGCCTTCCAGCCATACAGGTGCAGCACCGGCTGCTGAGAGACGTACTGCCGCACACCGTACCAGTCCAATGCCGACTTGCCGCCGACGTGCAGCCCCTCGAATTGGCGCTGCAACAGCAGCAGGCTGGGATGGAGCACTGGGGGATCGTTGGGGCGGCAGAACACCCCCCGCGCCAGGCGCGTGAGCCACCCTGCCCGGACATAGTGAACGGCCAGGTCGGCAGAGATGCCCAACGCCGCCAAGTCCTCGGAGGTCAGCGGCGTTCCCGGTGCCAGCCGGGTGTAGAGCGTGTTTAACTTGCTTGAATTAGTCGTAGCCACGCCACGATTTGTACAACTTTTTCAATGGCAAGTCAATTTGATCCGGCGCATCCAGTCGTAGCGTGCATACGACCAGCACAACACGTTCAAATATCGCACCCAGGCCTATCGCCGCCCATTACCTGGCTATGGCATGCGCAATCTGCTGGTCGATGTCGCGACCTGCTGTGCCCCTGTCACTCGGCATCAGGTAGAGCCCGTTCGGGTACTTGCGCGCCCACAACTCGCCGACGGCGCGCTTGGCGACGTTCTTCGGGTGGTCGTAGCGATCCTCGCCCTTGTACTCGATGACGAAAATCCGCCCGTCCCGCAGCTTGGCGACGAAGTCGGGGTAGGTGAAGCCTGTCGCGGTCGGAAAGCGGAACTGCGTCGGGTGCGCCAGGTTGCGCACCCACATGTCCACCTCGGGGTTGCGCTCGATGGCCAGCGCGCAACGGTATTCCTCGGCCAGCGCGCCGTCCTTGCGGCGAAACGGCAGGTCGCCCGGCACCGCGTAATAGTGCTTGGGCCAGTCGTGCGGCGCTGGGCAAGGCGAGCGCATGGGATAGGCCATGTCGGCAAAGCGGAACACCACGGCAGGGTCCACCACCACCTCTTCCAACTCGAACAGGCGCTGGTGCGCCTGGTTGCCACGTTGGGCTTTGGCCTCGTCCAGCAGCGCCAGCAGGCGGCGCGCGATGATGAAACGCCCGCGCACCAGTTGCCCCAGGCTGTAGCCCTTGTGCCTGAGCGGCGCGATGGCCTGGGCTATCCAGGCCATCATCACCTCTTGGCGCACGTTGTTCTGCACCACCCGGCCTTCCAGCCACACCAGCAGGTCGGCTTCCTCCCAGTCGCCAGACAGACCAGACAGGTATTCGGTCTGCGGCTCCTGCACCATGTGCATCTGTACCGCCTTTTCGCCGATGTCGATTTCCCAGGTCTGCGTGCGCGTGTCGAAACTCAAGGTATCCAGCGTGCCCGCGCTATCGGCCGGATTCCAGAAACCGTCCTCCACCAGCAGGTCGTTTTCGACCGGCACCACGCGCTCGCCAAACTGAATCGCCAGCTGCGGCACCTCGAACTTCACGCCCTTTTGCGCCGGCGTCTGGCGCAGGTTGGCGCGCGTGTTGTGCTGCTCCAGCGCGGTGCGCACCTGCTCCCTGACCTTGCCGGTAAACACCTTGGCGATGGCCTCCACGCTCTCGGGCTGCACCGCGCCTCTGACTTCCACCGTGAACTTGCCCGCCTCCTCGGCCGGTTGAATACTGATGTGGCGCAGGTCCGCCGCCGGCACATTGGCCAGGTCCGGCCTCTTGGCCGCCGTGAAGCGCAGCGATTCGACTCGCAAGGCCGGGTGCTCACCGACATCGGCAAGCAGCGAAGGCTGCACGGGCACGCTTTGCGCCGCTTCCAACCTTGAAAACCCCATGCTTTCCAGATGGTCAGTGAACTCCACCGCCTTGGCGCCGAAGTACGGCGAGACCACATGCGCATAGGCCTTGTTCAGCGCCGCCTGCGTGCGCGTGCGTGCATACGGCATGCGCAGCACGCGGCCCAGCAGCTGCTCGATGGCCGTGGCCGATTTGGTGCCCGACACCGAGCACAGCACGTAGGCGAACGAGCAGTCCCAGCCCTCCTTGAGCGCCTCCATGGTGATGATGACGCGCACCGGGCAATCGGCGGAAAACAGGTCGATGCCATCCAGCTCGCGCTGCTCACCGGTGGCGATCTTCACCCAGCTTTTGTCGATGCGCTCGCCGTCCTCGCCGGTCAGGTGGTCATAGATAACGTCCACCGTGGCCTCGCCGCCCTTGTGCTCGGCCTGCACCAGCAGAATCGGGCGGATGTAGTCCGGCTCCTTCTTCGCCGCCTCTTCCAGCTCCTGCCGCCGCAGCAACGCGTGGCGCAGGGCCACGTCCCAGCCGTCCAGGTGCTCTTCCAGCAGCACCGGCAGCTTGATCATTTGCTCGGCATACAGCTGCGATGCCGACACCCGCACCAGCACATTGCTGGTGGCCATGTCCGGCGTGGCCGTGAGCTCGATGATGGCGCTGGGCGCCAGGCGCTCGTACACCGTGGCAGACAGCTCGCTGCTGGCGTTGTGCGCCTCGTCGGTAATCACCAGCGGGCGGTGCAGGCGCAACAGGTTGGCAAAGGAAAAACGCGGCCCCTTGCCGTCCTCGGTCGGCTCCAGCTCGGGCAAGCGCGCGTCTTTCGGCAAGGCGATGAAGTGCGGCTCCAGCGCCTCCTTGTGCGCGTAGAAGTCGCGGATGTCGATGTCGTGCACGCGCGCCGCCGCCATGGTGGCAACGACGATGCAGGTGCGCGTGGCCAGCTCCTGCGGCGTCAGTTGCTCGATCTCGTCGCTGTCGAGCACCGCTACCTGGCCGCCAAAGGCCGCGTCCAGCTCCAGGCGGTAGGGGTGGCGGCGGTTCTTGAAGGCGTCCAGCGTCTGCCGCTTGATGGTGCGGCTGGGCACCAGCCACACCACCAGCGGGCGCTCACGCTCCAGCCAATGGTCGGCCGCGCAGCGGATAAAGTGCGCGCCCATCAGCGTCTTGCCGCCGCCGGTGGGGATGCGAATGGCCACATAGGGCACGCCGCGCAGGCTGGGCAGCTCCGCACCCTCCTTGTCGCGCAGGGCGCGGTACTCGGGCGCCAGCATGGTCTTGGTGTCCGGGTGGGCGTGTGCGGCAAAGGCCTGGGCAATGCCATCGGCGCGCGCGGCGCGCAGAAAGTCGCCCAGCTTTGTGAGCGACTTGTCCTGGTAGTCCTTCAAGTCCATGCCGTCACCTCGCCCGGATGTCGTTGGGCGTCTTCTTGAACGTGATGCCCAGCGAGCGCAGGCGCTCGTCGCTCAGGTTCGTGCCCTCGCCGTAGATCACCATCGGCCCGTCGTGCGCGGGCAGGCTGGCCAGCAGCTTCAGGGTCAGCATGTTGCCGCCCGCAAGTGTTAGGTCGCCCAGAATGCCGTTGTAGAGCAGGTAATAAGCCGTGCCGCCGTGCACGCCCAGCAGCGGCGACTTCATCGCGCGCGTGCTGCGCGCGGTGCCGGTTTCGGCAAACCAGATGTGCGCGGCCAGGTGCTCGAACTTGATCTCGGGGTTGATACGCCCCCGGTCGTCGAACACCTTGGGGCCGAGTTGGTAGAAGCGAAAACCGCCGCCGCCCTGCCAACCCACCGCAGCGGAAATGCCACCCTGCTCGCCATCGACGACCTTGGCCAGACGCGGCTGGCAATGGGTGCGCGCGTGCTCGCCCATTTCGATACCGATCCAGCGCCGACCCATCTTGTGCGCCACGGCGGCGGTGGTGCCGGAGCCGAGGAAGCTGTCGAGGATGAGGTCGCCGGGATTGGTAGCGAGGCGAATTATTCGTTGTAGAAGTCTTTCGGGTTTCGGGGTCGAAAATGGATTCTCCGGCGATATTTCCCGAATTTCTCGGCTTGACTCTTGGTTGTGCCCTACCTCATCGTGAAGCCAAACGGATTGTGGAAGAACACCCTGCGAAATCTCGGATAGGAATTTTTTTACGGATGGGCGCCCAGTTCCATCGCGGCCGAAGACGATTCTCCCGTCTGCCAGCAAATTTTTGAACTTCGCTGGGCCGAATACCCAGCATCGCCCCTTGGGAGGCAGGTGTTTGGTGCCATCCGGGCCAATGATCTCGAAGATGTTTTCGCTATGTCCCGTCTGGGCAAACTGGCGACCACGTTGCCCGGACAACAGGCTGATAGACGAGTTCTCTGGCTTCCACAGACCACGTGGGTCGTTATCGGGGTTCTGATACTTGGCTGTTTGTTCGTCTGAGCGGTCAAGTAAGCCGAACTTTGCCAAGTCTTTTTGCTTGGCATAGACGAAGACATGATCATGTGAGTCTGAAATCAAATGCGCATTGCTACGCGGGCCGTAAGCTTTTTGCCATATCACGTTTGCAACGAAATTCTTCCGCCCAAAAACCTCATCACACATCACCTTGAAGTAATGCGCCTCGTTGTCGTCCAGGGTGATCCAGATCGAGCCGTCCTCGCTCAGCAACTCGCGCAGCAGCACCATGCGCGGGTACATCATCGACAGCCACTGGGCGTGCTCCAGGTTGTCGTCGTAATGCTCGAACGCGCTTTTCGTGTTGTACGGCGGGTCGATGAAGATGCATTTGACCTGCCCCGCGTAGTAGGGCAGCAGCGCCTTCAGGGCTTGCAGGTTGTCGCCCTGGATCAGCATGTTGGGCGCGTCTTCATCGCCATACGCCAGCGACTGCACCGGTTGCAGCAGGCGGTACGGCGTCTGGGCCGTGGCCTTCAAATCTTCATCGCGCTGGTGCCATTGCAGCCACGGCATGCGTATTCCCTCTCACTTTTTTTGATCCGCCCTGAGTCAGATGCCAGGGCCCATCGCCCAATCTTGTTCATGCGGCCAGCTTGGCAGCAACGCAAAAACCAAGCTACTTCGGCAATTCGTCACCCGCCAGCGGCGTGCGGGGTTTGACTTTGAGCAAGAACTTGGCCAAGTCGCCTTTCTTTGACTTGCCTGCACGCTGGGCAAAAAATTCTGCCGTTTGCAAGGCAGACACCTTCTCGGCGACAGCCACCGTGATGAACTGATTGAGCGACGCCTGATCCTGTTCGGCCAACAGCTTGGCATGGGCATACAGCGACTCGGGCAGGCGCAAGGCAAAGGTGCTCATGGCTGGATCTCTATCGTGAAAAGGAGTGGTGGAGCGAGCTGCGCACCATGCTCACTCCCACTCAATCGTCGCCGGCGGCTTGCTGCTGATGTCGTAGGTCACGCGGTTGATGCCGCGTACTTCGTTGATGATGCGGCTCGACACCTTCTTGAGCAGCGCATAGGGCAGCTCGGCCCAGTCGGCGGTCATGAAGTCGGTGGTCTGCACGGCGCGCAAGGCCACCACGTAGTCGTAGGTGCGGCCGTCGCCCATCACGCCCACGCTCTTGACCGGCAGAAAGACCGCGAAAGCCTGGCTGGTCAGCTCGTACCAGGTCTTGCCGCTGGCTTCGTCGCGGGTGGTGCGCAGTTCGTCGATGAAGATGGCGTCGGCGCGGCGCAGCAGGTCGGCGTATTCTTTCTTCACTTCGCCCAGAATGCGCACGCCCAGGCCCGGGCCCGGGAAGGGGTGGCGATACACCATCTCGGGCGGCAGGCCCAGGGCCACGCCCAGCTCGCGCACCTCGTCCTTGAACAGATCGCGCAGCGGCTCCAGCAATTTGAGGCCCAGTTGCTCGGGCAGGCCGCCGACGTTGTGGTGGCTCTTGATGGTGACGGCCTTCTTGCTCTTGGCGCCGCCGGATTCGATCACGTCGGGATAGATGGTGCCCTGGGCCAGAAAGGTGGCGCCCTTGACGGCCGGTCGGCCGTCAATTCCAGTCTTTCCGCCGCCGCCGGCCTTGAGTTTGGCAGCCTCGGCCTTGAAAACCTCGACAAACTCGCGCCCGATGATCTTGCGCTTTTGCTCGGGCTCGCTCACACCCTTCAGGTGGCCCAGAAACTGCTCGGCGGCGTCCACGCGGATGACCTTGGCGTGCAGTTTGCCGACGAACATGTCCATCACCATGTCGCCTTCATTCAGCCGCAGCAGGCCGTGGTCGACAAACACGCAGGTCAGTTGATCGCCGATGGCGCGGTGGATCAGCGCGGCGGCCACGCTGGAATCGACCCCGCCGGACAGGCCCAGGATGACTTCCTCGTCACCCACCTGCTGGCGGATGGCCTGCACCGCTTCTTCGACGTGGCCGCGCATGTCCCAGTCGGCGCGCGCGCCGCAGATGCCCAGCACGAAGCGCTCGAGCAGCGCCCTGCCCTGCACCGTGTGTGTGACCTCGGGGTGAAACTGCACGGCGTAGAACTGCCGCGCTTCATCTGCCATGCCGGCGATGGGGCAACTGGGCGTGCTGGCCATCAGCTTGAAGCCCGGCGGCAGCGCGGTGACCTTGTCGCCATGGCTCATCCACACCTTGAGCATGCCGTGGCCCTCGGGCGTGGTGAAGTCGGCAATGTCTTTCAAGAGCGCCGTGTGCCCGCGCGCGCGCACCTCGGCATAGCCGAATTCGCGCGTGTGGCCGCCCTCGACCTTGCCGCCCAATTGCTGCGCCATGGTCTGCATGCCGTAGCAGATGCCCAGCACCGGCAGGCCCAGTTCGAACACCGCTTGCGGCGCGCGGTCGGTGCTCTCCTCGGTGGTGCTGGCATGGCTGCCCGAGAGGATCACGCCCTTGAGCTGGCCGTCGGCGGCGTATTGGCGCACCCATTCGTCACTGACGTCGCAGGGGTGCACCTCGCAATACACCTTGGCCTCGCGCACGCGGCGGGCGATGAGTTGGGTGACCTGGGAGCCGAAGTCGAGGATGAGGATTTTTTGGTGTTGCATGGTTGGGGGCACGGGAAACTGAAATTCTAGGCGTTGCCCTGCGCTGCAAGCCCGGTGTTCCGTGCGGCGCTGGGGCGCAGCGGGTGCTGGCCAGGCCTACAGCTTTTCCGTCTGTCCACTGCTCGGCTGCCACTTCATCAGCCGCCGCTCGGCCACGCCGACCAGGCCGTCCAGCACCAGCGCAAGGGCCGTCAGCAGCACGATGCCGGCGACCACGGTGTCGACGTCGAAGCTGCCCTCGGCCTGCAGGATGAGGTAGCCGACGCCGCTGGCCGAGCCCAGGTATTCGCCCACCACCGCACCGACAAAGGCCAGGCCGACCGAGCTGTGCAGGCTGGAGAACACCCAGCTCATGGCGCTGGGCACGTACACGTGGCGCATCAGGTCGCGCCGGCTGGCGCCCAGCATGCGGGCGTTGGACAGCACCACGGGGCTGACCTCGCGCACGCCCTGGTAGACGTTGAAGAACACGATGAAGAACACCAGCGTGACGGCCAGCGCCACCTTGGACCAGATCCCCAGGCCAAACCACAGCGCGAAGATGGGCGCCAGGATGACGCGCGGCATGGCGTTGGCGGCCTTCAGGTACGGGTCGAGCACGGCCGAGGCAAAGGGCGCCAGCGCCAGCCACAGGCCCACGCCCAGGCCCGCCAGCGTGCCGATGCCGAAGGCCAGCAGCGTCTCGACCAGGGTGACCCACATGTGGCGGTAGATGTCGCCGTTGGTGACGAACCAGGCCCACAGACGTTGCGCCACCATTTGCGGGCGGCCGAAAAAGAAGGCGACGGTGTCCGACGCATTGGACGCCCAGGCCCACACGCCCACGATGAGGATCAGCAGGCCGATCTGCCAGGCGCGCAGCTTGAAGTGGCTCATGCTCAGGCCACCTTCCGTTTTTGTTGGTCGTAGCCCTTGAGCACCTCGTCGCGCAGCACGGCCCAGATTTGCGCGTGCAGGTCGACAAAGCGCGGCTGGTTGCGGATTTCGGCCACGTTGCGCGGACGCGGCAGGTCGATCACGAACTCGCCGATGGGGTGCGTGGCCGGCCCGGCCGACAGCACCACCACACGGTCGGACAGCGCGATGGCCTCGTCCAGGTCGTGCGTGATGAACAGCACCGCCCGGCCCTGCGCGGCGGCGCCGCTCTTGCCCTGCGGCGGTTCGGCCCACAGGTCGAGCAGCTCGTTTTCCATGAGTTGCCGGGTCTGCACGTCGAGTGCCGAAAACGGCTCGTCCATCAGGATGATGTCCGGATCCATGATCAGCGTCTGCGCCATGGCCACGCGCTTGCGCATGCCGCCCGAAAGCTGGTGCGGATAGCGGTCCTCGAAGCCTGCCAGGCCCACGCGCGCCAGCCAGGCGCGCGCCCGGGCGTCGGCCTCGGACGCGGGCACGCCGGCAAACACCAGGCCGGCCATCACGTTGTCCAGCGCGGTCTTCCAGGGCATCAGCGACTCGGCCTGGAACATGTAGCCGGCGCGGCGGTTGATCCCTTGCAAGGGCTCGCCAAACACCGACACCCGCCCACGCGAGGGCGCCAGCAGGCCGGCGCCGATGTTCAGCAGCGTGCTCTTGCCGCAGCCCGTGGGGCCGACGACCGAGACGAACTCGCCCGGCGCCACGGCCAGGTCGGTGTCCTGCACCGCCGTGTAGCGCTGCCCGGGTGCGTCGCGGCTGGTGAAGACGCAGGTGATGGCCTGCAAGTCGAGGGCGGGAACGGCAGCGGGTTTCAAGTCAAACAGGGCTCTGACGCCCGTCCATCAAGCGCAGGCAGCTATGAAATAAAGAGTAATGGATCAGGAATACTTGACGTCGGCCTTGCGCGCAAAGGCGTTGGTGTAGGTCTTGGCCAGGTCGATGCTCTTGTCGGCCAGGCTGGGCTCGAAGGTCTTGAGCATGCGCAGCGCCGTGGCGGGGCCGGCCTCGGGCATGATGCCGTCGGGCGAGATGGCCTCGCGCACGTTCTCCCACGCGGCCAGGTACAGCGCGCGGTCACCCAGCAGGTAGGACTCGGGCACGGTCTTGACGATGTCGGACGGGCCGGCCTTGGTCAGCCAGCGCAGCGCGTGCACCATGGCGTTGGCCAGCGCCTGCGTGGTGTTGGGGTTCTCCTGCACGAACTTGCCGTGCGTGTAAAGCACGGCCGCCGGCATGGGGCCGCCGTACACGGCCTGCGTGTCCTTGAGCGTGCGGGTGTCGGCCACCACCTTGATCAGCTTGTCGCGCTGCAGCATGGTGATGACCGGGTCGAGGTTGGCGATGGCGTCCACCTGCCCCGACTTGACGGCGGTGATGGCGCCACTGGCTGCGCCCACGCCGATGAAGGACACCTCGCTGGGCTTGATGCCGGCCTTGGCCAGCACATAGCTGGCCATCATCGAGGTGGACGAGCCGGGCGCGGTCACGCCGATCTTCTTGCCCTTGAGGTCGGCCAGGCTCTTGTAGTCGGGCATGGTCTTGGTGGAGACGGCCAGCACGATCTGCGGCGCGCGCCCCTGCAGCACGAAGGACTCGATGAACTGGTTCTTGGCCTGCATGTTGATGGTGTGCTCGTAGGCACCCGACACCACGTCGGCGCTGCCGCCCACCAGCGCCTGCAGCGCCTTGGAGCCGCCGGCGAAGTCCGGAATCTCGACCTGCAGGCCCTCGTCCTTGAAATGGCCCAACTGCTCGGCGATGGTGAGCGGCAGGTAGTAAAACAGGTTCTTGCCGCCCACGGCAATCGTCAGCTTGGACTTCTCGGGCTTGCCCGCCTGGGCCCACACGCGTGGAAAGGCCAGCACCGCCGGAGCCAGGGCCAGGGTTTTGAGCAGGGTGCGACGCATGGGAGGGCCTTTCAAGATGTTTCAGGAACGTGGGGAATTTAGCAGACCTCGCCCCTGCACGCGCCGCGCGGGATTGCCGCACCGGGCGGGGGGCAATTCGGCGAGGAGATAAGCTCCACCATCTGCCCATCGAGCCGCAAGGAGGCTTTTGTCATGACCCTGAAGATTTTGCTGCCGCTGGACGGCACCGCGCTGTCGCTGGATCAGGCACGCTTTGCCATTCGGCTGTGCCAAAACGGCCTGCAGGCGCATTTCGTCGCGGCCAACGTGCAGGAGCCGGCCAGCTTCTACGAGGTGATCACGGCGCGCGACCCGAGCCGGCTGGCGCAGATGGTGATCGGCGCCGCGCAAGAGCTGGTGGCGCCGGCCGTGGCGCTGCTGGCCGAGGCGGGCCTGTCGCACGAAGTGGCGATTGCCGAGGAAGGCGACGCCGTGCAGGGCATGCTGGAGCTGATCGAGTCCGAGGGCTGCGACCTGGTCATCATCGGCCAGCACCCGCACAGCCTGCTGGAAAGCGGCAGCACCCGCTCGTCGGCGCTGCGCCTGGCCAAGGTCTCGCCGGTGCCGGTGCTCAGCGTGCGTGCGCCCGAGCCCGCCGATCCGGATCGAAGCGACGCAGAGTGAACCGTCTCAACAGGGCGACGCCGACGCCGTCGGCCGGTGCTGGCGGATGTCGGGCAGCAACACCGTCAGCAGGCCCAGCAGGGGCAAGTATGCGCACAGGTGGTAGACGAACACGATGCCGTGCCGGTCGGCCAGCGCACCCAGCACCGCCGCGCCAATGCCGCCCATGCCAAAGGCAAAGCCGAAGAACATGCCCGACACCGCGCCCACCTTGCCCGGCATCAGCTCCTGCGCAAACACCAGGATGGCCGAAAACGCCGAGGCGATGATCAGGCCGATGACAAAGCTCAGGATGATGGTCCAGGTCAAGCCCACATAGGGCATGACCAGCGTGAATGGCGCCACGCCCAGGATCGAGCCCCAGATCACGCGCTTGCGCCCGATGCGGTCGCCGATCGGCCCGCCCGCCAGCGTGCCCGCCGCCACCGCGAACAAAAAGATGAACAGGTACACCTGCGCCGACTGCACCGACACGCCAAAGCGCGTGATCAGATAAAACGTGTAGTAGCTGGTCAGGCTGGTCAGGTAGAAATACTTGGAGAAGATCAGCACCAGCAGCACTCCGATGGCCATGGCCACCGTGCGCGGTGGTACCGGGCTGACCAGGACCGCCGCCGGTTTTTTGGCACGCGCGGCGCCCAGATGCTGCGTCTTGTACCAGGTGCCGATCTGCCACAGCACGGCAATGGCCACCAGCGCCGCCAGCCCGAACCAGGCAATGGCGCCCTGCCCGTGCGGCATCACGATGGCCGCGGCCAGCAGGGGGCCGACCGCGCTGCCGGTATTGCCGCCGACCTGAAAGATCGACTGCGCCAGACCCGGCTGCCCGCCCGAGGCCAGCCGCGCGATGCGCGAGGACTCGGGGTGAAACACCGACGAGCCCGTGCCCACCAGCGCCGCAGCCACCAGTACCGTCGCAAAATTGGGCGCCACCGACAGCAGCAGCAGGCCGCACAGCGTCGAGCCCATGCCGAAAGCCAGCGAATGCGGCTTGGGATACCGGTCGGTGTACAGGCCGACCAGCGGCTGCAAGAGCGAGGCCGTCAACTGGTAGGTCAGCGTGATCAGCCCGATCTGCCCGAAGCTCAGGCTGAACTCGCCCTTGAGCATGGGATAGATCGCCAGGATCAACGACTGGATCATGTCGTTGAGAAAGTGCGAGAAGCTGATGGCGTAGAGCACGCGGTAGCGCGTGGAGTCGCCCGCCGGCGCCGCGCCGGGGTGGGTGGCAAGAGGGGTGTTCATCGAAGAAGCCGCAAACGTCGCGCGCATGCCTGCCCGGCGGGCAGTCACGCAAGTTGTCATGCGCGCAGCCCAGCATGGTAGCGCCGGGCGCACCCCTTGTCCTGGCTCGCCCCGCACCGGCCAACATCCGGCAACGATTGGCCCGCCGTCGACCCGTCGTTCATCGTGCAGAATGGGGCATTCCCCGCCCGCCCGCCCGACGCCCGCCACGCATTCATGGTTGACGCCCCGCCCGTTCCCCCCGCCGCCGATGACGACTGGCACCTGAAAACTGGCAGCGAGGTTCTGCACGCCCAACGGGCCGACCTCGACCACGGCCTGACCGCGGAAGAAGCGGCGCGCCGGCTGGCACGGCACGGTACCAACGAACTGGCCACTCAGCAGGCACGCCCCTGGCCCGCCTTGCTGCTCGATCAATTCAAGGACTTCATGATCCTGGTGCTGCTGGCGGCGGCGCTGGTGTCGGGCGCCGTGGGCGAATGGGTCGACACGCTGGTCATCCTGGTCATCGTGGTGCTGAACGCGGTGATCGGCTTCACGCAGGCGCGCCGCGCCGACCAGGCCATTGCGGCTTTGCGCCAGCTGGCCGCCGCACAGGCGCAGGTGCTGCGCGGCGGCCAGGCGCAATCGGTACCCGCGGCGCAGTTGGTGCCAGGCGACATCGTGCTGCTGGAGGCCGGCAACCAGATCCCGGCCGACCTGCGCCTGCTGCAGGCGGCGCAACTGAAGGTGGACGAGTCGACGCTGACGGGAGAATCGGTCACCGTCGAAAAGCGCACCGGTACCCTCACCGGCGCGGGGCTGGCCCTGGGCGATCGGGTCAACCTGGGCTTCAAGGGCACCACCGTGACCAACGGCCGCGCGCGCGGCGTGGTGGTCGCCACCGGCATGGCCACCGAACTGGGCAAGGTGGCCGGCCTGCTGAACGAGGCCGCCGACCGCAGCACGCCGTTGCAGCTGCGGTTGGCGCGCTTTTCCAAGCAGCTGTCGCTGCTCGTGCTGCTGATCTGCGCCCTGCTGTTCGGCTTCGGCCTGCTGCGCGGCGAGCCGCCCCTGCTGATGCTGCTGACCGCCATCAGCCTGGCCGTGGCGGCCATTCCCGAGGCGTTGCCCGCCGTCGTCACGGTGCTGCTGGCCGTCGGCGCGCGGCGCATGGCCGACTTCAACGCACTGATCCGCCGCCTGCCGGCCGTGGAAACGCTGGGTTCGGTCAGCGTGATCTGCTCCGACAAGACTGGCACGCTGACGCAAAACCGCATGCATGCCGAGGTGGTGCTGGCCGCTGGCCAGCCCTGGCGCCCGGCGGCAGACGACGCCGAGCAGAGCGCGCCTTCGCCCACGCACCTGCAGCTGCTGCGCGCCGCCGCGCTGTGCAACGACGCCTGCCCAAGCGGCGACACCGATGCCGCCGGTTGCATCGTCTGGCAGGGTGACCCGACCGAGACCGCGCTGACGGCCGTCGCCGCGCAGGCCGAGCTGATCAAGCCCGAGCTGGAAGACGAAACGCCGCGCGTGCGCGAGCTGCCGTTCGACTCCGACCGCAAGCGCATGACCACCTTCCATCGCGAGGGCACGGCGTTCGAAGCCTTCACCAAGGGCGCGCCCGAGAGCGTGGTGCCGCGCTGCACGGCGCACTGGTCGCCGGCGGGGCCGCAGCCGCTCGACCCCGACGCCGTGCTGGCCGAAGTCGAGCGCCTGGCCGCGCAGGGCCTGCGCGTGATGGCCTTTGCCTGCCGCGCCTGGCCGCAGCTGCCGACCGAGCCGGATGTCGAGGCCATTGAAGGCGACCTGGCACTGATCGGCCTGATCGGCCTGATCGACCCGCCGCGCGCGGAGGCAGAGGCAGCAGTGCGCGACTGCATCAGCGCCGGCATCACGCCGATCATGATCACCGGCGACCACCCGGCCACCGCGCTGGCGATCGCCCGGCGGCTGCACATCGTGCCCGACGCCGGTGCCGCGGTGCTGACCGGCGCGCAGCTCGGCGAACTCGATGAGGCCGCGCTGAAGCAGCGCGTGCTCGACGTGCGCGTGTACGCCCGGGTCGATCCGGCGCAGAAGATCCGCATCGTGCAGGCGTTGCAGTCGCACGGGCGGTTTGTCGCCATGACGGGCGATGGCGTGAACGACGCGCCGGCGCTGAAGGCGGCCGACATCGGCGTGGCCATGGGCAAGGGCGGCACCGACGTGGCGCGCGAGGCCTCCGCCCTGGTGCTGCTGGACGACAACTTCGCCACCATCGTCGGCGCCGTGCGCGAGGGCCGGCGCATCTACGACAACATCCGCAAGTTCGTGCGCTACGCCATGACCGGCAATTCGGCCGAGGTGCTGACGCTGTCGCTGGCGCCGCTGTTCGGCCTGCCGCTGCCGCTGCTGCCGATCCACATCCTGTGGGTCAACCTGGTGACCGACGGGCTGCCCGGCCTGGCGCTGGCGGCAGAGCCCGAGGAGCGCGGCGTCATGCGCCGCCCGCCGCGCCCGCCCAAGGAAAGCCTGTTCGCCCACGGCATGGGCTGGCACATCGTGCTGGTCGGCGCGCTGCTGGCCGCGCTGTGCCTGGGCCTGCAGGACTGGGCCATCGAGGCCGAGTACACGCACTGGCAGACGATGGTGTTCACGGTGCTCACGCTGGGCCAGATGGCGCACGTGCTGGCGATCCGCTCCGAGACCGATTCACTGTTCACGCAGGGCCTGCGCAGCAACCTGCCGCTGCTGGGTGCGGTGGCACTCACGTTCGTGCTGCAGCTGGCGACGATCTACGTGCCCTGGCTCAACCCCATCTTCAAGACCGAGCCACTGGACGCATGGGAGCTGGCGCTGTGCATCGCGCTGGCGGCGCTGGTCTTCGTGGCGGTGGAGCTGGAAAAGGCCTGGCGCCGCCAGCGTGCGTGCGCGCCCGCGCCGGCAGGGCAAGCCGCATGACGTCCATGCACCCGGCACTGGTGTTCCTGGCGGGCCTGGCGCTCGTCGTGCTGGGCGCCGAGCTGCTGCTGCGCAGCGCCACGCGCATCGCCAACATGCTGCGTGTGCGCCCCATCGTCATCGGCCTGACGGTGGTGGCCATCGGCACCAGCCTGCCCGAGCTGGCGGTGGGCATCACCGCGGCCGCCGAGGGCAAGGGCGCGCTGGCGGTGGGCAACGTGGCCGGCGCCAACATCCTGGTGCTGCTGCTGGTGCTCGGCCTGAGCGCGGCCATCCGGCCGCTGCCGATCCAGCCCCACAGCCTGCGGCTGGAGGTGCCGGCCATGATCGGCGCCGCGCTGGCGCTGGTCATCATGTCGCTGGACGGCGTGCTGACCCGTGCCGAAGGCGCGCTGCTGGTGCTGGCGGCGATGTTCTACACCGCGCTGATCGTGCAGTCGAGCCGGCGCGACCGGCGCGCGGTGGCCCCCGAATTCGCGCACGAATACGCCCAGCCGCCGCTGCCGCCGGCCGAGCGCGGCAAGACGTTCGCGCGGCACGGCATGCTGCTGGCGGTGGCGATCGCGCTGACCATCTGGGGCGCCGACCTGCTGGTGGCGGGCGCGTCGGCACTGGCCACGGCCTTCGGCGTGTCGGACGCGGTCATCGGCCTGAGCATCGTCGCGCTGGGCACCTCCTCGCCCGAGCTGGTCACCACCGTGGTGGCCACGGTGCGCGGCGACCGCGACGTGGCCATCGGCAACCTGCTGGGCAGCGGCGTGTACAACATCCTGGCGATCCTGGGCGCGGTGATGCTGGTGTCGCCACGCCCGATCGACGTCAGCCGCGAACTCCTGTTCATCGACCTGCCGATGGCCGCCGGCGCGGCGCTGGCCTGCTTTCCGGTGTTCAAGAGCGGCCTCACGATGTCGCGCATCGAAGGCATGCTCTTCGTCGCCGCCTACTTCATCTACATGGGCGCGCTGCTGCTGACGCGCATCTGATCAGGGGTCGGTGCGTCAGCCCAGCCATTTGCGGGCGTTGCGCCACAGCTGCATCCAGGGGCTGAAGCCGCTGGCGTCCAGCGACGTCCAGCTCATCTGGACGTTGCGAAACACCCTCTCAGGGTGCGGCATCAGCGCCGTGAAGCGCCCGTCAAACGTGGTCACCGCCGTCAGCCCGCCTGCGCTGCCGTTGGGATTGAAGGGATATTGCTCGGTGGCCTGGCCGTGGTGGTCCACAAAGCGCATGGCGGCAATGACCTGCGCCGCGTCGCCGCGCTGGCTGAAGTTGGCGTAGCCCTCGCCGTGCGCCACCGCGATCGGCAGCCGGCTGCCCGCCATGCCGGCAAAGAACAGGCTGGGCGAATCGAGTACCTCCACCATGGACAGGCGCGCCTCGAAGCGCTCGCTGCGGTTGGTGGTAAAGCGCGGCCAGGCCTGCGCGCCGGGGATGATGTCGGCCAGCTCGGCAAACATCTGGCAGCCATTGCACACGCCCAGGGCGAAGGTGTCGGCGCGGCCGAAGAAGGCCTTGAACTGGTCGGCCAGGCGCGCGTTGAAGGTGATCGAGCGCGCCCAGCCCACACCCGCGCCCAGCGTGTCGCCATAGCTGAAGCCGCCGCAGGCCACCAGGCCCTGGAAGTCGGACAGCTGCACGCGGCCCGCCTGCAGGTCGGTCATGTGCACGTCGAAGGCCGTAAAGCCCGCCTCGGTGAAGGCGTAGGCCATCTCGACGTGGGAGTTGACGCCTTGCTCGCGCAGGATGGCGACTTTGGGCGCGGCCCGCAGCTGACCGGGCGTGCTCTGGCTCCCTCCCCCGCTGGGGGAGGGTTGGGGTGGGGGCGCGGCGGTGCCAGGCTGCGAGCGCTGGCCCCCATCCCTGCCTTCCCCCAGAGGGGGAAGGAGTGGGTCAAACGTCAGATGCACATGCAAGCCCGGATCATCCGGCGCGCCCGCCGCCGCATGTTCGGCGTCGGCACATTCCGGGTTGTCGCGCCCCTGCGCGATCTTCCAGCTCACGCTGTCCCAAACCTGCTGCAGATCGTGCAGCGAGGCGCTGAAAACTTCCCGGGCGTCGCGCCACACGCTGAGCTGCCCCTTGCCCTTGTCGATGCCCGACGAGGCCGGCCGCGTCTTGCCGATGATGTGGCTGTGGCGGGACAGGCCGTGCGTGCGCAGCACCTGCATGACTTGGTTGCGATCGGCCGTGCGCACCTGCAGCACCACGCCCAACTCCTCGGCAAACAGGGCCTTCAGCGTCAGCCAGTCGCGCCGGCCGCTGACCTGCTTGGTCCACTCCTTGCCCTCGCCCGACTCCATGTGGCTGTCGTTCACGCCGTCGCCCTCTTGCAGCAGCATGTCCACGTTCAGTGCCACGCCCACCTGGCCGGCAAAAGCCATCTCGGCCACGGTGGCCAGCAGGCCGCCGTCGCTGCGGTCGTGATAGGCCAGGATTTTTCCGTCGGTGCGCAACTGGTTGATGGCGACCACCAGTGCTTTCAAATCCTGCGCATCG
Source organism: Ottowia sp. (assembly GCF_046348305.1). Classification (GTDB taxonomy): domain Bacteria; phylum Pseudomonadota; class Gammaproteobacteria; order Burkholderiales; family Burkholderiaceae_C; genus Ottowia. The sequence continues at coordinate 70,583 of NZ_JAXMEM010000006.1, forward strand.
GCCAGGTCGGGCACGCCGTCCACCAACGGGCAACCGCTTTGGCCCTGGGTTTGCGCCAGCACGCTGCCGGCCAGGCGGTTGCGCCCGCGGCCCAGGTCGATCAGGATCAGCGAGCTGTCGGCCTCATCGCGATCGAGTTGGGGCGTCAGCGTGCCGCGCACATCCGCCACGCTGGCGAAGGCGCTGACGATCAGGCTGACGGGCGAGACCACCTTGCGCGCGGCGCCCGCGTCGTCCGTCCACTGCGTGCGCATGGACAGGCTGTCCTTGCCCACCGGGATGCTCACGCCCAGCGCGGGGCACAGCTCCAGGCCCACGGCCCGGGCGGTGGCGTACAAGTCGGCGTCCTCGCCCGGCTCGCCGCAAGCCGCCATCCAGTTGGCCGACAGCTTGACGCGCGCCAGCTCGATCGGCGCCGCCAGCAGGTTGGTGATGGCCTCGGCGACGGCCATGCGGCCCGACGCGGGTGCATCGAGCGCGGCCAGTGGCGTGCGCTCGCCCATGCTCATGGCCTCGCCGGCAAAGCCCGCGTAGTCGGCCAGCGTGACCGCGCAGTCGGCCACCGGCAGCTGCCAGGGGCCGACCATTTGATCGCGGTGCGTGAGGCCGCCCACCGTGCGGTCGCCGATGGTGACGAGAAAGCGCTTGCTGGCGACCGTGGGGTGGCTCAGCACCTGGATGACGGCGTCTTGCAGGCTCAGGTCGTGCAGTTCGAGCGGCTTGAATTGGCGCGCCACGGTCGTGACGTCGCGCTGCATCTTGGGGGGCTTGCCCAAGAGGACGTCCAGCGGCATGTCCACCGCCGCACCCTCACCCCTGCCCTCTCCCACAAGCGGGAGAGGAGGTTCTTGGCTCCCTCCCCCGCTGGGGGAGGGTTGGGGTGGGGGCACGACGGCGCCGGCGTGGGCGCGCTGGCCCCCATCCCTGCCTTCCCCCAGAGGGGGAAGGGGCAAGCCCACATCGCCGACGATCAATTGCCGTTCCTCGGTCGCCACCCCCACCACCGCAAACGGGCAGCGCTCGCGCGCGCAAAGCGACTCGAATTGCGCCAGCGACTCGGGCGCGATGGCCAGCACATAGCGCTCCTGGCTTTCGTTGCACCAGATTTCCTTGGGCGCCAGGCCGGATTCCTCCAGCGGGATCGCGCGCAGATCAAAGCGCGCACCACGCCCGGCGTCGTTGACCAGCTCGGGAAAGGCGTTGGACAGACCGCCCGCGCCCACGTCGTGAATGGCCAGGATGGGATTGCCATCGCCCAGCGCCTGGCATTGGGTGATGACCTCCTGCGCGCGCCGCTCGATCTCGGGGTTGCCGCGCTGCACCGAATCGAAGTCCAGCTGCGCCGCGTTGGCGCCGCTGGCCAGCGAACTCGCCGCGCCGCCGCCCATGCCGATCTTCATGCCCGGCCCGCCCAACTGAATCAGCAGGCTGCCGGCCGCAAACTCGATCTTGTGCGTGAGGCGCGCGTCGATGTGGCCCAAGCCGCCGGCGATCATGATGGGCTTGTGGTAGCCGCGCTGCACGGCGTCCGCGCCCTCGCCCACCGCCAGCTCGTACTCGCGAAAGTAGCCCAGCAGGTTGGGCCGGCCAAACTCGTTGTTGAAGGCCGCGCCACCCAGCGGGCCCTCGGTCATGATCTGCAAGGCGCTGGCCATGTGCTCGGGCTTGCCGACGCTCGAATCCCACAGCCGCGACACCGTGAAGCCCGTCAGCCCCGCCTTGGGCCGCGCGCCGCGCCCGGTGGCGCCCTCGTCGCGGATCTCGCCGCCGGCGCCGGTGCTGGCACCCGGAAAGGGACTGATCGCCGTGGGGTGGTTGTGCGTCTCCACCTTCATCAGCACGTGGCGCACATCACTGTGTTTTTGATAGCTGCTTGCGCCTGCTCCATCTGGGCCAGAGGCCGATTTGGCATCAAAAACCTCGCAGGTGTGCCCTTCCATCACCGCCGCGTTGTCGCTGTAGGCCACCACCGTGTGCTGCGGGTTTTGCCGGTGCGTGTGGCGAATCATGGCAAACAGGCTGTGCTGCTGCGCCACGCCGTCGATGCGCCAGTCGGCGTTGAAGATCTTGTGGCGGCAGTGCTCGCTGTTGGCCTGGGCGAACATCATCAGCTCGACGTCGGTGGGGTTGCGCCCCAGCCGGGTGAAGCCTTCGACCAGGTAGTCGATCTCGTCAAGCGCCAGTGCCAGGCCCCAGTCGGTGTTGGCGCGCTCCAACGCCACGCGGCCGTCGTGCAACACGTCCACGTGCGCCAGCGGCTCGGGCGTCAGCGCGGTGAAGAGCTGGCGGGCGTCCTCGCGGCGCGCCAGCACGCTTTCGGTCATGCGGTCGTGCAGCAGCGCGGCCAGTGCGACATGCTGCTCTTTTGATAGCTGCTTGCGCTTGATCAGCGGGCGCTTGAGGCCGATTTTATATTCAACGATACGCTCCACGCGCGTGACGGCCAGGCCGCAGTTGCGCGCGATGTCGCTGGCCTTGGACGCCCAGGGCGACACCGTGCCCAGGCGCGGCGTGACGACCCAGTTCGCCGCGCCCTCGCTCGTCTCAGGCGCGGCCGGCTCACCGTAGGTCAGCAGTTCGCCCAGGCGCTGCAGCGTCTGCGGCGCCGGCGCGGCCTCGAAGCCGGCCAGGTGCACGAAGCGCGCGCTCACCGCGTCGATGCCAGGCTCGACCGCCTGCAGGCGGCGCAGCAGGCCTTGGGCGCGAAATTCGCTCAGGGCGTTGCCGCCTTCGAAGAAATGGATGTGCTGGGTCACGGTCGACAAGATGGCAAACGGCGGGGCGCAGGCAATGCACCGAGGGCGCCCGATCGCTGACTGGGACCGGGCGCAAGCGAAAGGCTGATTTTATCTGGGCGACCGCGCGCGCCGCCTGCAGCCGCGCGCCCCGGGTGGGATAATTTGGCCCCATGAGCATCAACATCAAGGACGAAGCAGGCATTGCCGGCATGCGCACCGCCTGCCGGCTCGCGTCGGAAGTGCTGGATCACATCACGCCGCTGATCCGCCCGGGCATCACCACCCTCGACATCGACCGCTGGGCCGCCGAATGCATGGCCGCGCAGGGCACGCGCTCGGCCACCATCGGCTACCAGCCCCCGGGCTACCCGCCTTACCCCGGCCACCTGTGCACTTCGGTCAACCACGTGGTGTGCCACGGCATTCCGGCCGACAAGGTGCTGAAAAAGGGCGACATCGTCAACGTCGATGTCACCGTCATCACGCCCGAGGGCTGGTTTGGCGACACCAGCCGCATGTTCGAGATCGGCGAGTGCTCGATTGCCGCCCGGCGCCTGTGCCAGCTCACCTACGAGTCGATGTGGCTGGGCATCGAGCAGGTGCGCCCCGGTGCGCACCTGGGCGACATCGGCCACGCCATTCAAAGCTTTGTCGAGGGCCACGGCCTGTCGGTGGTGCGCGAATTTTGCGGCCACGGCATCGGCCAGGTGTTTCACGACGAGCCACAGGTGCTGCACTACGGCCGCCCGGGCACGGGGGTCGAATTGGTGCCGGGCATGACCTTCACCATCGAGCCCATGGTCAACATCGGCCGGCGCGACATCAAGGAAATGCCCGACGGCTGGACCATCGTCACCAAGGACCGGTCGCTGTCGGCGCAGTGGGAGCACACGGTGCTGGTCACCCCCAGCGGCTACGAGGTGCTGACGCGATCCCAAGGCAGCCCGGCCGTGCCCGAGTTCGTGCAGGGCATGGCACCAGCCGTGGCCTGACCCGGCGCCCGTCCCTTCATCGATTCATGGCCGACAGCCCGGCAGCGAAGGCCGCGAACGCCGCGTCAGCACCAGCGCAGCCGGCTGTCGACTATCGCCAGCGCAAGCAGGCGCTGCTCGGCGTCTGGCGGCAGGCGGCCCTGTCCACCCGCGGCGTGCGTGGCGCGCTGCGCCAACTGGCCGACCTGACCGACGACACGCTGCGTGGGCTGTGGCGCCAGGCCGGACTGGACGGGCGCTGCGCTCTGCTGGCGGTGGGCGGCTACGGACGCGCCGAGCTGTTTCCGCACTCCGACGTGGACGTGCTGCTGCTGTTGCCCGAGGGCGCGGACCCGGCGGCCGACGCGCCATTACGCGAGCGCATCGAAGCCTTCATCGGCCGCTGCTGGGATGCCGGCCTGGAGATTGGTGCCAGCGTGCGCACCGTGTCCGAATGCCTGCACGTGGCCGCCGGCGACATCACGGTGCAGACCGCCCTGCTGGAGGCGCGCCGCATCACCGGCAGCGCCGCGTTGTTCGGCGAGTTCGAGCAGCGCTTTGCGGCGGCGCTGGACGCGCTGGCCTTTTTCATCGCCAAGCGGCTGGAGATGCGCCAGCGCCACCTGAAGTACGAAGACACGCCCTATGCGCTGGAGCCCAACTGCAAGGAGTCGCCCGGCGGCCTGCGCGACGTGCAGATCATCGGCTGGGTGATGCGCGCGGCCGGCATCGGCCGGCGCTGGGACGACCTGGCGCGCGCGGGCCTGGCCACCGCGCACGAGGTGCGCCAGCTGCGGCGCAACGAGGCCGTGCTTTCGCGCGTACGCATGCGCCTGCACCTGCTGGCGGGGCGGCGCGAGGACCGGCTGGTGTTCGACCTGCAAGGCGCCGTCGCCGCGTCCTTCGGCCTGGCCGATCGCCACGCCCCCGACGGCCGCCTGACGCTGCGCGCCGGCGAGGTGTTGATGCGCCGCTACTACTGGGCCGCCAAGGCGGTGGTGCAGCTCAACCAGATCCTGCTGCAGGTGATCGAAGAGCGCCTGCGCGCCGAGCGCGGCCAGCCGGCGCCCGCGCTGCGTCCGCTCAACGCGCGCTTTCTGGAGCGCGCCGGCCTGCTTGAAGTGGCCGACGACGCGCTCTACCAGCACGAGCCGCACGCCATTTTGGAAGGTTTTCTGCTGCTCGAGCGCGTGCCCGGCGTCAAGGGCTTTTCGGCGCGCACGCTGCGGGCGCTGTACAACGCGCGCACGCGGATGAACCGCTCGTTTCGCGCCGACCCGGTCAACCGCCAGCAGTTTCTGGCGCTGCTGCAGCAGCCGCAGGGAATCACGCGCGCCTTTCGGCTGATGAACCAGACCTCGGTGCTGGGGCGCACGCTGTGGCCGTTTCGGCGCATCGTGGGGCAGATGCAGCACGACCTGTTTCATGTCTACACGGTGGACCAGCACATCCTGATGGTGCTGCGCAACGTGCGGCGCTTTTTCATTCCCGAGCACGCGCACGAATACCCGTTCTGCTCGCAGCTGGCCGCCGGCTGGGACAAGCCCTGGCTGCTGTACATCGCGGCGCTGTTCCACGATATCGCCAAGGGACGCGGGGGCGACCACTCGGAGCTGGGGGCGCGCGAGGCGCGGCGCTTTTGCCGCCAGCACGGGCTGACCGGGGCCGACGGCGCGCTGATCGAATTTCTGGTGCGCGAGCACCTGAGCATGAGCGCGGTCGCGCAAAAGCAGGACTTGAGCGATCCGACGGTGATTGCCGCCTTCGCCCGGCGCGTGGGCGACGAGCGGCACCTGACGGCGCTGTACCTGCTGACGGTGGCCGACGTGCGCGGCACCAGCCCCACCGTGTGGAGCGCCTGGAAGGGCAAGCTGCTGGAAGACCTGTACCGCGCCACGGTGCGAGCGCTGGGCGGGCGCGCGCCCGACCAGGGCGCCGTGGTCGAGGCGCGCAAGCGCCAGGCGCTGGCCCTGCTGGCGCGCGGATCGCCGCCGATCGTTGCCGCGCCAGCGCTGTGGGACACGCTCGATCCGGGCTACTTCATGCGCCACGAGCCCGACGACATCGCCTGGCACGCCCGCGCGATCGAAGCGGCCGCTGCTGCCGCGGCGCCCGCAGGCGCCACCCTGGTGCGCGCGCGGCGCTCGCCGGTGGGCGAAGGCCTGCAGGTGCTGATTCACGCCAGCGGTCGGCGCGACCTGTTCGCGCGCATCTGCGGCTACTTCGACCGGGCCGACTTCTCCATCCAGGACGCCAAGATCCACACCGCCCGCGACGGCTGGGCGCTGGACAGCTTTCAGCTGGTGAGCGAGTTGCTGCCCGAGCAGGCCGAGCCGCTGATGGCGCGCATCGAGGCCGAGCTGCCCGCCGCCGTGGACAGCAGCCAGCCGCTGGCGCCGCCGCGCCTGGGCCGCGTGTCCACGCGCGTGCGCAGCTTTCCGGTGGCGCCCCACGTGGATCTGCGCCCCGACGAAAAGGCGCAGAACTGGCTGCTGGCCGTCTCGGCGGGCGACCGCACGGGCCTGCTCTACAGCATCGCCCGCGTGCTGGCCGCGCACGCCATCAGCGTGGAGCTGGCCAAGATCACCACCCTGGGCGAGCGCGTGGAAGACGTGTTCCTGCTGCGGGGCGAGTCCCTGCAGGAGGCGCGCACGCGCGTCGGCATCGAACAGGAACTGCTGCGGGCGCTGGCGTCGGCCGGATAACCCGCGCGGGCCTCGATGCAGGAAGGATGGCGGGGGCGTTCAGCGCGCGTCGAACAGCGGCAGCACGTCCTGCTGGACCAGCGTGACGCCCGCCTGCACCACCTCGAACGACAGCACCGGCGCGGTGAAGTCGGAGAACGGCGCACCCAGCGAAATTTCGCCGCTGGAGTGCAGCAGGCAGCTGTTGCGCCGCAATTGCACCTCGGAGCCGGCGGTATCGGCAAAGCGCACCACGGTGCCGTAGCTGCTCAGGTCGGTCAGCACATAGGCGCCGTCCACCCACTCGATCCGGGCGTGCTCGCGCGAGACGCGCTGGTCGCCCACCACCAGGTCGTTGTCGTCGGTGCGGCCGATGCGCAGCTTGGCGCCGTCGGCCTCGAGCACCCGCTCGTGATCGAGCCAGCGCAGTTGCAAGCGGGGCAAGGCGGCCTGCAGGGCGGTGGCATGAAAGTCTGCCAGGGTGCCCGGCCGCGTCAGCTGCTCGGGCGATACGTTGGTGTTCCACAGCACCTGGAGCACCGAGCGCGGCTGCGTCAGGCCCTGCACCCGCACCAGGCCCAGGGGGCGCCGGCGCACCTCGAGCCAGGGCAGCACCCGCACCCCCTCGGGCCGCGGCACGGGCAGGCTCGGGATCGCCTGGCCTTGAAGCTCGGCGTCGAACACCGACTCGTCCGCCCAGATGTCGTGCGGGCCGGCCATGTCGCACAGGCGCGCGGCCAGATTGACCGGGTCGCCGTAGCTGTCGCTGTGCAGCTCGACGATGGATCCGCTGGCCAGGCCGATCTTCAGGCCCAGGCGCATGCCCTCGGGCACCTGGCCCAGGGGCTCGGCGTAGTGTTGCTGCAAATACACGGCGGCGCTGACCGCCAGGATGCCGGCGGGAAACTGCAGCAGCACCCCGTCGCCCAGAAACTTGATGGTTTGCCCGCCATGCGCCTTGCCCACGCGCGCCACCCAGCGCGTGATCTTGGATACCATCCCGGCCACCACGGCATTGTCGAAGGCCTCATAGGCAGCCGAGCTGCCGGTGAGGTCAACGAACACGATCGTCGGGTGCGCGTCCATGGATTCCAGTTCTTCCCTCGGTGTCTATCGATCGACTGCTTGTTGTTTCAAGCCATTTTCCCTCATGTGGACCCCTTGCGCTACCGGATTTGCCCCCAGACCTTCTCCAGCCGCTTCACGCTGACGGGCTGGGGGGTGCGCAGCTCCTGCGCGAACAGGCTCACGCGCAGCTCCTCCAGCAGCCAGCGCAGCTCGCGCAGGCGCGCATCCTGCACGCCCTTGCGCTCGGCCACCAGGCGCCAAAAGCGCTGCTCCTGCGCGCGCACCTGCGCCATGCGCTCGGCATCGCGCGCCGGGTCCTGGCGCAGCTTGTCCAGGCGCAGCACGATGGCCTTGAGGTAGCGCGCAAAGTGCTGCAGAGCGGCCCAGGGCGTGGCGGCCAGAAAATCCCGGGGCAGCAGGCGCTGCAACTGCTCGGCGGCGTCCTGCGTGGCGGCGGGCGCCGCCTTGGTGTCCTTGATCTTGCGCACGGCGGTGGCGTATTCGGCCAGGATGGCGCCGGCCAGACGCGCCACCTCGCCGGCGATCAGCACCAGGCGCGCGCGGCCCTCTTCGGTGCGCTGGGCGAAGGCGGTTTCGTTCGTCGGCAGCGGCTCGGTCAAAAAGGCGCGCTCCAGCGCCACGTCGATGATCTGCTGGCGCAGCTCCTCGATGGTTCCCAGCGGCATGTAGGCCACGGCCATCTTTTGCAGATCGGGAATGTTCCTCTCCAGGTGCTTGAGCGTGTCGCGCACCTGCAACGCAAACAGGCGGCGCAGGCCCGTGCGGTGGCGGGCGGCGGCCACGTCGGGCTCGTCGAACACCTCGATCCGCACCGCATCGCCGGCATCGACCAGGGCCGGAAAGCCGATCAGCACCTGGCCCTTGCGCCGCACCTCCAGCAGCTCGGGCAGCTCGCCGAAGTCCCAGCCGGTGTGGCGGGCATCATCTGCCACGGCCTGATTCGCTATTTGTTTTATAGCTTCTTGCGCTTGATTGGCAGGCGCTGGAGCCGCATTTTGTTCTGAAACCTGCGCATGGCCGGCGGCCAACTGGGTTTTGGCTGCCTTCAGCCCCGCCAGCGCCTGGAAGGCCCCGCGCGCCTGCCCGCCCAGCTGGGCCTTGAGCGCGCCCAGGTCGCGCCCGGCGCCCAGCTGGCGGCCGTGCTCGTCCACCACGCGAAAGTTCATGAACAGGTGCGCGGGCAGCATGTCGAGCTTGAAGTCCGTCGCCTTCACATCCAGACTGGTGGCCTCGCGCACCTGGCGCAGCAGCGTCGCATTCAGGCTGCCCACGCCAAACGCGCCCGGCGCGCCCAGAATGTCGCTCAGGCGCTCGGCGCTTTGCGGCAGCGGCACGAAACGGCTGCGCGGCTTTTGCGGCAGGCTTTTCAAAAGTGCCTGGACCTTTTCCTTCAGCATGCCCGGCACCAGCCACTCGGCGCGTTCGGCCGACACCTGGTTGAGCACGAACAGCGGCACCGCCACCGTCAGGCCGTCGTGTGCATCGCCCGGCTGGTGCAGGTAGCTGGCCGCGCAGTCGACGCCGCCCAGGCGCAGCATCTTGGGAAAGGCTGCGGTGGTGATGCCCGCCGCCTCGTGGCGCATCAGCTCCTCGCGCGTCAAAAGCAGCAAGTCGGGCGTGGCGCGGCTGGCTTGGCGCCACCAGGCTTGCAGCGTGCGGCCGTCGACCACCTCGGCCGGCAGGTGCTGGTCGTAGAAGGCGTAGATCAGCTCGTCGTCCACCAGCACGTCCTGGCGGCGCGACTTGTGCTCCAGCGCCTCGATCTGCGCCACCAGCTTGCGGTTGGCGGGCAAGAAGGGAAAGGCGCCGGTCCAGTCCTCGGGCCATTCGCCGCCCACCAGCGCCTCGCGGATCAGCAGCTCGCGCGCGCCGGCCGGATCGATGTGGCCATAGCGCACGCGCCGGCCGCTGTAGACCACCAGGCCGTACAGCGTGGCGCGCTCGAAGGCGATGGCCTCGCCGGCCTTTTTCTCCCAGTGGGGATCGAGCACCTGCTTTTTCAGCAGGTGGCCGGCCACTTCTTCCAGCCACTGCGGTTCGATGTTTGCCATGCCGCGGCCGTACAGGCGCGCGGTCTCCACCAGCTCGGCGCACACCACCCAGCGGCCGGGCCGCTTGGCCAGATGCGCGCCGGGGTGGCGATGAAACTTGATGCCGCGCGCGCCCAGGTACTCGCTGGCGTTGGACGCGCCGCCGCCCTCGGCCTCGATCTTGCAGCCCACGTTGCCCAACAGGCCCGTGAGCAGCGCCTTGTGCAGGTCTTCGTAGCTTGCGGGCTGGGTGTTTTCCTGCCACTGGTGCTCGGCCACCACGGTGTGCAACTGGGTGTGAATGTCGCGCCACTCGCGCACGCGGCGCACGTTGATGAAGTTCTGGCGCAGCAGTTGCTCGTATTGGCGATTGCTGATCTTGTGGGCCGGGCCCTCACCCCAACCCTCTCCCGCAGGCGGGAGAGGGCGCTTGCCTGCGCGTCCGTCTCCCCCGGTTTTACCCCCTCTCCCTCTTGGAGAGGCTTGGGATGAGGGCCCGGCGGACGTCGATGCACTCAGGGCCTGCCGCGCTGCCGCCAGCGCCGCTTGCGCCCGCTGCGCCACCGGCAGCGCCGCCACGTTCACCGGCTTGTGCGCCCCACCGTGTTGCAGCTGCATCTGCGCCCGCGTCGTGGCCACGGCGCGGCCACCGCGTGCGTCGTGCAGCCACTGCCAGAGCTTGAGATATCCGCTGAACTCGCTCTTGTCGTCGTCGAACTTGGCGTGCTGCTGGTCGGCCTGGGCCTGCTGCTCCAGGGGGCGGTCGCGCACGTCCTGCACGCTCAGCGCTGCGGCGATCACCAGCACCTCGCGCAGGGCGCCGCGCTCGCGCCCGGCCAGGATCATGCGGCCCACGCGTGGGTCCAGCGGCAGGCGCGCCAGCTCGCGGCCCAGCGGCGTCAGCTCGCCCGACTCATGGGTGGCGCCCAGTTCATTGAGCAACTGGTAGCCGTCGGCAATGGCACGGCCCGAGGGCGCCTCCAGGAAGGGGAAATCCTCCACCCGCCCGCCTTCGGCCATCAGCCGCAGGCTCTTCATGCGCAGGATCACGCCGGCCAGCGAGGAGCGCAGGATTTCCGGATCGGTAAAGCGCGGCCGGCCGGCAAAGTCCTTTTCGTCGTACAGGCGGATGCAGATGCCGTCGGCCACGCGCCCGCAGCGGCCGGCGCGCTGATTGGCCGCCGCCTGGCTCACGGGCTCGACCAGCAGCTGCTCCACCTTGCTGCGATAACTGTAGCGCTTGACGCGCGCCGTGCCAGCGTCGATGACGTAGCGGATGCCAGGCACGGTGAGCGAGGTCTCGGCCACGTTGGTGGCCAGCACGATGCGCCGGCCGTGGTGGCTGTCGAACACGCGGTCCTGCTCGGCCTGCGACAGGCGGGCAAACAGCGGCAGCACCTCGGCGCTGCGCAGCACGGGGCTGTGGGCCAGGTGTTTGCGCAGGTGATCGGCGGCCTCGCGAATCTCGCGCTCGCCGGGCAGAAAGACCAGGATGTCACCTCCAGAAACGGGCCCCCACGCTCCGCGCTGCGCGTCTGCGCTGCCCCCCGAGGAGGCCGCGTCCGGCTTGGGATGACCCTGCGCCGGACGGCCTGACCACAGCTCGTCCACGCCATCGGCAATGGCCTCGTTCAGGCCGTAGTCGCGGCTTTCCTCATAGGGCCGGTAACGCTGCTCCACCGGATAGGTGCGGCCCGACACCATCAGCACCGGCGCAGCTTGCCCCTTGGCGTCGGCAAAGTGCTTGGCAAAGCGATCGGCATCGATCGTGGCCGATGTCACGATCACCTTCAGGTCGGGCCGGCGCGGCAGCAGCTGTTTGAGGTAGCCCAGCAGAAAGTCGATGTTCAGGCTGCGCTCGTGCGCCTCGTCGATGATGAGCGTGTCGTAGGCCTTGAGCAGCGGATCGGTCTGCGTCTCGGCCAGCAGGATGCCGTCGGTCATCAGCTTGACCGAGGCGTCCTTGCTCAAGCGGTCGTTGAAGCGCACCTTGTAGCCCACCACCTCGCCCAGCGGGGTGTTCAGCTCCTCGGCGATGCGCTTGGCCACGCTGCTGGCGGCAATCCGCCGCGGCTGCGTGTGGCCGATCAGCCGGCCGCGCTCGCCCGGCCTGGCATTCAGGCGCCCGCGTCCCATCGCCAGGGCGATCTTGGGCAGTTGCGTGGTCTTGCCCGAGCCGGTCTCGCCGCAGACGATGATGACTTGGGTAGCGCGCAGCGCGGCCTCGATTTCGGCGCGGCGGGCCGAGACCGGCAAATCGGCAGGGAACTTGATCGAGAGCGTTGGCGGGACGAATGGGGGCTGAGACATCAGGGGCCCGATTATCCGCAGCCGCCACATTCGTTTGCACGCGGGGCTCTTGTCAAGGGTCCCGAGGGGTGCTTAGATAGCCGCTTGCGCCGATGTCGGGAAAGGCCACGACCCGCCACCGATATCGGCAACGACCGCAAAATGGAGAATCGCCATGCCCGTCAGGACTCTGGATTTTTCAGGACGAGGCCAGCCGCTGACCGACACCGACATGGAGCAGGCCCTGTCCATTCTGGGCCTGGAGCCCGCCACCGACCTGCCGGCGCTGTGGTCGGTGCTGACGGTGGAAAGCCGCGGTTTCGGCTTTCTGGCCGACCGCCGGCCCAAACTGCTGTTTGAACGCCATGTCTTCTACAAGCAGACCGACGGACGCTTTGCCAGCACCGCGCCCGACCTGTGCGCCAAGACCGGCGGCGGCTACCTGGGCGGCGCGGCCGAATACGACCGCCTTGCCCGGGCTCTGAGCCTGTGCCGCGTGGCGGGTCTGGGCGATGAGCCGGCGCTGCGCAGCGCGAGTTGGGGCCTGGGCCAGGTGATGGGTTTCAACGCCGGCGCCGCGGGTTTTCAGACGGCGCGCGAGATGGTCACCCAGATGTCCGAATCCGAAGCCGCGCAGTTGGCCGGGATGGCGCGCTTCATGACGAGCGAAGGGCTGGACGCCCGGCTGCGGGCGCGCGACTGGACCGGTTTTGCACGCCGCTACAACGGGTCCAGCTACTGGAAGAACGCCTATGACGTGAAGCTGAAGTCCGCATTCGAGAAGTTTTCTTCGGGCATCAGCCGCGATCTGCGGGCGCGCGCGGCGCAGGGCGCGCTGCTCTTTCTGGGCTACAAGCCCGGCGACCCCGATGGCGTGCTGGGGCAGAACACCCGCCGGGCGATCTTGGCGTTTCGCGTCGATGCGCAGATGGGCGCCAGCGAGGACCTGGACGACGCGGTGTTCAACGCTATCATGGGCAAAGCCGGGCTGGCCTGAAGGCCGCAGAACCGAACGGGCGCAAGCCGGTTCAACCTAAAAACGGCAGTTGGACGAACTTGCCAGTGCCGTGATCGGCGCGCCAGGCAAGGCGCGACGACGCGGCGGGCTGGTGCCCGCAAGGAGGAGCAACGCCGCATGGCGGGTTGAGCGCGGTGCTGGCGAGTGCGTAGCGCGTTCACCCAACCGATGACGATCAACAAAGCTGCCAAAGTCAATGTTCATACGGGCTTCCCGAGGGTGACAAGCGGTCAACTGCCGTTTTTAGGTTCAAGGCTCCTCGTCGGACCAGCGCAAGTGCACGCCGTGTTGCGCCGCCAGCAAGGGCAGGTCTGCGGGCGAGTCGACGTCAATGACATGGCGCGGGTGCGTGACCGGCAGCCACAGCATCTGCTCGGGATGGGCCATCCGCCATTCACGCACGCCCGCGCTGCCACGCGCCTGCATGACGGCCGCACGCACGGCGGCATCGAAGATGACCGGATGACCTGGTCGGCCCTCGAATCGCGGCACCAGCAGACTGGCGTGCGGATCGCGCCGGTGCCAGGCGGCCAGCAGGGCCTGCACGTCCTCGGGCCGCAGCAAGGGTTGATCGGCCAAGGCCACCAGGACGGCCTGCAGATCGTCCGGCAGTGCCGCCAGACCGGTGCGCAGCGAGCTGCCCTGCCCCGCGTCGGGCGCCGGGTTGAGGGCCCAGCGCAGCGCGGCCGGATCGGGCAGGCCGGCGCGGATGCCCTGCAACACCGGCTCGATGGCGGCAGCGTGATGGCCCAGCACCACGGCCACCGGCTCCACGCCGCAGCCCAGCAGCAGGCCGATCGTGCGCTCGATCAAGGGAGTGCCGTCGCGCAACAGCAGGCTCTTGGGACGGCAGCCCATGCGCCGCCCGGCACCGGCGGCCATGACGACGGCGTCGATGCGTTCAATCGGCGTGCGCGACAAAACACACCTGCCCGGCGTCGTTGGGCGCAATGTCCTGCATGTCCTTGACGTGCGCCACGTCCATATCGCGCGGCAGCGGCACGCCGTTTTTCACGGCCAGCACCTCGGCCATCACGCTGACAGCGATCTCGGGCGGGGTCTTGCTGCCGATGTAGATGCCGATGGGACCGCGCAGGTGGGCCAGGCTTTCGTCTGTTTGATCGAGGTGCTCGATCATGCGCTGGTGGCGCAGTGCGCTGTTGCGGCGGCTGCCGATGGCGCCGATGTAAAACGCCGGCGTCTCCAGCGCCTGCAAAAGCGCCAGGTCGTCCAGCTTGGGATCGTGCGTGAGGGCGACCACGCAGGTGCGACCGTCGGGCGCCATCTCGGCCACGGTGTCGTCGGGCATGGTGCGCACCAAGCGCGCGCCGGGCACGCTCCAGCTGCCGGCAAACTCCTCGCGCGGGTCGCACACCGTCACGGCAAAGCCGCAAAAAAGCGCCATGGTGGCCAGGTACTCGCTCATCTGCCCGGCGCCGATGATCAGCATGCGCCAGCCGGGGCCGAAGGTGTTGACCAATTCGGTCTGGTTCAGGATCAGCTCGGCCGGGTGCTCGGTGGCCTCCAGCGTGACCTGCCCGTCTGCCAGGCGCACGCGGCGGTGCATCAGGCGGCCGGCGTCCAGTGCCTGCAGCAATTCGGCCACTTTGGCTGCCTCGGGGTCGAACTCGAGCATCACCTCCAGCGTGCCGCCGCAAGGCAAGCCGAAGCGGTGCGCCTCGTCGGCCGTAACGCCGTACTTGACGAACTGCGGCGGGCCCTCGCGCGGCAACGCGTCGGCCGCGCCGGCCTGGGTGTAGCGGGCGATCAGGTCGTATTCGACGCAGCCGCCCGACACCGAGCCCATCACCGCGCCATCCTCGCGCAGCGCCATGATGCAGCCCACCGGCCGCGGCGACGACCCCCAGGTGCGCACGACGGTGGCCAGCACGGCGCGCTTGCCGTCCTGGCGCCAGTCGCGCAGCGCGCGCAGAACCGTGACGTCAAGGTTTTCCATGGTGAAAGTCCTTCATGATGAGCCCGCCGGCCTGGCTCCCGCGCCCCCGTCTTGCTCCCTCGCCCCGTTGGGGAGAGGGCTGGGGTGAGGGGCCGCTGGCGTTGGAATTGTTCACCGTCCTTTGCTTCTTCTGTGGTTCTGCATGCGCCTGCGGGCCGGGATATGCGCCCGGCGGCGCACCTACTTTCTTTTGCGTCGCCAAAAGAAAGTAGGCAAAGAAAAGGCGACCCCACTGGCCGTGTCCCTGCGCTTCGCTGCGGGCAGCCTGCGATGCTCGCGCCTGGGGCGGTGCTGCGGAACTCGCTGCGTTCACTTCGTTCACTGCGCTCAAACAACCGCAGCAAGTCAGATCACGACGCATGGGCATGCTGCGCTGCCCATGCCCGCCCCACGCCCTGCGCTTCTCGGCACGGCCAGAGGGGAGTTGAACCCCAATACGGGCCATCGCTGCGCTCGGCCCCGACAACAGCCAAACCTGGGGCCGAGCGCAGCGATGGCCCGTGTGGGTTTCCCACCCCCTTGAGGCTGCGCCTGCGGCGCGGCGCTTGCGGGGTGGCGCGTGCAGCGCAGCATGCACGCGCTTCGTTGACTGACTCGCCGCGGTTGTTTGAGCGCAGTGAACGAAGTGAACGCAGCGAGTTCTGCGGCGCACCCCGCAAGCGGTGCGACGCAGGTTTGCCCCGTAGCGAAGCGCAGGGGTCGCAGACGTGGGGGCGCTTTCTTTTGCCTCCTTTTCTTGTGCGTACAAGAAAAGGAGGTGCACTACCGGGCGCATATCCCGGCCAGCTTGGCTGCACGCAGAACCACAGGAGAAGCAAACAACAGCAAACAATCCAACGCCAGCGTCCCCTCACCCCAGCCCTCTCCCCAAAGGGGCGAGGGAGCAAGCGAGGGAGCAAGAGCACGTCGCCGGACGAGCATGGCATTCACCTCAACGCAAAGCCCAACCCACCGCCACGACGACTGCAACCGCCACCAGAATCCACACCCAGGCCGGCACGCCCGCTTCGCCGCCTGGCACCTTGGCCGGCAGGGCTTCGCCAGCGGTGGCCGTCTCGGGCGCCGGATGGCGGCCGCATCTCCTCGTCCGAAGCGCTTGAAGAAGCTCTCGGCCATGGACTTGGCCACGCCGTCGATCAGGCGCTGGCCCACCTGGGCGATCTTGCCGCCCACCGTGGCGTTGACGGTGTGGCCCAGCTCGCAGCCCGCGTCCTTGGGCGTCAGCACCACCTTCGCGGAGCCCTTGCCAAAGCCCGCCGCGCCGCCGTTGCCCTCGAACTGGATGGTGTAGCTGCTGGGCGCCTGGATGTCGGCCAGCTGGATGGCGCCCTTGAACTTGGCCGACACCGGGCCGACCTTGATGGCGTTGACCAGCGCGTAGGCGTTCTCGCCCGTGGCCTCGATGCTGTCGCAGCCGGGATACAGGCTTTGAGCACCTCGGGGTCGTTCAGCGCGTCCCAAGCCTGTTGTTGCGTGACGGCCAGTTGCGCGAGCCTTGCATGTCCATGGTCAAACTCCTCGTGCATCTATTGTTTCATCAGTGCTGCGATGGCGCTGGCCAGCTCGTTCAGCCAGGTCACGTTGTGCACCGCCAACGTGCCGTCGCAGGCCTGGTGCAGCACGGCGGCGCCGCGCGCCAGCGGGCTGATAGCCGTCAAAGCGCAGCAAGGGTTGAGCCACAGGATGCGGCGCGTGTGGCGCTTGAGCCAGGCCAGCTCCTGCGCCAGCAGCTCCGGGCTCGCCGGTGTCCAGCCCGTCGCTGACGATCAGCACCAGGGTGCAGCAGCCCACCAGGCGGCGCGCATGGTGCTGCGCAGGCTGGCCAGCGATTCACCAGGCGCGTGCCGCCGGCGAAGTCCTCGATGTGCGCGCCTCCAGCAGCATGGCATCGGTGTCGGCCTGGCGGTAGGCGTGTCCAGGTCGGTCAGCCGCGTGCCGAGGCAAGCACGTCAGGGCGAATGCTCTGGCGCTGGCCGGCCACCAGCGCGCGCCGTGGCGGCGTGCAAAAGGCCAGCAACAGCCGCGCGTAGCGCTCCATCGAGGAAAGCCCGATACGTCCATCAGCACCAGCAGTGGCGGCTGGCGGCGGCGCTGCAGGCGCGTGATGGCCATCACGTCGCCGCCGGTCTGCGCCGCCGCGCGCGAGTGCGCCCCCAGTGCACCCGCGCGCGCCGCGGCTGCCGGCGCGGGTGCGGCGCGCGGCCACGGTGGGCAGCGGCAAGGGGATGTCACGCACCAAGCGCTCGACCAGGCCGTATTCGCTGGCCGTCAGCTGGTTGAAGTCGGCGCTCTTCAGGCGCGCCAGCTCGCTGGCGGTCATGGCGACGTCCAGATCGATTTCCTGATCGGGCTTGGCCGCCTCGCGCCCGGCTGCCTGGCCTTGGGCGGCGCCAGCGCCTCGCGCACGCGCGGGCGCTGGCGCGGCGGCGCGGCGCGGCCCTCCGCCGTGGGCAGCATCTGCGCCAGCAGCTTCTTGGCCAGGTCGGGGTCGCGAAAAACACGTCGAACAGCTCGCGGAACACCGCGCCCCGGTCCTGCTCGCGGCTGACCAGCACGGCCTCCAGCGCCGCGCCGACGTCGCCCTTGCGCGCCACACCCACATGTTGCAAGGCCTGCTGCGCCAGCGCGATGCGCGCGGCGTCCACCCGCACGCCGGCGCGGCTCGGGTGCGGCCAAAGGCGCTCAGGTTGCCGGCCAGCTTGCCGCTGCGGGCGTCGCCCAGTTGCGACACGCGCGGCGCAGTAGGTGCCGGGGCGAAGGGGGATGGCGGAGCAATCACGGCGATCAGTCAGCTCCACGAACGACCGCATGTGCATTGCCGGCGATGCATGAACGGCATGAGACCGATGGCCGCGGAGCAGGCCGTGCCGAGATCGCCGTCGCCGGGGTCTCCCCGGCCACGCAGCGATGCCCCCTTGAGGGGAGGCGCAGCAACGCGCGGCGTGTGGAGTCTGGGGGTGTTCATGTCCGGCAGGCACCGCGGCCGCTTTCAACGCTTCGCCGGCCAGGCGCAGGTCGGCAACGCTGCCACGTCGTCGCGCTGCTTGAACAGAATGCCGGCGGTGTCCACCACCACCTCGGGGTCGAGGTGGATGGTGTCCAGCGCCACCAGCGCGCGCCCATTCCACCGTCTCGGCAATGCCGGGCGCGCGCGCTGAAAGTGCCCGCCATAGGGCGCGCTGCGCAGCTGCTGCACAGAGGCCGCCACCTGGTCGGCCGGCTGTTGCCGGCGCCTCGGGCACCAGCGCACGCACGATGGCCGAGTTCGCGCTCGCGCTCGGGGTAGTCCAGCCAGTGGTACAGGCAGCGGCGCTTGACGGCGTCGTTGAGCTCACGCGCGTGCGGTTGCTGGTGAGCAGGGTGACCGGCGGCACGGCGGCGCGCACCGTGCCCCAGCTCGGGAATGCTGACCTGGTACTCGCCGAGGTACTCCAGCAGAAAGGCCTCGAAGGGCTCGTCGGCGCGGTCCACCTCGTCGATCAGCAGCAGCGCGCTCCGGGTGCGGGCGCCTCCAGCGCCTGCAACAGCGGGCGACGCACCAGGTAGCGGGGTTGATAGACCTCTTGCTCCAGCTCGCTGGCGGGCGCCCTGCCCTCCGCTGCTCTCCAGGTGGAGAAGCTGCGCCGCGTAGTTCCACTCGTACAGCGCCTCGCGCTGCTCCAGGCCGTCGAAGCACTGCAGACGCAGCAGCTCGCGCCCAGCACCTGCGCCAGCGCCTTGGCCAGCTCGGTCTTGCCCACGCCCGGTTCGCCCTCCAGCAGCAGCGGCGTTGGGTGTCTGAGTGCCAAAGACCGCGATGGCCAAGCGCCGGTCGGCGAAGTAGCCCTGGGTTTGCAGGGCCGTGATCAGCGTGTCGATGGAGGTGAACGGGCAAGGCGCGGCGGGCGCCGGAAGCGGGCATGGCGGGTGTGGGGTGGATGCGATAACTATTGTAATGATGGCTGCTTACGCTTGTTGGGCGGGCGCAAGCGGCGGTTGACTTGAATTCTCCATGGTTGTGCCAGCGCCGATGGCCCTCACCCCCAGCCCTCTCCCAGAGGGAGGGGTAAGACCAAGCGCCGACAGCCGCCCGGGGAACGTCGGGGCAAGCTCGAAACCAGCGCCTGCGCCACGGCGCGTTGGGTCATCACGCCGACCAGGTGGGCGCGGTAGGCAACCGAGCCGTGCAGGTCGCTGGACATTTCGGCTTCGTCGGTCTTGACGCCCGCCACCGCGTCGAGGCGTGAACTGCTTGGCCAGCGCCGCCTCCATGCCCGCGTGGCGAAACACGCCGTTGCCGCCGCCGGTGAGCGGCTGCGCGCACGCTGCCGTCGCCCTGCTGCGCAACGAACACGCCGATCAGCGCGAAGCGCGGGAGCCGGCTGCGCGAACTTGACGTAAGCCGCGCGCTTGGGGATGGGCAGGCCGATGGCGGTGATCAGCTCACCGTCTTGCAGCGCGTTGGCAACAGGCCCTGGAAGAAGTCGTCCGCCTTGATCTGGCGCGCGGTGGTGTGGATGGTGGCGCCCAGGCCCAGCAGCGCGGCCGGGTAGTCGGCGGCAGGGTCGTTGTTGGCCACCGAGCCGCCGATGGTGCCCATGGCGCGCACCTGCCCATCGCCGATGTGGCTGGCGAGCTCGGCCAGCGCGCTTCGATGTCGGCGCGCACCTCGGCACTTTCGGCCACCTCGCAGTGGCGCGTCATGGCGCCGATGGTGAGGGTGCCGGCCTCGCGGCGGATGCCCTTCAGCTCTTGGATGGCGCCCAGGTCGACCAGTTGCTCGGGCGCCGCCGGCGGCTTCATCGAGGCCAGCAAAGTCTGCCCGCCGGCCAGCAGCTTGCCGCCGGCCGCAGCCAGCCTGGCCGCATCGGCGGCGGTGGCGGGGCGCTCGTAGGTGAGGCGTACATGAGAGGGCTCCTTTCTTCAGGCCTTGGCCGATTGGATGGCCTGCCACACGCGGTACGGCGTGGCGGGCATGTCGAGGTCCTTCACGCCCAGGGGCGCCGGTGCATCCAGCACGGCGTTGATCACCGCCGGCGGCGAGCCGATGGCGCCCGCCTCGCCGCAGCCCTTGCTGCCGATGGGGTTGTGGGTGCAGGGCGTACACGTGGCCGAGCTTGAACTCGGGAAGTTGTCGGCGCGCGGCATGGTGTAGTCGCTGTAGCTGCCGGTCAGCAGCTGGCCGCTGTCAGGTCGTACACGCCGTGCTCCATCAGCGCCTGGCCAGGCCCTGCGCCACGCCGCCGTGCACTGGCCTTCGACGATCATGGGGTTGATGATGACGCCGAAGTCGTCCACCGTGGTGAAGCGGTCCACCCGCACCACACCCGTGGCCGGGTCGACCTCAACCTCGCAGATGTAGGTGCCGGCCGGGTAGGTGAAGTTGGTCGGGTCGTAGAAGGCCGTTTCGTTGAGCCCGGCTCCAGCTTGTCGAGCGGGTAGTTGTGCGGCACATAGGCCGTCAGCGCCACCTGGCCGAAGAAGGGGATCTTCTTGTCGGTGCCCTTGACGGTGAACTCGCCATTGGCAAACTCGATGTCGGCGTCGCTGGCCTCCATCAGGTGCGCGGCGATCTTCTTGGCCTTGGCCTCGATCTTGTCCAGCGCCTTCATGATGGCCGTGCCGCCCACGCTGAGCGAGCGGCTGCCGTAGGTGCCCATGCCGAACGGGATGCGCCCGGTGTCGCCGTGCACGATGTCGACCTGGCTGGGGTCGATGCCCAGCCGCGCGGCCACCAGCTGCGCAAACGTGGTCTCGATGCCCCTGGCCGTGGCTGTGCGAGCCGGTGAACACCGTCACGCTGCCGGTCAGGTTGACGCGCACTTCGCCCGCCTCGAACAGGCCGGCGCGCGCGCCCAGGGCGCCGGCGATGTTGCTGGGCGCCAGGCCGCAGGCCTCGATGTAGCTGCTGTAGCCGATGCCGCGCTTCAGGCCCTTGGCCTCGCTGGCCTTGCGCCGGGCGTCAAAGCCGGCCACATCGGCCAGTTTTTGCGCGTCGTTCATGCAGGCGTGGTAGTCGCCCGTGTCGTACTGCAGCGCCACCGGCGTCTGATAGGGGAATTGGGTGATGAAGTTGCGCTTGCGGATTTCGTCCTGCGCCAGGCCCATCTCCCAGGCGCAGCGTGTGACCAGGCGCTCGACCACGTAGGTGGCCTCGGGCCGGCCGGCGCCGCGATAGGCATCGACCGGCGCCGTACTGGTGAACCAGCCGTCCACCTCGACGTAGATTTGCGGCGCCGTGTATTGCCCCGCCAGCAGCGTGCCGTACAGGATGGGTCGGCACGCTGGAGGCAAAGGTGGACAGATACGCGCCCAGATTCGCGTGGGTGTGCACGCGCATGGCCAAAAACTTGCCGTCCTTGTCCATCGCCATTTCGGCGTGCGTGATGTGGTCGCGCCCGTGCGCGTCGCTGACGAAGGATTCGCTGCGCTCGGCCGTCCACTTGATGGAGCAATTGAGCTGCTTGGCCGCCCAGGTGGCCGCCACGTCCTCGGCGTACAAGAAGATCTTGGAGCCGAAGCCTGCTTCCACGTCGGGCGCGATCACGCGCACCTTGTGCTCGGGCCATTGCAGCACAGAGGCCGTCATCAGCAGGCGCTCCATGCGGGTTCTGGTTGGCCACGTACAGCACCGATTCGTCCGTGCCGCCAGTTGCCCAGCTGGCGTTGACGGCGCGCGGCTCCATGGCGTTGAGGATCCAGCCGGTTGTTGGTCAGGTCAGCTTGGTCACGTGCGCGGCGCCGGCAAAGGCGGCGTCCACCGCGGCCTTGTCGCCCAGCGTCCACTTGTAGCAGTAGTTGTCAGGCGCCTCGTCGTGCAGCGCGGGGCCTTTGGCGGCGGTGCGCATGTCGATGACCGGGGCCAGTTCTTCATGATCACCACCGGCCTCGGCCGCATCCACAACCTGCGCCAGCGTGTCGGCCACCACCATGGCCACGTGGTCGCCCACGTAACGCACCTTCTTGCTGGCCAGGATGGGGTGCGGCTCCTTCATGGGGGCTGCCGTCGGGGTTGCTGATGAGCCAGCCGCAGGGCGGCCCGCCCATCTTGCCCTCCACGTCGGCGCCGGTGAAGACGCGCGCCACGCCAGCGCCAGCGCTGGCGGCGGCGGTGTCCACCTTCTTGACGATGGCGTGCGCGTGCGGCGGCGCACGAACACCGCGTACTTCTGTTGGGCCTGCACGATGTCGTCGGTGTAGTTGCCCACGCCGGTGAGAAAGCGCGTCTTCCTTGCGCTTCATGGATTCGCCGATGTGCGGCAACCTTAAATTCAGTGGCACCCATGGTGTAATATCGCCATCATGCGGCGGCTTCAGGCGGCCATAGTTTTTACGCGCGATCTGCACCGCCTGACGACGATGTTCTGGTAGCCCGTGCGGCTTCACACAGGTTGCCCTCCAGCAGGCTGCGGATCTCGCCCTCCGTGGCGCTGGGAGTGGTGCTTGAGCAAATCGATCGTGCTCATCACCATGCCAGGCGTGCGAAGTAGCCGCATTGCAGCCCGTGGCATTCCTTGAAGGCGGCCTGCACCGGGTGCAGCGTGCCGTCAGGCGCGGCCACACCTCGATGGTGGTGATGTCCGCTCCTGCATCTGCGCCGCCAGCATGTTGCAGGCCTTGATGGGCCGGCCATTGGCGATCACCGTGCAGGCGCCGCGCTGGGCCGTGTCGCAGCCCACGTGCGTGCCCGTCAAGCGCAAATGCTCGCGGATGAACTGCACCAGCGGCGTGTTGGGCGGCACGTCGGCCGTGACCGCCTTGCCATTGACCTTGAGCTCGACTTTCATCGCGGGCGTCTCCTTGTCGTGGGGTTGTCCAATTGGCATCAAAATGGCCATTCTTGGAACACGGCATTCCGATCGACCTAGGCAAAACCCTCGGTTTTTGGCAACCGACTTGAATATTCTCAGAATGAGACACGGAGACACCGCGATGACCGCCCTGCCCGCCTCTCAAGGCGACGTGCGCCTGCGCCAGATCGCCCTGGCGCGGCAAAGCGTGCTGCTGGACGGCACCGAGCTGACCGAAGCCCTGGCCAGCGCCTGGCTGGACCGCGCCTGGATCATGCAAAGCTGGCACCGCTGCCTGCAACGCGGCCAGCAGCCGGGCGCGCACGTTGCCTTCGACCCCGTGCCCGCCAGCGCCCGCGCCGACGCACAAGACGCCCACGCCGCCCTGCTGGCCGCCGCCCGCCCCGAGCTGCAGCGCCTGGCCGCCGCCATCGCGCCCATCCGTTACTTCGTGCTGCTGACCGACGCGCAGGGCTGCGTCATCGACACGGCCGGCGCCATCGACCACCGCAACCGCGCCACGCATGCCATTGCGCGCGTGGGAGTCGATCTGTCCGAGCGCAGCGTCGGCACCACCGCCATCGGCGCCGCCCTGGCCGAGCGCGCGCCCGTGTGGCTGCACCGCGGCGAGCACTTCTTCAACGCCACCGCCGTCTACAGCTGCGCCGGCGCGCCCCTGTTCGGCCCCGACGGCGCCTGCCTGGGCATGCTCGACGTCACCGGCGTGGACGCGCCCGAGCGCCCCGAGCTGCAATACCTCGTCGCCCGCTCGGCCCAAGGCATCGAAGACGCCCTGGTGCTGGCCCGCCCCCACGCCCTGCGCCTGCACCTGGCCTGGCCCGCCGGCTGGCGCGTGGCCGGCGGCGGCGAAGGCGCGGGCCTGCTGTGCCTGGACGTCGACGGCCAGGTCACCGGCGCCAACGCCACCGCCCGCCAGATGCTGCCCGCCCTGCACGGCCTGGCCCACGGCCCCCTGCACGCCAGCGACTTGTTCGCCCTGCCCTGGGCCCAGTTGTTCGACCTGGCGCAGCGCCAAGGCGAAGCCGCCACCCTGCCCCTGTGGTCCGGCCTGCGCGTGCAGGTGACCGCGCAAGCCGCTGCGGACCACCCGGCGCCAGGCGCGTCCGCCACGGCCCGCCCCGGCACCCCGCGCTCATTGA
This sequence comes from Ottowia sp., assembly GCF_046348305.1. GTDB lineage: Bacteria > Pseudomonadota > Gammaproteobacteria > Burkholderiales > Burkholderiaceae_C > Ottowia. The sequence goes on from NZ_JAXMEM010000006.1 coordinate 94,288, forward strand.
AGGCGGTGGAAACCGACCTGATCCACCAGGCCGTGCGCCAGGCCGGCGGCCGCGTGGCCGACGCCGCCCGGGCTCTGGGCGTGAGCCGGGCGACGGTTTATCGGCGGCTGGGTGGGGCAGGCTCACGCGTGCGGGATGGCTCGCCAAGTTGAAGCGACATCCCTGAATACGCGGGCAGCCGGCCCACGGCTCCGACGACGAGCGCCTCGATTTCGAACTGCCTGGCGATGGCAACGGCATTCATTGGCCTCTCATTGACGAGGACATCTCCATTGCTCGACTGCTCCAAGGCCGGCCTTCGGTTGAGAGGGGCGCTGTCAGTCACGCGTCGTGCGAATGTTCGTCCGACGTCGTTTTTCTCGTTTTTCTCCTGGGGCTGCGTATGATGAAGTTCGGGCACGGGCGTCGGTTGGGAACGGCAAACTGAAGAACCTTCCGGACTCGTGGCCTGACAGCAAAGCGACCGCGAGCGCGACGCTGTTTTCGGATCATCTCGACCATTGATGAAGAGGTCTGGTGCATGAGCGAAGTATCGAGGCGAGACTTTGTCGCTGCGGGGGCCGTGTTGGCGGGTGCTGCGTCTGCGGCCGGATTGGGTGTTCAGGAGGCACGCGCGCAAGGCGGATTTCAGGCGGCCACATCGGCTGTGCCGGGCGGTCCGGACGGTCTGGCCCGCGAGAAGCGCGGCCCCGGCATTCAGGGCATCCATGCGATCTGCGAGGTGACGGGCGGGGGCGAGAAGGTCTATGGAATCGCGGCCGAATATGACGTCGATATCGATCCGGCCAGCCTGACGCTCGACACCTATGGCGCGGGCGTGTTCCCCGCCGCCAAGGGGTTCGTGGCCGGCATGCCTCAATCGACCGACAAGAACGCCACCACGGCAAGGGCCGCAGCGCGCACGGTGGCGGCGATCTACACCAATGCCGAGCCGGGATTGCGTCCCGATCGCAAGAGCGTGGCAGGCCGTTATGTCGTCGCCGAATTCCAGCACGATTTTGACCTGAGCATCCCGACGACCGACAGCGACAAGGTGTCACTGACCCAGAACCGCGCCGTGAAAACCGTGGCCGGCGCAGTCTATGCGGCCAGCAGCACCGTGTGGAGCAACGCCGGACAGCGCGGCAACAGCGTGGTGATCCGGGGGGTCGATGCCTGGGAGCAGAGCCATTGGTGGTGGGATGACACGCGTTCGGCCGGCCTGGAATACAGCATCTATCTTCCCAAGGGCTTTCTGCAACCCGGCGGCGAGAACAGGGCTTATCCGCTGGTGCTGGCCGTCACCCATTCGGGCACCAGCTATGACGGCACTTGCGCCCAAACGCTGACCGAACAATGCATCGCCAGCATCTGGAGCCTGCCGGAAGAACAGGAGCACCACGAATGCGTCGTCATCACCCCGCGCTATGAGCGCACGACGATGAACGACTATTGGGAACACACCTACGACGTCGAGAACACCTACCGGCTGGTCGAAAAGCTGCTCTCGAACACCTGGAACTATGGCAATCCAAACCTGCCCGACAGGGCCGACAAGGTGCTGAAAATCGACCCGAAGCGCGTCTATTGCACCGGCTGGTCGATGGGGGCGATGACCTCTTTGTGGTTGATGGCCAAGCACCCGGAAACCTTCGCGGGCGGCCTCATCATCGCCGGGCAGCAACGGCCGAGCGATGTGGTGTCACTGGCGCACCAGAACGTGCTGATCATCACCGGTACGGAGGACAACAAGGCCACTGCGTGGAATGAAAAATGCCTGCCGGTGTGGGAGCAGGCAGGGGCGAAAGTGACGCGCCCGACCGAACGTCTGGACCCTGCGCTGATCTTCCCGGTGAGCGATCAGGACAAACTGACCGCGCAGGTCGATGGCCATCTTGCCAAAGGGGGCAACATCACTTTCCTGACATTTCAGAGTGTCGATCACATGGGTTCGGCGCGCAAGTTCTTCTACATCAAGGCGGCAAGGAACTGGCTGTTCAGGCAGACGAAAGCGTAAACGAGACGAAAACGCAGCCCTTCCGGTATTCGCTCACCCACTCACCGCGATCACGATCCGCATGTACTACGCCATCGTCGGCACCTTCATGCTCCTGCTGCCGCTGCTGTGCATCGCGGCGGAGTCGCTGTACTTCGGGGCGGCTCTCGATGCCGCGCTCGTCGCCAAGTGGTTTGCCTTCTGGGCCGTCGGCTGGCGCCTGCTGCTGGCCGGCTGCAAGCAGATGGCCCAGCCGCGTTACACGGCGCGCGAGATTCTGGGCCTGAAGTCGGACGAGTCGCTGATCCTGGTGCGTGAGCTCGGCTTTGCCAACGTCGCCATCGGGCTGGTGGGCGTGCTCAGTCTGTGGCTGCCGTCCTGGCGGCTGGCCGGCGCGTTTGCCGGCGGCGTGTTCTACGGCCTGGCGGGGGTCATGCATGCCGTGCAGGGCCACCGCAACCGGCTGGAGAACGTTGCCATGGTGTCCGACCTTGGTGCTTGCGCGGTGCTGCTGGGCGCGTGCCTGATGGTACTGGTGCGGCACGGTGCGGCCTGACGTCGCGCCCCTGTTCGCCCGACCCTTTGCGGGCCATGAGCCCCGACTTCGGCAGCCCGTTGACGCCGCACGAGTCCTTTTTTCAAACCACCCGGAAAGAACCCATGAAAGCACTGATCGTCGCAGCAGCCATCGCCTGCGTCACCGCCGCATGCGCCACCAAGCCGCCCGTCGCCGACGCTGCGCCGGGCGGCCGGGACGTGGCCTTTGCCTGCACCAATGGCGAAGAGCTGTCGGTCCGGTTCTTTCTTTCGCAGGGCCGCGCCGTGCTGGTGCGCCAGGGGCAAAGCATCGAGCTGCCACAGCAGCCCAGCGGCTCCGGCTTCATCTACTCCAATGGCCCCAACACCATTCGTGGCAAAGGCGCCGATCTGACGGTGGAAATCGGTCGCATGGTGCCGATTCAGTGCAAAGCGCGGAAGTGAATCGCTGAACGATTCCGTTGCGCGGCGTGGCGCTCGATCTTGAACGATCCGCAGCGCAGCAATCGATCGCGACGCTGCGGGGGCGGCCGCCGGCGGTCGGGCGCGCCCCCCTGGGCGTTCCTGCTCAATCGGCCTTGGGCTTGGCCACGGCGCCGGTGGCCACGCGGCGGCGCAGTTCGGTCATCACGGCCTTCAGGCGGCGCGCGTTGTCGGGGCCCATGCGCACCAGCATCTTCTGACCGCTGGACAGCGCCTGCAGCGCCGGGTCGGCATATTCATAGCGTACCCAGGGCCGGGTGGATGGGACGTCGCCCTTGACCTGCGTGAGCTGCACGACCACGGGGCCGGTGGGCACGGGCGTGGCCAGCAGGTGGTCCAGCACGGCAACCAGGCGGTTGTTGAAGTAGCGCCCCGGGTAGCCCAGCTCCTCGTACGCGGTCTGAAACAGCGGGTACAGCCGCGCGTAGAGCTTGACGGCGGCATCCAGCGGCACGCTCTCGGCAAAGGCCACGAAGGCGTGGTAGCGCGCGGCGTTGGCGGGCGCGATGGTCTGGGTCGGCGCGTCGGCGGCACCGGCCACCTCGAAGCGCCCGGGCGCGGGCTGCACCGGCCACAGGCGGGCGGGGGCGTAGGGCTGCGCCAGGTTGTCCACAGTGGCGACGGTCCGGCGCACAAAGCCGTCCAGTTGCAGAAAGCTGGCCACGCGCTGCGCGCCCAGCAACTGGCGCAGCGCCTGGGCCACCTGGGCGTCGGAATCGGCCAGGGCAGGCAAGGCGGTGTCGGCAGGGGCCAGCGCGTCGACGGGGTGGTCGGGCTCCGAGGCCTGGGCCATGGGGGCGGACGCGCCATCGTCGGGCGTCGACGCGGGTGCCGACGCCTCGGCCGCCGGCTGCGGCGCCGGCGTGTGGGCGGGCCGCCACCCGAACCACCACGCCGCACCCAGCACCGCCGCGGCCAGCACGACCCAGCCGACCCAGGCCGACGATGACTGCCGCGGGGGATGGAAATCAACGGGGTCTTTCTCGGGCATCTCGATCCTTTGCGCTGTAGTGGCTGCGCGGCGCTGGCCCGCCAAGGCAGGCCGCAAGCCGCGCCGACACCGTGCCAACTTTAAATTTGATAGCGCGTTGCGCTTGATCCGCCCATGGTATTGCCTCGACGGCATCATGGTCGGCCTGGCTACAGCAGCTTACGCGGTTTACATGCCGCAGGGCGATCGCCGCACGAGCGCAGCCGGGAGCCGGTTGTGCACGCGTTGGCGTTGTATAACGCGGGGCAGCGCGTATCGGCCCCGCGCCGCGCGATGTCGTCGCCATGCACTGCCCCATCCCCCTACACGAAATCGAGTTCAGCGACGTGCGCGCCCAGGGGCCGGGCGGGCAGAACGTCAACAAGGTCTCCAGCGCGGTGCACCTGCGCTTCGACATCGGGCGCTCGTCGCTTCCGCCGGCGGTCAAGCACACGTTGATGGCCTTGCAGGACCAGCGCGTCACCCGGGACGGCGTCATCGTCATCAAGGCGCAAACCTCGCGCAGCCGCACCCGCAACCGCGCCGAGGCGCTGGCGCGGTTGCACGCGCTGATCGCCGATGCCACCCACGTGCGCCCCGTGCGCCGCGCCACCCAGCCCACGCATGCCTCCAAACTGCGGCGCCTGGAAGGCAAGGCGCTGCGATCGCGCCTCAAATCCGGCCGCAGCAAGCCGCAAATTTAAATGGGGTCAGATCAACATTGTTACGAATGCGCCAGCTGGCTTTGGAGACATCATGACGGACCGACTCTTTGTCTACGGCACGTTGGCGCCGGGACGGCCGAATGCGCACGTGCTCGCCGACGTGCCAGGCACGTGGGAGCCCGCGACGGTGCGGGGCACGCTCGTGCAGGACGGCTGGGGCGCGGCGGCCGGCTACCCGGGCATCGTGCCGTCCGAGGCTGGCGACGAGGTGCACGGGTTGGTTTTCAGCTCGCCCGAGATGGCGGCGCACTGGAGCCGCCTGGACGACTTCGAGGGGCCGGGCTACGAGCGTGTGCTCGTCACGGCGACGCTGGCGAGCGGGGCTGCGATCGATGCCTACATCTACGCCCTCGCCGGTTCGCCCGCGGGACCTCGCGGCGCGGCTTGATGGTGCTGCCAGTTTGTCGATGCGACGCACAAGACTGCTCTGGCCATCGCTTGCGATGGGCGCGCTGGCGCTGGCCGCTGGCGTGTTTTTCGGCGCGGAGTGGGTACTCAGGCTCGGCGTGCTGCTGACTGTGCCGCTCGGATGGCTGGGAGTCAGCATCGATCCGCTGAGCCTGGCTGCTTTTCTTGCAACGCTCGTGCTGGTTTGGGTTGGCTCGTGACTGGCGTGGAGTGCAGCGGCCTTCCTGATTCTTTGGATTTGGCGTCAATGCGCCAACCGCCATGGGCGCCCAGGCAGGCGCTGACCCAATGCGTCGCGGCGGGCCGCGATCGATGCCGGCGATTGCAACGTTGAAACAAGGGGCTTGCGTCAAAGCATGATCGGCCGGCATAGACTGCAAGCCGGTCGCCCGCAAGGCCACCGGGCAGGCGCAACGGCGGGATGGGCGTTTTGGCATCCGCTTCGTCCCGCTGGCTTGAACGCCGCACAGGCCCCGTCAGCACCGTCCCGCCGAAAGCCGGATGACCCCCATCAAACGGAGAACAATGGGATGTATCACCCAGCGGATTTCACGCTCGCCGGCCAGGTTGCCGTGGTCACCGGGGCCGGTGCCGGCATCGGTCGCGCGATTGCCGAGACCTTTGCGGCCGCCGGCGCGGCGGTCATGGTCAGCGACCTGAATGCAGGGGCCGCGCAGGCCGTGGCCGACGAGATCAAGGCCCGAGGCGGCAAGGCGGCCGCCACGGCGTGCGACGTGACGAAGGAAAGCGATCTGGCCGGCCTGACTGCCGCAACCGTGCAGGCATTCGGCAAGCTGACGATCCTGGTCAGCAACGCCGGCGGCGGCGGGCCCAAGCCCTTCGACATGCCGATGCCGGATTTTCGCCGCGCGTTCGACTTGAACGTCTTTTCGCTGTTCCGCCTGGCCCAGTTGACAGCGTCCGAGATGGCAAAGGCCGGCGGCGGTTCGATCCTCGCCATCACCTCGATGGCGGCCGAAAACAAGAACCAGCGCATGGCGGCCTACGCCTCGTCCAAGGCCGCCACCAGTCACTTGGTGCGCAACATCGCGTTCGACCTCGGACCGAAAAACATCCGGGTCAACGGCGTCGCCCCGGGCGCCACCCGCACCGACGCGCTGCGCTCGGTGCTGACCGAGGCGATCGAGACCAGGATGCTGGCCCACACCCCCATCCACCGGCTGGGCGAGCCGCAGGACATGGCCAACGCCGCGCTGTTCCTGTGCTCGCCGGCGGCGGCCTGGATCAGCGGCCAGATCCTGACGGTCTCGGGCGGCGGCGTGCAGGAGCTCGACTGAGACGCTGAGACCGTCCGGAGCACCGGCCGACCCGGGCAGCCCCGGCACGCGGCAAACCAAAAGGAGCGAGCCAATGACCCCCTCATTCGACGCGTTCGCCGATTTCCACATGGACGGCCACAACGTCGTTGTCACCGGCGGCGCCCAGAACATCGGCGCGGGCATCGCCAGAACGCTCACCGGCGCCGGCGCGAACGTGATGATCGCCGACCTTCAGGGCGACAAGGTCAAGGCCACGGCGAAGCGCATCGCGGACGAGACCGGTGGCCGCTGCCTGGGAATGGCCTGCGACGTGACGAACAAGGACGACATCGACGCGCTGGTCAAGGCGACCGTCGAAGCCTTCGGCGGCATCTCGACCTTCGTCAACAACGTGGGCCGGGGCCCGCGCCACGCCGACCCGACGGCGATCACCGAAGAGGAACTGGTCAATGCCTACCGGCTGAACACCGTCAGCGCCTATCGCATGTCGATGGCCTGCCTGCCGCACCTGCTGAAGGCCGAGAACCCCAGCATCACCAACTCGGGCTCGTTCGCGTCGGCCGTGCCGGCCTACGACATCCTGGCCTACGGCACGGCCAAGGCGGCGCTGAACCAGATGATGATCTCCATCGCCCACCTGCTGGCGCAGAAGGTGCGGGTGAACACCATCCTGATCGGCACGGTGATGACCGAGGGCTACGGCGATGCGGGCCTCGACGCCGCCACGCAGGAGCGGCTCAAGCACCCCGACAACCTGATCGGGCGGACCGGACAGCCGCGCGACATCGCCAACGCCATGCTCTGGCTCGCCTCGCCCGCGGCGGCCTGGGTCAGCGGCCAGATCGTCAAGGTTCATGGCGGCGGCTCCGTTGTCCGCCTGTTCGGCCAGTGACACCACGGGGCAAGAAGCCGGCCCATGGCGCCGCAGCCGTCCGCGCCGAAGTCGCCGCGCATCGCCTGCCCCGGCCGGGCATGAAAAAACCGTGCTGCATATTTTGCAGCACGGTTTCTTGGGGGGTATCTGGTGGGCCCTGTAGGGGTCGAACCTACGACAAACGGATTAAGAGTCCGCTGCTCTACCAACTGAGCTAAGAGCCCGATTTCGTCTGACGATCAGTCGTCCGAAGCCGCGCATTGTACTGTGAATTGAACAGGCGCTGCAATGAGCCTGTATGACACGCGCCCAACGCCGCCGTTGCAGGCCCGTCGCTTGTCCCGCACGGTCAGAATGGGGCTTGCCCCGGACATCCGATTGGACGACCTCGATGCAACGCACCGTCAACCCGCTTCTTCACCGATCCGCCCTTGGCGCGGCCCTTGCCTTGGCCGTGGCGGGCTTTTCGATGCCCAGCCCGGCCGAGGCAGAAAAGCCGGTGCTGTCGGCGCAGCAAAGCGATCCCGTGCGCATGGGCTGGATGCAGGGCTTTCCGCCGCCGAAGGACCGGCAGCTGCGCTTTGCCGATGGCTCGTTCTTCGAGTTTCCGGCCATGCGCTGGAGCGTGGTGCACATGAGCGAGTTCATGCCCGTGGTCAACGTGTCGCGCGGCCTGCGCGCGCCCGATCCGCTGCCTTACCGCCTCGATCCACGCATCGATGCCATCGCGTTCCGCCCGACAAACGCGGACAAGGACATGACGTGGGAAGAATCGCTTTGGCAAAACTACACCGATGGCATCGTGATCCTGCACCAGGGCCGCATCGTCCATGAAAGGTATTTCGGCGCACTGGCGGCGGACCGCAGGCACGCCGCGATGTCGGTGACCAAGTCCCTCACCGGCACGCTGGGCGCGGTGCTGGTGGCCGAGGGCGCGCTGGACGAGAACAAGCGGGTGGCCGACTACATCCCCGAGCTCAGGGACTCGGCCTTTGGCGATGCGACGGTGCGGCAGGTGCTGGACATGACCACGGCGCTGCAGTTCAGCGAGGACTACGCCGACCCCAAGGCCGAGATCTGGCAATACTCGGCCGCGGGCAACCCCCTGCCCAAGCCCAAGGGCTACGCGGGCCCCGTCGGCTACCACGCGGCGCTGCAAACGATCAAGAAGGGCGGCGTGCACGGCGAGGCATTTGGCTACAAGACCCCCAATGCCGACGTGATGGGCTGGCTCGTCGCGCGGGCCAGCGGCAAGGCGGTGGGCGAGCTGCTGGCCGAGCGCGTATGGCGCCGGATCGGCATGGAGCAGGACGCCTATTACTCGGTGGACGAGCTGGGCACGCCCTTTGCGGGTGGCGGCTTCAACGCCGGCTTGCGCGACATGGCGCGCTTTGGCGAGCTGATTCGCAACCAGGGCCGCTGGCACGGCGAGCAGATCCTGCCCGCCCGCGCCATCGAAGACATCGCCCGCGGCGGCAGCCAGGCGGCGTTTGCCAAGTCGGACCACCCCGAACTGCCCGGCTGGTCCTATCGCGACATGTGGTGGCACACCGCCAACGCGCACGGCGCCTTTGCGGCGCGCGGCGTGCATGGGCAAACCATCTACATCGACCCGGCGGCAGAGATGGTGATCGTGCGCTTTGCCTCGCACCCCATTGCCGCCAACAGCGCCAACGACGCCACCTCGCTGCCGGCCTACGAGGCCGTGGCGCGCCATCTGATGGGTCGCCAGTAGGCTGGTGCGCCACTCACCCGCCGGCCCCGCCGGGCAGGCCCAGCAAGGCTTGGCGCGTGATGAGCAGCACCTGGTCGGCGCCGGCGCTGGTCTCCAGCCAGAACACGGGCAGCTCGGCAAAGGCGGCTTCGAAGTGCGCGCGCTCGTTGCCGATCTCCAGCACCAGCACGGCGTCCTCGCTCATGCGCGCGGGCGCGTCGGCCAACAGGCGGCGGATGAAGTCCATGCCGTCCGCCCCGCCGGCCAGGGCCAGCTCGGGCTCGGCGCGGTATTCGTCGGGCAGGCGCGCCATGCTGTCGGCATTGACGTAGGGCGGGTTGCACAAAATTAGATCCCAGGGGCCCGGGCACGCAGCCAGGCCGTCGGACTCGATCAGCCGCACGCGTTCTTGCAAGCCGTGCTTGGCCACGTTGATGCGCGCCACGGCCAGCGCGTCGCTTGAAATGTCGGCGCCGGTCACGGCGATCTCGGGCCAGGCCATGGCGGCCAGGCAGGCCAGGCTGCCGTTGCCGGTGCACAAATCGAGCACGTGGCGCGTCTGGTCGGACAACCACGGATCGATGCTGCCGTCGGCCAGCAGCTCGGCAATGAAGCTGCGCGGCACGATGGCGCGCTCGTCCACGTAAAATGGCACGCCGGCCAGCCAGGCCTCGCGCGTGAGGTAGGCGGCGGGCTTGCGGGTGGCGATGCGCGCTTCGAAAAGAGTAGCTATCTGCGCTTGACTGGCGGGCGCTACAGCCTGATTTTCCATTGAATCCGGTTCATCGCCCAAGGGACTGTCCAGCGGCAGGCCCAGGCACCACAGCACCAGCCAGGCGGCTTCGTCACGGGCGTTGGTGGTGCCGTGGCCAAAGGCGACGCCGGCGTCAGCCAGCTGCGCCGCGCCGCGTGCGATGAGCTGGCCCACGGTAGCGGCGGCAGGGTCGGTTGTCGGGGAATTCATCAAGGCCATGAGGTTCACAAAAGACGCGGCCTGGAGCTGCCGCGCGAGCACGTTCGCGCTGCGGATTTTGACCCATGGCCGACGGGAACCTCGTCGCGGCGCCGCGGCCGCGCGGCCTTTCAATGGGCTGGCGCGGCGGTTTGCAATGTGCCCGCGTGCGCCGCGTCACCCTGCCCGGCCCGCTGCTGGGCGGCTTTTTGTTCGGCCGCCTTGGTTTTGGCGATGTGCCGCCCGGCAAAGCAGCCGCCGACGGCGCCCAGCACGGCATGGTGTCCGGCATAGTGGCCGGCCACCGCGCCCACCGCCGCCCCCTTGATGCACCCCTTGGCGCTGGCCACGCCCGAGGAGAAGGCCAGAACGGCGGCCAGGCCGCAAGCGGCCAGAGTGGACGGTTTCATGGTGAACCCTTTCAAAATGTTCAAGTCCATTCAACGCAGCGGCGGCTCGCCCGGTGGACAAACCGGCACTGCCCGCGCGCGTTATCCTTGCGCCCGCCCGGATCTGCGCTTGCAGGCGCCCTCCTCCCACTACTTCCGCCCATGTCGACTGTTTTCAACTTCACCTTCGTGCCCTGGTTTCGCTCGGTCGCGCCCTACATCCACATGCACCGTGGCAAGACCTTCGTGGTGGGCCTGGTGGGCGAGGCGATTGCGGCGGGCAAGCTGGCCGCCATTGCCACCGACCTGGCGCTGATCCAGAGCATGGGCGTCAAGGTGGTGCTGGTGCACGGCTTTCGCCCGCAGGTCAATGAGCAGTTGCAGATCAAGGGCCACCCGGCGCACTATTCGCACGGCCAGCGCATCACCGACGCCGTGGCGCTGGACTGCGCGCAGGAGGCCGCGGGGCAGCTGCGCTTCGAGATCGAGGCGGCCTTCAGCCAGGGCCTGCCCAACACGCCCATGGCGGGGGCCACGGTGCGGGTGATCTCGGGCAACTTCATCACCGCGCGGCCCATGGGCATCATCGACGGGGTGGACTTCAAGAGCACGGGCGTGGTGCGCAAGGTGGACGTGGCGGGCATTCGCCGCTCGCTGGACGGCGGCGCGATGGTGCTGATCTCGCCCTTCGGCTTTTCGCCCACGGGCGAGGCCTTCAACCTGGCGATGGAAGAAACGGCCACCTCGGTGGCGACGGCGCTGCAGGCCGACAAGCTGCTGTTCGTGACCGAGACGCCCGGCCTGCGCATGCGCCCGGGCGAGCCGGCATCGGACGACAACCCGATCGACACCGAGATCCCGCTGGCCGAGGCGCGCGCCCTGCTGGCGCGTCTGCCCGCGGCCGAGCAGCCCGCCGACGACAGCTTTTACCTGCGCCACTGCGTCAGTGCGTGCGAGCACGGCGTGGAGCGCAGCCACATCGTGCCCTACGCCACCGACGGCTCGCTGCTGCTGGAGGTGTACGTGCATGACGGCATCGGCACCATGGTGGTGGACGAAAAGCTGGAGAGCCTGCGCGAGGCCGACGCCGACGACGTGGGCGGCATCCTGCAGCTGATCGAGCCGTTTGAAAAGGACGGCACCCTGGTCAAGCGCAGCCGCACCGACATCGAGCGCGACATCGGCAACTACACCGTGCTGGAGCACGACGGCGTGATCTTTGCCTGCGCCGCGCTCTACCCTTACCCCGACGCCGGCACGGCCGAGATGGCGGCGCTCACCGTGTCGCCGCAAAGCCAGGGCCAGGGCGACGGCGAGAAGGTCCTGAAGCGCGTGGAGCAGCGCGCGCGTCTGATGGGCCTGAAAAGCATCTTCGTGCTGACCACGCGCACCATGCACTGGTTCATCAAGCGCGGCTTTCAGCCCGTCGATCCGGACTGGCTGCCCGACGCGCGCAAGCGCAAGTACAACTGGGATCGGCGCAGCCAGGTGCTGGTCAAGGAGCTTTGACAGCAGGCGCTGCTGCAAGCCCCAAATACCGGACGCAGAGGACGCAAAGAGTACGCAAAGGACGCGAAAAATTTCAAAAACGTTCGACCCGAGCAGGACACAATTTTTTGAATTTTTTGCGTCCTTTGCGATTCCTTTGCGTCCTCTGCGTCCGGCTGTTTTCATCCCTCGATGAGCACCCCGCCCGACCCCCTCGCCCCCGAGGCCTTCGACCTGCTGTGCACGCTGGTAGCCGTGGTGCGCGCGGACGGCCGCTGCGAGCTGGTCAATTCGGCGCTGGAAAACGCGCTGTGCCAGTCGCGGCGCAAGCTGGTGCAGGGTCAGGCCACCGACTGGTTTGTCGACCCGGCGCCGCTGCTGGGCGCGCTGCAGCGCACGGGCCAGCTCATCGTCAGCCGCTTCGAGGCCACGCTGCACGGCCCCGCGCCGGGTGCGCACCCGCTGCCGGTGCACGTCGTCGTCAGCCCACTGGAGCGCGGCGGCGCCGGCGCCAGCGTGCTGGTGGAGATGACCGAGATCGAGCAGCAGAGCCGGCAAGACCGCGAGGAGCGCACGCACCGCCTGGCGCGCGAGCAAAAGGAGCTGCTGCGCAACCTGGCACACGAGATCAAGAACCCCCTGGGCGGCATCCGCGGCGCGGCGCAACTGCTGGCGATGGAGGCGAGCGCGCGCCACTTCGCCGAATCGGCCGAGTACACCGACGTCATCATCCACGAGGCCGACCGCCTGCAGGCGCTGGTGGACCGCCTGCTGGCGCCGCACCAGCGCGCGCTGGTGCTGGGCGAGGTCAACATCCACGAAATCTGCGAGCGCGTGCGCTCGGTGGTGCTGGCCGAGTTTCCGCGCGGCCTCGCCATCTTGCGCGACTACGACGCCTCGCTGCCCGAGCTGCGCGGCGACCGCGAGCGCCTGATCCAGGCGCTGCTCAACATCGTGCGCAACGCCGCGCAGGCGCTGGCCGGGCGCATCGCCCAGGGCGACGCGGCCATCACCCTGCGCACCCGCGTGGCGCGCCAGGTCACCATCGGCCACCAGCGCTTCAAGCTGGCCATCGAGCTGCAGGTGCAAGACAACGGCCCTGGCGTGCCGGCGGATTTGCGCGAGCGCATCTTCCAGCCCCTGGTGTCCGGGCGCGAAGGCGGCACCGGCCTGGGGCTGGCGCTGGCGCAGACCTTCGTGCAGCAGCACGAGGGCACGATCGAACACGAGAGCGCGGACGGATCGACGCGGTTTACCCTGCTGATTCCGGTACGCTGAAAACCTGGAGCCCCCATGAAACCCATCTGGGTCATCGACGACGACCAATCCATCCGCTTCGTGCTGCAACGTGCGCTCGAGCGCGAGCAACTGCCGGTGCGCCTGTTCACCGATCCGCGCGAGGTCATCGCCGCGCTGGACGCGGGCGACGCACCGCAGGTGCTGGTGAGCGACATCCGCATGCCCGGCGGCAATGGCATCGAGCTGCTGGCCGAAGTCAAGCAACGCCAGCCCGCGCTGCCCGTCATCATCATGACCGCCTACACCGACCTGGACAGCGCCGTCGGCGCCTTTCAGAGCGGCGCGTTTGAATACCTGCCCAAGCCCTTCGACGTGGCCAAGGCGGTCGAGCTGATCCGCCGCGCCGTGGGCGAAAGCCGGCCCGTGGACGCCGCCGAGCCCGGCAGCGCCGGGATGCCGCAGATGCTGGGCCAGGCGCCGGCCATGCAGGAGGTGTTTCGCGCCATCGGCCGCCTGAGCCAGAGCCAGGCCACGGTGCTGGTCACCGGCGCCAGCGGCACCGGCAAGGAACTGGTGGCGCTGGCCCTGCACCGCCACAGCCGGCGTGCGCAAGGCCCTTTCGTCGCCATCAACACCGCGGCGGTGCCCAAGGATCTGCTGGAAAGCGAGCTGTTCGGCCACGAGCGCGGCGCCTTCACCGGCGCACAGGCCACGCGGCGCGGGCGCTTCGAGCAGGCCGCCGGCGGCACGCTGTTTCTGGACGAGATCGGCGACATGCCGCTCGACTTGCAGACGCGCCTGCTGCGCGTGCTGAGCGACGGCCAGTACTACCGCGTGGGCGGCCACCAGCCGCTGAAGGTGGACGCGCGCATCATCGCCGCCACCCACCAGAACCTGGAAGAGCGCGTGAAGGGCGGCAGTTTTCGCGAAGACCTGTACCACCGCCTGAACGTCATCCGTCTGCGCCTGCCGCCGCTGCGCGAGCGCCGCGAGGACATCCCCGAGCTGGCGCGCTTCTTCCTGGCGCGCAGCGCGCAGGAGCTGGGCGTGGAACCCAAGCGTATCGCCGACACGGCGCTGGCGCGCCTGGCCGCATTCGACTACCCCGGCAACGTGCGCCAGCTCGAAAACCTGTGCCGCTGGCTGACGGTGATGGCGCCCACACAGTTGATCCAGAGCGAGGATTTGCCGGCCGACCTGTTTGGTGCGGCGCCACTGCACGCCGCCACGCCTGTCAGCACGCTCGCGCCAGCCACTGCGCCCGCCGAGGCCCGTGCCGCGCCGGCCGCTCCGGTCGCAAGCGGATTCACCGAGGCAGGCACGCCCGCCGACTGGGCAGCCGCCCTCGCCCACGAGGCCCGCGCGCGCCTGCAGGCCGGCGAGCCCGACGTGTGGAAGCACCTGGCCGACCGCTTCGAGGGCGAGCTGCTGCGCGCCGCCCTGGCCCTCACCCACGGCCGCCGCGCCGAGGCGGCGCAAAAGCTGGGCATCGGGCGCAACACCATCACGCGCAAGATGCAGGAATTGGGGCTGGAAGACTGATTCAGCCTCAGGGCCGGCGCAACGCCGGCCCCGGCCTGCACGCAAACGTGCACAGCCATGCACGCCCGTGGTGCGCCGCCGGTTGGTGCGCACGCCCTGAACCGGGGCATCCAAGGCCCACAACCAAACCGCGCCCGCACGCCGTGCCTGCGTCGCAGCGCCGCCGCGTGCTCCGGGATTTGATCTGGCACGCTTCCTGCTTGAAGCCTTGCATCCGCCATTTCAACTTCAGGAGAGAGGCCTTGCCCCATCGTTCGCACCCCTTGATTTCCCCTTTGCTGGCCGCCGGCCTTCTCGGCGCCAGCCTTGGCGCGTTGGCGCAGACGGCCGAGCCGCCCGCGCCGGCCGCGCCGGCCGTCACGCCCGAGCACAGCCTGAGCTTCAACGTCGGCATCACCAGCGACTACCGCTACCGCGGCATCTCGCAAAGCCGCCTGAAGCCCGCCGTCAGCGCGGGGGCGGACTACAGCCATTCAAGTGGCCTGTACGTGGGCACCTGGCTGTCGTCGATCCGCTGGATCAAGGACGGCGGCGGCGACGCGCCGATGGAATGGGACGTGTACGGCGGCTACAAGGGCAGCGCCGGCCCCATCGGCTATGACGTCGGCCTGCTGCGCTACCAGTACCCCAGCGCGCAGCTGGCCGTCAGCCCCAACACCACCGAGATCTACGGCGCGCTGACCTGGGAAATGGTCACGCTGAAGTACTCGCACGCGCTGACCAACCTGTTCGGCGTGGCCGACAGCAAGGGCAGCGGCTACCTGGACCTGAGCGCCAACTTCGACCTGGGCGACGGCTGGTCGGTGGTGCCGCACGTCGGCCGCCAGGGCGTGCGCCACAACGGCGCGCTGGCCTACACGGACTACGCGCTGACGCTGAACAAGGACTTCGGCAACGGGCTGTCGGCCAGTGCCGCCGTGGTGGGCACCAATGCCGACAAGGCGCTGTACGTCACGCCCTCGGGGCGCTTTACGGGCAAGCCGGCGCTGATGCTGGGCCTGAAGTATTCGTTTTAAGAAAAAAGCCACTCCAGCGCCCGCCCAACAAGCGCAACAAGCTATCAAAAAGGAAGCGACATGAAACTGGTGACCGCCATCATCAAACCCTTCAAGCTCGAGGAGGTGCGCGAAGCCCTGGCCGCCGTCGGCGCCTCGGGCCTCACGGTGTCCGAGGTCAAGGGCTTCGGCCGGCAGAAGGGCCACACCGAGCTGTACCGCGGCGCGGAATACGTGGTCGACTTCTTGCCCAAGATCCGCATCGAGGCGGCCGTGGCCGACGGCGATCTGGAGCGCGTGATCGAGGCCATCGAGCAAGGCGCGCGCACCGGCAAGATCGGCGACGGCAAGATTTTCGTCACCTCGCTCGAGCAGGTCATCCGCATCCGCACCGGCGAGACCGGCACCGAAGCCATTTGATGGCACGCCCAGAGGACCGCAAAATCATGAAACGAATTCTTCTCTCGCTCGCCCTGCTGCTGGCCTTGCCCGCCTTTGCCGCCGACGCTCCCGCACCCGCGCTCAACTCGGGCGACACCGCCTGGATGCTGACCTCGACCCTGCTGGTGATCCTGATGACCATCCCCGGCCTGGCGCTGTTCTATGGCGGTCTGGCGCGCAGCAAGAACATGCTGAGCGTGCTGGTGCAGGTGTTCGTCATCTTCTCGCTCATCACGCTGCTGTGGGCCATCTATGGCTACAGCCTGACCTTCAGCGGCGAGGGCAACTTCTTCGGCGGCCTGGACAAGCTGTTCTTGAAGGGTGTCACGCAAGAAACCTTCGGCGCGCTGCCCACCATCCCCGAATACGTGTTTCTGGCCTTCCAGGGCACCTTCGCCGCCATCACGGTGGCGCTGACGGTGGGCGCCTTTGCCGAGCGCGCGCGCTTTTCGGCGGTGCTGCTGTTCGCGGTGCTGTGGTTCACCCTCAGCTACGTGCCGATCGCCCACATGGTGTGGGGCGGCGGCCTGCTGGCCAAGGACGGCGCGCTGGACTTTGCCGGCGGCACCGTGGTGCACATCAACGCCGGCATGGCCGGGCTGGTGGGCGCCTACATGGTGGGCAAGCGCATCGGCTTTGGCCGCGAGGCGATGGCGCCGCACAGCCTGACGCTGACCATGGTGGGCGCCTCGCTGCTGTGGGTGGGCTGGTTCGGCTTCAACGCCGGCTCGGCCGGCGCGGCCAACGGCCAGGCCGGCCTGGCCTTCGTCACCACTGTGCTGGCCACGGCGGCGGCCACGCTGTCCTGGAGCGCGGCCGAGGCGCTGCACAAGGGCAAGGCCTCGATGCTGGGCGCGGCCTCAGGCGCCGTGGCTGGCCTGGTGGCGGTCACGCCGGCGGCCGGTTTTGTCGGCCCCATGGGCGCCATCGTCATCGGCGCGGTGGCCGGCGTGGTCTGCCTGTGGGGTGTGGGCGGGCTCAAGCGCATGCTGCGCGTGGACGACGCCTTCGACGTCTTCGGCGTGCACGGCGTGGGCGGCATCGTCGGCGCCATCCTGACCGGCGTGTTTGCCGCGCCCGCCCTGGGCGGCGCGCAGGGCGCGGACTTTGCCATGGCCCAGCAGGTGTGGGTGCAGACCAAGAGCGTGCTGATGACCGTGGTGTGGTCGGGCGTGGCGGCGTTCATCGCCTTCAAGATCGCCGATCTGGTGTTTGGCCTGCGCGTGAGCGAGGAAGACGAGCGCCAGGGCCTGGACATTGCCAGCCATGGCGAGACGGCTTACGTGCGGTGAAAGGGCGCCCCCCAATCTCCACTCGCTGCGCGATGTTTCGCCTTCCCCCTTGCCGGGGGCATCGCCAGTGACCGGGGAAACCCCGGCCACGGCGATCGCGGGCATGGCCTGCTTCGCGGCCGTGGGGCCCATGGGCTTCAACCGCTCCCCGCGCAAGCGCACGTAGGCTCCATCGTCATGGAAAAGCGGGGGGCGGGAAAACCGCGGTTCGACCTGGGCCGCGGTGCCGCTACATTGAGGCTTCTTGACAAATCACACACGGAGACACCTCGATGCCCTATTCCCGCCCCCTCACCCGCCGTCACATCACCCAGGCCGGCCTTGGCCTGCTGGCCGCCAGCGCCCTGGGCGCGCGTGCGCAAGGCGCCTGGCCCGCCAAGCCGGTGCGCGTCGTCGTCGGGTTTTCCGCCGGCGGCACCACCGACATCGTGGCGCGCCTGATGGCCAAGGAGCTGACCGAGGCGCTGGGCCAGCCTTTCATCGTCGACAACAAGCCCGGCGGTGGCAGCAACATCGCCACCGACCAGGTGCGCGCGGCCGAGCCCGACGGCTACACGCTGCTGATGATGGCCGTCACCAGCACCATCAACCAGACGCTCTACACCAACGCCCGGTTCAAGCTCGAGCGCGACTTCGACGGCGTTGCCCTGTGCGCCAAGATGCCCAACATCCTGGTCGTCAACCCCAACGTGCCGGCGAAAACCGTGCCTGAATTCATCGCCTGGCTGAAGGCCCAGGGCGACAAGGTGTCCTACGCTTCGTCGGGCAGCGGCACCTCCATCCACATGGCGGGTGAACTGTTCAAGGTGCGCACCGGCACCCACGCCGTGCACGTGCCCTACAAGGGCAGCGCGCCGGCGCTGACCGACCTGATGGGCGGGCAGGTGCAGTACATGTTCGACAACATGATCTCGGCCTGGCCGCACGTGCAAGGCGGCAAGCTGCGCGCGCTGGCCGTCACCACCAAACAGCGCTCGCCCTCGGCACCCGACGTGCCCACCATGGAGGAAAGCGGCGTGGCGCCATTCGACGTGACCTCCTGGTTCGGCCTGGTGGCCCCCAAAGGCACCCCCAAGGCCGTGTTGAACAAGATCAACGACACGGTCAACCTGGCGTTTGACAAGCCCGAGGTCATGCAGGCCTACGCCAAGCTGGGCGCCGTGGTCGAAAAAAACAGCCCGCAGGACTTCAACCGCTTCATCCACGCCGAGGTCGAGGCCTGGGCGCCGGTGGTCAAGGCTTCCGGCGCGCGCGTTGATTGACCGGCGTCGCGGCTCGGCGCATCCGCCACGGCCATGCGCCGCGCCCCCAATGCGCGCATGATCAGCTTTTCGGCGCCAAACGAATGGCTGCCGCGGCGGCGCGGGCCGCACGCAGGTCTGCGACCCATCATGCGGCCGGCAGCCGCCCGCGACGCTGCGCTGGCAGGCGCCCGACCTGTTGACTTTCGAAAGAGACACCCACAATGACCGCCCAAATCCTGCACGCCGACCACCTGCTCACGATGGACGCCGACAACCGCATCATCGAGCAAGGGGCCGTCTTGATCGACCAGGACGGCCGCATCGCCGCGACCGGCTCCATTGCCGAAGTCGCAGGCAAGCATCCTGCCGCACCCGTGCGACGGCTGGCCAACCGACTGTTGATGCCGGGTCTCATCAACACGCATGCGCACTCGGGCCTGCTGCGCGGCACGGCCGAGGGCCTGCCCGTGTGGGAATGGCTGCGCCAGCACATCGATCCGATGCACCGCGTCGTCAACGCCGAAGAGGCTGAACTCGCCTCGCGCCTGTGCTATGCCGAAGCGCTGCTGTCGGGCACGACCACCGTCGTTGACATGTGGCGCCACATGGAAGGCAGCGCGCGCGCCGCCAGCGATCTGGGCATCCGCGCCGTCCTGGTGCCCTACGTGGCCGAACACCCCCAGCACGACTACTTCGAGACGCTGGACACCAACGAGGCATTGATCGAGCGCTGGCATGGCCGCGCCGATGGCCGCGTTCACGTCTGGGTCGGCCTGGAGCACATGTTCTACGCCACGCCCGAGGCCTGGCGCCGTTGCACCGAGATGAGCCGCCGCCACCGGGTCGGCTTTCACACGCACAGCAACGAAAGCCAGTTCGACGTCGAAGAAACCCAGCGGCGATACGGCATGCGGCCGATTCAGGCGCTGCAGGAGTTTGGCTTGCTCGATGCGCATCGGGTGCTGCTGGCGCATTGTGTCTGGACCTCCGAAGACGAAATGGATCTTCTTGCCGCAAAGCGTGTCGGCGTGGCCCACAACCCGGTCAGCAACATGAAGCTGGCCAGCGGCGCGGCGCCGGTCGAGGCCATGCTGGCCCGCGGCATTGCCGTGGGGCTGGGCACCGATGGCGAGAAGGAGAACAACAATCTCGACATGTTCGAGGAGATGAAAACCGCGTCGCTGTTGGCCAAGCTGTCGCGCCTGGACGCCGCCGCGCTGGATGCGTGGTCGGTGTGCCGCATGGCCACCATCGGTGGCGCGCGCGCGCTCGGGCTGGATCAAACCATCGGATCAATCGAAGTGGGCAAGGCCGCCGACCTGATTGCCGTGCGCACCGACACGCCGCGCATGACGCCGCTGCTGGGCGGCGCCGGCGGCAATCTGCATCACAACCTGGTGCATGCGGTGCAAGGCGGTGACGTGACCCTGACCATGGTGGCCGGGCGCATCGTGGTGGACGACGGCAAGCTGCTCTCGGGCGATCTGGCCGACACCATTGCCCAGGCCAATCGCGCCGTGCCCCTGCTGTTCGAGCGCCGCGCGCGATGGTTGCGGGAGCACGAAACCGTGGATGCCTTGCATGGTTAGCGACCAACGGGGCGAATGCACGCCCGCGCCCGCTTCAGCCTGAACCGGATCGCGGGCCCCTGCGATTCGATCCCTCGGTTCCAACCGCGGCACAATGCGCGCATGACCACGACCTCGGCGCTGGACGAATGTTTGCAGCGGCTGCACCGCGGCGTCGGCGTGCTGGTGCAGGTGGCCGAAACGCGCGGCTCGGCCCCGCGCGAGGCCGGCACCTGGATGGTGGTCTGGCCCGATGCCCTGAGCGCCACCATCGGCGGCGGCCAGCTGGAATACCAGGCCATCGCCGAGGCGCGCGCCCTGCTGGCCGGCGACACGAGCGCCCCGCGCCACGGCGAGGTGCGGCGCTACCCACTGGGCCCCAGCCTGGGGCAGTGCTGCGGCGGCATGGTGTTCTTGCGCTTCGAGCGGATCAGCGCCGCCGACGCACCGGCGCTGCGCCAGCGCCTGCAAGCGCGCCTGACGCCACTGGCCCTGTTCGGCGGCGGCCACGTGGGCCACGCCCTCGTGCGGGTGCTGTGCACCCTGCCCTATGCCGTGTGCTGGATCGACAGCCGCGACCAGGTGTTTCCGGCCGCGCTGCCGGCATCGGTGCGCACCGAATACAGCGACCCGGTGCAAGCCGCCGTGCACGATTTGCCGCCCGGCAGCCGCGTGCTGATCATGAGCTTCAGCCATGCCGAAGACCTGGACATCGTGATCGCCTGCCTGGAGCGCCTGCGCGAGCGCGATGACCTGCCCTACGTCGGCCTGATCGGCAGCAAGACCAAGTGGGCCACGTTTCGCCATCGTCTGTCGGCGCGCGGCTTCAGCGAGGCCGAGCAGGCGCGCATCACCTGCCCCATCGGCATCCCCGGCATCACCGGCAAGGAGCCCGAGGTGATTGCCGTGGCCACCGCCGCGCAGCTGCTGCTGATGGCGCCCCCCGGGCCGGGCGCCCGGCCGCAAACCCTGCCGAAAACGGCGCAATCCGCCGCCCATTGTCCGGGTTAACCCGGGTGTTATGCGGCCCGCAACATGTCGGATATGGAACATCCGATATGCCACGATGCAAAAGAAAGGCGCACCATTGCGGCATAGCCCGCCAGGCGCCAAGTTGCGCCCGTGCCCTTGACCGGGAGATTCGCCATGACCCATCCAACATCCGCCGCCACGCCCTCTCAAGTCATCCGCTTTTTCCACCGCGGCGCCGTGGTCACCGTCACCGGCGAGCCGACCACGCGCACCGTGCTGGACTGGCTGCGCGAGCGCGAGCGCGCCACCGGCACCAAGGAAGGCTGCAACGAGGGCGACTGCGGCGCCTGCACCGTGGTGCTGGGCGAGTTGGACGCCCAGGGCCAGTTGCAGCTCGCCAGCGTCAACGCCTGCATCCAGTTCCTGCCCACGCTCGACGGCAAGGCCTTGTTCACGGTGGAGGATTTGCAGGCGCTGGGCCAGGACAAGCAGGCCGCGCGGGCCCACGACGCCGACCTGCACCCCGTGCAGCAGGCCATGGTCGAGTGCCACGGCTCGCAGTGCGGCTTTTGCACCCCCGGCTTCGTGATGTCGATGTGGTCCACCTACGAGGCGCACCAGCAGGCCGGCACCCGTCCGTCGCGCCAGCAGCTGGCCGATGACCTGTCGGGCAACCTGTGCCGCTGCACCGGCTATCGCCCCATTCTCGACGCCGGCCAGCGCATGTTCGATTTGCCCGCCGTGCGGCTCGACCGTGCCGCCGTGGTGCGCGCCCTCGAGGGCCTGAAGGCCCCCGCCGCGCTGGACTACACCGCCGCCACCCGCACGCCGCAGGGCGAGCGCACCAACCACTTCCACGCCCCGCGCAGCGCCGACGAACTGGCCGCCCTGCGCCTGGCCAAGCCCCAGGCGCGCATCCTGGCCGGCTCCACCGACGTGGGCCTGTGGGTCAACAAGCAGTTTCGCGACGTGGGCGATCTGATCTACACCGGCCGCGTGGCCGATTTGCAGCGCGTCGAAGAGTGCGGTGACGAGCTGTGGATCGGCGCGGCTGCCTCGCTGGAGGACGCCTGGCGCGCCCTGGTGCAGCGCGCGCCGCAGCTCACCGACGTGTGGCTGCGCTTTGCCTCGCCGCCCATCCGCCACGCCGGCACCATGGGCGGCAACGTGGCCAACGGCTCGCCCATCGGCGATTCGCCCCCCATCCTGATGGCGCTGGATGCGCAGATCGAACTGCGCAAGGGCGCCGCGGTGCGCCGCATGCCGCTGACCGACTTTTATCTGGACTACATGAAGAACGCCCTGCAGGACGGCGAGTTCGTGCAGGCCGTGGCCGTGCCGCTGGCCGCCTTCAAACGCCAGGTGCGTGGCTACAAGATCAGCAAGCGCTTTGACTGCGACATCTCGGCGCTGTGCGCCGGCATGGCAATCGAAGTGGATGGCGGCAAGGTCAAGAGCATCCGCCTGGCCTACGGCGGCATGGCCGGCATCGTCAAGCGCGCCGCCCACGCCGAGGCCGCCCTGCTGGGCCAGCCCTGGACACAGGCCAGCGTGCGCGCCGCCCAGCAGGCCATGAAGCAGGACTATCAACCGCTGACCGACATGCGCGCCAGCGACGGCTATCGCCTGCAGGTGGCGCAAAACCTGATCGAGCGCCTGTGGCTGGAAACCCGCTCCGACGCGCCGCTGGCGCCCGGCGACACCAGCGTGTTCAGCGTCCTGCCGCACGCCACGGCCTGAAGCGGCAGCAACCGCGGTTCAAGGAGATCACCATGAACAAGCCCGTTATCGACCATTTGCTGCGCCCGGCCCAGCCCTTTGCCGACTACCGCGCCAACCTCGAACATCGGCTGGACACCGAAGGCGAAAGCCGCGCGCAAGACGCCGGCGCGCGCGTGGGCATTAGCCTGCCGCACGAGTCGGCCGTGCTGCACGTCACCGGCACCGCCACCTACGCCGACGACATTCCCGAGCTGGCCGGCACACTGCACTGCGCGCTGGGCCTGTCGCCGGTGGCTGCCGGCAAGCTGTTGGGAATGGACCTGGATGCCGTGCGCGCCATGCCCGGCGTGGTCAGGGTCATCACCGGCGAAGACATCCCGGGCGTCAACGACTGCGGCTCGGCGGTGCCGGACGACCCCATCCTGTGCGACGGCGAGATCCGCTTTCTGGGACAGCCGGTGTTCGCCGTCGTCGCCCAAACGCGCGACCAGGCGCGCCGCGCCGCCGCCCTGGCCAGGAAGGTGCTGCAGATCGAGCCGGCCGAGCCGGTGCTGACGCCGCGCCAGGCCCACGCCAAGGGCCAGTACGTGGTGCCGCCCATGCACCTGCTGCGCAGCACCAGCGGCCGGGACGAGGCCGGCATCCGCGCCGCCATCGCCGCCGCGCCGCACCGCCTGACGGGCGAATGGGACGTGGGCGGACAGGAGCAGTTCTACCTCGAAGGCCAGATCAGCTATGCCATCCCCAAGGAAGGCGGCGGCATGCACGTGCACTGCTCCACCCAGCACCCCAGCGAGATGCAGCACCTGGTGGCGCACGCGCTGGGCGTGCACTCCAACGCGGTGCTGGTCGAGTGCCGGCGCATGGGCGGCGGCTTTGGCGGCAAGGAATCGCAGTCGGCGCAGTTCGCCTGCATCGCCGCCGTGGCCGCGCGCGCGCTGAACCGCCCGGTCAAGCTGCGGCTGGATCGCGACGACGACTTTCTCATCACGGGCCGGCGCCACGGCTTCTGGTACGAGTACGACGTGGGCTACGACGACGACGGCCGCATCCTGGGCGTCACGCTGCAAATGGTGTCGCACTGCGGCCACTCGGCCGATTTGTCGGCCCCGGTGATGACGCGCGCGGTGTGCCACTTCGACAACGCCTACTGGCTGCCCGAAGTCGCCATGCACGGCTATTGCGGCAAAACCAACACGCAAAGCAACACCGCGTTTCGCGGCTTCGGCGGCCCGCAAGGGGCGATCGCCATCGAATACATCATGGACAGCATCGCGCGCAAGCTGGGCCGCGATGCGCTGGCGGTGCGCCGCGCCAACTTCTACGGCAAGGACGAGCGCAACGTCACGCCCTACCGCCAGACGGTGACCGACAACGTGATCCACGAGCTGGTCGAGCAGCTCGAGGCCGGCAGCGACTACCAAGCCCGCCGCGCCGCCGTGGCCGCCTACAACGCCGACAGCCCGGTGCTCAAGCGCGGCCTGGCGCTCACGCCGCTGAAGTTCGGCATCAGCTTCAACGTCAAGCACTTCAACCAGGCCGGCGCGCTGGTGCACATCTACACCGACGGCTCCATCCTGGTCAACCACGGCGGCACCGAAATGGGCCAGGGCCTGAACACCAAGGTGGCACAGGTGGTGGCGCACGAGTTGGGCGTGGGCTTCGACCGCGTGCGCTGCACCGCCACCGACACCAGCAAGGTGGCCAACACCTCGGCCACGGCCGCGTCGACCGGGGCCGACCTGAACGGCAAGGCCGCACAGGACGCGGCAAGCCAACTGCGCGAGCGCCTGGCCGCCAGCGCCGCGGCGCGCCACGGCGGGCGGGCCACCGACGTGCGCTTTGCCAACGACCAGGTGTACGTGGGCGGCAAGACGCTGGCCTTCAACACGGTCATCAGCGAGGCGTATCTCGATCGCGTGCAGCTGTGGTCCGACGGCTTCTACGCCACGCCTGGGCTGTCCTGGGACAAGGACAGGATGCAGGGCCGCCCCTTCTACTACTTTGCCTACGGCGCCGCCGTGAGCGAGGTGGTGATCGACACGCTGACGGGCGAATGGAAGCTGCTGCGCGCCGACATCCTGCACGACGCGGGCCGCTCGCTGAACCCCGCGGTGGATATCGGCCAGGTCGAGGGCGCCTTCATCCAGGGCATGGGCTGGATCACCACCGAGGAGCTGGTGTGGCACCCCAAGACCGGGCTGCTCACCACGCACGCACCCAGCACCTACAAGATTCCCACCGCCAACGACTGCCCACCGGTGTTCAACGTGCGGCTGTTCGACGGCCCCAACGCCGAGGACTCCATCCACCGCAGCAAGGCCGTGGGCGAGCCGCCGCTGCTGCTGCCCTTCTCGGTGTTCTTCGCCATCCGCGACGCCATTTCGGCCGCCGGCGGGCACCGGGTCGATCCGCCCCTGACAGCACCCGCCACCAGCGAAGCCATCTTGCGCGCCCTCACCGCCGTACGACAGGCCGCCTGATCCACCGACCACCGCACCTGCCCTGGCCCCGTCCAGGCGCTGAACCATGACCTCATCGCCCCTGGGCCCACCGGCCGGAGATACCGCACCCGGTGGCATGGCCAGCGCGGTCGCCGAGCGCACGCTGTTCGACCGCATCGACCTGCACCTGATCCGCGTGCTGCACACCGTGCTGACCGAGCGCAGCGTCTCGCGCGCGGCCCTGCGCCTGGGCATGCACCAGCCGGCCGTGTCGGCCGCGCTCAAGCGCCTGCGCGAGCTGGCGGGCGATCCGCTGCTGGTGCGCAACGGCGCGCACATGGTGGCCACCGACGCCGGGCGGCGCATGGTCGAGCCCGCGGCCCACATCCTGGGCGCCGCCGAGGCGCTGTTCACCGAGGCGCGCCAATTCGATCCGCGCACCAGCACCGCCACCTTCCGCATTGCCGCCAGCGACTACCTGGACCCATCGTTCCTGCCGCGCCTGGTGGCCGACGTCAAACGCCAGGCGCCGCTCACGCGCATCGAGATCCATGCCCTCACGCGCGAGAGCGACTACCGCGCCCACCTCGGCCAGGGCGACATCGACCTGGTCATCGGCAACTGGCTGCAACCGCCCGAAGACCTGCACCTGGCGCGCCTGTTCAGCGACGAGGTGGTGTGCCTGGTCAGCCGGGACCATCCGGCCGTGCGTCGCGGCTGGGACGAGTCCGACTGGCTCCAGGCCGACCACATCGCGCCCACCCCCATGCACCCCGGCGCGCGCGGCATCATCGATCAGATCCTGGACAGCCAGGGCCTGCAGCGCAACATCGCCGCGCGCTGCGCCTACTTCAGCCTGGTCGCCGAAATGGTGGCCGGCACCCTGCTGGTGCTGACCACCGGCCGCCAGTACTGCGAGCGGGTGGCCGCGCACCTGCCGGTGGTCATCCTGCCCTGCCCCATCGCCATGCCCCCGCTGCTGTACTACCAGCTGTGGCATCCGCGCAGCCACCAGTCGAGCAGCGCTCGCTGGCTGCGTGACCGAACCAAGGACGTGGCCGCCAGCCTGGCGAGCGGCCACGCCCCTGGCCCTTGCCCCCAACCCTGATCCAAGCCCCAACCGGAGGAGACAACCCCATGAGCTGGACCGAAAACCTGTTCAAGCTGCAGGACCACGGCACCACGGTGCGCACCGAGGTCATCGCCGGCGTCACCACGTTCCTGACGATGGCCTACATCATCTTCGTCAACCCGGCCATACTGGGCGACGCGGGCATGCCCAAGTCCTCGGTGTTCGTGGCCACCTGCCTGATCGCCGCGCTGGGCACGGCGGTGATGGCGCTGTACGCCAACTACCCCATCGCGCTGGCCCCCGGCATGGGGCTGAACGCCTACTTCGCCTACACCGTGGTGCTGGGCATGGGCTTTCCGTGGCAGGCGGCGCTGGGCGCGGTGTTCATCTCGGGCTGCCTGTTCATGGCGGTCACCATCTTCGGCCTGCGCGGGCTCATCATCCGGGGCATCCCGCAGTCGCTGCGCAACGCCATCACGGTGGGCATTGGCCTCTTTCTGGCGTTGATCGCGCTCAAGAGCGCCGGCATCGTGGCGGCCTCCAAGGCCACCTACATCACCCTGGGCGATCTGCACTCGCCGCCCGTGGTGCTGGCCTCGCTGGGCTTTCTGCTGATCGTCGCGCTGGACAAGTTCCGCGTGCCCGGCGCCATCCTGATCGGCATCATCGCCGTCACCATCGCCTCCTTCTTCTTCGGCGGCAACCAGTTCCATGGCATCTTCGACATGCCGCCCTCGATCGAGCCCACTTTCCTCAAGCTCGACATCAAGTCGGCCATCTCGCACGGCTTCCTGAACGTGGTGCTGGTGTTCTTCCTGGTCGAGCTGTTTGACGCCACCGGCACCCTGATGGGCGTGGCCAAGCGCGCGGGCCTGTTGGTGCCCGGCCGCATGGAGCGCCTGAACAAGTCGCTGTTTGCCGACAGCGTGGCCATCTTCGCCGGCTCGCTGCTGGGCACCTCCAGCACCACCGCCTATGTCGAGAGCGCCGCCGGCGTGCAGGCGGGCGGGCGCACGGGCCTGACGGCCCTCACCGTGTCGGTGCTGTTCCTGGCCGCGCTGTTCATCGCCCCGCTGGCCGGCGCCGTGCCCGCCTACGCCACCGCCCCGGCGCTGTTCTTCGTCGCCTGCCTGATGCTGCGCGAGCTGACCGAGCTGGACTGGGACGACTCCACCGAAGTGGTGCCCGCGGCCATCACGGCGCTGATGATGCCCTTCACCTACTCGATTGCCAACGGCCTGGCCTTCGGCTTCATCAGTTACGCCGGCATCAAGCTGCTGACGGGCCGCGGCCGTGAGGCGCACTGGATGGTGTGGATCATCGCCGCCATCTTCCTCTTCAAGTTCATCTACGTCGGCGGAGATTGAAATGGCACACCCCCAATCTCCACACGCTGCGCGTTGTTGCGCCTCCCCCCTCGCGGGGGCATCGCCAACGACCGGGGAAACCCCGGCCGCGGCGATCACTGGCGCGGCCTGCTCCGCGGCCATCGGGGCCTTTGGGTTTGGCGCGCGGTGCACTTTGCCAGGCGCCTGGGGACATTGACATGCAAGCGTATCGAGCGCAGTTGCTCCGTTTTGATTCCCAAGGGCAGGCACTGTACGACAGCGACGGCCTGCTGGTGGTCGATGGCGACGCCAGCGGCGTGCGGCGGGTGGTGGACGCCGGCGCCTACCGCACCCTGGCGGGGCGCCATCCCCAGGTGCCCATCACCCACTGGCCCGAGCGCATCATCGCGCCGGGTTTCATCGACATGCACGTGCACTACGCGCAGACCGACATCATCGGCGCGCCGGCGGCAGGCCTCTTGCCCTGGCTGGAGAACTACACCTTCCCGGCCGAGTCGCGCTTTGTCGATCCGCAATACGCTGCCGAGGTGGCCGGCGTTTTCTTCGAGGAGCTGATGCGCAACGGGGTGACCACCGCGGTGGTCTTTCCCACCTCGCACCCCGCCTCCACCGACGCCTTCTTCACCCGCGCCGAGCACTACGGCCTGCGCATGATCGGCGGCAAGGTCATGCAAGACCGCAACTCGCCCGACGGCGTGCGCGACGAGACCGAGCAAAGCCTGATCGACACCGAAACCCTGATCCAGCGCTGGCACGGCAAGGGCCGCCTGGGCTACGCCATCACCCCGCGCTTTGCGCCCACCAGCAGCGAGGCGCAGCTGCGCGGCGCCGGCGCGCTGGCCGCCAAATACCCCGACACCTGGATCCACTCGCACGTGGCCGAGAACAAGGACGAGGTCAAATGGGTGCGCGAGCTCTACCCCAAGTCGCGCTCCTACCTGGGCGTGTACCAGGACTTCGGCCTGATGCGCCAGCGCGCCGTGTATGCGCACTGCATCCACCTGGACGACGCCGACCGCCAGCTGATGCGCGACACCCGCACGGCCGCGGCCGTCAGCCCCACCAGCAACCTGTTTCTGGGCAGCGGCTTCTTCGACTTCGAGGCGGCCATGAAGCACGGCGTGCCCCACGGCCTGGCCAGCGACGTGGGCGGTGGCACCAGCTTCAGCCCCTTTCACACCATGCTGGCCGCCTACTACGTGGGGCGCGAGGGCCAGAGCAAACCGGGCCTGAGCCTGACGCCCTCGCAACTGTGGTGGGCGCACACGGGCGCCGCCGCGCGCGCGCTGGGGCTGGAAGGCGTGATCGGCACCCTGCAAACCGGCACCGAGGCGGACTTTTTGGTGCTCAACCCCAAGGCCACGCCGCTGCTGGCGCGCAAGACGGGGCGTGCGCAGAACCTGGACGAGCTGCTGTTTTCGCTGATCGTCCTGGGCGACGACCGCGTGATCGAGAAGGTGGTGGTAGCCTGATCGACGTTTCGGTCAGCGCCCGGCGCGGCCCGCCCGCGTCAGGGCCATCAGGATGACCAGCGCAAAGATCACGAACCACACGAAGGACCAGTTGGCGATGCTGCCGCCCAGAAAGGTCCAGTCCACCGCGCTGCAATCGCCGCCGCCCTTGAAGATCATCGGAATCGCACGTTGCAGCGGAAACGATTCGATCATGCCGTACAGGTCGCGCCCGCAGGTGGCCATCTCGGGCGGATACCACTGCAGCCAACTCTGGCGCGCCGCGGTGAAGGCGCCAAAGGCCGACATCGCCACGGCCAGCAGGCCCCACAGGCGCCAGCTGCCGGCGCCCTTGCCAAACGCGGCCAGCGCGCAGAACACGCCGACGATGATCAGCGCGTAGCGCTGCACGATGCACATGGGGCACGGGTCGAGCCCCACCACGTTTTGCAGATACAGGATGCCGAAGGCCAGCATGGCCGCGCAAACGAGGGCGATCAGCGCGAACACGCGCCGCGGGTTGGACAACAGGGAGGCAATCACGATTGGCTTGGGTTTCTTGTCAAAGGTGCCCGCAGGGAGTGGGTTTGGACCCACAAGGTTCCCGGCCCACGCGCATCGGGCGTTGCGGCGGGCACAAGAAACTATCAAAAAGATAGCTGCTTGCGCCCATCCATCATGCGCAAGCGGCTGATTTTATGAGATATCAGCCCTGGTGCTTGCGCACCCACGCCACCAGCGCATCGACGAACTTCTGCACGTACTCATGGCTGGCCTTGCCGATGACGCCATCCACCACCAGGCCTTCCTTCCACTGGATGAACATCTCGGGCTGGCCGAGCTGGGGCATGTCCAGAAACGCAAGCACGCTGTGCAGATGCGACTGCGCCACGGCCGTGCCGATCGTGCCGATCGACACGCCGCACACCGCCGCCGGCTTGCCGCCCCACTTGCTCTGGCCCCAGGGGCGCGACGCCTGGTCGATGGCGTTCTTGAGCACGCCGGGGATCGAGCGGTTGTACTCGGGCGTGACGAACAGCACGCCGTCGGCGGCCGCCACCTCGTCGCGCAGGCGCTTGACCGCCGGCACCGGTGGCGCGCCGTCGCTGTCCTGGTCATACAGCGGAAGGTCGTCGATGCGCACGAAATGCGCCTTCACGTCGGCCGGAAACTGCTTGACCAGCGCCTGGGCAAACTGGCGGTTGAAGGATTCCTTGCGTAGGCTGCCGACCACGACGGCAATGTTGAGCTGGGCCATGAGTGATCTCCTTGTCTAGCCACGGTGCAAAGGCGCGATGATCGCGGATTTTTGGAATCGGCGCAGCCGTGACAATAATCGCAGCCCATGAGCAAGCCCGCCCCCTCCATCGGCGCGACGCAAGACCGGGTCGATCCCGCACCCGAGGGTGAAGTGCGCCCGCAGCGGCGCATCCAATCCATCGACGTGGGCATGCGCGTGCTGCAGGCACTGACCGAGGAGCACCGCCCGCTGCCGCTGAAGGCGCTGGCCCAGCGCGCCGACATGCCGCCGGGCAAGGCGCACCCCTACCTGGTCAGCTTCATGGCGGCCGGCATGGTCAAGCAAAGCCCGCTGACGGGCCACTACGAGCTGGGCCCCATGGCGCTGCAAATGGGCCTGGCCGCGCTGCAGCAGCTCGACGCGCTGACCGAGGCCAGCCAGGAAGCCGCCCTGCTGTGCGACCAGGCCGACCTGAGCGTGGCGCTGTGCGTGTGGGGCCACCTGGGCCCCACCGTGGTGCGGCTGGACGAGCCGCGCTACCCGCTGCACGTGAACCTGCGCGTGGGCACGGTGATGTCGGTGTTCAACACCATCACCGGGCGGGTGTTTGCCGCCTACCTGCCCGAACGGATGGTGCGCTCGGTGCTGGAAGACGAGCACCGCCGCGTGGTCGGCGGCGGCTCGGGCGCCTACGACAGCGCCGAGGTGCGGCAGATGCTGGCCGACATCCGCGCCGCCGGCATGGGCCGGGGCCTGTCCACGCCGCAGCCGGGCGTCAACACCCTGAGCGCGCCGGTATTCGACGCCGACGGCAAGATCGCCCTGGTGTTCACCGTGATCGGCCCGCACGGCCTGTTCGACGCCGAGATCAACGGCCCGGCGGGGCAGTTGCTGCGAAAGCACGCCGATGCGGTGTCGCGCCGGCTGGGCTTCAATCCCGCCTTGGTCAAAATTAAACATCAGCAAATTCGTTGACATACATCTAATTTAATCGGACAATCCCTCCATCCCGAACCCGATGGAGCCCCCATGTCCGACAAGAAATTCGCCTCCCAGGCCGACCTCGAAGAAAAAAAAATCAGCTGGGACAAGCTAAGTAGCAACGCCTACGCCTACACCGCCGAGGGCGACCCCAACACCGGCGTGATCATTGGCGATGACGGTTGCATGATCATCGACGCGACCGCTACGCCCGTGGCTGCGCAAGGCGTCATCGCCAAGATCCGCGAGATCACCGACAAGCCGATCAAGTACGTGGTGCTCACGCACTACCACGCCGTGCGCGTGCTGGGCGCTTCGGGCTACAAGAACGAAGGCCTTCAGCAGATCATCGCCAGCCAGGACACCTGGGACCTGATCGTCGAGCGCGGCCAGCAGGACATGGACTCGGAGATCGGCCGCTTTCCGCGCCTGTTCCAGGCGGTGGAGAGCGTGCCCGGCCTGACCTGGCCGACGCTGACCTTCCAGGGCGAGATGACGCTGTGGCTGGGCAAGCTGGAGGTCAAGATCAAGCAGATCGGCCGCGGCCATACCAAGGGCGACACCATCGTTTACCTGCCGTCGCAGAACATCTGCTTCTCGGGCGACCTGGTCGAAGCCGATGCCGCGTGCTATGCGGGCGACGCGTACTTCACCGACTGGCCGCAGACGCTGGACAAACTCGCGGCGATGAACTTCGACAAGCTGGTGCCCGGCCGCGGGCCCACGCTGATGAGTCCGGCCGAGGTCAAGAAAGGCCTGGCCTACACGCGCGACTTCACCAGCACGCTGTACAAGGGCGCGCAAGAAGCCGTCGCCAAAGGCATGGACTTGAAGGCCACCATGACCCACGTGCGCAAGACCATGGACCCCAAGTTCGCCCAGGTCTTCATCTACGAGCACTGCATGCCCTTCGACGTGACGCGCGCGCACGACGAGGCCAGCGGCATCCAGCACCCGCGCATCTGGACGGCCGAGCGCGACCAGCAGATGTGGCACGCGCTGCAGGCCGACTGAACGAGGTGTGGCCGGGGTTTCCACCACCACCCTGGCCGATCGCACCTGTTGAAAAATATTATTTTGATAGCTTGTGGCGCTTGATTCACAAGCGCTTTAGCTGATTTTTATCATGAAGCGGGCCCCGTGAGCCTGCACGGAGACAAGCCATGAGCCAGCCCGATTCGCAACCGGCCACGACCCAGCACCACACCCAGGTGGTGGTCGTGGGCAACGGCCCCGTCGGCCAGACCGCCGCCCTGCTGCTGGCGCGCTGGGGCATTGACTGCGTCGTGGTCGATCGCCGGCCGCAGCGCGATGTCATCGGCTCCAAGGCCATCTGCCAGCAGCGCGACGTGCTCGACGTGTGGGAGTCGGTCGGCGTCGGCCACAAGATCGCCGCCGAAGGCCTCACCTGGGACCGCGCCACCACCTTGTACAAGGACGCCACGCTGTTCACCCAGCCCTTCGTCGACACCGGGCGCTCGGTGTTCCCACCCTTCGTCAACATCTCGCAGACCCGCACCGAAGAGCTGCTGGACGAGCAGATCGCGGCGACGGCGCAGATCACGCCGCTGTGGGACCACGGCGTCGAGCAGATCGAGCAGGACGCGGACGGCGTCACCCTGCACTGCCGCCGCGCCGACGGCACGCCGATCGACGTGCGTGCCCCCTACGCCATCGTCGCCGCCGGCTCGGCGCCGCGCGAGTTGCGCCACCAGCTGGGCGTCAGCTTCAACGGCCGCAGCTTTGACGACAAGTTTCTGATCTGCGACATCCGCGCCGACCTGCCGGGCTGGGAGCGCGAGCGGCGCTTTTACTTCGACCCCGAGTGGAACCCCGGCCGCCAGGTGCTGATCCACCCCTGCCCCGACTCGACCTTTCGCATCGACTGGCAGGTGCCGGGCGACTACGACATCGAGCAGGAAGAAGCCAGCGGCGCCCTGGATGCGCGCATCCGCCAGATCATCGGCGACAATCCCTACGAAATCGTCTGGAAGTCGGTCTACCGCTTTCACTCGCGCATGGTCGACCGCATGCGTGTGGGGCGCGTGCTGCTGGCCGGCGACTTTGCCCATATCGTCTCGCCGTTTGGCGCGCGCGGGCTCAACACCGGCGTGATGGACGCCGAGAACGCCGCCTGGAAGCTGGCCTTCGTGCTGCGCGGCTGGGCCGGTGACGTGCTGCTGGACAGCTACGACAGCGAGCGCAGCGCGGCCTCGCGCGAGAACATCGAAGTCACCGGCCACACCATGGACTTTCTGGTGCCGCAAACCGCCGAGCAGCACCGCATCCGCGTCGAGCGCCTCACGGCCGCGCTGACCGACCCCTCGGTGCATCCGCAGATCGACTCGGGCCGCCTGTCCGAGCCCTTCTGGTATGTCGACTCGCCACTCACCACACCCGATGCGAAGCACCCGTTTGCCGGTCGTCCGCCACGCGGCCACGTGCCGCCGCCCGGGCCGGGCGTCGCAGTGCCCGACGTACCGGTGCGCATCGCGGGCATGGACTGCACGCGCTTGCGGCAAGTGGCGCGCGACGGCTTGCTGCTGCTGACCGGCAGCGCGGTGGACCTGCACCTGCTGCGCGAGCAGGCGCAAAACGCCACCAGCGCGCCGCTGCGCGTGCTTCGCATCGCCGACATCGATGCCGAAGGCGCTCTGCAACAGGCACTGCAGGCCCGCCCGGACGAAGTCTGGGTGGTGCGTCCGGACGCGCATATCGCCGCCGTCTGCGCATCTGGCGATGGCCAGGCCGTGGGCGATGCGTTGCAACGTGTCATGGGCCGCCGTGCCGCCATGTCCCTCTGATGGACCGCCGCCGCGGCCCGCGACGGCGTCTGACCCCTTCACCCCAACCACCGCAAGGAGACTTTCCATGGCCAATCTCAACGGCGTCCACCACGTCGCCTACCGCTGCAAGAACGCCAAGCAGACCGTCGAGTGGTATCAAAAATACCTGGACGCCAACTTCATCCTCGCCATTGCCGAAAACGAGGTGCCCTCCACCAAGGAGCCGGACCCGTACATGCACATCTTCATCGACATCGGCGGCGGCAACATCCTGGCCTTCTTCGAGCTGCCCACCAAGGCCGAGATGCTGGCCCCGTCCGACGCCAACACCCCGTCCTGGACGCAGCACCTGGCGCTCAAGACCGATTCCATCGACACCATGATGAAGGTCAAGGCCCGCATGGAAGCCGACGGCATCGAGGTCATCGGCCCTACCGACCACACCATCTTCAAGTCCATCTACTTCCGCGACCCCTCGGGCCACCGGCTGGAGCTGGCCGTCAACACCGCCACGCCCGAGATGGACAAGGCGCTGGACCAGGTGAAGTGGGACATGCTCAACGAATGGGACCGCACCAAGAAGGCCCCCACCCACGCGCGCTGGATGCACGACGGCAGCGGGCGCGTGGGGCCGCACTGAGTCGGTCCAGAAAGCCGAACAGCTTCTGGTTCATGGCGCCATGGTCGTTGGCGCGCAAGGCCGCAGGCTGCTGCACGAAGCGCTGCGTGCCCAGCGCTGCCAGTTCGCGCTCGGACGCCGCAATCAGCCGTTCGACCACCTGCGGCGTGAACTCCATGTGGCACTGAAAGCCATACACCCGATCGCCGTAATCGACGATCTGACGCGGGCATCCTTCGCTGAATGCGATGACTTTCGCGTCCGGGGTCAGTCCGGGCATGTCGCCATGCCAGTGGTCGACCGGCAGGCTGCTTCCGAAGTCGGCGAACTTGTCGTTCGCCTTGCCATCTGCCGTGAGCATGATGGGAAATTGACCGATCTCCCTGTGCGGGCTGCGCTCATGGGGCGCACCCAGCGCCGCACCCAGCAGTTGCGCACCCAGGCAGACACCGACGACCGCTTTGCCGGCGGCCACGCATTGCGCGATCAGGGCACATTCGGCGGCGGCGTCGAAATGCGGGCACTCCGCCAAACTCGTACTTGGCGATTGCGGGCCGCCCATCACCACCAGCAGGTCGATGCCATCGGCCGACTGCGGCAGCGGCTCGTACTGGTAGACGCGCGAGTAGCTGGCCTGGTGGCCCCGGTCCCTGACCCAGGCTTCATAGGCACCGGGAGCCTCGAACGATTCATGGATGACGAAATGAACCTTCATGAACTTCCTTGGGGGTGTTTCGGCACCACCCTGACCCGATGCGTTGCGATCAGCAAGGCCCAGGGTTCAGGCGCAACAGCGCGGACGGCGCATCGCCCATGGGCAAGCTCGGGCAGGTGACGCGGTGCTCGTGCGCCTGACGGCTGTTCCCAAATATACCGATCGCTGCACCGACGCAGCATGCCCCATGCGACCGCGATCGTTCAGTGAGCGGGTTTTGGGGTTTCTGCGAGGAAGTCCGTCCATGCACCAAGCCAGTATGAAACGACGACAGGAGTCATGCGCTGACCTGATCGCATGGTAAAAACATCAAGTGCTTTTGAGCTGATTTCATCAATGCCTGGCGCAAGCTACAACGATCTGCTGGCCTTCATGGCCGTGGCGCGCGAGCAGAGCTTCACGCGCGCGGCGGCCCGGCTGGGTGTGTCGCAATCGGCGCTCAGCCACACCATCCGCGCGCTGGAGTCCCGCGTGGGCGTGCGCCTGCTGACCCGCACCACGCGCAGCGTCAGCCCGACGGCGGCGGGGGAGCGGTTGATGCGCAATGTCGCACCGCGCTTCCAGGAGATCGAGGCCGAGTTGACGGCGGTGGGCGAACTGCGCGACAAGCCGGCCGGGGCGGTGCGCATCACGGCCACCGAACACGCCGCCCGGGCAGTGCTTTGGCCCCGCCTGGCCAAGCTGCTGCCGCAATACCCGGACATCCATGTCGAAGTCATCATCGAACCCCGCCTGGCGGACATCGCCGCCGAGCGCTACGACATGGGCGTGCGCCTGGGCGATACGCTGGCGGGCGACACGACCTCGGTGCGCATCAGCGCCGACATGCCGGTGGCCATCGTTGCGTCGCCCGCCTATCTGGCTCGGCATCCGCCACCCGCGACCCCGCAGGATTTGCTCCGCCACGCATGCATCAACCAGCGTTTGATGAGCCAGGGCGGCCTGTACGCCTGGGAGCTGAAGAAGGGCCGCCAGCGTGTCAATGCGCGTGTCGAGGGGCAACTGGTGTTCAACGAGCCCCACCAGATCCTCGATGCGGCGCTCGATGGTTTTGGCCTGGGCTACGTGCTGGCAGACATGGCGCGGCCCCATCTTGACCAAGGCCAGCTGCAGCAGGTGCTGGCGGACTGGAGCCCGGCGTTTCCGGGCTACCACCTCTATTACCCCAATCGCAGCCTGCCCACGCGCGCCATGTCGGTGCTGATCGAGGCGCTGCGCCATCCAGCCCGGGAGAAATGACGAATGCCGCGCGGCAGTGACAGCTTCAACGACGTGCTGGCCTTCGTCCATGTGGTGCGCGAAGGCAGCTTCACGCGCGCCGCTGCGTTGCTGGGCGTATCGCCATCGGCCTTGAGCCACGCCGTCAAGGGGCTCGAGGCGCGGCTGGGCGTGCAGTTGCTGACGCGCACCACGCGCCGCATTGCGACGACCGAGGCGGGCGATCGGCTGTACACCCACGTCGCGCCGCGCTTTGAGCAGATCGACGCCGAAGTGGCCGCCGTGGTGGCGATGGGCGACAAGCCCGCCGGCACCATTCGCATCACCGCGGCCGAGCACGCCGTCAACAGCGTGCTGTGGCCCAAGCTGTCCCCGGTGCTGCACCAGCACCCCGACATCCACGTCGAAATCAGCGTGGACTACGCGCTGTCGGACATCGTCGCCCAGCGCTTCGACGCGGGCGTGCGCCTGGGTGACCAGGTGGCGCGGGACATGATCGCCGTGCGCATCAGCGCCGACCAGCGCATGGCCGTCGTCGCCTCGCCGGCCTACTTTGCCACGCGTCCCCGGCCCGCCACACCCGCTGATTTGGCCAGGCACAACTGCATCAACCTGCGCCTGCCCACGCATGGCGGCCTGCTGCAATGGGACTTTGAGAAGCAGGGCAGGCAGCTCAACTGCCGGGTTGCCGGGCAATGGGTCTTCAACGGCAGCACGCCCATCGTCAGGGCCGCGCTGGCCGGCTACGGTCTGGCCTTCGTTCCTGAAGACATGGTTCTGGAGCATGTGGCCGCGGGGCAGCTGGTACGCGTGCTGGACGACTGGTGCCAGCCCTATCCGGGCTACTACCTGTACTACCCGAATCGCCTCGAGCCCTCGCTTCCGCTGTCGGTCATCGTCGAAGCCCTGCGGCACCGGGAGCCGCCGCGCACGCGGCCCGCCGCACGCAAGCGCTGAAAACCGGGCGCTGCGCGCCTTCACGCTGATCCTGGACGGGGTTGCGGGTGCCCGGCCATGCGTGTACCTGCCCATCCGGCCCCATCGTCACTTATGAGTCTGGCTCACGAGTGCATGCGCAATTGGCGCCTTTATCCGCCTCGCCGGTCTGCCTACCATTTCAGTCATTGAAGTGCAACGGGCGACGTTCAGTGGCCCGACCAGCGCAGTCGCCAACCTCAGCCAAAAGGTACATCCATGAAGAAGCATCTCATCGCCGCGGGCGCCACCGTGCTGATGGGCGCCGCATCCGCGCAGGCCGAAGGCATCAGCATCACACCCGTCGGCGCCACTGCCACGGCTTTCGGTGCGGCCCAGAACTTCTCCGGCCAGGTCGCGGTGGACATCAAGTCAGCCGGCGACAGCGGCAAGCATGGCAGCGTCGGCATGGTCGATTTCATGCCCGGCGCGCGCACTGCATGGCATACCCATCCGGTCGGCCAGTTGCTCATCGTCACCGAGGGAAAAGGCTGGGTACAGGAAGACGGCCGCCCCGCGCGCGAAATCAAGTCGGGCGACGTGGTCTGGATCGAAGCCGGCATCAAGCACTGGCACGGCGCCGCCAGCAACACACGCATGAGTCACCTGGCCATCGCCTACATGCAGGATGGCAAAAGCGCTGACTGGAAGGAGCTGGTGAGTGATGAGCAATACAACGCCCGCTAGGCGCCGGACTGTTGCGGTGGCGCTCGTGCTGGCAATGGCATCCGGCGCCACCGTCGCACAGGCACCCAACGCACAGGAGCCCAACCCCATGACGAATGTCCAACAGGCCACAGACACCCTGTCCGCCAGGCAGCAGGCCATTCCTCTGATCGCATCCTTCATGGCCGCCAGCGACATGCCCAAACTCCATGCCGCCCTGAATCAGGGGCTGGACGCGGGCCTGACCGTCAGCGAGGCCAAGGAGATTCTGGTGCAGCTCTATGCCTACGCCGGCTTTCCCAAGAGCCTCAACGCGCTGGGCGAGTTGCTGAAGGTGGTGCAGGCGCGCCAGCAGCGCGGCATACAGGATGCGCCGGGCCGCGAACCCAGCCGTGCCATCCCCACCGGCGATGCCTTGGTGGCGGCGGGCAAGGCGAACCAGACCACGATTTCCGGTGGATCGGTTCAGGGTCCGCTGTTTGACTTTGCGCCCGCCATCAACCAGTTTTTGCAGGCCCATCTCTTCGGCGACATCTTCGAGCGCGACAACCTCGATTGGCAGAGTCGCGAACTGGCCACCGTCGGCGCACTGGCCGCCACGCCGGGCGTGGAGGCGCAACTGCGCTCGCACATGCGCGCCAGCATGCGCGTGGGTCTGAGCGCTGCGCAATTGCGGCAGTTGACGCAGGTACTGGCCGAGCGTGGCGATGCAGGCGCCTCCAAGCGTGCCAGCGAAGCCCTCACGCAGGCGCTGGCTGCCGCGCCCGGAGGTTGACCGTGAAAGCCTCCCGAATCCGGTGGGCCGCTGCGGTGGCCATGGCGGCCCTGCTCATCGCTTGCACCACCCAGCCCAACAGTCCTGGCAGTGCCTCCGGCCCTTTGGTGGTGCAGGCCCAGGGCAGCTTTGCCGTCGGCGGGACGGTGACGCAAAACCCCGGAACCTACAACAACAACCAGCCGACGGCCGCAGGGCAAAGCTTCCACGGCGACCACCTCTACGCCTTCTATCAGGTGCCGCCCAACCCCAAGGCGTTGCCCATCGTCATGCTGCACGGCGCCTTCCAGTCGGCCCGCAGTTGGGAGACCACCTCGGACGGCCGCGAGGGGTTCCAGACCATCTTCCTGCGGCGCGGCTTTCCGGTCTATCTGGTCGATCAGCCGCGCCGCGGACGGGCCGGCAACAGCACCGTTGCCGCAACCGTCGAGCCGACGCCCAACGACCAGCTGCTCTTCGACCAGTTCCGCATCGGCAAATGGCCGAACTACTTCGACAACGTGCAGTTTGATCGCAAGCCTGAAACGCTCGACCAGTTCTTGCGATCGGTCACGCCCAACACCGGCCCCTACGACGCCGGCGTGATCTCGGACGCCATGTCGGCGCTGTTCGCCAAGCTCGGGCCGGCCATCCTGTTCACCCACTCGCAGGGTGGCGGTCCGGGCTGGCTCACAGCCATAAAAAAGGCTCTGTTGAAAATCGAGTGGGTTACCGGGCATGAGGGTTGACGGCATGGAAGTCGAGCTTGCCGGCGATCAGGAAGACGACGACCTTGATCGTGTTGAAGGTCGCGAAGCCGCGGGCTCGGCGCTTGGCGGCTTGGAACAGGCCGTTGAGTGCTTCGAGGAAGCCATTGGTCTGGCGGGTTTGTGCCCAGGCGACGATGCCCTCGAGGTGACGCCGCACGAGGGCGGCGACGTCTTTCATCGGCTCGACCTTGGAGCGCATGACGCAGGTGCACCAGTGCTCGAGCATCGAGCGCACGACGTTGATCTGCTTGCGCTCGAGGATCTCGCGCAGCCGTTCCTTGTAGACCCAGGCGCGAGCCGTGCGCACCGTGGTCATCCTGGCGACCAGCGCATCGAGATCGGCAGCGGCCTCGGGGTTGAGACTGGCGCGATCCTTCAGCAGCGACCAGCGCAGCCCCTTGAGCGACTTGTCGCTGCGCTGCTCGATGCGCCGCATCTTGTCCACGGCCGCATTGGCATGCCAGACGACGTGGAACTTGTCGAACGTGATGCGGGCGTTGGGCAACTCATCGGTGCAGCCCTTGATGAACGCCGGCGACATGTCGATGCTGACCGAGTCGATTTGCTCGGGCGGGCAGCCGTGCTTGGCCAGTTCGCCAGCGATGGTTGTGATCGTCTTGGCATCGCGTCCTTCGGTCACGGCCAGCACTCGGCGTTTTTGCGCATCGGCGGCCAGCGTGATGTAGTCGTGGCCCTTGGCGCGCGAGGTCTCGTCGATGGCCAACGCGGTGACGTCACTGAAATCGGCGGCCTCCAGCGCCAACTCGACATAGCGACGGCAGATGGCCAGCACCCGGTACGCCGAGATGCCCACGATGCGCGCCACCGCCGCAAACGGCATCTGCGGCGCCAGCATCAGCACCAGCGCCTCGAACAAGAGCGTGAAGCCCGAGAGTTTACCTGCGAACGGCGGCTTGATCAGCGCTACCCGCCCGTCGGGCAGCCTCACGCGCGGCGTGCGCACCTGCAGCACGCATTCGTGCTGGAAGAAGTTCAGGTGCCGGTAGACCTTGGTCACGGTGTCGTGCACCGGATGCTCGCCGGCCACCGCCTCGACGGCAAAGCAGCTGCCGGCGGTGAAGTCGATACCCACCGTCAAGACCTTGGAGGCCTCGTCGAAGCGGACGCCGGCAACGAACCACGGCTGCGTGATGCCGAGCGCCGCTTCGAACAACTTGTCATGCATGCGAATCGCTCCCTGTTTGTCATGGCCGATGCGTCAACGTGCCGCATCGGCCAAGACGACAGCGTACCGGTTGCTGGCCAGCGTCAAGGGTTCGCTGCGCCGGGCTTCGCCTGCCCTTGACCCCGGCCAGCAACCAAAACACCCTCGATTCCGCCCACTCAAAATTCAAGAGAGGCATAAAAAATCCCAACGTCAAGGCCATCGTCGCCTTCGAGCCGGGCAGCGGCTTCATCTTTCCGCAAGGCGAGTTGCCCGCCGACATGCCAAGCTCAGCTGGTACCTTGAAGCCCGAAGCGGTATCGCTCGCGGACTTCGAGAAGCTGACGCGCATTCCCATCGTCATCTACTACGGCGACAACTTCCCCAGCGAGCCCACCGCGGAACGCGGGCAGGACAACTGGCGCGTGCGGCTTGCCATGGCGCGGCTCTGGGTCGCCGCCATCAACAAGCATGGAGGTGATGCGCAACTGGTGCACTTGCCCGAGGTCGGCGTGCGGGGCAACACCCACTTTCTGATGTCCGACCTGAACAACCTGCAGATCGCCGACCTGGTGTCGCAGTTTCTGACCCGGAAAAAGTTGAACTGAAAGCCATAACCCCATGGACAGCCACAGCACCCACCCCACACGGTATAGGTTTCTACACCAGAACGCTTTGAGCCTGAGGAGATGCGCATCATGAAGACACGCCAACTCGGAAGCAATGGACTCGAAGTCTCCGCCCTCGGCTTCGGCTGCATGGGCATCAGCCAGGCCTATGGCACGCCGTTGTCGAAGCAGGACGGCATCACACTGATACGCGCGGCGGTGGAGCGCGGCGTGACCTTCTTCGACACCGCAGAGGTCTATGGCCCCTTCGCCAACGAAGAAGTGGTGGGCGAGGCGCTGGCGCCGGTGCGCGAGCAGGTGGTGATTGCCACCAAGTTCGGCTTCGACATCGACTTCGCCACGCGTGAGAACCGCGGCGTGTGCAGCCGGCCGGAGCGCATCCGCCAGGCCGTCGAGGGTTCGCTCAAGCGCTTGCGCATCGACACCATCGACTTGCTGTACCAGCACCGCGTCGATCCGAACGTACCGATCGAGGACGTGGCCGGCACGGTCAAGGTGCTGATCGCCGAGGGCAAGGTCAAGCACTTCGGCATGTCAGAGCCGGGCGTCGCCACGCTGCGCCGAGCCCACGCCGTGCAGCCGGTCACCACGCTGCAGAACGAGTACAGCCTGTGGACGCGCGGGGTGGAAACCAACGGCATCCTGGCCGCCTGCGACGAGCTCGGCATCGGCCTGGTTCCCTACAGCCCGCTGGGCAAGGGTTTTCTGACCGGCGCGATGAACAAGGACACCAAGCTGGGCGAGGGCGATTTCCGCAGTCTGGTACCGCGCTTTGCCCCTGAGGCGATGGAGAAAAACCAGGCGCTGGTGGATCTGCTGCGTCGCGTCGGCGCAGCCAAGGGCGCCACGCCCGCGCAGATCGCGCTGGCCTGGCTGCTGGCGCAGCGGCCGTACATCGTGCCGATACCGGGCACGACCAGGCTGCACCGGCTGGAGGAAAACATCGGCGCGACCACCGTCGAGTTGTCGGCTGACGACCTGCGCGAGATCGAGCAGGCGGCCGCGCAGATCCACATCGAGGGCGAGCGCTACGCGCCGCAGCAACTGGCGATGGTCGGGCGTGACGCGCCGCCGGCAAGCCGCTGAACCAATACAGGACAACCACCATGAACGAAACCACCATCCCGCACTTCACCCTGAACAATGGTGTGGAGATCCCGGTCATCGGCTTCGGCGTGTTCCAGACGCCACCGGCCGAGACGACTGCCGCCGTGCTCGCCGCGCTCAAGACCGGCTACCGCCACATCGACACCGCTGCCGCCTACGGTAACGAGCGCGAGGTTGGCGCCGCCATCCGCAGCAGCGGCATTGCCCGCGACGAGGTTTTCATCGAGACGAAAGTGTGGGTCACCGACTACGGCTACGACGCGGCGCTGCACGCCTTCGACAAGGCGGCCGCCAAGCTCGGCGTCGATGCCATCGACCTTTTGATCCTGCACCAGCCGCGCGTAGAGGACTTCGGGCTGACGATCGCGGCCTACCAGGCGCTGGAGCAGTTGCTGGCCGACGGGCGCGTTCGCGCCATCGGCGTGAGCAATTTCACGCCGGCGATCCTGGCGCGTTTTCTGCCAGAGGTCTCGGTTGTGCCGGCGGTGAACCAGATCGAGCTGCATCCGTACTTCACCCAGCGCGCCAACGTGGCGGCCAACGCCGCTGCCGGCATCCTCACCCAGGCGTGGTCGCCCATCGGCGGCATCACCCACTACTACGGCTCGCACGCCACCAGCACCTTCACCGATGCAACCCTGGTGGGCATCGGCCAGCGCCACGGCAAGACACCCGCCCAGGTCATGCTGCGCTGGCACATCCAGCAGGGCCGCCAGGTCATCCCCAAGTCCACGCACGCGACACGCATTGCCGAGAACTTCGACATCTTCGACTTCTCGCTCAGCGATGTCGAGCTTGCCGCCATCGATACGCTCGACAAGGGCGTGCGCGGCGGCCCCGACCCGAACCAGCCGCAGCCCGGCTTCCTGAAACTCTCGATTCCTGAAGCATGAATACCGATAAGCTGACCGTGCTGTGCGTCGGCGCGACCGGCAGCGTCGGTCGTCATGTCGTCGAAGAGGCGCTGCGTCGCGGCCATGCCGTGCGCGCCCTGGTGCGCAGCCGCGCCAGGGCGGCCGGGTTGCCGGCGCAAGCACAGATCGTGGTCGGCGAACTGACGCAGCCGGACACGCTGGCGCAGGCCGTTGCCGGCGTGGACGCCATCGTCTTCACGCACGGCTCCAACGGCGGCAAGGCCGACACCCGTGCCATCGACTACGGCGGCGTGCGC
This sequence comes from Ottowia sp., assembly GCF_046348305.1. Taxonomy (GTDB): domain Bacteria; phylum Pseudomonadota; class Gammaproteobacteria; order Burkholderiales; family Burkholderiaceae_C; genus Ottowia. The sequence continues at coordinate 138,210 of NZ_JAXMEM010000006.1, forward strand.
AATATCCTCTTCGCGCTGGGCGGGCGCAAGGTGCACATCGCGTTGATGACCGCCATCGGCGTTACCGACCGCGCCAGCGCCTACAACCGCAGGACCGAGGCGCACGACTGGAAGCGCCGTTCCGAACGGCTGGTGCGCGCCAGCGGCAACGCCTACACCATCGTGCGGCCGGGCTGGTTCGACTACAACAACGTCGATCAACACCGGCTGGTCATGCTGCAAGGCGACAAGCGGCATGCCGGCACGCCCGACGATGGCGCGGTGGCGCGCCGCCAGATTGCCGAAGTGCTGGTGGCCAGCCTCACGCTGGATGAAGCGCGCAACAAAACCTTCGAGCTGGTGGCAGAGACCGGCCCCGCACCAACGGATCTGGCGCCGCTGTTGAGGGCCGTGACGGCGGACTCTGCTGATTTCGACCGGGCACCCGATGGCGTAGGCGATGCCGCCAACATGCCGCTGGACCAGGAGCCGGCGCAGGTGCTGGCAGACCTGAAGCTCTTTCGCGCGCCTGGCGTCGAACCTGCCCCAAAGCCGAATGGAGGTGAAGCATGAAGCCTGATCGCCCCTTGCTCGCGTCACGCCGCGAGATGTTGACCATGGCCGCCCGTGCCACGGCGGGTGTTGGCATTGCCGCTGCGCTGGCGCGGCCGGCCAGCGCGCTGGCCCAAGGTGCCGGCACGGACAAGACGTTTACCAACAGCATCGGCATGGCATTCGTGCCCATACCGGCCGGCACGTTCCTGATGGGTTCGCCCGCCAGCGATAGGCAGGCCCAGGCCTTTGAGAAGCCACAGCATCGGGTGACCATCAGCCGCCCGTTCCAGATCGGCAAGTACGAGGTGACGCAGGCGCAGTGGCAGGCTGTGCTGGGCGAAAGCCCCTATGCGCGAGATCGCTCGAACCCCTACTACCAGCTGCCGGGCATGGCCGAGCGCATCACGCGGCCCGATCACCCGGCCACGGTGTCATGGAACGACGCGCAGGAGTTCATCGCCGCACTGAACCGACTCGAAGGCGGCACACGCTACCGCCTGCCGACCGAGGCCGAATGGGAATATGCCGCGCGGGCCGGCACCACCACGCGCTATTCCTTCGGCGACGACGAGCGCCAGCTCGACCGCTACGCCTGGTACGGCGGCGACTTCCGGACCGGTGGCCACCATCCCGTCGGCACCAAGCAGCCCAATCCCTGGGGCTTGCACGATGTCCACGGCAATGTCTGGGAATGGGTGGCGGACTGGTACGACCCGGACTACTACGCCCGCAGCCCCGCGGTCGATCCGCAGGGGCCGCAGCGGGGGACACACCGCGTCGTGCGCGGCGGCAGCTGGCATGCCACCGCCACGAGCTGGCGCACGGCCTTCCGGCGCGATTACGCCCCGGACTATCGCGGCATCAGCATCGGCATGCGCCTGGTGCGCACGGTGTGAATCGTTCCACCCATCTCGCCCCCCGGCAAGGAAGGACTACGCATGAGCAACGAACACCAAGAACCGGGCCAACAAGACCCTGCCGCACGCGGTCGCCGCAACTTCCTGGCCGGCACGCTCGGTGCGGCGACCACGGCGGCGCTGGCGGTCGGCGCGCAGGGCGCCGCACAGGCGCAGCCCGCCGCGCCGGCTGTCGCTGCCGGCGGTGGGCAACGGCCGCGTCGCCGCCTCGGCCCGCTGGAGGTCTCGCCCATCGGGCTGGGCTGCATGGCCATGGCGCCGGGCTTCTACAACCCAGCGCCGGAGCGCCAGGCCATGGTCCGTCTGATCCGCGATGCGCACCGCATGGGCGTCACCTTCTTCGACACGGCCGAGGTCTATGGCCCCTTCATCAGCGAAGAAATCGTCGGCGAGGCGCTGGCGCCGATCCGCAATGAAGTGGTTCTGGCCTCCAAGTTCGGCTTCGGCTACAACGGCTCGTCCGTCACCGGCCGCAACAGCCAGCTCGCTCACATCAAGGCGCGGGTCGAAGGCATGCTGAAGCGCCTGCGCACCGACCGCATCGACCTGCTGTACCTGCACCGGATGGATCCCAGCGTGCCGATTGCCGACATCGCCGGGGCGGTGGGCGACTTGATCAAGGCCGGCAAGGTGCGCGCCTTCGGCGTTTCCGAGGTGAACCCCGAGACCCTGCGCGACGCGCATGCGGTGACGCCGGTGGCGGCCGTGCAGAGCGAATACTCGCTGCTCGAACGCCTGCCCGAAGTGGCCATGCTGGACACCTGCGCCGAGCTGGGCATCGGTTTCGTGCCCTGGGGGCCGACGATGCGCGGGCTGCTGGCCGACGGCTTCAATGCATACAGCCGCTTTGCCACGCAAGACCGCCGCGCTTCGGTGCCGTTCCTCGCGCCCGAGGCGCTGGAGACGAACCTGAAGATCGTGGCCCTGGCCCGCGAATGGGCACAGCGCAAGAACGCGACGCCGGTGCAGATCGCGCTGGCCTGGCTGCTGGCGCAACGCGACTTCATCGTGCCCATCCCTGGCACTACGAAATGGCCGCATCTGCGCGAGAACATGGGCGCGGTCGATGTCCGCTTCACGGCTGAAGAGCTGGCCGAGTTCCGCACCGCGCTCGCGGCCTTGCCCATGGTGGGCAATCGCCCTGCCAGCAAGGCGCGAGACAACGAATAGCGGGAGAAAAATCATGCCCGAACCTGCCCTGACCAAACGCGTCCACCGCGTCAAAGCTTGCATTGCGCTGAAGACGTTGATCATGCCGATGGCGTTGCCGCTGGGCGTCGTCGCCGCCATGGCGCTTTCCGCTGGCCAAGCGCTGGCCGCAAAAGCCACCTATCCGGGTGGCGTCTGGGAGCCGGGACCGGCCCGCTACGGCGCAACAGTCACCGACGACGTGCCGGTCACCATGGACGACGGCGTGGTGCTGAACGCCAGCATCGCCTATCCCACCGACCTCGCCAGCGGGCGGCGCGCTCGCGGGCCCTTCCCGGTGGTGGTCGAGCACATGCCCTACGTGCAGTTCGCCGTGCCGGTCAAGGTCAACCCCTTCTTCGCCGAACACGGCTACATCTCGGTGCAGGTCCGCGCGCGCGGGCTGGGCAAGTCGGGCGGCGAAGTCCAGTTTCTTTCGCCGCGTGAAGGGCTCGATGGCAAGGCCATCATCGAATGGGCCGCCCACACGCTGGAAGGCTCCGACGGCCGGGTCGGCCTGATCGGCTGTTCATGGCCAGGCGCCATTGCCATGACCGATGCTGCCGCCGTGGGCCCTGGCTCGCCACTGAAGGCCGCCGTCGCGGCGTGCTCGGGCATGGAAAACATGCACCGGCAGTCGTGGTTGAACGCCGGCCTGCCCACCATGAGCTTCTGGCAGTTCGCCGAGCTCGGACCGCAACTGACCGGCAACTCGGCCGCTGGCCAGCGCTTCTTCAAACGCTTCGCCGACGACGTGCTCGCAGGCGGCGACATGGCCCACGACGCCGACTACTGGCGCGACCGCGGGCGTGTGGCGCTGGCCCGCAACATCGTGGACAACGGCGTGCCAATGCTGCTCTGGGGCGGCTGGGGCGACGTGCTGGAAACCGGCACCGTGCGTGCCTATGTGGCACTGCAGAACGCGCATGCGCGGCGGCCGCTGGAAGCGCCGATGGCGACCGGCCAGGCCGTCACGCCGCGCTACCAGTTGATCATGGGCGGATGGGGCCATGGGCAGGGCCTGGACATGGGTGTCTTCCTGCAGTGGATGGATACCTGGGTCAAGGGCATCGACACCGGCATCCAGAACACGCCCACGCCGATGCATGTGTTCGAACCCGGCAGCGACCGCTGGCTCAACCTCACCGGCTATCCGGTCGTCGAGCAAAACACGCGCTGGAGTCTGGGCGCCCAGGGTCAACTGCAACCCGCTTCGGCTGGCGCGCCTGCAGGCCGCGACGAGCTGCGCTACGGCCAACCCGACACGCCGGGCGCCACGCTCACCTACACCAGCGCGCCGCTGGCGCAGGGCGCGACGATCGCCGGCCCCATGAGCGTCACGCTGCATGCCGCGTCCAGCAACACCAACCTGGTGGTCATCGGCCGGCTGTACGACGTGGCGCCGGACGGCAGCGCGGTGCTGATCAGCCGCGGTGCGCTACTGGGCAGCCAGCATCGGCTGGATGAGGCGAAGTCATGGCGCGACGCGGCCGGCACGATCACCTGGCCGTGGCCTTTGCTGGCGCGCGACGAATACCTCACGCCCAACCGGGACTACCGTTTCGACCTGGCGCTGGCGCCACGGCAATGGGGCGTTCGACCCGGACACCGCATCCGGCTGGAGCTCACCACCCAGACGCCCGCTGATCGCTGCCCGGCGAGGGGCGTGCCGCCGGTCAACGACTCCGACCCCTGCCGGCTGACCCGTCCGCAGGAGCAGACCGTGCCGGGTGGGGTGTATGCCATCGCGCTGGGCGGGGCAACGCCCTCCACGCTGAACCTGCCGATGCTGCCCTACCAGCACTTCCCGGCCGTGCCTGCGGCCGTGCTGTCCTATCCCTGGAACGAAGGCCAGCGCGCCGTCGGCGGGCCGCACGCAGAGCCGTTCGCACTGCCGCTGGACTGGGGTGGCAAAGGGCGCAATGCCAGCGTGCCACGCTCGGTTCACATCGTGGCGCCCATGACCCGCTCTCCGCTGCCACGACCGTGACACCCACCGCATACCCCGGCGATCGATGGCAACGGCAACCCGCCCGTTCTGCGGCCAGTGCGGTGCACAGCACGGGCATCGAACTTGCGGACGGCGCGCGGCTGCCGACTGCGGTTCTTGCCTTCAGCGGCGTCGAGGCGCCGCAGCGATAACGCCATGGTTCGACTGTGAGCGGACGAGTGCAATTTGAAGCCAATAGGTGCCCACCATGAAATACAGATGGATTTCCACGTTGGTGTTCACGGCATACCTCGGATTGGTGTGCGCCACGGCAATGGCACAAAACCCAGGCGCCAGCCATGCAGTGATGGACAAAGCAAACGTTCTCATCGTCTACCTGTCCCGAACAAGGAACACGCAAGCCGTCGCCGAAATCATCCACGACGCGGTCGGCGGCACCCTGACCGGACTCGAGCTGACAACGCCGTATCCGGAGAACTACGCCGCCATCGTGGCGCAGGTAGCCCAGGAAGATGAAACCGGTTACCTGCCACCCCTCGCAACCCGCATCGCGGATATCCGGCAGTTCGACACCGTATTCGTCGGCTTCCCGACCTGGGGCATGCAGTTGCCGCCGCCGATCAAGAGCTTTCTGAAGGAATACGACCTGCACGGCAAGACGGTGATCCCGTTCAACACCCATGCCGGCTACGGCGTGGGCAGCAGCTTCCAGCAGGTACGGAGCCTGTGCACGGGCTGCAAGGTGTTGCGGGGCTACTCCACCCGGGGTGGGCTGGAGCGCGACGGCATCTATCTCGCGATCGAGGGAAAGCGCCGGGAGGCCGTGCGTGGCGAGGTCCTCAAGTGGCTGCAGCAAATCGGTGTGCAAACGCCTCGCGATCGATCGGCTTCGACAAGCCATGGCAAGCTTTGAGTGGATCATCGTGCTGCTGATCGCGGCAGCGCTTTTGGCCGAATTGGCGCGCCGGATCGGAGCGCCTTATCCCACGCTGCTTGCGCTGGGTGGCGTGGGTCTCGCGTTCCTGCCGGCGAGCCCCCAATGGACGCTCGATCCCGAGTTGGCCTTGGCCTTGTTCGTGGCGCCGGTGCTGCTCGATGCCGCGTACGACACGTCGGTTCGAGACTTGCGTGCAAGCTGGCGCCCCGTCGCCGGCCTCGTGGTGGCGGCGGTGGGCACCACGGTGATTGGTGTGGCCCTGGCCTGCCGCTGGCTGGTGCCACAAATGCCCTGGGCTGTTGCCGTGGCCCTGGGCGCCATCGTGGCGCCACCGGACGCAGCCGCAGCGACGGCCGTGATGCGCCAGGTGGGGCTGCCGCACCGCGTGCTCGGCATCCTGGAGGGCGAGAGCCTGCTCAACGACGCCAGTGCGCTGTTCGTCTATCGCCTGGCCTTGATGACGGTGATCGTGGGGCCGTTGGGCTTCAACGGCTATCTGCCGGTGTTCCTGCTCACGGTGTTCGGCAGCGTTGCGGCAGGCATCGCCCTGGGCTTTGTCCTGCGCCCGGTGACGACTGCGCCCAAGCATGTTCCAACGTCGCTGATCGTGCAATTCGCCACCACGTTCGGAGTCTGGATCCTCGCCGAGAAGGCAGGCCTCTCCGCCGTGCTGACGATGGTGGCCTTTGCGATGACCTTGGCGCACGGCGGCGGCCCGCGGCTTGCCGCGCGCATGCGCGTGCCGATCTTCGCGTTCTGGGAAACGGTGGTCTTTGTCTTGAACGCGGTCGCCTTCGTGCTGATCGGCATGCAGTTGCGGCCGATCTGGGAGCGCCTGGGCAGCGGCGCGGCCCGCGTCGATGCGGTCGTGATCGCCGCCGTGATGCTCGGCGTGGTCATTGCGACACGGTTCCTGTGGGTGATGAGTTACACCGCGTTCGTGTTGCGCCGCGACAGGAAGAAGGCGCCGACGAAGCGGCCGACGCGATCGTGGGGCGGCGGCATCGTGGTCTCCTGGGCCGGCATGCGGGGCATCGTGACCCTTGCCGCCGCCTTCGCCGTTCCCGAGACGCTGCCGGACGGGTCGCCGTTTCCGTTTCGCGATCTCATCCTCCTGTGCGCATTCGCGGTGGTGTTCGGCACCCTGGTGATCCAGGGGCTGACGATGAAGCCGATCATCCGCTGGCTGAAGCTGTCCGACGACGATCCGGTCACGGCGGAAGTGCGGGCCGGCCGCACGCTGATCTACCAGGCGCTTCTCGATGCGATCGACGCCGACGAATCGGCGTATGCAAGGCTGCTCCGGAAGGAGTACCAGGCGGTTGTCGACCTCAATTCAAGCCATGGCCCTGCGCAACCGTTGAACGAGGTTCCTGGCGGGCCCTTGCGGCGGCAGGCCATCGAGGCTGCGCGCCGCAAGGCGATCGACCTTCGCAACAGGGAGGTCATCGGCGAGCAGGCGTACCGCGCGCTGGTGCAGGAGCTGGATTGGGCAGAACTGGCCGCCGGGGGCGCCACCGCCAACTGATTGCCGTGACTGGAGAAAACATGCGTCTGATGCCGTTTGATTCTTGCCATCTTCGTCGCCGTGCTGAACCCGGTCTGCACGGCCCCGCAGGCGGCCCGATGAAGGCCCTGATCGCAGGGCTGGCCGCTCTTCTCGTCCCGTTCTTCATACAGGCACAAACTATGACCAAATCATCCACCCCAACGACACCGCCCGCCGCCTCCAAGGCCGTCGCAACGACAGCGTATCCCGGCGGCCGTTGGCAGCCGCCGCTGGCCCGTTACGCGGCCAGCGCGCCGCACGACACCAACATCACGCTGGCAGACGGCACGCGGCTGGCCGCGACCGTGGCCTATCCGGTCGATACCCGTAGCGGCGCGCGCGCGGCCGGACCGTTTCCGGTCATCGTCGAGTTCACGCCCTATCTGCAACTGGGCCAGCCCGTGGGCGTCATTCCGTACTTCGTCGAGCGCGGCTACATCTATGCCGTGGTGCGCCCGCGCGGCACCGGCGGATCGAGCGGGCAGATGCAGCAGTTCACTTCGCAGGATGGCCGCGACGGCGCCGCGGTGGTGGATTGGGCCGCAACGTTGGAAGGCGCGGACGGGCGCGTGGCGATGGCCGGCTGTTCCTACCCGGCCGCGACCGGTCTGGCCACGGCCGCGGCGGTGCGCCCGGATTCCCCGCTGAAGGCGGTCGTCTCCTCGTGTATCGGCCTGGACATGCAGCATCGGCAGGTCTGGACCAGCAACGGCCTGCCCAACGCCGCACTCAGCGCCTATGCGCCACGCGCGGGCGTGATGATGGGCGAGCAGCCCTCGGTCACCAGCTACTTCGCCGATTTCCTCAAGGGCGTCATGGCCGGCGGCCCCGAGGCCTACGACGGCTACTGGCAGGATCGCCTGCCGCTCTCGCGCGCGGCCGACATCGTCGCCAACGGCATCCCGGTGCTGCTGTGGACGGGCTGGTCCGACATCAACGAGATCGGCGGCATCCACGCCTACCACGCACTGCAAAACGCCGCGGCCGGGCGCTCCGTGGACGCGCCAATGGACACTGCGCGGTCCGACCCGCGCTGGCAGATCATCGTCGGCGACTGGTCGCATGCGCAAGGGCTGGATGTGGGCGTCTATCTGCAGTGGTTCGAGACCTGGCTGAAGGGGGTCGACACCGGCATCGCGCGCACCACCACGCCGATGCACGTGTACGAGATGGGCACGAAGCGCTGGATCAATCTGGCCGGCTACCCGGTCGTGCGTGCGCAAACGCGCCTGCAGTTCGGACCAGATGGCACGCTGACGGAGGCGATGGCCGCGAAGGAAGGCAGCGCGCCACTGCGCTGGGGTAGCCCCGAGGCCAAGGACGGCAGCGTGGCCTTCACCTCGAATCCGTTTGCCGAAGGCGCGACGATCGCGGGCCCGATCAGCGCGACGATCTACGCCGCATCCAGCAACACCAACCTCGAACTCATCGCCAACCTCTACGACGTGGCGCCGAACGGCGATGCGCAGCGCATCAGCATCGGTGCGCTGCTCGGCAGCCAGAGCCAGCTTGACGCCGAGCGCTCGTGGCACGACGACACCGGCGCGGTGATCTGGCCCTGGCCGCTGCTGTTGCGCGACGAATACCTGCAGCCCGATCGCATGCAGCGCTTCGACCTGTTCCTGGCCTTGCGCCAATGGGGCCTGGCCCCCGGCCACCGCGTGCGGCTGGTGCTGAGCACGCAAAGCCCGGCCAGCGTCTGCCCGCCGGACGGCGAGCCTTCCTTTGTCTCCGAGCCCTGCCGGCTGACGGCGCCGCAGCAGGCGACGCTACCCGGCGGCGTGTACCGCATCGGCTTCGGCAAGGGCGAGCCATCGTCGCTCAACCTGCCGCTGCTGGCCTACCGTGCATTCGAGACGGTCGCCTCCGGCCCCCCGCCGACGGGCTGGGACGAAACCAACCGGCGCATGGCGCCGGCCACGACCACGTTGCCGCTGGACTGGGGCCACTGATGCGACAGGACCAGCACCAACCCATCAATGTTTGAAGGAGTCAATCATGTACGCAACTCTCATGTACGGCCCGGGCGATGTCCGCTATGAGCAGGTCGCCGATCCGAAAATCGAAAAGCCCACCGACGCCATCATCAAACTGTCGGCCACCTGCATCTGCGGATCCGACCTGTGGCCGTACCGCGGCCTGTCGCCGCAGGACGGCCCGGCGCACATGGGTCACGAGTACTGCGGCATCGTCATCGAGGTCGGCTCCGAAGTGAAGACGATCAAGCCTGGCCAGTTCGTCGTGGGCAGTTTCTGCCTCTCGGACAACACCTGTCCGCATTGCCGCTTCGGTTTTCAGTCTTCCTGCCAGCACGGCGAGTTCATGACCGGTGCCCAGGCGCCCTATGCCCGCGTGCCGCTGGCCGACGGCACTCTGGTTGCGACCGCCGAGATGCCGGACGCGCGCATGATCCCGCACCTGCTGGCGACGTCCGACGTGCTCGGCACCGGCTGGTACGCGGCCGATGCCGCGCAGGTGCGCAAAGGCGGCACAGCCGTCGTGGTGGGCGACGGCGCCGTCGGGCTGATGGGCGTGCTTGCCGCCAGCCAGATGGGAGCGGAACGCATCATCGCGATGAGCCGCCATGCCGACCGCCAAAAACTGGCGCGTGAATTCGGCGCCACCGACATCGTCGAAGAGCGCGGCAAGGACGGCATTGCACGCATCAAAGACATGACCGACGGCGTCGGCGCCGAGTCGGTGCTCGAATGCGTCGGCATGGGCGAGTCGATGGAGCAGGCCATGGGCGTGTGCCGCCCAGGTGGCACCATCGGCTACGTCGGCGTGCCGCATGGCGTCAGCTTCGACGGCCAGCGGCTGTTCTTCAAGCAGCAGCGCATGCTGGGCGGCCCGGCGCCGGTGCGCCGTTTCCTGCCCGACCTGATGGATCGCGTGCTTGCGGGAAAGATCCAGCCCGGCAAGGTGTTCGACCTGGTGCTGCCGATCGCGCAGGTGGCCGATGGCTACAAGGCGATGGATGAGCGCCGCGCCATCAAGACCCTGCTGCGCGTGGATGAATGAGTAACCCGCAATCTCGAAAGGCGAAAGGAGTACCGAAATGAAAGATGTGACAGTCGTCATCGGAGCGGGCGGCATCGGCCTGGCGATTGCCCGCCGCATCAGCAGCGGCCGCCATGTTCTGCTGGCGGACCACCGTCAGGAAGCCGCCGAAGCAGCAGCCCAATTGCTCGAAAACGCCGGCTTCGAGACCACCGCCATGCAGGCCGATGTCTCGGATCGCAAATCCATCCAGGCGGTGGTTCGCAAGGCGCAGGAGCTCGGGGCCATCAAGGCGCTGGTGCAGGCCGCCGGCGTGTCGCCCTCGCAGGCACCGATCGAGGCGATCCTCAAGGTCGATCTGTACGGCACGTCGATGCTGCTGGAGGAGTTCGGCAAGGTCATGGCCGAAGGCGGCTCGGGCGTGGTGATTTCCTCGCAGTCCGGCTACCGCATGCCGGCCTTGACCGCCGCACAGGATGCCCTGCTGGCGACCGCCCCGGCGGAAGAGTTGCTGGCGCTCGACTTCGTCAAGAACGTCGAGAGCACGCTGCACGCCTACCAGATGTCCAAGCGCTGCAACTCGCTGCGCGTGCGCGGCGAGGCAGTGCAGTGGGCGAAACGCGGCGCGCGCATCAACGCGATCAGCCCTGGCATCATCGTCACGCCCTTGGCGCACGATGAGTTGTATGGTGAGCGTGCCGATTTCTATCAGGCCATGCTCAAGAAGATGCCCGCCGGCCGCGCCGGCACGCCTGACGAAGTCGCAGCGCTGGCGGCGCTGATCATGGGCCCGGAAGGCGGCTTCATCACCGGCAGCGACTTCCTGATCGACGGTGGTGCGACGGCCAATTTCTACTACGGGCCGGACGCGGGGCATTCATGATGGCAAGGCGCGCAGCGCTTGTTTTTCAAGCCGCAGCGCCTGCTCTGCGGCCCGGCGCCTGTGCGCCGCTGTCTTGCTGACCTGATGGATCGCGTGCTGAAGGGCGCGATCCAGTCCTGCAAGGTGTTCGATCTGGTACGGCCGATCGCGCAGGTTCGTTTGAGGGCTCCGGTCCCAGTCAAGGCGGGTATATGCTTTGAGCGATGCGAGACCGACCCATGAGCACCGACCTTCACCCGGCCACCTCCACCCGCCACGACCAGCATGGCCAATGGCCGCAGGCCGAATCGGTGGACGACTTTCGCCACAACCTGGCCATCGTGCACGCGCGCATCGCGGCGGCCTGCCAGCGCGCGGGACGCGATCCGGCCAGCGTGCGCCTGCTGCCCGTCAGCAAGACCAAGCCCGAAGCCGTGCTGCGCCTGGCCTACGCCGCGGGCTGCCGCATGCTGGGCGAAAACAAGCCGCAAGAAGCCCATCGCAAATGGGAGGCCATGGCCGACCTGGGCGACCTGCGCTGGTCCGTCATCGGCCACCTGCAGACCAACAAGGCCAAGCTGGTGGCGCAGTGCGCCAGCGAGTTTCAGGCGCTGGACAGCCTGCGCGTGGCCGAGGCGCTGGAGCGGCGCCTGCAGGCCGAGGGGCGCGGGCTGGACGTGTTCGTGCAGGTCAACACGTCGGAAGAGGCAAGCAAGTTTGGCCTGCACCCCGACGACGTGGCCGCCTTCTTGCGTGAGCTGCCGGCATTCTCGGCGCTGCGCGTGCGCGGCTTCATGACGTTGGCGCTGTTCTCGGCCGAAGCCGAACGGGTCCGCCAATGCTTCGTGCTGCTGCGCAAGCTGCGTGACCGGCTGCGCCAGGACGTGCCGCAGGGCATCAGCCTGGATGAACTGTCGATGGGCATGTCCGGTGACTACGAAATCGCCATCGAGGAAGGCGCCACCGTGGTGCGCGTCGGCCAAGCCATCTTCGGAGCGCGGCCGATGCCGGATTCGTACTACTGGCCGTCGGCCGGAGCGGACGACGCCAAGGCCGGAGAAGCGCATTGACCGCGCCCACCGCCGCCGGCTCCGCACTGCGCCCGCTGGCCATCGACGTGGTGTCCGTCCAGTCGCAGGTGGTCTATGGCCGCGTCGGCAACAACGTCGCCGTGCCCGCGCTGCAGGCGCAGGGGCTGGCGGTGGCCGCCGTTCCCACCGTCATCCTCAGCAACACGCCGCACTACCCCAGCATCCACGGCGGCGCCGTGCCGACCGAATGGTTCGAGGGCTACCTGGCCGACCTGAGCGCGCGCGGCGCGCTCCAGCAGCTGCGCGCAGTCGTCACCGGCTACCTGGGTGGCCCCGAGCAGGCGCAGGCCCTGGGCCGCTGGATCGACCAGACCCTCGCGCTGCGCCCTGCCCTGCGCGTCGTGGTCGATCCGGTGCTGGGCGACCACGACCACGGCGAATACGTCAGCCCCGGCATGGCCGACGCCTACCGCCGCCACCTGCTGCCCTTGGCCGACGGCCTGACCCCCAACGGCTTCGAGCTGGCGCGCCTGAGCGGCATGCCGGTGGATACGTTCGACCAGGTCGCCGCCGCCGCCCGCACGCTGCTCACGGGCCGCACCCAATGGATCGCAGTGACCAGCGCCGCGCCCGCCACCTGGGCGCCCGGCGAGATGCTGGTGGCCCTGGTCACCCGCACCCACGCCGAGCCCATCCGCCACCCGCGCATCGACGCAACGCCCAAGGGCACCGGCGACCTGTTTTGCGCCGGCCTGACCGCGCGCTGGCTGAACGGGGCCAGCCTGCCGCAGGCCACGCAGGCGGCGTGTCAGGAAGTCGTACGGGCGCTGCGCCTGACGAAGCGGGAACGATGTGCCGAGTTGCTGCTGCCGCCGGCGGTGAATTCTGGGGACGAATGAGCGCGTGCACACAAGGCCCCTTGCAGCAGCAGGAAGGCTTTCACGTCGTTGCGCGTTGGAGGGCGCACGCCAAGGAGCGCAAACGACGGTTCACGCACCGCCAACGCGCCCTGCTCCCCGCTTGCGCCACTGTCCGGGCGTGTCCCCCGTCCAGCGCCGGAAGGCGCGGTTGAACACGCTGGGCTCGGCGTAGCCCAGCGCCTGGCCAATCTCGGACAGCGTGCGCGTGGTTTGCGCCACGGCCTGCAGGGCGGCGTCGCGCCGCAGGCTGTCCAGCAGTGCGCAATAGCTCTGGCCCTCGGCGCGCATGCGCCGCGCCAGCGTGCGCTCGGTCAGGCCCAGGGCGCGCGCCGCCTGCGCCCGTGTCGGCGCCCGCCCCTGGGCCTGCAGCTGACTGGCGATCCACGCGCGCAGCGTCGGCGCCTGTCCGCCGCCGGTCAAGGCCGCCAGCCGCGCGGACGCGTGCTGGTGGTGCGCCGCCGCAAGCTGCGCGTTCGCCTGCGGCAGCGGCGCGTCCAGCACCGCATTGGCCAGCAGCACGCCGCTGAAGACCTGCTCGAACTCCACGGGACACTGGAACACCTCGCGATATCCCGCCAGCGGGCCGATGCGCGCCTGGCTGAACTGCACGCGCTGGGGCCGCAGCGCGCTGCCGGTGACCCAGCGCGCAAACACCACCACGGCCGCCAGCACCGCCTCGATCTGGTGCGGGCTGAAGGCCAGCTGCCCCTGGCGCGGGTGGTACACCACCCAGCTGGCTTGCTCGCCGGCAATGGTCTGGAAGCGCCCGCCGTCGCTGATCAGGCGCTGGTACTTCTGCACCAGCGCAAAGGCCTCGCGCAGCGTGGGCGCGGACTGCAGCAGGTAGCCCACCACGTTGAAGCTGGCCGGCCCCACGCCAGCGCCGGCCTTCAGGCCAAAGCCCGCGTCCTGGGTGCAGTGGATCGCGGCGCGCCACAGCCGCGTGATGTGGTCGATTGGCCAGCGCTCGGCGGCCAGCTCGTCCAGGGCAATACCGGCCTGGGCCAGCAAGGGCTCACGCGCGACCCCCAGCCGCTCGGCCGCGGCCAGCACGGTGCCCACCCAGCCCATCGAAACCGTGGCCTGAAAAGTCAATTCAAGTGTCCTCAAAAGTCAATTGAAATCGCATGGTAGTGGCTATCTTCGGCGGCATCAACACAAGGCACGAGGGGACTGACACATGACAACTGTGCAAGCCGATGCGCTGGTGGTGGGCGGCGGGCTGGCCGGCATCGTCACCGCGCTGGAGCTGCTGCGCGCCGGCAAGAAGGTGGCGCTGGTGGATCGCGACACGCCCGAGCGCCTGGGCGGCCTGGCGCTGTGGGCCTTTGGCGGCATGGCCCTGGTGGGCACGCCCTTGCAGGCCAGAATGAGAATCCCCGACACGCCCGAGCGCGCGCTGGCCGACTGGCAGCGCTTTGGCGAGCTGGACGCACACGACCATTACCCCCAACAGTGGGCCCGCCACTACGTCGAGCATTCGCGCACACACGTTCACGACTGGCTGATCCGGGAGGGCGTGACGTTCATGCCCGCCGTCAACTGGGTCGAGCGCGGCATGCAGGGCGACGGCAACAGCCTGCCGCGCTATCACATCGTATGGGGCACCTCGCGCTTCATGACGCAGCGCCTGATTGCCGCGCTGCGCAGCGCCGGCGACGGCGGGCGATTGACGCTGCTGCACCGCCACCGCGTGACGGGCCTGGAGCAGCAAGCCGGGCAGATCACCGGCGCGACAGCCGTCGACGAGGCCACCGGCGCCGACGTGCACCTGCAAGCGCCGGTGGTGGTGCTGGCCATGGGCGGCATCAACGGCGGCCACGCAGAGGCGCGCGCCAACTGGCCGGCCGAGCGCCCCTGCCCCGCCGCCATGCTGAACGGCGCGCATCCGTTTGCCGACGGCCGGCTGCACCACTGGGCGGCCGAGCAATGCGGCGCGCAAATCACCCACGCCGGCGAGATGTGGAACTATGCGGCCGGCATCCCGCATCCGTTTCCGCACTTTGCCGGCCATGGGCTGTCGCTGATCCCATGCAAGTCGGCGCTGTGGCTCGATCACACCGGCCGGCGCATCGGCCCCGAGCCGCTGGTGACGGGCTTCGACACCCGCTGGCTGTGCCAGCGCGTGGCCCAGCAAGCCAAACCCTGGACCTGGCAGTTGCTGAACTGGCGCATTGCCGCTAAGGAGTTCGCCATCTCGGGCGCCGAGCACAACCCGCGCATCCGCGACCGGCAGTTCGCGCTGTTCCTGAAGGAAACCCTGCTGGGCAACCACCGCCTGGTGCGGCAGATGCAAAGCGAAAGCCCGCACTTCCTGGTGGCCGACACGCTGGCCGGGCTGGCCGCAAAGATGAACGCGCTCACCGCCTCGCTCGACATCGATGCCGCGGTGCTGCAAGCCACCGCCGATGCGTTCGACGCCAACTTTTGCAATGGCGCCAAACTGGAGAACGACGACCAGATCCGCCGCATCCTGCACGCGCGCCAGTGGGGCCCGGACAAGCTGCGCACCTGCAAACCGGCGCCGCTGCAGCAAAAGGGGGCGGGGCCCTTCATCGCCATCCAGACGCAGCTCATCACCCGCAAAAGCCTGGGCGGCCTGCGCACCGACCTGCAAAGCCGCGTGCTGGATGCGAGCGAGCAGCCCATCGGCGGCCTGTACTGCGTGGGCGAGGCGGCGGGCTTTGGCGGCGGCGGCGCCAGTGGCAAGCGCTCGCTGGAAGGCACCTTCCTGCCGGGCTGCATCCTCACGGCGCAGGCGGCGGCACGGCACATCGCAGGCGGATGAAAACATCAATAAAAATCGCTTTCAGCGCCCGTCCATCCGGCGCGAGCAGCTATGACTGATATAGCAACCACCGAAGTGGATTTCATCGTCATCGGCACCGGCCCCGCAGGCTGCGCCGTGGCCTCGCGCCTGTCCGAAGACGCGCGCCATCAGGTGTTGCTGCTCGAAGCCGGACCGGGGCAGCGCAAAGGTCTCTTGGGCAGCAACGCAGCCCTGGGTTCGCTGGTCTATGGCCTCAAGCGCAGCGCCTACAACTGGGGCTTCAACACCCAGCCGCAGGCTGGATTGGGCGGCCGGCGCGCCTACCACCCGCTGGGTCGCGGCCTGGGCGGGGGCACGGCGCTGAACATGCTGATGTACATGCGCGGCAACCCGCTCGATTACGACGGCTGGGCCCAGGCCGGCAACCCCGGCTGGAGCTGGAGCGATGTGCTGCCCTACTTCAAAAAAAGTGAGGACAACCAGACCTTCACCGATCCGAGCGATCCGCACCACGGCCAGGGCGGCCCGGTGTGGGTGGAAGAGCTGCGCACCGACAACCCCTGGCACGCCACACTGGCGCGCGCCTGCGGCGAAGCCGGCTGGCCCTGCAACCCAGACCTGAACGGGGTCACGCAAGAGGGCTTTCGCCCCACCCAGGTGATGATGAAAAACGGCGAGCGCCACCATGCGGGCCAAGCCTACGTCCTGCCGCACCTGGCAACCCGCCACAACCTGCAACTGCAGTGCGACAGCCAGGTGACGCGCATCCTGTTCGAGGGCCCGCGTGCCGTGGGTGTGGAACTGGTGCACGGCGGCCAGCTGCGCCAGATTCGTGCACGCAAGGAGGTCATCGTCAGCTGCGGCGGCCTGCTCTCGGCCAAGCTCTTGCAGCTGTCGGGCGTGGGCGATGGCGCGGCGCTGCAGCAACTGGGCATTGCCAGCGTGGCCCACCTGCCCGCCGTCGGCCAGCACCTGCAAGACCACCTGGACGTGATCCTGGGCCACCACATCCCGGGTGACCCGCACTTGGTCGGCATCTCGCCCACGGGGGCGCGCAGCCTGTGGCAGGCCATGCGCCGCTGGCGACAGGAAAGGCGCGGCATGTGCACCACCAACTTCGCCGAGGTCACGGGCTTCATGCGCCTGGACCCGGCCGCGTCCATGCCTGAGATCCAGTACGAGTTCGTCGTCGTGCTGGCCATGGAACACGGCCGCAAGGTCTACGCCAAGCATGGCCTGTCGACCCATGTGCTGCTGCTGCACCCCAAAAGCCGGGGCAGCGTGCAGCTGGCCAGCCCGCGCTGGCAGGACGACCCGGCGATCGACTTCGCCTACTTCTCGCACCCGGACGACCTGGCCACCATGGTCAAGGGCGTGCGCCGCGTGCTGCAGGTGTTCGACACGCCAACCATGCGCAGCCATGTGAAGGCCGACCTGCGCACTGGGCACTGCCGCACGGACGAGGACTACGCCCGGTTCTGCCGCGCCGTGGCCGGCACCAACTACCACCCCACCAGCAGCTGCCGCATGGGGCCCAGCGCCGAGGACAGCGTGGTCGACGCGCGCCTGCGCGTGCACGGTGTGCAGGGCCTGCGCGTGATCGACAGCTCCATCTTCCCCACCATCCCCGGCGGCAACACCACCGCGCCCAGCTACATGGTGGGCGAAAAGGGCGCGGCCATGTTGCAGGAGGACTGGCGATGACGGCCACCCCGCACTACCCGTGGCGCCACGGCGCACCGCGCACCGTCTTCATCACCGGCGCCAGCAGTGGCATCGGCCGCGACATGGCGCGGCGCCTGGCGGCCGAGGGCGTGCACATCGCCCTGTTCAACCGCAGCGGCGCCGACGAGGTGCTGGCCGAGCTGCGCGCCGCCGCCCGCAGCCCCACGCAGCGCTTTGCGGCCTGGCGTGCCGACGTGGCCCAGGGTGGCGCCATCGAGGCCGCCGTGCGCCAGGCCGTGGCCGAACTGGGCACGCCCGACCTGGCGATCCACAGCGCTGGCGTGCTGCACAACGGGCCCCTGGCGCAATCGACGGCGCACGACTTCGAACACGTGATCGACATCAACCTCAAGGGCTCGCGCCACTTTGCCGCCGCCGTGCTGGCGCACATGCAGGCGCGCAGCCATCTGGTGTTCATCGCCTCGCTGGCGGCGCTGACCGGCAACTTTGGCTACACCGCCTACTGCGCCTCCAAGTTTGGCGTGCGCGGCCTGGCCGAGGCGCTGCGCTTTGAGCTGCGGCTGCAGGACATCGACGTGAGCCTGTGCTGCCCCGGCGAAATCATCACGCCCATGGTGCTGCAGGAAAAGCGCCACATGCACCCCATCTCGGCCGCCATGAAAGCCTTTGCCGGCAGCCGCACGCTCGATGCCTCCGTGCCCGCACTGCTGCACGGCATCGCCCGGCGCAGGTTCGAGATCACCGACGGTCCACGCCCGGCCCTGACCGCCTTTCTGTCCCGCCACACCCCGCGCCTGTCGCGCCGCATCGGTGACGCCATCGCTGTCCGCGCCCTGCGCCATGCCACCAAGGACCATCGATGACCACCCACCCCACACCCCGCACGGACGACCTGGCGGCCCACGTCACCCAGCCCCTCCACGCCCACATCCCAGCCCCGCTGCGCGACTGCTTCAACGCGCAGCGCGCCGCCTTTCAGAACGCGCGCAACCCCGACCTGCAAGAGCGCCGCAATGACCTGCGCGCCCTGCACCGCCTGCTGGTCGAAAGCCGCGACGCGCTGGTCGACGCCGTGAACCGCGACTTCGGCTGCCGCAGCCGCTTCGAGACCCTGATGACCGAGCTGCTGCAGGGGCAGGAGGCGGCGCTGGACGCCATCCGGCAACTGCCGCGCTGGATGAAGCAGCAAAGACGCTCGCTCGACGTGACCCAATACCCACTGGCCAGCGCCTGGGTGCAGCCCCAGCCGCTGGGCGTGGTCGGCATCGTCGTGCCCTGGAACTTTCCCATCGGCATGGCCGTGCAACCCATGATCGGCGCGCTGGCGGCGGGCAACCGCGTGATGGTCAAGATGTCCGAAAACTCCGCCCACCTGGCGCGCCTGCTGCAAAGCCTGCTGCCGCGCTACTTTGCTGCCGACAAGGTGAGCCTGTTCGAAGACGCGGGCGAGGGCGGCGACAGCATCGGCCCGCTGTTCACCCAGCTGCCCTTCAACCATTTGTTCTTCACCGGCTCGCCGCAGACCGGCAAGGCCGTCATGGCCAACTGCGCCGCCAACCTCACGCCCGTCACGCTGGAGCTGGGCGGCAAGTCGCCCGCCATCGTCGCGCCCGACTACCCCTTGCAGAAGGCCGCCGAGCGCATCCTGTGGGTGAAGATGCTCAACGCCGGGCAGATCTGCACCAACGTGGACTATCTCTTTCTGCCCGAGGGTCAGGAGCAGGCCTTCATCGCCCACGCGCAGCGCATCGTCGCGCAGCGCTATCCGGACCTGTTGAACGGCGAGTACACCGCCATCATCGACCAGCGCCAGTACCAGCGCCTGCAGGCCATGCTGCAAGACGCCATCGCCCAGGGCGCGCAGGCCGTGCCCTTGATGCCCGGCGCGCCGGGCGATGCGGCGCGGCGCATCATGCCGCCTGTCGCGCTGCTGAACGTGCACGACGGCATGCAGGTCATGCAGCGCGAGATCTTCGGCCCGCTGCTGCCCATCCGCAGCTACCGCAGCATGGATGAAGTGCTGCATCACATCAACGACCGCCCGAGCCCGCTGGCGCTGTACCTGTTCAGCAACGACCGGCGCCTGCAGGAGCAGGTGCTCAGCCAGACGCTGTCGGGCGGCGTCACGCTCAACGACACGCTGCTGCACTCCGGCCAGCACCACCTGCCCTTTGGCGGCGTGGGCCACAGTGGCATGGGCCACTACCATGGGCGCGAGGGCTTTCTGACCTTCTCCAAGCTGCGCCCCGTCTTTCGGCAAGGGCCGCTGCGCACGGTCAATTTTTTGCAGCCGCCCTACACTGGCCTGCCCGGCAAGATGCTGGACCTGATGCTGTGGCGCAACCGCTAAATTTTTAGTCCGATCGGCTTCAAGCGCTTTCTCGGCAAGCGCGGGCAGCTATCAAAAATGGAGTAATTCATGAACGGCGCTCAAGCCCTGCTCAAGACCCTGGCCGACGCCGGCGTCGAAGTCTGCTTCACCAACCCCGGCACCAGCGAGATGCACTTCGTCGCCGCGCTCGACACCGAACCGCGCATGCGCGCCGTGCTGACCCTGTTCGAGGGCGTGGCCACCGGCGCCGCCGACGGCTACGCGCGCATGGCCGGCAAGCCCGCCGCCACGCTGCTGCACCTGGGCTGCGGCCTGGGCAACGGCCTGGCCAACCTGCACAACGCGCGCAAGGGCAAGGTGCCCATCGTCAACATCGTGGGCGACCACGCGACCTATCACACGCAATACGATGCGCAGTTGCAGTCCGACATCGAAACCGTGGCGCGCAATGTGTCCCCCGGATTCGTTCGCACTTCGACCAGCACCGCGCAACTGGGCCAGGACGCGGCCGACGCCCTCACCGCCGCACGCGGCCTGCCCGGCCAGGTCGCCACGCTGATCCTGCCGGCCGACGTGTCCTGGAGCGAGGGCGGCGTGCCCTGCCCGCCCCCGCCGCCGGCAGCAACTCGGGCCGTCGACGACAGCACGGTAAAGGTCATCGCCGACATCCTGCGCTCGGGCCAGAAGGCCGCGCTGCTGCTGGGCGGCCACGCCCTGCGCGAGCCGGCGCTGCTGGCCGCGTCGCGCCTGGCGGCGGCCACGGGCGTCAAGCTGCTGGCCGAGGTCTTTCCCACCCGCATCGAGCGCGGCGCCGGCCTGCCCGCCATCGAGCGCCTGGCCTACTTTGCCGAGCTGGCCGGCGTGCAGCTGGCCGGCTTGCAGCATCTGGTGTTGGTCGATGCCAAGTCGCCCGTCTCCTTCTTTGCCTACCCCGGCAAGGCCAGCGACCTGGTGCCGCCTGGCTGCACGGTGCACACATTGGCCGCGCCCGACCAGGACGCGCTGGCCGGCCTGGAGCAGCTCGTCGCCGCGCTGGGCGCGGGCACCGCCCAGCCCGTACTGCAAACCGCCACCCGGCCCGACCGCCCCACGGGCCAACTCACCGCCGCCAAGGTCTGCCAGGCCGTAGGCCACCTGCTGCCCGAGGGCGCCATCCTGGTGGACGAGGCCATCACCTCCGGCCAGAAGCTGGGCGCCATGACGGCGGGCGCGCCGCGCCACGACCTGCTCACGCTCACCGGCGGCGCCATCGGCCAGGGCCTGCCCAGCGCGGTGGGCGCGGCCATTGCCTGCCCCCAGCGCCCCGTGATCGTGCTGGAGGGCGACGGCTCGGCCATGTACACGGTGCAGGCGCTGTGGACCATGGCACGCGAGCAACTGCACGTGATCAGCGTCATCTTCAACAACGCCTCGTATTCGGTGCTCAACATCGAGCTCGAACGCGTGGGCGCCGGCGAGCCCGGGCCGCGCTCGCGCGCGCAGCTTGACCTGGGCGGCCCGCAGCTCGACTTTGCGCGGCTGGCCCAGGGCATGGGCGTGCACGCCGTGCGCGCCGACACCGCCGAGGCCTTTTGCACCGCGCTGGAATACGCCCTGGCCACCCCCGGCCCGCACCTGATCGAGGCCCTGGTGCCCGAATCGATCGCCGGCGCCAAGCGCAAGGTGCTGCCCTGGGTGCTGGGCGCCACGCCCCACCTGCCGCAGCCCGTGGCGCAGGTGCTCAAGCGCGCGATCTCGCCCTGAAACCGCAGGAGCCATCATGCCCGTTCACTTCGACAAGCAGGGGCCGGTGGCCGTGCTGACGCTCGACCGGCCCGACAAGCGCAATGCCTTTGACCGCGCGCTGACGGCGGCCCTGGATGAAGCGCTGAACGCCTACGAGGACGACCCGGCGCTGCGCGTGGCGGTGCTGACCGGGGGAACGCAGTTTTTTTCGGCCGGCACGGACGTGGTGGCCTGGGCCGGCGAGCCCACGCCGCGCGGCGGCCCCTACGGCATCGCCGGCCGCCGGCTGCAAAAACCCATCATTGCGGCGGTCGAAGGCATCGCCGCCGGCGGCGGCTTCGAGATCGCCCTGTCCGCGTCGATGATCGTGGCGTCGACCACCGCGTCGTTTTCCTTGCCTGAAGTCGGGCTGGGCCTGATTGCCGAGTGCGGCGGGCTGTTTCGCGGCCCGCGCGCCCTGCCGCTCAACATCGCCCGCGAGCTGCTGCTGACGGGCGCGCCGCTGGGTGCCGAGCGGGCCCACGCCCTCGGCCTGGTCAACCACCTGACCGAACCGGGCCAGGCGCTGACGCAAGCCCTGGCGCTGGCCCGGCAGATCGCGGGCCGGGCGCCGCTGGCCGTCCGCGAGACGCTGGCGGCGCTGGAGGCGCTGAACGCCGAGGACGACGCCCGGGGTTGGGCGCTGACCGAGCACGCCAAAACGGTGGCCCGGCAGTCGGCCGACGCCAAGGAGGGTGTGGCCGCCTTCAAGGCGCGGCGCACGCCGCAATGGCAGGGTCGATGAACGCCGGCCCGCGCTTGCCGGCACAATGGGCCTGAACGCCATGATGGGCATGGCACACATCCGCTGGAAGGAATGAATCCATGTTTGCAGTCTATGCCGCCGAACCCAAGCCCGATGACCCGCTCGCAGCGCTCGTCGTGGGCGAGCGCCCGGCGCCCCAGGTGCCGCCAGGTCATGTTGCCGTCAAGGTGCGCGCCGCCAGCCTGAACATGCACGACGTCTGGACGCTGCGCGGCGTGGGCATTCGCGCCGAGCAGTTCCCGATGATCCTGGGCATGGACGGGGCCGGCGTCACCGACGACGGGCGCGAGGTGGTGATCCACTCGGTGATCCCCTCGCCCGGCTGGCGCGGGGATGAGACGCTGGACCCCAACCGGTCGATGCTGACCGAGCGCTATCAGGGCACGTTTGCCGAGACCGTGGTCGTGCCCGAGGCCAATGTGCTGCCCAAGCCGGCGTCGATGTCCTTCAGCGAAGCCGCGTGCATGGGGACGGCGTGGCTCACCGCGTATCGCATGCTGTTCGTCAAGTCCGGCCTGCGGCCCGGACAAACCATGCTGGTGCAAGGCGCCTCGGGCGGCGTCAACACCGCGTTGATTCAGCTTGGCCGCGCGGCCGGCATGCAGGTGTGGGCCACCGGCCGCACCGAGGCCAAGCGTGCGCTGGCGCAAAAGCTGGGTGCGCACGCCACGTTTGAGTCCGGCGCGCGCCTGCCCGATCGGGTTGATGGCGTGTTTGACAACGTGGGCCGCCAAACCTGGTCGCACTCGCTGCGCGCGCTCAAGCCGGGCGGCGTGCTGGTCACCTGCGGCGCCACCACGGGCGACGCCACCGCCAGCGAGCTGCAGCGTGTGTTCTTCCTGCAACTGCGCATCATCGGCTCGACCATGGGCACCCGCAGCGAACTGGCCGATTTGCTCAGCTTCTGCGTGCAGGCCGGCATCCGCCCGCAGATCGGCGCCGAGCTGCCCATGACCGAGGCAGCGAAGGCTTTTCAACTCATGATGAATGGCGAGACCGGCGGCAAGGTGGTGTTGACGCGTTGAGCGGCGCTGCACCGCGCCGCGCCACGCCCTACAACAGCACAATGTCGTACTGATCCGGCCCCACGGCGCTTTCGGCCTGCAGCGAAATCGGCTTGCCGATGAAGTCCGACAGCCCCGCCAGGTGCTGGCTTTCCTCGTCGATCAGCATCTCGACCACGGCGGGCGCGGCGACGATGCGAAATTCCTTGGGACTGAACTGGCGCGCCTCGCGCAGGATCTCGCGCAGGATGTCGTAGGCCACGGTGCGCGCGGTGCGCACGCGCCCGCTGCCCTGGCACTGCTCGCAGGGCTCGCACAGCACTTGCGCCAGCGACTCGCGCGTGCGCTTGCGGGTCATCTCGACCAGGCCCAGGTGCGAAAAGCCGCCCACCTGCGTCTTCACACGGTCGCGCGCCAGCTGCTTGCGAAACTCGGCCAGCACGGCCTGCTGATGCTCGCCGGGCGCCATGTCGATGAAATCGACCACGATGATGCCGCCCAGGTTGCGCAGCCGCAGCTGGCGCGCAATGGCCTGCGCGGCCTCCAGGTTGGTCTTGAACACCGTGTCGTCGAAGTTGCGCGAGCCGGTAAAACCGCCGGTGTTGACGTCGATGGTGGTCAGCGCCTCGGTCTGGTCGATGATCAGGTAGCCGCCCGACTTCAGATCCACCCGCCGGCCCAGCGCCTTGGTGATCTCGTCGTCCACGTTGAACAGGTCGAAGATGGGCCGCTCGCCGCGGTAGTGCGACAGGCGCGCGGCCGCCGCCGGCATGAACTCCTTGCCGAAGGCCATCAAGGCGTCGAACTGCTCCTTCGAATCGAGGCGGATCGATTGCGTGCCCTCGCCCACCAGGTCGCGCAGCACGCGCTGCAACAGGCGCAAATCCTCGTGCAGCAGCGAGGCCGGTGGCTGGCGCGCGCCCGCCTCGCGGATGCGCGTCCAGGTCTTGCGCAGGTAGGCGACGTCTTCGGCCAGTTCGGCGTCGGTCGCGTCCTCGGCGTTGGTGCGCAGGATGTAGCCGCCGGTCTTGCCCTCGGGCGTGGCGGCGTGCGCCAGTTGCTGCACGCGCGCGCGCAGCGCATCGCGCAGGCTGGCCGGGATTTTTTGCGACACGCCGATGTGCTCGTCCTGCGGCAGAAACACCAGCATGCGCCCAGCCACGCTGATCTGCGTGGACAGGCGCGCGCCCTTGGTGCCAATGGGGTCCTTGATGACCTGCACCATCAGGGTCTGGCCCTCGAACACCTGCTTTTCGATCGGTCGCTGGGCGCCGCCGTTGCGGTGCGCGGGCAGGCTCTCGCCGTCCAGTGGCCGCTGCCACAGGTCGGCCACGTGCAGAAAGGCCGAGCGCTCCAGCCCGATGTCGATGAAGGCCGACTGCATGCCCGGCAGCACGCGCACCACCTTGCCCAGATACACGTTGCCCACCAGCCCGCGCTCCAGCGTGCGCTCGACGTGCAGCTCCTGCACCGCGCCGTTTTCCACCACCGCGACGCGCGTCTCCTGCGGAGACCAGTTGATCAGAATGTCTTGTTGCATGGGCACCTTCCTGGAAGGCGCCCATGATGCCTGAAGGCCAGCGCGTGGCGCTATGCCAGCGCGGGCTGAACGCCCCGCATGCCCCGCATCAGCTGCGGCTGCAGGGCCACCACCTCGCCGATGACGATCAGCGCCGGCGGGCGCACCCCGTGCTGCTGCGCCAGCGCGGGCAGTTCTGCCAGCGTGCCGGTGATGCAGCGCTGGCCCGGCAGCGAGGCCTGCTCGACCAGCGCCGCCGGTGTGTCGGCGGCCAGTCCGTGGCGCGCCAGTTGTTCGCAGATCACCGCCAGCGTGCCCACGCCCATGTAGATCACCACGGTCTGGCGGGGGCGCACCAACGCCTCCCAGTCGAGCGCCACCTCGTTGTCGCCCCGCAGGTGACCCGAGGCAAACACCAGCGTCGCCGCATGGTCGCGGTGGGTCAGCGGGATGCCGGCGCACGCCCCCGCCGCCTGAGCCGCCGTGATGCCCGGCACCACATCGAAGGCAATGCCGGCCTCGGCCAGCGCCTGCACCTCCTCGCCGCCGCGCCCGAAGATGAAGCCGTCGCCGCCCTTCAGCCGCACCAGGCTGCGCCCGCTTTGCGCCAGGCGAATCATCAGGTCGATGATGGACTGCTGCGGCAGGGTGTGTCGCGCAGCCTGCTTGCCGACGTAGATCAGGTCCGCATCATCGGCCACGCAGCGCAGCACGTCCTTGCTCACCAGGTGGTCGTAGAGCACCAGGCGCGCGCCGCGCAGCGCCTTGACCGCTCGCAAGGTCAGCAACTCCGGATCGCCCGGTCCGGCGCCGACCAAGGTCACCCGCCCGGACGTGCCGCACGCCGGCGCGGTGGGCGGGACGGCGAACCAGCGCGCGTCTTCTACAAAGCTCATGGCGGTGTTCCTTGACTGATCGTGCATCAGGCTTGATTGTTCAAAGACCATGGCACACCCGTCCTTGATGCAGCTCAAGGACATCAGGGAATACCCGCGGCACGATCCCAATCACAGAAAGAACCGGATCGCCCGCACCGCCATGGCACGCAACGCACCCCTCGCACTCACGCTGGCGCTGGCCGCCGGCGCGGCTTGCGCCCAGGCGCCGACGCCGCCGGCGCCCGAACGCGCCGCCCAGCTGGTGCGCATGGTGCGGCAGGACTGCGGCTCGTGCCATGGCATGCGCCTGACCGGCGGCCTGGGCCCCGCGCTCACCCGCGAGGCCCTGGCCGGCAAGCCCCCGGAGTTCCTGGCCGCCGTGATCACGCACGGCATTCCCGGCACTCCCATGCCGCCCTGGAGCGCCATGCTCCAGGGCAGCGAGGCCCTCTGGATCGCCCAGCAGCTGGCCCGCGGATTCCCTGAAGAAAAACACTGAAAGCCGATCCATGAAGCGTCGCGCCCTGCTGTCCCTGAGTGCCAGCGCCCCCTTGTTCGCTGCAGGCTGCGCGGCCACATCGGCGCCCATTGCTTCCTCTCCCTCTTCCGAGGCCGCGTCTCCAGCGCCCGCCCTGCAAGGCACGGGCGACCTCGGCGTGGTCGTGGAGCGCGCCAAGGGCGCACTCACCCTCGTCAACACCAGTCGGCGCGACGCCATCGGCCGTGTCGAGGGCCTGGGCGATCTGTCCCATGCCTCGGTGGTGTTCTCGCGCGACGAGCGCTTTGCCTACGTCTTCGGCCGCGACGGGGGCCTGACGCGCGTGGACATCCTGACCCAGCGCATCACCCACCGCGAGATGCAGGCGGGCAATTCCATCGGCGGCGCCATCAGCGCCGACGGCAGCCTGGTGGTAGCGCAGAACTACCAGCCCGGCGGCATCAAGGTGTTCGATGCCGGCACGCTGGAGCTGCTGTCCGATGTGCCCGCCGCCATGGCCGACGGCAAGCGCTCGCGCGTCGTGGGCCTGGCCGATCTGCCCGAGCGGCGCTTCATCTACAGCCTGTTCGACGCCGAGGCGATCTGCATTGCCGACTGCAGCAAGCCGCGCCAGCCAAGCATCACCACGCTGCAGGGCATTGGCCGCCAGCCTTACGACGCCCTGGTCTCGCCCAACGGCCGCCACTACATTGCCGGCCTGTTCGGCGAGGACGGCCTGGCCATGGTCGATCTGTGGGACGAGCAGCCCCAGGCACGGCGCATCCTCGCCGGCTACGGGCGCGGCCAGCAGCCCCTGCCGGTGTACAAGATGCCGCACCTGCGCGGCTGGGCCATGGCCGGGCGCCACGCCTACCTGCCCGCCATTGGCCGGCACGAGGTGCTGGTGGTCGATACCGGAAGCTGGCAGGAGGTGGCACGCATCCCGGTGGCCGGCCAGCCGGTGTTCGTCATGGCGCGGCCCGACGGGCGCCAGGTCTGGGTCAACTTCTCGGTGCCGGACTACAACCGCGTCCAGGTCATCGACACGCCCAGCCAGCGCGTGATCGACACCCTGGAGCCCGGCAAGGCCGTGCTGCACATGGAGTTCACGCCGCGCGGCGAGTCGGTCTGGATCAGCTGCCGCGACGACAACCGCGTACAAGTCTATGACACGCACACGCGCCAGCTGCAGGCCAGCCTGGCTGTCGATGCACCCAGCGGCATCTTCTTTACCGCGCGCGCGCAGCGCATGGGGTTCTGAAGCATGCACAAGCCGCACAGCGCCCTGGAGCTGACCCTGCTCAACCAATGGCAGCGCGGCTTTCCGCTCGATCGCGAGCCCTTCGCCGCCATCGGCCGCAGCGTCGGCGTCGATGCGTCCGCGGTGCTGGCCCACTATGCGCGTTTGCAAGACCAAGGCAGTTTCAGCCGCATCGGCGCGGTGTTTGCGCCGGGCGCAGGCGGCGCGTCGCTGCTGGCGGCCATGGCCGTGCCGCAGGATCGGCTCGAGCGCGTGGCCATCGACGTGTCGCGCCACGCCGGCGTCAACCACAACTACGAGCGCGAACACGCCACCAACCTGTGGTTCGTCGCCACCGGGCGTGATGACGCGGCGGTCGAGCAACTGCTGCGCACCATCGAGGCCGACACCCGGCTGCCCGTGCTGCGCCTGCCCATGCTGCGGCCCTACCGCATCGACACCGGGTTTGACCTGCGCGCCAGCCAGTCCGATGCCACCGGCGCCACGCACTGGGCGGCATCACGCCTGGCGCTGGCCGACGAACCCCTGGCCGCCCTGGCCGAGCAGGGCCTTCCCCTCGTGGAGCGCCCCTACGATGCCTGGAGCCGGCAGCTTGGGCAACCGGTCGAGGCCGTCTTGCACACCCTGCAGTGCTGGCTCGATCAAAAGACCCTGAGCCGCTTTGGCGTGGTCGTGCGCCACCACGAGCTGGGCTATACCGCCAACGCCATGACGGTGTTCGACGTGCCCGCGCACGAGGTGGATGCCTGCGGCGAGGCGCTGGCGCAGGTTCCCGGCGTGACGCTGGCCTACCAGCGCGCGCGGGCCCATGGCTGGCCCTACAACCTGTACTGCATGGTGCATGGGCGCGACCGCGCCAGTGTGCGCCAGACGGTGGCCCAGGCGGTGGCCCAGGCTGGTCTGCGCGACAAGCCCCAGGCCACGCTGTTTTCGCTGCGCCGCTTCAAGCAGACCGGCGCGCGGCGCTTTGCCCACCATATCCCCAAGACCCAGGGAGCGCCGCATGCTCACGCCTGAAGACGCCCGCCTGATCGACCACCTGCACGGCGGTTTTCCGCTCGTCGATCGTCCCTTTGCCGCCGTCGGCAAGGCGCTGGGCTGGAGCGAAGAGCGCGTGATCGAGCGCCTGCATCAGCTGCTGGCCCAGGGCGTGCTCACGCGCTTTGGCCCGCTGTTTCAGATCGAGCGCGCGGGCGGCCAGTTCGTGCTGGCGGCCATTGCCGTGCCCGAGCACCGCTTTGACGCGGTCAATGCGGTGGTCAACAGCTTTCCCGAAGTGGCGCACAACTACCGGCGCACGCACGCACTGAACATGTGGTTCGTCGTGGCGGCCGAGTCGCCCGCGCAGGCGGCCGACGCCATCGCCCGCATCGAGGACGCCGTGGGCTTGAAGGTTTACGCGTTCCCCAAGGAGGAAGAGTATTTCGTCGAGCTGCGCCTGCCGGCTCTCGCCGCAACGGGGGCCCGCGATGGCGCTTGATGCCTTCGACCGCGCCCTGATCGCCGCCACCCAAGGGGGACTGCCCCTGGTGGCGCGCCCTTACGAAGCCGTGGGTGCCATGCTCAGCGTGCCCGGCGAGCAGGTGCGCGAGCGCCTGGCGCAGATGCTGAAGGGCGGCCTGGTGCGCCGCATCGGCGCCGTGCCCAACCACTATCGCCTGGGCTATACCGCCAATGGCATGAGCGTGTGGGATGTGGATGACGCGCAGGTCTCCAAGCTCGGCGCCAGGGTAGCGCAGTTGCCGGGCGTGAGCCACTGCTATCGCCGCCCGCGCCACCTGCCCGACTGGCCCTACAACCTGTTTGCCATGCTGCACGGCACCAGCCGCGAGGCCGTGGCGGAGCAAGCCGAAGAAATCGCGCGGTTGCTGGGCAACGCCTGCCGCAGCCACGACATTCTGTATTCCACGGCCATCCTGAAGAAAACCGGCCTGCGTTTGAAGGACTGAACCATGTTTCGCATCAGCCAATACATGCGCGAACTCGCGCAAGCCCAAGCCACCGGCGCCTATCCCGTGGTCAAGGACCGCAAGGCGCGCGGCCCGGTCGTGATCTGGAACCTGATCCGCCGCTGCAACCTCACCTGCAAGCACTGCTACGCCTTCTCGGCCGACCACGAATACGCGGGCGAGCTGTCTTTGCAGGAAGTCTTCACGGTCATGGACGACCTGAAGGCCTTTGGCGTGCCCGCGCTCATCCTCTCGGGCGGCGAGCCGCTGCTGCGCGCCGACATCTTCGAGGTTTCGGCGCGCGCACGCGAGATGGGCTTCTACACCGGCCTGTCCACCAACGGCACCCTGATCGACGCCCCCATGGCGCGGCGCATTGCCGACGCGGGCTTCGACTACGTCGGCATCAGCCTGGACGGCCTGAAGGCCACGCACGACAAGTTCCGCCGCCTGGAGGGCGCCTTCGACCGCAGCCTGGCCGCCATCGGCCACCTCGACAAGGTCGGGGTCAAGGTCGGCCTGCGCTACACCATGACGGCCATGAACGGCCACGATCTGCCGGCACTGCTCGACCTGATGCAGGAGGTGGGCGCGCACAAGTTCTACTTCTCGCACCTGAACTACGCCGGGCGCGGCAACATCCACCGCGGCAAGGACGCGCACCACCAGGCCACGCGCGCCGCGATGGACATGCTGTTCGACCGCGCCTGGGCCGCCGCCCAGGCCGGCAGCATGGACGACTACGTCAGCGGCAACAACGACGCCGACGGCGCCTACCTGCTGCAATGGGTGCAGGCGCACCTGCCGCAGTGGGTAGAGCCGCTGCGCGCGCGCCTGATTGCCTGGGGCGGCAACGCCAGCGGCCAGCAGATCGCCAACATCGACAACCTGGGCCATGTGCACCCCGACACCATGTGGTGGCACCACGACCTGGGCTGCGTGCGCGAGCGCCCCTTCTCGCAGATCTGGAACGACACCAGCGACCCGCTGATGGCGGGCCTCAAGCAGCACCCGCGCCCCGTCGAGGGCCGCTGTGCCGGATGCCGGCACCTGGCGATCTGCAACGGCAACACCCGCGTGCGCGCGCAGCAACTCACGGGCAACTTCTGGTTTGAAGACCCGGGCTGCTACCTCACCGACGCCGAAGTGGGCGCCGCCAGCACGCCGTTCGAGCCGGCACCGCCCAAGCGCCGGCGCATCGAGGTGGTGGCGGCCTGAAAATTATGATTTTGATAGCGCATTGCGCTTGCTGAACGCCGGTCTTCAGCTCCTTCCCCCTCTGGGGGAAGGTTGGGATGGGGGCTCGGGGCCCGCTGAGCACCCGCACCTCTGGCCCCCACCCCAGCCCTCCCCCAGAGGGGGAGGGAGAAATAACGCCCAGCGTCCGCCCATCAAGCGCGAAATGCTATCAATTTTGGAGATACTCTTGTCCCTGCGAATCCTCCCCCGCGTCCTCCCCGCCGCCCTCCTCGCACTGGCCCTCTGGACTCCGGCCGGGGCCCAGCCCAATCCCGCCGCCCTCTACCAGCAACACTGCGCCAGTTGCCACGGCGCGCAGCGCACCGGCCTGATGGGCCCGGCCCTGCTGCCCGAGAGCCTGGAGCGCACACGGCCCGCCGAGGTGCTGCGCGTCATCACCGAGGGGCGCCAGGCCACGCAAATGGCCGGCTTTGCCGAGCAACTGTCCAAGGATGAAATCAAGGCGCTGGCCGACTGGATCCGCACCCCGGTGCTGCCCGCGCCGCGCTGGGACGAGGCCGACATCCGGGCTTCGCGCATCGCCACGCCGCTGCCCCAGGATGAGCCCGTCAAGCCCAAGTGGGATGCCGACCCGATGAACCTGTTCGTGGTCGTCGAAGGGGGCGATCACCACATCTCGCTGCTCGACGGCGACCGCTTCACCGTCATCACCCGCTTTGCCAGCCGCTACGCGTTGCACGGCGGGCCCAAGTTCACGCCCGACGGGCGCTACGTGTTCTTTGGATCGCGCGACGGCTGGATCACCAAGTACGACCTGTGGCGCCTGGCCGTGGTGGCCGAGGTGCGCGCCGGCCTGAACATGCGCAACGTGGCGGTCAGTGGCGACGGCCGCTGGGTCATGGCCGCCAACTACCTGCCGCACAGCCTGGCTCTGTTTGACGCGGACCTGAATCTGGTCAAGACCTACGAGGCCCAAACGCTGGACGGCAAGGCCAGTTCTCGCGTATCGGCGGTGTACGACGCCACGCCGCGCAGCAGCTTTGTCGTCGCACTCAAGGACATCCCCGAGATCTGGGAAATCTCCTACGACCCAAAGGCCGCACCGATCTACGACGGCCTGGTGCACGACTACCGGATGAAGGAAGGCTTGGCCAAGCCCGGCTACCTGGGCGTGCGCCGCACGCCGCTCGATGAGCCGCTGGACGACTTCTTCTTCGACCAGAGCTACCGCCATGTGCTGGGCGCCACCCGCGCCAAGGGCGGCCCATCGCAGCAGGCCAGCGCCCAGGTGGTGAACCTGGATGTGCGCCGCAAGATCGCCGACCTGCCGATTGCCGGCATGCCGCACCTGGGCTCGGGCATCACCTTCGCCTGGAACGGCAGCACGGTGCTGGCCAGCCCCAACCTGGGCGGCACCGGGGTGGACGTGATCGACATGCAGAGCTGGAAGACCGTGCGCACCATCCCCACGCCCGGCGCGGGCTTTTTCATGCGCAGCCACGAAAACACGCCCTACGCCTGGACCGATTCGATGATGAGCAAGGACGCCAAGGATCGCCTGACCATCATCGACAAGCGCACTTTGGCCTCCGTGGCCGAGGTGCGCGAGCCCGGCAAGACGCTGGCGCACATCGAATTCACCCGCGACGGCCGCTACGCCCTGGCGAGTGTGTGGGAGATGGACGGCGCCATCGTCGTCTACGACGCGGCGACGTTCAAGGAAGTCAAGCGCCTGCCCATGAGCAAGCCAGTGGGCAAGTACAACGTGTGGAACAAGATCACGCGCAGCGAGGGCACCTCGCACTGAAGCCAGGGCGCTCCACCGCGGGCCTCAATCGCGCAGCACCCCGGCATCGCGCAGCAGCCGCGCGGTCTCGAACAGCGGCAAGCCCATGATGCCGGTGTAGCTGCCCTCGAGGTGTTCCACGTACTGCGCCACCGACCCCTGGATGCCGTAGGCGCCCGCCTTGCCCATGGGCTCGCCGCTGGCCACGTAGGCGGCGATCTGCGCGTCCGTCATGGCGGCAAAGCGCACGCGCGAGACCGACAGCGCCGCCAGGCGCCGCGCGCCCGCCTGCAGCGCCACGGCGGTCAGCACCTGGTGCGCGCGGCCCGACAGCTCGGCCAGCATGCGCGCCGCGTCGCGCGCGTCCGCCGGCTTGCCGTAGATGCGCTCGCCCAGCGCCACCGTGGTGTCCGCGCACAGGATGGGCGCCGGCGGCAGGCCGCGGCGCGCGTGGCGGGCGACGGCGGCGTCGAGCTTGAGCGCCGTCACGCGCTGCACATAGGCGTCGGGCAACTCGCCGGGCAACGCGGCCTCCAGGCCCTCCGCGTCCTCGGCCTCCTCGCCCGCGGCATGGGGCAGCAGCAGCACGTGGCGCACGCCCAGTTGATCGAGCAGCTGGCGCCGGCGCGGGCTCTGGGAGGCCAAGTAGATGAAATCGGTCATGTCCGGTCGCAGCGGGCATGGGCGGCGGTGGCCGCGCCGGTGCCCGCGGGCGGCTTCAGCCCTTGGGCAGCACCGCCACCACCGCCTCGGCGGTGAGCAGGCGGAAGGTGAGCGTTTCTTCCAGGTACAGCCGCACCTTCGAGTCGGTGTGGCTCAGATAGCCGATCGACAGGTCGGCGCCCAGGTTCAGCTCGAAGTCGCCGCCGCGCGTGGACAGCACGTAAGCGCCCTCGATGGCCGGCGCCCAGATGATGTTTTCGCTGCCGACCAGGCGCTGAATGTGGTTGAGCACCGGATAGCCCTTGTCGTTGGCCTCCTGCAGCGCGGTGTAGGCCTCGGCGCCCAGCACCGCCGCATAGGGCCCGTCCACCCCCGCCAGCTTGAGCTGCTTGAGCGCGGCGGCAACCGCGTCGGGGTACTCCATGGCCTTGGCCGGTAGGGTCAGCACCGGGTTGGAGGTGCCTTCGCGCACGCCCCGGATGCCGGCGGCCGCATAGCCCAGGAAGATGGCGCGGTCCTCGGCGTAGGCCAGTTGCTCGGCCGCGTCCTTGGCGGGCTGCCAGTCGGAGTCGTCGGCGCCGCGCTCGACGTCGTCGACGGCCTCGCGCGACAGCTCGAAGGGCACGCGCAGCTCCACCAGCGGCATGACGATGCGCTGGCGCGCGATCACGCCCTCCTGCGGCGCCTTCAGCGCCTTCAGGTGGCCGGTGCCGATGGCCGAGCATTCGCGGCCCGACTCGGCCACCTTGACGTCGACCACGCGGCGGCCGGCCAGGTTGCGGCGGAAGGTGCGTGCCACCTCCTGCTCGATCTGCGCCCAGGCGGCGTCGGAAACGGGGGCAAGTTCACGGTGCAGGTTGTTCATGGAAGGCTCCTGATGAAAGACTGAGGGGAAATCGGGCGCGGCTCAGGACATGGGGTCGCCGGAGCCGTCGGCCGGCGCGCGCGGGGCCAGCGCCTGGGGCTGGCCCCGCAGCGAGCCGATGGCCAGGCGCCCGCCAGACGGCGCGGCGGCGCCATCCGTGTCTGCTGCGGCTTGGCTTGGCGTCGGTGGATGGCGTTCGGCCAGGGCTTCCAGCAGGGGCTGCGCGGGCACGAAAAACAGCGAACCGGTCACCGCAGTGCTGAAGTCCAGCAGCCGGTCGTGGTTGCCGGGCGGGCGGCCGATGAACATGTTGGTCAGCATCAGCTCGGTCACCGCCGGGTCACGCGCATAGCCGATGAAGTAGGTGCCGAACTCGCCACGCGAGGGCACGGCAAACGGCAGGTTGGCGCGCACGATGTCCAGCTCGTTGCCCTCTTCGTCTTCCACCACGTTCAGCGCCACGTGCGAGTTGGCGGGCTTGACGTCGTCGGCCAGCTCGATGTTGTCGGCCTTGCTGCGGCCGATCACGCGCTCCTGCTCCTCGGTTGGCAGCGCGTTCCAGGCCGCCATGTCGTGCAGGTACTTCTGCACGATGACGTAGCTGCCGCCGGCAAAATCGGGGTCTTCGTCGCCGACCAGGGTGGCGGCCCAGGCCGCGCGACCGTCCGGGTTTTCCACGCCGTCGACGAAGCCGATCATGGCGCGCGCGTCGAAGGAGCGAAAGCCGTGCACCTCGTCCAGCGGCAACACCGCGCCGCCGAGCGCGCGCATGGCCTGCATGCTCAGCTCGAAGCACATGCGCTCGGTCATGGCGCGGATGTGCAGCAGGATGTCGCCGGGGGTCGAAGGCGCGTGGTGTCGGGCGCCGCGCAATTCGCGGAAGGGGTGCAAGCCGGCGGGCCGGGGCTGGCCGAACAGCCGGTCCCAGGCGTTGGCGCCGACGCCCACCACCATGCTCAGGCGCTCTTCAGGCTGCCGCCGCGCCACACTGCGCACCAGGCCGGCCGCGTTGCCGAAGAAGGCGCGCACCGCCGCCTCGGCTGCGGCCCCGGGCGCGATGCCGAGCACCACGAAATGCGCCGCCATGCCCACCGGCTCGACCACCGGCTGGGGTTCGAGCGCATCGGCCGGGCCCGGATCGTTGATCGCTTGCGAGGATGTTTGAGAAGTGTCGGCCATGGCGTGTTGTGGGATGGGGTTGCGACAGGACAGGCACCGGCGGCGATCCGCCGACAGGAACTTGAGTCTATCTCGCCCCCTGGCGCACGAACCCGCACGACCCCGTGCCCGCGGCGACCCTCACGCCCGGTGGTACGGATGACCCGCGTTGAGAGACCAGGCGCGATACAGCTGCTCGACCAGCAGCACGCGCACCATGGCATGCGGCAAAGTCAGGTCGGACAGGCGAATGCGCTCGTGCGCCGACTGGCGCAAGGCAGGGTCCAGGCCATCGGGGCCGCCGATCAGCAGCGCCACATCCTGCCCCAGCGATTGCCAGTGCGTCAGGCGCTCGGCCAGCGCGGTGGTGCCCAGGGCCGTGCCACGCTCGTCCAGCACCACCACGTGGGCCGACTTGGGCAAGGCCGCCTCGATGCGCTGGCGCTCGGCGGCCATGGCCTGCGCCGCGGTCTTGCCGCCGGCGCGCGGCTCGGTCTTGATGGCCTTGAGCTCGACCTTCAGCTCGGGCGGAAAGCGCTTGGCGTAGTCGTCCCAGGCCGCTTCGGCCCACGCCGGCACGCGCTGACCGACGGCAACCACGCACAGCTTCATCGCGCCGGGCGCGTCGGCGTCTTGCGCACGGGCGCGGCCTTGCGGGCAGGCGCGGCCTTGGCCGGCGTTCGGGCGGCGGTCTTGCCGGCCGTCTTGGCCGCGGGCTTGCCCACCACCAGCACCTTCTTGGCCACAGCCACCTTGGCTGCCGGCTTGCGGGGGCCGGCCCCGCGTGCCGGCGCGCTGCCCACGGGCCTCGCCGCAGCCTTCTTGGCGACGGGTTTGCGCGCGGCGCCTGCAGCGGCATCGCCGGCCTTGGCGGAAGTCTTTCTGGCGGGCGCAGGCTTGGCGCTGGCAGCGGGCTTGGTCGGCGCCTTCTTGGCCGCGGGCTTGGCCACGGCGGGCCCCGCCGAGCGCAGGCGCACTGGTTTTTCGCCCCAGATTTCTTCCAGGTTGTAGTACTGGCGAATCATGGGCTGCATCACGTGCGCCACGGCCGCCCCGCAGTCGATGATGATCCACTCGCCGTTGTCCTCGCCCTCGATCCGGGGTTTGGCAAAACCGGCGTCGCGCACCTTGTCGCGCACGCTGGTGGCCAGCGCCTTGGTCTGCCGGTTGGAGGTGCCGCTGGCGACGATCACGCGCTCGAACAGCGGCGAGAGGTGCTCGGTGTTGAACACGCGGATGTCCTGGCCCTTGATGTCCTCCAGTCCATCGACGATGGCGCGCTGGAGTTTCTGAACGTCTTTCTTGGCGGCGGTTTCGCTCATTGATTGGCTTTGGTAGAGATGGTGATCGGCAATATACCGCGCGACTGCGGCGGGCACCAGACGCGCGATGGCGCGTCCGGCGGCCACGCGGGCGCGGATGTCGGTGGAGCTGTGCGCCAGCGCCTTCAGCCGCAGCAGGCGCACGGCTCGTGCATCGCCAAGCCGCAGGCCGGGCAGCGCATGTTTTGAATCAGATATGGCGCTGGCGCCCTCTGCATCGGCGCGGGCAGCTATCACAACAGTAGCAATCGAGACAATGTCTTGCGCCTGGCGCCAACGCGAGAACGCCTGCGCCTGGTCGCTGCCGATGACGAGAAACAGCTCGGCCCGCGGATGTTGTGCATGCAGCTCGGTCAGCGTGTCGATGGTGTAGGTCGGGCCGTCGCGCTGCAGCTCGCGGTCGTCGACCCGCACCCGGGGCCAGTCGGCAAAGGCCAGCCGGCACAGCGCCAGCCGGTCGCGGGCGGGCGACAGCGGGCGCGACTTGTGCCAGGCGTCGCCGGTGGGTATCACCAGCAATTCGTCCAGCGCCAGTTGCTCGATGGCCGCGCGCGCCACGGCCAGATGCGCCGCGTGCGGCGGATCGAAGGCGCCGCCGTAGACACCGATGCGTTGCGGTGGCGCTGTCAGACCCACGCGCGCGGCACCAGGAAGTGCTCGACCAGGCGCGCCTCGGGCGTACCGGGTTCGGGCGTGCGTTGATAGGCCCAGCTCGCCAGCGGCGGCATCGACAGCAGGATGGATTCGGTGCGCCCACCCGACTGCAGGCCGAAGTGCGTGCCGCGGTCCCACACCAGGTTGAACTCGACATATCGCCCGCGCCGGTACAACTGGTGCTGGCGCTCGCGCTCGCCCCAGGGCATGGCGCGGCGCTTGTCGACGATGGGCAGATAGGCCTGCAAGAACGCATCGCCCACCGCGCGCATCAGCGCAAAGCCGTGCTCGGCGCCGCCCTCGGCAAAGTCGTCATAGAAGATGCCGCCGATGCCGCGCGCCTCGCCGCGGTGCTTGTTGAAGAAGTACTCGTCGCACCAGGGCTTGAAGCGCGCATACAAGTCCCCGCCCAGCGACGCCAGCGCATCGCGGCACACGCGGTGAAAGTGCTGGCAGTCCTCGTCGAAGCCGTAGTAGGGCGTCAGGTCCATGCCGCCGCCAAACCAGCGCACGGGCTCCTGCCCCGGTTGGCCGGCCGAGATCATGCGCACGTTCATGTGCACCGTGGGCACGTAGGGGCTCCGCGGATGGAACACCAGCGACACGCCCATGGCCTCGAAGGGGCTGCCTTCCAGCTCGGGCCGGTGCTGCGTGGCCGACGGCGGCAGCCTGGGCCCGCGCACGTCCGAGAAGCCGCAGCCCGCGCGCTCGAACACGGCGCCGCCCTCCATGATGCGCGTGACGCCTTCGCCCTGCAGCGCCTCGCCCGGTGCCTTGCGCCATTCGTCGCGCACGGCCGTGGCCTGGCCGTCCACGTCTTCGACGGCCTGGATGATGCGAGCCTGCAAATCGACGAGGTAGTTGCGGACTTGGGTGTTGAAGTCGGTCATTTCAGGGGTATGGACTTGCTCCCTCGCCCCTCTGGGGAGAGGGTGGGGGTGAGGGGCTGGGCGTTGGATTTTGTGGCTGTGGTTCGATGGGTGGCCGGCCCTGCATGCTCCCACTGGCCGGGATGTGCGCCCGGCGGCGCACCTCCTTTTCTTGTACGCACAAGAAAAGGAGGCAAAAGAAAGCGCCCCCACGTCTGCGACCCCTGCGCTTCGCTCCAGGGCAAACCTGCGTCGCAACGCTTGCGGGGTGCGCCGCAGAACTCGCTGCGTTCACTTCGTTCACTGCGCTCAAACAACCGCGGCGAGTCAGACCACGAAGCGCGTGCATGCTGCGCTGCACGCGCCACCCCGCAAGCGCCGCGCCGCAGGCGCAGCCTCAAGGGGGTGGAGAACCCACACGGGCCATCGCTGCGCTCGGCCTTGGTGTCGGTTGTTGTCGGGGCCGAGCGCAGCGATGGCCCGTGTTGGAGTTCAACTCCCCTCTGGCCGTGCCGAGAAGCGCAGGGCGTGGGGCGGGCATGGGCAACGTAGTATGCCCATGCATCGTGGACTGACTTGCTGCGGTTGTTTGAGCGCAGTGAACGAAGTGAACGCAGCGAGTTCCGCAGCACCGCCCCATGACCGAGCATCGCAGGTTGCCCGCAGCGAAGCGAAGGGACACGGCCAGTGGGGTCGCCTTTCTTTTGCCTACTTTTCTTTGGCGAAGCAAAGAAAAGTAGGTGCGCCGCCGGGCGCATATCCCGGCCAGCGAGCGCATGCAGAGCCAGCGACGAAGCAAACAACGTCAACGCTTCCAGCGCCAGAAAGCCCCTCACCCCCACCCTCTCCCCAAAGGGGCGAGGGAGCCACGCCGGGCATAGAGGACACGCCGGGAAGCGGCTCAATCGCCGCGGCCCCTCACCCCAACCCCCAAGGGACGAGGGAGCAGGACCCCTAGCGCTCACACCACCGCCCTGTGGCCGATGTCGCGCCGGTACTGAGCGCCGTCGAAGTGAATGCCACGCGCCACGTCGTACGCCCGCACCTGCGCCTGCTTGACCGAGTCGGCCAGCGCGGTGACGCACAGCACGCGCCCGCCGGCGGTCCTGGCCTGGCCGCCATCGACCACCGTGCCGGCATGAAACACCACGGCGTCGTCCTGCGCCGCCGGCAGGCCGGTGATGACATCGCCCTTGCGCGGTGCGGCCGGGTAGCCCTGCGCGGCCATCACCACGCCCAGCGCCACGCGCCGGTCCCACTGCAGCTGCACGGCATCCAGCTTGCCGGCGGTGGCGGCCATCAGCACATCGAACAGGTCGGACTTCAGGCGCATCAGGATCGGCTGCGTTTCCGGATCGCCCATGCGGGTGTTGAACTCCAGCGTCTTCGGGTGGCCCTGGGCGTCGATCATCAAGCCCGCGTACAGAAAGCCGGTGAAAGGCACGCCGTCCTGCTCCATGCCGCGCACGGTGGGCATGATGATCTCGCGCATCACGCGCGCGTGGATGTCGGGCGTGACCACCGGCGCGGGCGAATACGCGCCCATGCCGCCGGTGTTGGGGCCGGCGTCGCCGTCCAGCAGGCGCTTGTGATCCTGGCTGGTGGCCAGCGGCAGCACGTTCTTGCCGTCGCACATGACGATGAAGCTGGCTTCCTCGCCATGCAGGAACTCCTCGATGACGACGCGCGCGCCACCTTCGTTGTGCGCCACGCCCAACTGGTTGCCGCCCAGCATGTCGTCGATGGCGGCATGCGCCTCGGCCACGGTTTGCGCCACCACCACGCCCTTGCCGGCGGCCAGGCCGTCGGCCTTGACGACGATGGGTGCGCCCAGCTTGTCCACGTAGGCGCGCGCCGCGGCTGCGTCGGTGAAAGCCTCGTATGCCGCCGTGGGAATGCCGTGGCGCTGCATGAAGGCCTTGCTGAAGGCCTTGGAGCTCTCCAGCTGCGCGGCGGCCCGCGTCGGCCCGAAGATGCGCAGGCCGTGCTTGCGAAATTCATCCACCACGCCGGCGGCCAGCGGTTGCTCGGGGCCCACCACCGTCAGCGCGATTTTCTCGGCCAGGGCCCACTCGCGCAGCGCCACGATGTCGGTCAGGGGCACGTTCTTCAAGGCGTGGTCCAGCGCCGTGCCGCCGTTGCCCGGCGCCACGAACACCTGCTGCACCTTGGGCGATGCGCTGAGCTTCCAGGCCAGCGCGTGCTCGCGCCCGCCGCCGCCGATGACCAGAACTTTCATGGCGGATCAGCCCAGATCGACGTTGGCGTTGTGATAGACGTTCTGCACGTCGTCCAGGTCTTCCAGCACGTCCAGCAGCTTCTGCATTTTTTGCGCGTCTTCGCCCGCCAGCTCGATGG
Source organism: Ottowia sp. (assembly GCF_046348305.1). Taxonomy (GTDB): domain Bacteria; phylum Pseudomonadota; class Gammaproteobacteria; order Burkholderiales; family Burkholderiaceae_C; genus Ottowia. The sequence continues at coordinate 178,381 of NZ_JAXMEM010000006.1, forward strand.
TGTTTTCGGCGCGCATCGTCACCTCGGCCAGCTCGGGCGTGAGGCCCGCGGCGGCCAGCGCATCGCGCACGGCCTCGAAGGCGCCGGGATCGGTCAGCACCTCGATGGCGCCGTCGGCATCGGTGATGACATCGTCGGCACCGGCCTCCAGCGCCACCTCCATCACCTTGTCTTCGCTGGCGCCGGGGGCAAACACGATCTGCCCCACGTTCTTGAACTGGAAGGCCACCGAGCCCTCGGTGCCCATGTTGCCGCCGTATTTGCTGAAGGCGTGGCGCACGTCGGCCACGGTGCGCACGCGGTTGTCGGTCATGGTGTCGACGATGATGGCCGCGCCGCCGATGCCGTAGCCCTCGTAGCGAATCTCTTCGTAGTTCACGCCCTCGAGGTTGCCGGTGGCCTTGTCGATGTTGCGCTTGATGGTGTCGGCCGGCACGTTGGCGGCCTTGGCCTTGTCAATGGCCAGGCGCAGGCGCGGGTTGGCGGTGGGGTCGCCCCCGCCGGTGCGCGCTGCCACCATGATCTCGCGCACCACGCGCGTCCAGATGCGCTGGCGCTTTTCGTCCTGGCGCCCCTTGCGGTGTTGAATGTTTGCCCATTTGCTGTGGCCGGCCATGACGCTGCTGCTTTCTCTGAAAGTCGTTTGATAATCAGGCGATTTTACTTTTGGAGGGAGCATCCCCATGGCGGACCCGATCCTGGTCGCCCAGCACGGCGACACGCAATGCTTCATCTTGCCCGGCTTGGCCAATCGCCACGGGCTGATCACCGGCGCCACCGGCACCGGCAAGACGGTGACGCTGCAAAAGCTGGCCGAGTCGTTTTCCAGCATCGGCGTGCCGGTGTTCATGGCCGACGTCAAGGGCGACCTCACGGGCATCAGCCAAGCCGGCAGCATCCAGGGCAAGCTGGCCGACATCCTGAAGGAGCGCGGCCTGCCCTTGCCCACGCCCGTGGCCTGCCCCGTCACGCTGTGGGACGTGTTCGGCCAGCAAGGCCACCCGGTGCGCGCCACCATCAGCGACATGGGCCCGCTGCTGCTGGGCCGCATGCTCGACCTGAACGACACGCAGACCGGCGTGCTGAACCTCGTCTTCAAGATCGCCGACGACAACGGCCTGCTGCTGCTGGACTTGAAGGACCTGCGCGCCATGCTGCAGCACGTGGGCGACAACGCCAAGCAGTTCACCACGCAGTACGGCAACATCAGCGCCGCCAGCGTGGGCGCCATTCAGCGCGGGCTGATGCAGCTGGAGAGCCAGGGCGCGGACAAGTTCTTCGGCGAGCCCATGCTCAACCTGGATGACATGATGCAGTCGGTGGGTGGCAAGGGCGTCATCAACATCCTGGCCGCCGACAAGCTGATGACGGCGCCGCGCCTGTATGCGAGTTTTTTGCTTTGGATGCTGTCCGACCTGTACGAGCGCCTGCCCGAGGTGGGCGACCCCGAAAAGCCCAAGTTCGCGTTCTTCTTCGACGAAGCGCACCTGCTGTTTGCCGACGCGCCCAAGGTGCTGCTGGAGCGCATCGAGCTGGTGGTGCGCCTGGTGCGATCCAAAGGCGTGGGGGTTTACTTCGTCACGCAAAACCCGATCGACGTGCCCGACACCGTGCTGGCCCAGTTGGGCAACCGCGTGCAGCACGCGCTGCGGGCCTTCACCCCGCGCGACCAGAAGGCGGTGAAGGCCACGGCCGAGACCATGCGCGCCAACCCCCAGCTGAACATCGAAACGGCCATCACCGAGCTGGGCACCGGCGAAGCGCTGGTGAGCTTTCTGGACGCCAAGGGCCGCCCCAGCGTGACCGAGCGCGTGTTCGTGCTGCCCCCCGGCAGCCAGATCGGCCCCATCACCGATGCGCAGCGCGCCGATCTGATCAAGAACTCGCTGGTGGCCGGCACCTACGAGCAGATGGTGGACCGCGAATCGGCCTACGAGAAGCTGGCCCAGCGCGGCGCCGCCGGTGCCACGGGCGGACCTGCCCAGGCCGGCGCACCGGGCGCGGCCACGCCGGCGGAGGGCGGCGGCCTGCTGGGCGACGTGCTCAACTGGGGCAAGGAGGCGCTCGTCGGCCGCACCGGCCCGCGCGGCGGCCAGTACGACGGCATGGTGCAGACGGTGGTCAAGGGCGAAATGCGCCGCATGGGCCGCGAGCTGCTGCGCGGGGCGCTGGGCAGCCTGCTGGGTGGCCGAAAGCGCTGAACATTCAGATCAAACCGGCCGGCATCGCCCAAATCGCAAGCGCAGGCAGCTATTGAAAATATAGTATTCCGGCAGCGCACCCCCTTACCAGCGCAGTACGCGCGGCCCCAGCCAGGCGCCCACCGCCACCGGCAGCGCCATGCCCAGCACGTACCACACGGCCAAAAACGGTGCGCCGAACTCGGGGCAGTGCAAGGCATAGACCGCGGCGCCCGCGCCGCCGGCCAGCGCACCGGCTGCGGCGCCGGCCAGGCGCAAGCGCGTGGGCGCCAGCTCGCGCAAAGCCCGCAGCGCGGCCAGCAGCACCGGCAGCGCGATCAGGCCGATGCTGAAAGGGCAGCTGCGCCAGGTCTGACCCCACAGCAGCGCCGAGCGCCCGGCTGCGGGCGCGCCCAGCCACTGCGCCAACGCCACGCCCCACAGCAGCGCCAGTGCCAGCGCGATGCCCCAGCCCACGCGGCCCGCCGGCACGCCGGGGCGCGCCAGGCGCGCCACCGCGAGAGCGCCGCTCGCCGCCACCAGCGCCGGCGCTCCGAGCTTGATCCAGAACATGGGCCGACCCGGCAACTGCGGCAAGGCGGGGTTCACCCCGTAGCCCGCCAGCATGATGAGCAGCGCGCCCAGCAGCCCCACGACCACGGCACGCAGCAAAGCCGCGGCGGCGGGGGCCTGCCGTTCAGCGGCGGCGCGCGTGGCCAGCAAGGTGATCAATTCGTCGGTTCTCATCTCTGGCCCTCGGGTTGGCGTGTGACGCCAAAGCGCGCGGCCAGCGCCTTCAGGCCGCGGTGGACGCCCACCTTGACGGCCGACTCGGACTGGCCCGTCAGACGCGCCGTCTCGGCCACCGACAGGCCCGCGATCTTCACGCACTCGATCGAGCGGCGCTGCTTGGCAGGCAGGCTTTGCAGCATCTCCAGCACGTCGTGGCGGGCGTCCAGCGCGTCGGTTTCGGCCGCGCCCAACAGCGGCACCGCCTCGTCCAGCGGGTCGTGCAGGGCCTCGCGCACGCCGCGAACGCGCAGTAGGTCGATCAGCTTGTAGCGCGCGATGGCGTGCACCCAGGGCGTGAGCGGCTGGTCGGCCTGGTAGGTGTGGCGCTTGGTGTGCATGGCCAAAAGACATTCCTGCACCAGATCCTCCACGTCATCGGGCCAGCCAAACAGGCGCCGCCGCAAAAAACCGCGCAGGTGCCCGGCCAGCAACTGCAAAAAACGCCGATAGGCGACATCGTCGCCGGCCAGGCCGGCCAGCAGCAGGCGGCGCAACTCGGCTTCGGTATCGGCGGCGGACATCGGGTGGCAGTGAGAAGTTCGGTCCGGACACGGCGCAGGTTACGCCTTGACGGCTTCAGGCGAAAGAAATTTTGCCCATGGGCTGCGCAAAGCGAGTCGGCACGGCGGCTCAATGCCGCAGAGCCCGGCGCGCCGGTGCGCTGTCTAAAATCGCCGCCATGTCGCCCACCGCCCGCTCCCAGGTCCACCACATCACCCACCCGCTGGTGCAGCACAAGCTGACCCTGATGCGCAACAAGGAGGCCAGCAGCACCAGCTTTCGCACCCTGCTGGGCGAGCTGGCGATGCTGATGGCCTACGAGGTGACGCGTGACATGCCCACCCACCTGGTGCAGATCGAGACGCCGCTGGAGACCATGCAAAGCCCCATGATCGACGGCAAGAAGCTGGTGTTCGCCAGCATCCTGCGCGCCGGCAACGGCATGCTCGACGGCCTGCTGCGCGTGGTGCCCAACGCCCGCGTGGGCACCGTGGGCCTGTACCGCGACCCCAAGACGCTGCAGGCGGTGGAGTACTACTTCAAGATGCCCGCCGACATGGCCGAGCGCGACGTCGTGGTGGTCGACCCGATGCTGGCCACCGGCCACTCGGCCGTGGCGGCCATCGAGCGCATCAAGGCCTGCTCGCCGCGCTCGGTCAAGTTCCTGTGCCTGCTGGCCGCGCCCGAGGGCATTGCCACGCTGCAGGCGGCGCACCCGGACGTGCCGATCTACACCGCTGCCATCGACCGCCAGCTCAACGACCACGGCTACATCCTGCCGGGCCTGGGCGATGCAGGCGACCGCATCTTCGGCACGAAGTGAACTTCAACATGCCCCAGCGATGGGGTTTTTTGTTGCCCTAGAACGCCTTGAAATCCTCGTACACCCGATCACAAGCCACCGGAAGCGCATCAGTCAGAAGCCGGGGAATGGACTGAACCCGTTCGGAAAAGCGCGACTGCGACAGCGAACAAAAAAGTGCATCAGAGTTCATGTGGCTATGCGTGAATTCCCTGCCTGAAATCATCCAAAAACTCAGAAGCCGGTTCCACCCCGGTCACCAGCAACTGATCGCGCGCCCGCGTGCAGGCCACGTACAGCAAGTGCCGCTCGGTTTCATACACCTCGTGCAGGTCGGCATCGTCGCCCACCGTTTCAATGCGCTCCTGCAAGGGCATGACCTCATCGTCACAGGCCATCACCGCCACGGCACGAAACTCCAGCCCCTTGGCCAGGTGCATGGTGGCGATGGAGACATGGCCGACGGCGGTTTCGGCATGTTCATCGAGCACCTTGAAAGGCATGCCCGACGCGGCGACTGCGGCGCGCGCCCGTTCCAGTTGCGCTGGTGAGCGCACGAACACGCCAAACTCTTGCGGCAAGACGCCGACCTCTTCCTGCTCGGCCAGCCAGGCGCCGACGGCCTTGATTTCCTCGCTCTCGGACTTGGTCACCCGAATCACAGGCGGCGGGCCATTGAAGACCGACACGGTGTCACTGCGGATTTCGGCGTTGCCATCCACGTCAAGGCTCTGGTCGCCAAGCAAACGGTCGGCCTGCTGGCGAATCTGATGGGAGGTTCGGTAGTTGATGCGCAGCGTGCGCGAGCGGCCGCGAATGTCCACGCCCACCGACTTCCAGGAAAACGGCTGCTGGAAGATGCGTTGCCCCAGATCCCCCGCAAAAAACAATGCATCCGGACGATGGGCTCCCAACGCCGCCAGAAAACGCAAATGCGCCACGCTGAGGTCCTGAGCCTCGTCCACCACGGCAAAGTCGAACGGCGCGTGCTTGCTGTCTGCCAGCATGGTGAACATGGCCGCGTGCGTGATCAGCTTTTGGCCCGTCAATGCCGTGCGCACCTGCTCAAAAATGGCCCACAGCACCGCCCGCTGCGGTTCCGGCAGCCGTGTCTTGCGCCCCAGGCGGGTGACGTCGCGGTAGTCCTCCCAGCGCGCAAGTTGCCAGGCATCGACGATCTGCTCCCACTCCGTCAGCAGAAAGTGCAGGCTGAATTTGTGACCGCCTACGGCTTTGGACGCATGCTCCAGCATCTGCCGCACCGCAACGCGGCTGGCCAGCGTTGCCGCCCCATGCTGCGCCTTGTAGAGACGCAGGCCGATGGCGTTGAGTGAATGCACGTCGATACGCTCGGCCAGCTTGGGCTCGCTGCTGACCAGCTTTTTCAGCTGGGTATGCAAGGCACTGGCCAGCGTGTCCGAAAACGTGGTGAGCAGCACGCGGGCGTCGGGATGGGTGCGTGCCAGATGGGCAGCGCGGTGCAATGCCACCACGGTCTTGCCGGTGCCGGCAGAACCAGACACGCGGGCCGGGCCGGTGTAGTCGCGCTCCACCCATTGGCGCTGCTCGGGGTGCAGAAAGACGGTCCACTTGTCCCAGGGAAAGTTCAGCGCCGCCTCCAGCTCGGCCACGTTGGCCATCACGCGGAAACGCCGTTGCGCGTCCGGATGATCGAACGGGTTGGCCGTGGCCGCGGCAGGAACAGGCACGCGGGGCTTGCCACCCGTGGCCAGCTCCAGCAAGGCCTCCGCCGCCTCGGCGGGCAGGTGATCGGCCAGAGCCAGCAGGCTGTCTTCGGTGGCGGCCTTGACGTCGGCCAGCCACTCGGCGGGCACGCCATAGCCCAACAGCTCATCGTCCGGCCTGTTTGCAAACAGAAGCTTGGCTGGCGCGCCCGGCCCGTGTGCCAAAGGCAAGTCGGTCTGCACATAGACCGGCACCACTACCTGCTGCACGGTTTCGCGCACCTCCACCAACTGCGCCGCGCCCGTCGCGGGATGCGTCTGCAGCTTGCGCCTTGCGGCCCAGTCGTAGGCCTTGTCATGGTGATCGACATAGCAAAGCAGCAGGCTGTTTTCCGTCCGGTGAACGATGAGCCGGATGTCGCTGCCGGCACGTACCGACCAGAAGTTCTTGTCCTTGGACTGCTCGATCCGGTGCAGGCTCATGCCGGGATGCGCCGGGTTCAGTTGCAGATCGAAGGCGGTGGTCTTGACGGCCTTTTGCTCGTCGCCGGTCAGCCGGGCGAGGCTGTCGGTGAAGGTGTCGGCGATGCGGAATTGCATAGTTGACGCGCTCAACACTGATCCTTGCTGATGTAGTGATCGGTCCACGTTGCCGTGTCCGGAAAAACCAGCTTGGGCTTGGGCAAGGCCTTCAGTACACGACCCAGCTCCAATCGGCTGAGGCCATAGGCTACGGAAAGTCGGTCGTAGTCTGCCTTGGCAATGTCATCGAGCACCAGATCGTCGGGCAGCGTCAAGGCGCGTGGCGTAGCGTAAAGCCACGAGTAACCGGTGGGGCGCTGATTCATCGAGGCAGTCAAATTTGCGTAGAACGTCATGCGCGCGCCGCCGCCGCCAAGGAAAAAAGGCACTCCAGCGATCGCCTCCTGAGACAGGAGGTTGTCCTTCCACGTTCGCAAGAGGGCTCGACCTTGTATCTGAGCCAGCGTCTTTTCGTAGAAGTGACGATCTGGGTCCGACATCCCGGTGCGTTTGTTCACTTTGATTCCAGCGAAGTAATTGGCGAATGAAGCCGGAATATTGCGCTGCTGGTCGGTCTGGAATTTGAACTGAAGAAGTTGCTGAGCAAGTTCCGCCGGCGCTGAGGACTCCTGTAGAGATTCTGTCCACCAGTCAACGCGGTGCCGATGCAGGTTACTCACTCCGTAAGGCGCGACAACCGATGTGAAGAACTCGAAATCCCACTTGCCACCATGCGCCGGAAACACACGAAAAAGCGACGCATCCACAGTGCCAGCGCCCACATCGGCCATGAGATAGATGTTTTTCGCCCTCCTGTCGAAACTGGTTGAGACCACGAAGCCGTATATCTGCGCCGCAATCTCAGGCACAACCGTCACCACGGCGTCCTGATCCGAGCCAGTGGCGGTGGGCGGCTGCCGCAGCAGCGCCACAATGGTGGACTCATCCACCGGCCCCGTGTTACCGGCCACCGCCCAGGCCACTGCGCAAAGCTGGGCGAAAGGACTGAACAACGTCGAGTCCTGAAAATGTGCAGCGGGAAGCCCTATGGACAGCTTCCAGAAGAGCTGTGTGCGGCGGTACGTCTGCGCGTGACGCGTCAGCAACCAGGCCCGTGCACGCTGAATCACCAGCGCCAAGAACGCGACGATGCGCACCTGGTTGCTCTGGTCCTGCGGCGCCGCCAGAAAAGAAAGTTTCAGGTCTCGGTGGCATTGGGCGCCCTCTGCAAGCGAGAACTGCGAGCCAGTCTGGAACAGGCGCGAAGGCAGAAGGTACTTGTCGATGCCTTCATGCTTCGCAAACGGTACTGCAAATGACTTGCCTAGAGCGCTATCGCCAATGACCACCTTGACCGACGATGTGCCGAAATCCAACCCAAGTGCAATCTCGTGCTGGGCCTGTGCCTCGCCAACCAAGGCTTGTGTCCTGCGGCCTGCCCGTTCTATCTGAGGCGCAACGGCAATGGTTTTGTCCTCGCCAGCCGTGAGCAGCAGCCTGGCTGAAGGCGACACAGTCAGCGGCTTGACGGCCGCTGGGATCATTGGAGCCATCGCAGGTGCTGGCACTACCTTTTTCGGAGGATGCGGTCGTGCTTGGGGAGGATGCGAAACCGCGCTGCGAACCTGCGCCCGTCGCGTTGACGAATCACTGCGCAAATGTGTGCCCAGCCCGTCTTGCTCAGGAGGCGGTGCGCGCCGTGCCTGCGAGCCGAGCCGCCGCTTTGACGACCTTGCTCCGGCGGCCGGCGGTACGTTTCGCGGCGGCGGGTCTGCTGCGGCCGGTTGGTTTGGTGACTTGACTTCTGGAAAAGGCTGATTGGCAACCGGTCTGCCGGACGTCACTGCTGCCTTTGCCGCTCCACCGGCCAGCTCGAAAGCTTCCCGAATTGATCTCGCCATGCTTTCCCCTCCTGACAACAAATGTCAACTGATGCGAATCACTCCCGAAGAGACCACGCTTGGGTGGGGTGCCGAATCAGTCTTGAGCCGCAGTTCTGCGATCTTTTCATTGACCCGGTTTTCCTCTTTCTGAAGACGTCCCCTCACCGCAGGTATCAAGCTCCGCCGCCGGGGGTTGCTGGACGCCTCGTGCCTGCGAATCAGCTCTTGTGACTGCTCTCGTTTCTTTGCAAGGTGCTGTTCCAGCAAGCTGACCATCAGGCGCACACGGTCTGCATCCTCACGTTGCTGGGCCTCAACAAAATGGTGAAAGCGTTCATCCAACTCGGTGCGGCACTCATCTTGCAAGGCAGCGGCACGGTCCGAGTCAACCTGATCGGCTGCACCCAACCAATCGCTGCCCTTGAGAGCGGCCATATTGACCAGCTGCTCAGCCTGATCGCCATCTAGAAGTCGGTCCCGATCCAGTGACCTGGCCATGTATTCAAGGCGCTCAATCTCACGCGAACCCGAAACCGACCAGCGCATCACCACATACACATAAGCACCGCGTTGAAACTTGGGCAAATGGGTTTGCTGCAACTCCAACGCAGCCACAGGGTGGTAATTCAGCTCACCACCTGCCTGGCGCAGCTGCTCTCCAACGAAACGCACCAGAGGGTGGTCCTGGCCCACGATCTCCACACCGGACGGGGCTTTGCCCTTGCGGTTGTCAAAGCGCAACAGCAGCGGGCTGCTTGCCTGTAGCGTCGTACGCCCCTGCAGGCGCTGGGCCTGGATGAAATCTGCAAACCTGACGCGCGCATCGGTGGACAGCTCTAAACGGCACAGCAGACTGTCTTCGTTCTGCGCGATCAGTCTGGTGCCTGGGTAAGCGCGCAGGAAAAAATCGCGCACGTAGGCCAGCAAATCCTCTCCTCGGATGTAGCGCCCCACTTCGTCGGCTGCGCGCACCTTGTTCTGTATGTATTCGCCGTGCGCAATCAGGTTGGCCGCCTCGGATTCGAGTTGGATCTGGTGGCGCTGCGTGTTCTCGATGGCCACCGCAGTCGAGTCGATGCGCCGGTTCATCTGCTCCGGCGTCAGCCTATGCGAGAGGAGCTCGTACGCCAGCTTGCGCATTTCTTCGCCCAGCACTGCCTCCATGCTGCCCAGCGCTTGCCGAAAGGCACCCAGTCGATCCAGCAATCGCTCATACACCCGGTCGTCAATGGAGTCTTCATACACCAGGTTCCAAATGAGGATCTGCTCTTCCTGCTGGCCGATGCGGTCGATCCGCCCAATGCGCTGCTCAATCCTGGCCGGATTCCACGGCAGGTCGTAATTGATGAGCAAGCTGGAAAATTGCAGGTCCACCCCTTCAGACGCCACCTCGGAGGACAACAGGATGTGCGGCCCGTCAGCGCGCTCAAAGTGCTCCAGGGCCTGCTGCTTGTCCATTCCGCCGTGCAGCACCACCGCCTGGATCCCGTCGCTCGCCAGCCTTCGTTGCAGGTAATACAACGTGGCGCGGTAGAAGGAGAACAACACCACTTTTTTTCCCGGGTGCTGGCGCCAATAGTCAGCCAAGTGACTGCGCAACAGTTCAAACTTGCTGTCACTGGCGGCCAGGGCGGTCGCATCACCCACCTCGTGCGCAATGGCCCTGAGTTCGTTGATCAGAGTTCCGCTTGATGTGTGCACATGGTCGTCGATGTCGGCATCCAGCTCTGCCGCAGCCTCGCCAAACGCCTGTCGCCCCTCGGCCGTTTCGACCCGCGCCTTCCAGCCCTCGCAAGCAGCGGCCATGGAGCTCGCCATCTGGCGCTGAGGGATGGTGAGTAAAAACCCCTCGGAGATGTTGAGTTCCTCGCACAGGTCCTGCACGGCAGCTGTGACCTGGTTGTAGAAGTTTTCCTCAATGGGAGACATGCGTGCCTTGAGCACCACCGGCAGGCGTTCCACACGGTTGATCTGCACGTCTCGCTTGAGGGTGCGCGTGACAACCTTGCTCAGCGGGTTGACGCGGTCCAGCTGATCGGCAACTTCTGCCCGGCCGCGCGGACTGGCAAGCTCTGCATCGCTGGGCGGGTTTTGGCGCAGGTAGGCCAACTGCTCGCTGTCTTCAAACCAGGTCAACTCCTGCGCAGTGGCCACTGCAGAGACAAAGTCCTGCTGGGTGATGGTGGAGCTCAGCACGCGGTCGCGCAAATCAACGATGGGCGCATTGGCGCGCAAAGTCCATTCAAAAGACCGTTCGTAGGGGAAAGCATCCTCGTCCAGCAAATGCACCAGGTTGAACAGGTCGCGGTTGCGCAACTGGATCGGCGTGGCCGACAGCATCACCATGTGCTGCGCCACCGGGCGCAGCAGCTTGCCCAATCGATAGGTCTGGGTATCCTGGTTGCGCAGGTAGTGGGCCTCGTCGATGATCACCATGTCGAGCAAGGGCTCCTCCAGCTCGGACTCGTTGAGCAGACGCGCCAGGCGTGCTGCTGCCGTGTCGGATGGCTCGTCCTCGTCGTTCCAGCCGCGCGACGGCCGAATACCCTGCAGACTGGCAATAAGGGCGAATTCCTGATGCGGCTGTCGCTTGATCTCTTCGAGCTGCTGGATTAACTCGTGTGCGTCCACGATGCTGGCCTTGACCCCAAAGCGGTGGGCCAGCTCGCGCTTCCATTTGTCGCACAGCATGGCGGGGCAGACCACCAGCAGGCGGCGCGCATCCTCGCGCGCCTGCAGCTCGGTCCAGATCAGGCCCGCCTCAATGGTCTTGCCCAAGCCGACCTCGTCTGCAATCAGGATGCCATTGGTGGGTGAGTCCAAAAACTGCAGCACCGGCTTGAACTGGTAAGCCAGGAACTCCGTGTTGGTGGAGTTCATGCTGTAGATGAGGTTGGCCAACTTGCCGCTGAGCCTGTAATAGGTGATGGCACCGCGCAGGTCGTTGGTGCGGCCATAGCGCCCCTGCTTGATCAGCTCGTAAGGCCCAGGCGCTTTTTTCTCTACTTTTTCCAGCGCACCGGGCAAAAAGAATTCTTCCGTGCCGTCCAGAAAGTTCACCAGCACGCGCTGGCGTCCGGGTGGGCCATCGGTCTCGCGGCCCAGAATGCCGATGCGCCCTGGGTTGGCTTTCAGCCTGACCTTGTCTCCAGCCTCCATGCCAGCCCCCTTACACCTTGAACACCTTCATCACCTCATCCCCCAGGTGGTTGATGACCTTCACCGCGATGCGCCCGGACTTGGGGCGATCGAACGGGCGTGAGGTGTCGCTGTTGAGCGTGTCCCAGGCTTCCTTGTCGATCTCGGCCTTGAGCGTGGTTTTCAGCGCGCTGTAGGGGTCGTTGGCGCCCAGAAAGTAGGCGTGGCGCACGAAGAAGCTCTCCTGGTTGTAGTCGGTGTCGATGAACCAGCAGGCGATGCCGTCGGCGCCGTCGCTGATGATTTCGCCGGTCTGGGGCTTGAACACATCCACGCCGTTGACCTTGATGCGCAGCTGGCCGCCCTCCTGGGGCAGCAGGCTGATGTCGGGCTCGCCGAAGATCACGAACAGGTTGCCCTTGCCGGTGTTCTTCAAATCCTCGGCCATGTGCAGGTCGGCGTTCATGCGGGCCTTGAGCACGGGGATGCGGCCCAGCTTGCTGAATTCGGTGGCGTGCGCCTCGTAGTTGAAGGCGCAGGCAATCAGCACGTCAAAGCCGGCGTCGCCGCACTCGCGGGCGGCTTCGACCAAGTCGCTGCGCTGCACGGTGCCGAATTCGGGGCCGATGAAGATGCCGGCGCGCTTTTCAACGTCACCTTCCAGGTAGCGGCCTTCGGCACACACCGCGCCCTCGCCCGGCCAGGGCGTGAGCGATGTGAAGTTGATGCGGTCGGCCTTGTGCGCCTGCTGCACGCCCGCGGTCTTGAGGTTGTCCAGAATCATCTGCGGGAAGGTCTGGCGGGCGTTGTAGTCTGCCCCCGGCTCCTGGGCCACGTTGATCAGCTCATCGTTCTCGTCCACGCCCAGCATGCGGTGCGGGCTGAGCGATTCGACCGTGAAGGGCCCGGCCACGCGCACGGCCTTCTTGTTCTCGTACGGCTTGTCGTACAGATACTCAAACTCGGCCTTGGCGGCAATGGAGGCGTCAATCTCCTTCTGGCGGGCAATGCGGGCCTGCCACCAGGCGTTCAAGAGTGTTTTTGCCTCCTGGAGCTTATCTGGCAAGCGCGAGCAGCTATCATTTTTGATACCCTTGGCCGTGCTGGTGGATGCAGCGGGCGGTGCGGGCAGCTCACGGGGAATCTCCCACTCCTGCCAGTGGGTGCCCAGCGCCGCGTTCAGCTGCTCGCGCAGCGGCTCCAGCGTGGCTTGCCATTGCGACCAAATGACGTCGATCTCGGCGTTGTTGGCGATGGACTTGAGCGTGATGTGCGGCACGCGCTCATAGACAAAGCCGTGGCGGATGTTGCCCTGCACCGGCTGGCTGCTGGGCGCCGTGCGGGTGACTTCGGCCTCCTTGATCTGGCCTTCACGCGAATCGGCCAGCAGGTAGAACGGGTAGCGTGCGCCCATGATGCGGGCGCGGGCCAAGGCGAGTGCCACGCGCGAGGTGTCGATGGTGATCCAGCGGCGGCCCCATTGCTCGGCGACGGTGGCGGTGGTGCCGGAGCCGCAGGTGGGATCGAGCACGAGGTCGCCGGGGTCGGTGGCCATGAGGATGCAACGCTGGATTGCCGTTGTTGGTGTCTGAACAACATAGACCTTCGGGTCTGCGCGGCTCTGGATACCACCAATGTCAGTCCAAAGGTTGTTGATCGTCGTCGCGCTGAAGTCATCGAGAAATCGAACATACGCGAGGCTATTGCTCGTGAGTTCAACGCGAGACGCTGCCAAGAGGCGCTTCATTCCGTTCTCGTTCGTTTTCCATCGAACCTTCAAGGACGGCTTGATTTCCTTGCCATCAATGTTCACTGGAAACCAGGACGCCGCGCCTTCGCCCTTGTCGCGGCCAACGCTCTGACTGGTGATGTTGTCCTGTCGATAAACTCGTGAGCCAGTTGGAATGGCTTGTTCCAATTGTTTTTCAGCGGCAGTCAGACTGCGGGCCTCAAGGCTCGGCAATCTGACGCGGTTGTATTTTTCTGCGCCATCTTCTCCGAGTTCTTTCGTTCCGAAAAGCTCACGATACTTCGTCTGCTCCGTGTTTTTGGCGAACCACAGGATGTGATCCATCACGCCTGACAGGTAAATGCCAGTCGAACCGCCAGATGTTTTTGTCGAAATCTGTGCAACGAAATTTTCATCCCCAAACACCTCATCCATCACCGCCCGCACCCGGTGCACGTTCTCATCCCCGATCTGCACAAAGATCGACCCCGACTCGGCCAGCAGATCGCGCGCCACCGTCAGCCGGTCGCGCAGATAGGTCAGGTAGGAATGGATGCCGTCGCGCCAGGTATCGCGAAAGGCCTTGACCTGCTCGGGCTCGCGCGTGATGTGCTGGGCGTTGCCGTCCTTCACGTCGCGGCTGGTCGTTGACCACTGGAAGTTGCTGTTGAATTTGATGCCGTAGGGCGGGTCGAAATAAATGCACTGAACCTTGCCGCGCAGGGCCTCGCGCTCGGCCAGGCTGGCCATGACCTGCAGGCTGTCGCCCAGGATCATGCGGTTGGTCCAGTTCTGGTCGTGCTGGTAGAACTCGGTCTTGTCCACGCCCTTGGGAATGCCGTTGAAGTCGGCAAACAGGTCGGGGGTGGCCTGCCCGGCCTCGTGCTCGCGCGCCTTGCTGCTGCGCAGCAGGTCGTCGATGAGCACCTTGGGGTGGACCTTTTCCTGGATGTAGAGCGGCGGCGCGTTGACGACCAGGTCGCTCCAGTCCTGCTCGTCCTTGCCGCGCCAGACGAGTTGCGGGTCCAAGTCGGTGTTGCGCGCATAGCGCACCTGCCGAGGGGCGATGTGCTCTTGCGTGGCAATGGATTGCTGCTCGACCGAGGGGATGTTCTTGCGCCGGGCCTCGTCGTGGGTGAGGGTTTCGACGTGTTTGGTGCTGGGCTTGGTGGCCATGGATTTGGTGTGTGCGTGGGTGGCAGAAGCAAGGCGGGTCAAAGAAAGCCGATGGGGGGCTTGGCTTTGCGCGTTTTGTCTTCGGCGATGAGTTGCTTGATGGCGTCGAACACCTGCGAGAACTGCTCGTCGTAGCGGGTTTCCATGGCTTCGATGCGGCGGGCCAGATCGCGGTTGGAATCCATCAGGCGGCGCAGCTGCACGAAGGTGCGCATGATGGCGATGTTGACCTCGACCGCACGCTGCGAGCGCAGCACGCTGGAGAGCATGGCGACACCTTGCTCGGTGAAGGCGTAGGGCAAGGTGCGCCGGCCGCCCCTGCCGTTTGAGATCACAGTTTGTGATGTCAAAGCCGCGACGGGTGCTTGGCTCATCGCGGTTTGCGCCGTCTTGCTGCCTTTTGCACCGGATGAGGTCACCGTTTGTGACCGCATGGCCACCCACTCTTGCGGCGTGAGCTGAAACATGAAGTCGTCCGGAAAGCGCGAGCGGTTGCGCGCAACGGCCTGGTTCAAGGCACGGGCCTCGACCCCGTAGAGGTCGGCCAGATCGGAATCGAGCAGAACCTTCTCGCCACGGATCAGAAGCACAAGTCTGGCCAGATTTTCCGGTTTGGGGGCCATGGCGGTCATGTTTTCAACCCCTCGATCAGCTTGTTGAAATTGGCTTCCACCGTGGCCTTGAAGTCGGCCTCGATCTGGAACACCTCGGTGAATTCGGCAAAGGCCCAGCGGCCATGGCTGCCGAGGTGGTTGACGCCGGGCACCCAGTAGGTGTCCATGGTGGATTTTTTCTCGATGGCGTCCTCGCCGCGGTAGCCCTTGATCTCCACCACCAGGTGCAGCGGGTCGGTGGGGCCGTGGCCGTCATCGACCAGCACCACAAAGTCGGGCCGGTATTGGCGCAGGGCCGAGCCAAAGCGGTAGGGCACTTCCAGCCCCAGGTTGTGGTTCTTCACGTAGGCGAGCACCTTGGGGTGCGATTCGGCCACGCGGCAGAACTCGGCCTCCCAGTCGCTGTCCAGAATCACCCAGTTCAGGTGGCACTTGGGCGGCGGCCCGCTGGTCTCCCAACGCTCGGTCTTGCTGGTGTTGAAGCGCACATGGGCGGTGGAGCCGGTGGGGTTGTAGGCGTCGAGCAGCGCCTTGATCGGGCGATCACCCAGAAACTGGCGTGTGATGGCGTCGTTGATCTTGTTGCAGGCCATGTCGGCCAGCTCCTGGTACATCAGCAGCGCGGGGTAGGTATCGCCCTTGCAGACCAGATATTTCGGGTTGCCAGCATCGTCCACCGCATCCAGCCATTCCTTGACGATGCGCTTGAGCTGGCCGAACAGGTGCAGCCTGGGTGCTTCGCCGGGGTCGCGCCACTTGGTGTAGAGCAGGCGCTGGGTGAGCTGGAACAGCAGCGTGCTGGGGCGCATGTCGCCCAGGTGCTGCAGGCTCATGTCGGCACCCTGGCCGATGATGCCGGAGTTGCGGGTGATGGAGGGGCCGACCAGCGCGGGGCTGAGGGTGAGGATGGATTCGTCGTTGAAGCGGGCGCTCAGGCGCTCTTCGGGCAGCTCGACGCGGTAGCCTTCGACGCGGGGAAAGCGGATCTCCAGCGCATCGCGCTCCGGGCGCATGGCCTTGACCTGCACGGTCTCGCGCGGCGGTTGCGGCGGGCCGATGACGGGCTTGGCGGTGAAGTTGAAGGGGATGCCGAACACGTCCGCGTATTCGACGTTGAACAGCCCTTGCTCGTTCAGATCGTAGGACTGGCGGCGCAACGCACGGCCAATGACCTGCTCACACAGCAACTGCGTGCCAAAGGCGCGGACGCCCAGCACATGGGTGACGGTGTTGGCGTCCCAGCCTTCGGTGAGCATGGAAACCGACACCACGCAGCGGATGCCGCCACCCAGTTGCCCGGTCTTGCCCACGGTGTTCATGACCTCGCGCAGCAGCTCCTGGTCGGTGATGTTGTCACCGGCACGGGCATCACCGCTGCGCTCGACGATCTCGCGGCGAAAGCGCTCGATTTCATCGGCGGCCATGTTGCGAAAGCTGGCGTCCAGCGCATCACCGGCTTCGAGCTGTTCGCTGTCGATCAGCAGGGTGTTGGGGCGCGGCAGCGGGTTGCCGGTGCTGTCGTCGAAGTTGCGAAACAGCGCCAAGCGGCCGTTTTCAAGCGTGCTGGTGCCGTCGTCGTTCTGGCGCTGAAAGCCGGAGACAAAGTCATACACCAGCTTGGAGATGGCGGTGTTCTGGCAGACGATGATGAAGCACGGCGGCACCTTGATGCCGTGGTCTTGCCACAGTTGGTGCGTTTTTTCGTAGTGGCCGTAGAGCGCCAGCAGCGCGGTTTGCAGGCGAAGGGGAAGCTTGAGCGGGTCCAAATCGCCGCCGCTGCCGCGGCCTTTTTTGGGCATGTCTTTGCGGATGTGCTCCCACAGGTTGCGGAACACCGGCATTTCTTCGCCGGGGATGTTTTCGGCCACCGGCACGCGGGGCAGCTTGACGATGCCGCATTCGATGGCGTCCATCAGCGAGAAGTCGCTCATGGTCCAGGGGAACAAGGTGCCTTCGGCGTAACCCGAGCCGCTGAGGAAAAACGGGGTGGCGGACAGGTCGATGACGCGGGCAACGCCAAGCTTGCGGTTGACGGCCTCGATGCCCGATATCCACAGCCGGGCGGCCTCGTTGTTCTTGTCGGCTTCTTTCTTCTCGTCGCCCTTGAGGGCCTCGTCATCGTCGGGGGTGGGCTTTTCGCGGTAGCAGTGGTGGGCCTCGTCGTTGATGACCATGATGTTTTTCAGGCCCATCAGGTCGGGCATGACGCGCTGGATCATCTGGCCTTCGGTTTCCAGCGTCAGCGGGGCGTCGCCGGTGCGGCCTTGCAGCAACTGGCGCCCGCCCTTGGACAGCTCGATGCGCTCGCGCAGCTTGAAGGCGTGGTAGTTGGTGATGACGATCTTGGCCTTGCCCATGTCATCGAGCATGTCGCTGGGCAGCAGTTCGCGGTCTTTGTAGTAGCTGTTGGGGTCGCCCGGCTGCAGGACACGCAGGCGGTCCTTGATGGTCAGGCCGGGGGCGCAGATCAGAAAACCCCGGGTGAAGTGCTTGCTGGTGGGGCGGCGCACGGCATTGATGGTCTGCCAGGCGATCAGCATGGCCATGACGGTGGTTTTGCCGGCACCGGTGGCGAGCTTGAGCGCCAGGCGCATCAGCTCGGGGTTGGCATCCTTGTTGGCGCTGGCCAGGTGATCGAGCAACAGCTTGCCGGTTTTGCTCTGCGGAGCGACTTCGGTCAGCCAGATGGCGGTTTCGGCGGCTTCGACCTGGCAGAAGAACGGGCGCACGCCGCTGAAGTGGTGGTGCCGCCAGTGTTGCAACAGGCGCGCCGTCTCGGGCGTGACCTGCCACTGCGCGGGATTGGGCAGCAGGCGCCAGGTGTCAACGGCCTGGCGCACCTGGTTGATGATGGAGGTGATGTCGTACTGCTGCGCCGCGGTGGAGAGGTCTTTGCCTTCGTCAAACACCATCTCGCCTTGCTGCGCGGCCTTCTTGCGCTTTTTGGGCTTGGGGATGGGCGTGATGAATTCGGCACGCCGTCGCGATTCGATGATTTGCTGGGTGGGCTGGCCATCGGCGTCGAGCTCCCAATGACGCTGCGGGCAGTCGTAGGGGGAATTGAGAATGGGGTGATCAAAAAACGGATTGGACGAGGACAGTTCCATGGGGCTCACTTTGGGCTGACGTGTGTCATTGGCGTGATTTGGGTTTGCGCGCCGACAGCACGGGCGGCACCTGCTTGCCCTCAATTGGTATGCCTGCGCGGGCGCAGTGCTCCAGAATCATCACGGCAACCATGTTGGCAATGGATCGGTGGTCACGGTCTGCGGCAATGCACAGCGCCTCTTTGATGCGGGGCTCAATGCGAAACGTCAGGGTGGTGGTTTTCTCTGTGGCCATGTCTGTTTCAGTGACGGTTTGGCTGTAGATGCACTGCAATGTACAGCACGGTTCAGGGTCGTTCAGCTGCCAGATGCGTTGCCCGTCGATCTCCGCCGTTGGCTGGAATCCGAGCGACGTTCACTCCTCAACGAGTGATGCAATATCGGTCGGATTCATGGCCTCATCCGGCAGCAGGTGCTCATCGAACCAAACACGTCCTCCGATCAGGCACTCGTGATCCCGCAGGCGTTGCTCCCAGCCGCCGGGGTGCTTCTGCCGGGCAATTCGATCGGTACGACGAAGTCGAAGAATTCATATGCAATGGCCATGGCTCAGCTACGTTTGGAGTTGGGACAATGGCCGGGACAACGGGAAACCCGCAGGCACAAAGAAGAAAGGACTTAGCCCCTTGCGAAGCTAAGTCCTTGATATGAATGGTCGGCGTGGCGGGATTCGAACTCGCGACCCCTTGCACCCCATGCAAGTGCGCTACCAGGCTGCGCTACACGCCGACAAGCCTTTGATTATAGCGTCGGTTGCCCGGGCTTCAGCGCTCGACACTCAACAAAAAGCGAATTTCGCGCAGCTCGCGCATCACGGCTTCGAGCTGATCGGCGCTGATCCGGCCCCCATCGCCCGCGGTGCCCACGGTTGACTCGTCCGGCAACGGACTGGTGTCGCCATCCGGGTGGTCGGCGCCATGGCGGCCTTTTTGCGAGGCCTGCTGGAGTTTTTGGCGCGCGCCGTTGATGGAAAAGCCCTGCTCGTACAGCAGCTCGCGGATGCGGCGGATCATCAGCACCTCGTGGTGCTGGTAGTAGCGCCGGTTGCCCTGGCGCTTCATGGGGCGCAGCTGGGTGAACTCCTGCTCCCAATAGCGCAGCACGTGCGGCTTGACGGCGCACAGCTCGCCGACCTCACCGATGGTGAAGTAGCGTTTGGCGGGAATGGGTGGAAGGGTGGGCTCCATCGAGGTCACGAGCGCGGCGCGGCGGACACAGGGCCCGAGGTTAGCGCAAGTCGCGGCGCGAAACCATGGCCGGGGGCGAATCGGCAACGGCTTGCCGAGGAAAGTTACTCGGATGGCCCTTGCACCGAATCCTTGAGCTTTTGGCTGGCGTGAAAGGTGACCACGCGGCGCGCGTCGATGGGGATGAGCTCGCCGGTGCGCGGGTTGCGCCCGGGACGCGGCGCCTTGATGCGCAGCTGAAAGTTGCCAAAGCCCGAGAGCTTGACTTCGTCGCCGCCGACCAGGGCCTGGCTGATCTGCTCGAAAAACGCATCGACCATTTCCTTGGCCTCGCGCTTGTTCAGGCCGATCTGCTCGAACAGCAGTTCGGCCAGCTGGGCCTTGGTCAAGGCGGCGGTTTCCAGGCTGTCGACCATCAACATCGCCGGATCGTTTTGCTGTTCTGCCATGGCAGCCGTCTCCTCCCCTTGGTTCACGCGCGCAAGCGGGCGTCCAGATCGGCCCGCAGTCGATCCAGGACGGCCTTGACGGCGGCGTCGATGCGCTCGTCGGTCAGGTTCTCGCCGTCTTCGCTGCCCAGCGCCAGGCGCAGGGCCATGCTCTTTTCCCCGGCCGTCATGCCGGCGGCCGTCTCGCTGCCGGGTTTGGCGCGATAGATGTCGAACAGCGTCACATCATCGAGCCGCACCGAGGCGGTGGCTGCCGCACGCGCGGTGGCTTGCAACTGCGCGTGCGTGACGGCCTCGCGCACCACGACGGCGATGTCGCGCTCCACCGACAACTGCCGCGGCACGGGCTGCGCCGCCGGCAGCGGGCGCTGCAGCACGGCCTCCAGATCGAGCTCGAACATGACGGGCGCCAGCGGCAGGCCCCAGGCCTGGCGCCAGCGCGGGTGCAGCTCGCCCACATGGCCGATGACCTGCCCGGCCAGCAGCACGCGGGCGCAGCGCCCGGGGTGCAGCGCCGGGTGCTCGGCCGGCTCGAAGACGGCGGCGCGCGCGCCGAGCAAGGCTTCGACGTCGCCCTTGATGTCGAAGAAGTCAGCCGGGCGCTGGGCGCCGTCCCAGCCCTGGCGGGCTGCGGGGCCATAGATCGTGCCGGCCACGCGCATGGGCTGGCGCACGCCGCGCACGGTCTCGTCGGTGGTGCCCACGTGCGCATCGCGCAGAAAGACGCGGCCGACCTCGAACACGCGCAGGCGGCTGGCGCGGCGATCGACGTTGTGCTTGAGCACGTCGAGCAGCGAGCCCAGCAGCGACGAGCGCATCACGTTCATCTGGCTGGCGATGGGGTTGAGCAGGCGCACGGGGTTGGCGTTGCCCGCCAGGTCGCGCTCCCAGGCCTCGTCGACAAAGCTGAAGTTGATGGTCTCCAGATAGCCCAGGTCGGCCAAGGCGTGGCGCACGTCGAAGGCGCTGCGGCGCGATTCGGAGCGGGTGCGCGGCACGATGGGGGCCAGCGGCGCGGTCTCGGGCAACTGCTGGTAGCCGATGATGCGCGCCACTTCCTCGATCAGGTCGGCCTCGATGCGCAGGTCGAACCGGTGCGGCGGCGGCATGACGGTGAGCGTGCCATCGCCCGGCGTGAAGCCCAGGCCCAAGCGGTGCATGACTCCTTCGCACTGCGCCTGCGTGAGCGGCATGCCGATGACCTTGGCCGCGCGCGCCACGCGCAGCGTCACGGGCTGCGGCACCGGCATGTTGGGCTGCTGGTCATCGACGGGTCCGCACTGCGTTTGCGGCGTGCCGCAGATGTCGATGATGAGCTGGGTGATGCGCTCGATGTGCGCCACGGTGAGCGAAGGATCGACGCCGCGCTCGAAGCGATGGCCGGCGTCGGTCCCAAAGTTGTAGCGGCGCGAACGGCCGGCCACGGCGTCTGGCCACCAGAAGGCGGCCTCGACGTAGATGTTCTGCGTGTCGTCCGACACCGCGGTGGCGTCGCCGCCCATGATGCCGGCCAGGGACTCAACGGCCTGCGTGTCGGCGATCACGCCCACGCTTTCATCCAGTTCGACGGTGTTGCCGTTCAGCAGCTTGAGCGTTTCGCCGGTGCGGCCCCAACGCACGTCCAACCCACCGTGGATCTTGTCCAGGTCAAAGATGTGCGTGGGCCGGCCGTACTCGAACATCACGTAGTTGGAGATGTCCACCAGCGCGGTCACGCTGCGCTGGCCGCAGCGCGCCAGCCGATCGACCATCCACGCGGGGGTGGCGGCGCGGGTGTTGACGTGGCGGATCACGCGGCCCGAAAAGCGGCCGCACAGATCGGGCGCGCTGATGGTGACCGGCAGCACCTCGGCCATGCTGGCGGGCACGCGCGCGATCGCGGGCGTCAGCAGGGGCGCGCCGGTCAGCGCCGAGAGCTCGCGCGCCACGCCATGGACGCTGAGTGCGTGGCCCAGGTTGGGCGTGAGCTTGAGCTCGAACACGGTGTCGTCCAGGTCGAGCGCGGCACGGATGTCCTGGCCCGGCGGCAGATCGGCCGCCAGTTCGAGCAGGCCGCCGTGGTCATCCGACAGGCCCAGCTCGCGCGCCGAGCACAGCATGCCCTGGCTTTCCACGCCGCGCAGCTTGCCGGTCTTGATGACGAAGGGCTTGCCGTCTTCGCCGGGAGGCAATTGCGCGCCCACCAGCGCGCAGGGCACCTTGATGCCCACTCGCGCATTGGGCGCGCCGCAGACGATATTGAGCAAAGCGCCCTGCCCCGCATCGACCTGGCACACGCGCAGGCGGTCGGCGTTGGGGTGCTGCTCGGCGTGCTTGATTTCGCCCACCACGATGTGCGTGAACGGCGGCGCGACCGGGCGCAAGGACTCGACCTCGAAGCCGCCCATGGTCAAGGTGTCGGCCAGCTCTTGCGTGGACAGCGGGGGATTGCAGAACGCGCGCAACCAGGATTCGGGAAACTGCATGGGAGGGGCCTCGATCAGCGGAACTGGCTGAGAAAACGGGTGTCGCCTTCGAAGAACAGACGCAAGTCGTTCACGCCGTAGCGCAGCATGGCCAGGCGGTCGATGCCCGAGCCGAAGGCAAAGCCGATGAAGCGCTCGGGGTCCAGCCCCATGTTGCGCACCACCTGCGGGTGCACCTGGCCGGAGCCCGACACCTCCAGCCACTTGCCGGCCAGCGGACCGCGGGCGAACTGGATGTCGATCTCGGCGCTGGGCTCGGTGAAGGGAAAGTAGCTGGGGCGAAAACGCAGCGTCAGGTCGTCGGTCTCGAAGAAGGCCTTGCAAAAGTTCAGGTAGGTGACCTTCAGGTCCTTGAAGCTGACGTTCTCGCCCAGCCACAGGCCCTCGACCTGGTGGAACATGGGCGAGTGCGTGGCATCGTTGTCCACGCGATAGGTGCGGCCCGGGGCGATGACGCGGATTTCGCTCATCTCGCCGCGCGCCAGGGCCGCCGCGTGACGCTTGGCGTGCGCCGTGGCATAGCGGATCTGCATGGGGCTGGTGTGCGTGCGCAGGCAGTACGGCTGGCCGCCTTCGTCCTGCAGATCGACGTAGAAGGTGTCCTGCATCGAGCGCGCCGGGTGGTTGGGCGGGTTGTTCAGCGCGGTGAAGTTGAACCAGTCGCTCTCGATCTCGGGGCCGTCGGCCACGTCGAAACCCATGCTGCCGAACACCTGCTCGATGCGCTCCCAGGCGCGCGAGATGGGGTGCAGGCCGCCCGTGCCGCGCTCGCGCCCGGGCAGGCTCACGTCCAGCGCCTCGGCCTGCAACTGGCGCTCCAGCTCGGCGTCCTGCAGGGCCTGGCGGCGCGCGTTCAGCGCCGCCTCGATGGCCTGCTTGGCCTGGTTGATGGCAGCGCCGCGCGCTTTCTTCTCGTCAATCCCCAGGGCGCCCAGGCCCTTCATCAGCTCGGTGACGCGCCCGGCCTTGCCCAGGAACAGCGCCTTGGCGTTTTCCAGGTCGGCGGGCGCCGCGCTTTGCGAAAAGCGCAGCGTGGCGTCGCGCACCAGCTCGGTCAGGTCACTGGGTTCGGCAATGGCAGTCATGAATGCGGCAGCTGAAAAATCCGAAATGAAAAAGGGATTGAAGCCAAACCGGCCTCAACCCCTTGAACCACCTGCGCAACCAGCTATGAAAATCAGAGTGTCGCGCGGTGGCGCCTGAATCAGGCGAGTTTGGCCTTGGCCTGCTCGACGATGCCGGCAAAAGCCGCCTTGTCGTGCACGGCCAGGTCGGCCAGCACCTTGCGGTCGAGCTCGATCCCGGCCTTGTTCATGCCGTTGATGAACTGGCTGTAGGTGATGCCGCATTCACGCGCGGCGGCGTTGATGCGGGCAATCCACAGGCGGCGGAAGTCGCGCTTCTTGTTGCGGCGATCACGGTAGGCGTATTGGCCTGCCTTCATCACCGCCTGTTTGGCGACGCGGAAGACGTTCTTGCGGCGGCCGCGGAAACCCTTGGCCAGGGCGAGAATTTTCTTGTGACGAGCACGGGCGGTTACACCACGTTTGACGCGAGGCATGTCGTTTTCTCCTGGTTCGTCGGTTGATCAAAGGCCAGCGAAGGGCAGCATCTGCGCCATGTGACCCATGTTGGTCTCATGCACATTCACCGCACCGCGCAGGTGGCGCTTGTTCTTGGTGGTCTTCTTGGTCAGGATGTGACGCTTGAAGGCTTGACCGCGCTTGACGGTGCCACCGGGACGAACGCGAAAACGCTTTTTCGCGCTGCTCTTGGTCTTCATTTTGGGCATGTGACATGCTCCTTTTTGCTTGTGCTCGTGAGGCGTGCGCAAATCCTTGCACCCTTGACTGGCCCCGAGCCACTTCTGGTGGCAGACCTTGCAATCTGCCCGTTCGCCGGGCAAGCCCGGCAAATTCTTGCGCCCTGGCGCCGGTTCAACCGGCGGCGGGGGTTGCTGCTTCCTCGCTGGCCGGCGTCGCCGCCTTGGCCGGCGCAGCGGCCGCCTTCTTGCGCGAGGGCGCCAGCATCATGATCATCTGGCGGCCCTCCAGCTTGGGAAACTGCTCGACCACGATGGCGTCGGCCAGATCGGCGCGCACGCGATCGAGCAGCGCCATGCCCAGCTCCTGGTGCGTGATCTCGCGGCCGCGAAAACGCAGCGTGACCTTGATCTTGTCGCCATCGGCCAGAAAGCGGCGGATGTTGCGCAGCTTGATGTTGTAGTCGCCGTCATCGGTGGCGGGGCGAAACTTCACTTCCTTGATTTCGATGACCGTCTGCTTGGCCTTGGCCTCGGCCGCCTTCTTCTGCTCCTGGTACTTGAACTTGCCGTAGTCCATCAGGCGGCAGACGGGCGGAACGGCCGTGGCGGCGATCTCGACCAGATCGACGTCCAGCTCGCCCGCCATGCGCAGGGCCTCCTGGATGGGCACGATGCCCAGCGGCTCGTTGTTGGGCCCGTTCAGGCGCACCTCGGGGGCCATGATTTCCCGGTTCAGACGATGGGCGCGCTCCTCGCGTTGGCGGCGGTCACGAAAATTGGTAGCGATGGTATCGATTCCTCAAAAAACGCTATTCAAAAAATAGCAAATGCCGCCCGTTTGACGCGGCCTGAACCACGAATGGATTAAAAATCAGGCTTTTGTGGAAATGTCGCCGGCGATGCGTTTGGCAAACGCTTCGAGCGACTCCACCCCGAGATCGACATTGCCCCGGGCGCGCACTGCGACGGCGCCGGCTGCCTTTTCCTTGTCGCCCGCGACCAGGATGTAGGGCAGCTTTTGCAACGAATGCTCGCGTATTTTATAGGTAATTTTCTCGTTGCGCAGATCCGTCGCCACTCTAAGCCCTTGATCGCGCAGCGTTTTCGCCACACGTTGGACGTAATCGGCCTGCGCGTCGGTGATGCCGGTGACCAGCACCTGCACCGGCGCCAGCCACACGGGCATGGCGCCGGCGTGCTGCTCGATCAGGATGCCGATGAAGCGCTCCAGGCTGCCGACGATGGCGCGGTGCAGCATGACGGGGCGGTGGCGCGCGCCGTCCTCGCCCACGTATTCGGCGTCCAGCCGCTCGGCCATCGAAAAATCCACCTGCATGGTGCCGCACTGCCACTGGCGGCCGATGGCGTCCTTCAGCGTGTATTCGATCTTGGGGCCATAGAAGGCGCCCTCGCCCGGCGAGATCTCGAATTGGCAGTCCGAGGCCTTGAGGCTTTCGATCAGCGCGTGCTCGGCCTTGTCCCACACCGCGTCGGAGCCGATGCG
This sequence comes from Ottowia sp., assembly GCF_046348305.1. GTDB lineage: Bacteria > Pseudomonadota > Gammaproteobacteria > Burkholderiales > Burkholderiaceae_C > Ottowia. Next base: position 203,880 of record NZ_JAXMEM010000006.1, read on the forward strand.
CTGGTCGGGCCGCGTCGCCACCTTGTAAATGATGTCGGTGAAGCCAAAGTCGGCATACACCTTTTGCAGCAGCGCCGTGTAGGCCGTGCACTCGGCCAGGATCTGGTCTTCGGTGCAGAAAATGTGCCCATCGTCCTGCGTGAAGGCGCGCACGCGCATGATGCCGTGCAGGCCGCCCGAGGGCTCGTTGCGGTGGCAGGCGCCGAATTCGCCGTAGCGCAGCGGCAGGTCGCGGTAGCTCTTGACGCCCTGCTTGAAGATCAGGATGTGGCCGGGACAGTTCATCGGCTTGAGCGCGTACTCGCGCTTTTCCGACTCCGTGGTGAACATGTTCTCGCGGTACTTGTCCCAGTGGCCGGTTTTTTCCCACAGGCCCTTGTCCAGGATTTGCGGGCCTTTCACCTCCTGGTAGCCGTTGTCGCGGTACACGCGGCGCATGTACTGCTCGACCTCCTGCCACAGCGCCCAGCCCTTGGGGTGCCAGAACACCGTTCCGGGCGAGTGCTCGTCGATGTGGAACAGATCCAGCTCGCGCCCCAGCTTGCGGTGGTCGCGCTTTTCGGCCTCGGCCAGCATGTGCAGGTACTGCGCCAGCTCGTCCTTGCTGGCCCAGGCGGTGCCGTAGATGCGCTGCAGCATCTCGTTGCGATGATCGCCCCGCCAATAGGCGCCGGCCACCTTCATCAGCTTGAAGAATTTCAGCTTGCCGGTGCTGGGCACGTGCGGGCCGCGGCACAGGTCTTCAAAAGCGCCCTCGCGGTACAGGCTCACGTCCTCGTTGCTGGGGATGCTGGCGATGATCTCGGCCTTGTAGTGCTCGCCCAGTCCCTTGAAATACTGCACGGCTTCGTCGCGCGGCAGCACGCGGCGCACCACGGGCTCGTCCTTGGCGGCCAGCTCGCTCATTTTTTTCTCGATGGCGGCCAGGTCCTCGGGCGTGAAGGGGCGCTTGTACGAAAAGTCGTAGTAAAAGCCGTTGTCGATCACCGGGCCGATGGTGACCTGCGCGTCGGGAAACAGCTCCTTGACGGCGTAGGCCAGCAGGTGGGCGGTGGAGTGGCGGATCATCTCCAGGCCGTCGGCGTCCTTGGCGGTGATGATGGTGAGCGGCGCATCGGCGTCGATGCAGTAGCTGGTGTCCACCAGCTTGCCGCCGACCTTGCCGCCCAGCGCGGCCTTGGCCAGGCCGGGACTGATGGACTGGGCCACCTCGGCCACCGTGACGGGGCCCTCGAAGTCCCGTTTCGAGCCGTCGGCCAGCGTGATTTGAACCATGAAAGTGCTCCGTCGTATGGGGCAGGCCAAGCCTGCGCGTGAAGATGAAAAGGCAAACAAAAAGCGCGGTGAAGACCGCGCCTTGGTGATCGGGTGGCCGCTGCCTCGATGGGGCTGGGGCCAGGCCATGCAACGCGAACGGTCTCAAACCATCGGGGTGGTTCCACAAGTTCGCGGTGTCATAACCCGTCGCTGCCTTTCTCGCTCTTTTGAATGGGACGCACCATGCGCCCGAAGCTTGGCATTCTACTGCGGGCGCCTCACCACTGCCCGCGCGGCACGCCCTGGCTGCGGCGCAGGCCCTCGGTGATCAGCTCGGCCGAGTTGCGGTGCTTGGCCATTTGCGCAAAATCCAGCGCGGTCTTGCCGCTCTGGTTCGTCATCTTCACGTCGGCGCCCTGCTCGATCAGCAACTTGACGGCCTCGGGCGTGCCGAAGTAGGCCGCCATCATCAGCGGCGTGTTGCCGTTGGGTGCCTGCGCGTCGATGAAGGCGTAGTGCTCCAGCAGCAGCTCGATCATCTTCAGGTGTCCGCCGGTGGCCGCGTAGTGCAGCGGCGTCCAGCCGGTCTTGTTGACGTCGGCGTCCTTGTCGATCAGCGCCTGGGCCACGTCCAGCTGGCCCTTGAGCGCGGCCATCATCAGCGGGCTTTCGTCGGTGGCGTTGCGCTGCTCGGCCTTGAGGCGGCGCGACTGCAGCAGCACCTTGGCCACCTTCATGGAGCCTTCCTGCAGCGCCATGTACAGGCCGGGCACGCCCTTGTCGCTCTTGGTGTTGGGGTCGAACCCGTCCTCCAGCAGGCGGCGCATGGCGTAGTCGTTGTCCTGGTGGATGGCGCGAAAGAAGTCGCCGGCGTCGGCCGCCCAGACGGGCGCCAGGGCGCCCAGGCCCAGGGCGATGGCAACAAGCGATTTGGAGACAAGCAGGCGCTTCATGGCGCAACCCCCGGAAAAAGACGAGTGAAATTCTCGTTGGTGAGCGTGGCGATGCGATCCACGCCAACGCCGCGCAGTTCCGCCAGCCGCGCGGCCACGTGGGGCACGTAGGCCGGCGTGTTGATCTTGCCCCTATAGGGCACGGGCGCCAGATAGGGCGAGTCGGTCTCGATCAGCAGGCGCTCGTCGGGCACCCAGCGCGCCACGTCCTGCAGATCGCGCGCGCTCTTGAAGGTGACGATGCCGGAAAACGAGATGTGAAAACCCCGATCGAGCGCGGCGCGGGCCACTTCGGCGCTTTCGGTGAAGCAGTGAAACACGCCGCCGGCGCTGCCGGCGCTGCCGTTCTCGCCCTCCTCATCCAGGATGGCGAGGGTGTCGGCGGAGGCGGCGCGGGTGTGGATGACAAGCGGCAGCCCGGCCTGGCGCGCGGCGCGGATGTGGGTGCGAAAGCGCTGGCGCTGCCAGTCCAGGTCGGCCACGGCACGCCCGCCCTTGCGCTCGTCCATCTGGTAGTAGTCCAGCCCGGTTTCGCCAATGGCCACCACCCTGGGCTGGCGGGCGGCCGCCAGCAACTCATCGACGCTGGGCTCGTGCACATCCTCGCTGTCGGGATGCACGCCCACAGTGGCCCACAGGTTGTCGTGCGCGGCGGCCAGCGCCTGCACCTGGGGAAATTCCTCCATCGTGGTGCTGATGCACAGCGCGCGCGTGACCCGGGCGGCGGCCATGGCGGCGCGAATGGCGGGCCAATCGGCCGCAAGCTCGGGGAAAGTGAGGTGACAGTGCGAATCGGTGAACATGCGGCCCTGATGGTACTGCTGGGGCTGTGGGGTGTTTGGCCGCCCTGTCAAACAGCGAACCCAACAGCCGAACGCAGAGGTCGCAGAGAGCGCGCAGAGGACGCAGAAGAAGAAAAATTTGAAATCGGGCTTGTCGCCCCATCAACCGCAAGCGCAGCAGCTATCAAAATTATAGTCATCAATTTGACTTTTCTGCGCCCTTTGCGAAGCCTTCGCGTCCTCTGCGTTCGGCTGTCAGGCTGTCCGGCCTGGGTTCAAAACGTCTGGGTCGGACGGTCGGAGCCCAGCGCGGAGCCGAGGATCAGCTCGATCTTGGACTTGAGCTGCTCGGACTTTTCGTCCTTGGGAAAGCGGATGCCCACGCCCTGCGTGCGATTGCCCGCGGCGCGCGCCGGGGTGATCCAGGCCACCTTGCCGGACACCGGATAGCGCTGCGGGTCGTCCAGCAGGGTGAGCAGCACGTAGACGTCGTCGCCCAGGCGATGCTCGCGCGCGCTGGGCACGAAGATGCCGCCCTCGGAGAACGCGGGGATATAGGCGGCGTACAAGGCCGCCTTTTCCTTGATGGCCAGCTGGATGACGCTGGGACGCGCCGAACTGAGGGCGCCGCTTTGGGTGGTGGACATGGTTTGCGCAGGGCCGAAAACGTCAGGACTTGGAGTTTAGGGCCTGATGGGCGCTGCTGACCAGGAATTCTGTCGCCAAACCGGCGTTTAACGGATGTTCGGCGCTGCGGGCGGATTCGGCCAGCAGCTTCCACCAGCGGGTGAGCGCCGCCAGCGGCAGCGCGCGCGCGGGCAGGTCGGCAGGGTCGAAGAAGCGGGGCGCGGCGCCCAGTTGGCGGGCCAGCAGGTCGTGGCACAGCTTTTGCAGGCAATCGACCGCCTCGGGCAGGCTCAATGGCGCCAGCGCCGCGACGTCGCCCCGGGCCATGGCGCGCGGCAGGGCGGCCCATTGGCTGGCGCTGTCCTTGTCGGCCGCCCAGGTCAGCGCGGATGAGGGGCGGCCCCCGGCGGCGCGCAGGGCCGCCGCGCCCGCGCCGGCGGCCACGCCCTGCCCCGCCAGCCAGGCCAGGGCCTCGGGCTCGGCGGGCCAGGCCATCGTGTGCGCCAGGCAGCGGCTGCGGATGGTGGGCAGCAGCAGATGCGCCGCGTCGCTGGCCAGCACGAAACGCGCGTCGCCCGGGGGCTCTTCCAGCGTCTTGAGCAAGGCATTGGCGGTGACCGCGTTCATGCGCTCGGCCGGGTAGATCAGCAGGGCCTTGCCGCGCCCGCGGCCGCTCGTGCGCTGGGCAAACTCGATGGCCTCGCGCATGGCGTCCACGCGGATGTCGCGGCTGGGCTTGCGCTTCTTGTCGTCGATGTCGGCCTGCGCCTTTTCGGGCAGGGGCCAGCCGCGCGCGAGCATCTCGGTCTCGGGCATCAGCACCACCAGGTCGGTGTGGGCGTGCACGTCGATGGCGTGGCAGCTGGCGCACGTGCCGCACGCGCCCTGGGGTGTGGGCTGGTCACACAGCCATGCGCGCACCAGGGCCAAGGCGAGGTCGAACTGGCCCAGCCCCGAAGGCCCTTGCAGCAGCCAGGCGTGGCCGCGCTGGGCCAGCAGCGCCTGCAATTGGCGCGCGATCCAGGGGGCCAGCGCTGCGCTCACAGCCAGCCCCGCGCCTGCACGGCGGCCCGCACGGCCTGGCCGACCGCCGCCATGGGCTGGTTGGCGTCGATGCGGGCAAAGCGCGCCGGGTCCTGCTGCGCGCGGCGGGCGTAGCCGGCATGCACGGCCTCGAAAAAGGCGAGGGGCTGGGCCTCGAACTTGTCGGGCACGCGCGCGCCCGCCAGGCGCTGGGCGGCCACGGCCGGCGGCAGCTCGAACCACAGCGTCAGGTCGGGTTGCAGCAGCGTTTGATGAATCAAATCGGCCTGTGGACCGCTCAGGGTCTGCGCAAGTCGCTCCAGAATCAATAGCGATTCCCAGTCGAAGCCGCGCCCCCCGCCCTGGTAGGCAAAGGTCGAGTCGGTGAAGCGGTCGCACAGCACCACCGCGCCGCGCGCCAGCGCCGGCACGATGATTTGCGTGAGGTGCTCGCGCCGGGCGGCAAACATCAGCAGGGCCTCGGTCAGGGCGTCCATCGGGTCGTGCAGAACCAGTTGGCGGATCTTCTCGGCCAGCGGCGTGCCGCCCGGCTCGCGCGTGAGCACCACGGCGCGGCCGGCGGCACGAAAGGCGTCGGCCAACGCCGCCATGTGGCTGGACTTGCCGGCGCCGTCGATGCCTTCAAACGTCAAGAACAGGCCCGTGCCCGGCATCAGTTGCCCCCTCCGCGCTGATATTTGTTCACCGCCCGATTGTGCTCGTCCAGCGTCGGGCTGAACTGGCTGGAGCCGTCGCCGCGGGCCACGAAGTACAAGGCCTTGGTTTGCGCCGGCTGCACCGCCGCCATCAGCGAAGCCTTGCCGGGCATGGCGATGGGCGTGGGCGGCAGGCCGGCGCGGGTGTAGGTGTTGAAGGGCGTGTCGCTGGCCAGGTGGCTGCGCTTGAGGTTGCCGTCGAACGCGTCGCCCAGGCCGTAGATCACGCTGGGGTCCGTCTGCAGGCGCATGCCCAGGCGCAGGCGGTTGATGAAGACGCCGGCGATCTCGGCGCGGTCGGCCGCCTGACCGGTTTCCTTCTCGACCAGGCTGGCCAGGATCAGGGCGTCATCGGGCGTTTTCAGCGGCAGGCCTGGCGTGCGCGCGTCCCACGCGGCGGCCAGGCGCTTGTCCATCAGCTGCAGGGCTTCGCGCAGCACGGCGAGGTCGCTGGCGTTCTTGGCGTACAGGTAGGTGTCCGGAAAAAACCGCCCCTCGGGCGCCACGCCGGGGCGGCCCAGCGCGGTCATCACCTCGGCGCCCGACAGCGCGGCGCTGTCGTGCTTGAGCTGCTCGGCCTGCGCCAGCGCTTGGCGCACCTGCTTGAAGGTCCAGCCTTCGACGAAGGTGACGGGCAGCAGGATGCGGTCGCCGCGGATCAGCTTGTCCAGCAGGTCTTGCGCGCGCATGCCGCGGGTGACCGCGTAGTCGCCCGGCTTGATGGTCTGCTGGCCGGCCTGCCAGCGAAAGTAGCCATACAGCACGTCGGCCGGCAGCTCCACCCCGGCCTTCACCGCCTGGTTGGCGGCGGTGCGCAGGGATGCGCCGGCGGGCACGCTCATCTCGACCGTATCGCTGCGCAGGGGCAGCGGCTGCGTGACCCACCAGCCCAGCAGGCCGGCGCCGGCGAGCAGCGCAATGACGAGAAGCAGCAGGAGTCGGCGCACGACGCGATGGAGCCCAAGCAAACAAAAGGGGCGGCCATGATAATTCAGCGCATGTCCGAGCCCCTGTGTCCTTCGCCCGCAACTGCCGCCGCCCTGTCGGGCGCGGCCGCCCTGCCCCACCTGGGCGTGATCCGCGCCCAGGGCGAGCAGGCCGCCGCCTTTTTGCAAAGCCAGCTGACGCAGGACGTGGCCGCCATCGCGCCCGGCCAGGCGCGGCTGGCCGGGCTGTGCAACGCCAAGGGCCGCCTGCTGGCCAGCTTCATCGTGGGGCGGCGCGCCGATGACGAGTTCTGGCTGGTGTGCAGCCGCGACCTGCTGGCGCCCACGCTCAAGAAATTGTCGATGTTCGTGCTGCGCGCCAAGGTGCGCCTGAGTGACGCGTCCCACGAGTTGCAGCTGTACGGCCTGGTCGGGGACGCTATCAATGCAGTAGCTCCCGGCGCTGATCGATCCAGCGCTTCAGGCCAGAATGACACGCATCTTTTGGTGCCGCTGCCACCAGCCGACGGCGCCGCCCGCGCGCTGTGGATCGGCCCCGTCGGCAGCGCGCCACCGCCCGGCGCCGCCCTGAGCGCCGCGTTGTGGGACTTTGCCGCCGTGCGCAGCGGCGTGGCCACGGTCACCGCGCCGGTGGTCGAGGCCTTCGTGCCGCAGATGCTCAACTACGAGTCGGTGGACGGTGTCAGCTTCAAGAAGGGCTGCTACCCCGGTCAGGAGGTGGTGGCGCGCAGCCAGTTTCGCGGCGCCATCAAGCGGCGGGCCTATGTGGGGCACGTCGATGGCGCGGCGCAGGCGGGGCAGGACGTGTTTGCGGCGGGCGACGCGCGCGAGCCCGTGGGCGTGATTGCCCAGGCGGCCAAGGCGCCCCAGGGCGGCACGGCGGTGATCGCGGTCTTGCGCAGCGAGGATGTGGCGGCGGGGCTGGCGCTGCGCGTGGGCGAGCCCGAAGGCGCGCGTTTGCAGGAGCTGGCCATCCCCTACCCGCTGCGCGAGGATCTGTGACCGCGCGCAAACGGTGACACGCGGGCGACTTCCATCGCCTGCCGCCTGCTCCTAAGATGGCCGCTCATTCATCCAGGAGCCCCACCATGTCCGACCTCACCCCCCTGCTCACGGGATACAGCTATTTCGAAGCCCCCCGCTGGCACGACGGCCGCCTGTGGCTGTCGGACTTCTACACGCATCAGGTGCTGGCCTGCGACCTGCAGGGCAAGGTCGAGAAGATCGCCGATGTGCCGGGCCAGCCCTCGGGCCTGGGCTGGCTGCCCGACGGGCGGCTGCTGATCGTGTCGATGCGCGATCGCAAGCTGCTGCGCCGCGAGGCCGACGGCCGGCTGGTGACGCACGCCGATCTGTCGGGCGTGGCCACCGGCCACTGCAACGACATGGCCGTGGACGCGCAGGGCCGCGCCTGGGTCGGCAACTTCGGGTTCGACCTGATGAGCGGCGGCGCGGTGCGCACCGCCAGCCTGGCGCGCGTGGACCCCGACGGGCGCGTGACCGAAGCGGCGCGCGATCTGTACTTTCCCAACGCCATCATGCCCACGCCCGACGGCAAGCGGCTGATCGTCAACGAAACGCTGGGCAACCGCCTCTCTGTGTTCGACATCGCCGCCGACGGCGGCCTGGGCCCGCGCCGCGACTGGGCGGTGTTCGGCCCGCTGGTGCAAAGCGAGAGCATCAACGACTACATCGCCGGCGGCAAGGTGGCCCCCGATGGCGGCGTGCTGGACGCCGAAGGCGCCGTGTGGCTGTCCGACGCGGTGGGCAACCGCGCGCTGCGCGTGGCCGAGGGCGGGCGCGTGCTGCAGGAAGTCTCGACCGGCCAGCTCGGCACCTTTGCCTGCACGCTGGGCGGGCCCGACGGCCGCACGCTGTTCCTGTGCGTGGCGCCCGACTTCATGGAGCACAACCGGGCCCCGGTGCGCGAGGCGCAGATCTGGACCACGCGGGTGGACGTGCCCGGCCTGGGCGTTTGAAGCTCAGAGGGTGCAAACGAAATAACTTATCTGGCCAGTCTGGTCGCAAGGATACGCGCTTCAACCCGCCGCCAGCGCCTTGCGCATGGCAATGTGCGGGATGCCCACTTCGTCGAAGGGCTCGCCATACGGCGCATAGCCCAGCCGCCGATAGAAGCCCTCGGCGCTGCGCTGGGCGTTCAGGCGCACTTGCGCGTCGCCGCGCGCCCGCGCGGCCTGCTCCAGCGCGGCGATGATCTGCTCGCCCAGACCTGAGCCGCGCAGCGGACGCAGCACGGCCATGCGGCCGATGCGGGCCACGCCCGGAGCGTCCTGCAACAGCCGGCCGGTGGCCACGCTCTGGCCCAGGCGGTTGGTGGCCACGGCGTGTACCGCCGTGTGATCGGCTTCGTCCCACTCGTCCTCGCGGGCGATGCCCTGCTCCTCGACAAACACGGCCGTGCGCACGGCGGCCGCGGCCTCGCCCAGCGTGGCCCAGTCGCCGATGCGCACATTGCTCATCGCCTCGCCGGCGTCGAAGCCCTGCACGATGGCGCGCATGGGCGGCGGAATCGGGCGGGCCGTCTGCGTCACCGGGTCGGCAAACACGTACACCAGCTCGCCGGTGATGAGCAATTGGTCGCCGCGGAAGATGGCGCCGGCCATGCTCATCGACGAGCTGCCGATGCGCGCGCAACGCAGTCCGACAGCCAGGCTGTCGTCCATGCGCGCCGAGGCATGGAACTCGATGCCCGCCTTGCGCACGTACAGGTCGCCCTGCAACTGCGCCATGGCCTGGGCATAGGGCAGCGCCAGCGCGCGCCAGTAGCCGGTGACGGCGGTGTCGAAGTACATCAGGTAGTGGGCGTTGAAGACGATGCCCTGCATGTCCACCTCGGCCCAGCGCACGCGCAGGGGCTCGAAGAAGCGGAAGTCGGCACGGCGCGGCAACGGGGTCTTGTCCATGATTTGCAACTCAAACAAGGCTTTGGCGCTTGATGGACAAGCGCAAGCAGCTATCAGATCAATAGTATCCAGTCAACGGCCGAACGCCTGGCGCAGCGCTTGCGCGGCGTCGTGGTGAAAGCGCCGCGCCTCGGGCAGCGCGCGGCCCATCTGCACGAAGCCGTGCACCACGCCGCGGTAGATTTCCAGATCGACCGGCACGCCGGCGGCGCGCAGCTTGTCGGCGTACAGCACGCCCTCGTCCACCAGCGGGTCGCATTCGGCCAGGCCCAGCCAGGCGGGGGCCACGCCCTCGACGTCGTCGGCCAGCAGCGGGGCAAAGCGCCAGTCCTCGCGCTGACTCTCATCGATGTACTGGCCGAAGAACCAGTCGATCTGCGCCTTGTCGATCATCGGGTCGTCGGCGTGGGTGGCATGCGACGGCGTGTCCTGGTGCGCCGTGGTGCCCGGGTAGATCAGCAGCTGCAGCGCCAGCGGCAGGCCGGCGTCGCGCGCCTGGATGGCGCTGACCGCCGCCAGCGTGCCGCCAGCCGAATCACCGCCGACGGCGATGCGCGTGGCGTCCAGCCCCAGCGTGCGCGCGCCCTCGCCGGCCAGCCATTGCAGGGCGTCCCAGGCGTCATTGACGGCGGTGGGAAAGCGGTGCTCGGGTGCCAGGCGGTACTCCAGCGTCAGCACCGCCACGCCGCTCAGCTTGGCCAGCATGCGGCACAGCGTGTCGTGGGTGTCGATGCTGCCGATGGTGAAGCCGCCCCCGTGCAGGAACAAAAGCACCGGCAGGCCCGCATCGCTGCTGGGCGCCAGCAGGCGGGCGCGCAGCGCGGCGCCGTCGCGCGCGGTGATGACCAGATCGTGCATGCGCGCCAGCTCGGGCTTGGGAACCTCCAGCACGCCAGCGGATTTTTCATAAGCCTGCTTGGCCGCCTGCGCGCTGAGCGTGTGCAGCGGCGGATACGGCGCGCGCGCCATGCGCTCCAGCAGCAGGCGCATGGTGGGGGTGTAGCGGGCGTTGACTTCGGGGGTCATTGCAATGAAGCACGAACAACCGGACGCAGAGGACGCAAAGGATTCGCAGAGGACGCAAAAAAGACAGGGGCAGGGTTGCTTTCGTTTTGATAGTACGTCGCGCCGAATGGTCGCCGGTTTCCGGCCAATGCAAATCAATTTTGTATTCTTTTGCGTCCTCTGCGTTTTCTCTGCGTCCTCTGCGTCCGGTTTTATTCAAACCTCAGTGCACCCACTCACCGGAACGTCACCGTCACCGGCTGCAGGCCCGGCACGCCGCCGTAGTGGACGGTGACCTTCAGCCCCGGCTTGGGCGGCAGCAGGGCCGAAAACGATCCCAGGCTGATGAGCTGGCCCGGCTGCATGGCCAGGCCCTGTGCCTTCAGCGCGCCGGCCAGCCAGACGACCGCGTTCAGCGGGTGCTCCAGCACGTCGCTGCCCTTGCCGCCGCCCAGCTTGACGCCTTGCGCGTCGGTCAGGCTCACGTCCATGTCGCGCAGTTCGGTCAGCAATTTGGCCTGGCCCGCCGCATCAGCCGGCACCGCCAGCCCGGGGCCGCGCACGCCCAGGCGCGCGCCGACGTTGATGGCGCTCACGCCCACGCCGTTCAGCTTGGGTGGGGCCTGCACCATCAGGTCGGGCAGCTCGATGAAGGGCACGATCTGATCCACGTGCTGCAAGACCTCGGCCGGGGTTTTGGCCGCGTTGATGCCGGCGTCCTTGACGCGCACCAGCAGGTCGGCTTCATACAACGGCCGCGCGCCAAAGGCCGCGTCCACCGTGGCACCGCTGTCCAGCAGCATGGACAGGTACAGCGCGCCCCACACCGGCTGGTCGGTGTTGAAGCGCTTTTGCACCGCCGGATTGGTCAGGCCCGCCTTGTAGCCCACCAGCGGCCCGTCCTGCGCGGCCAGGCGCTGCTGAAACCTGGCGCGCGTGCAGACCGCGTCCTGCATGGTCATGGATTCGGGCGGGTTCATGGCCGGCTTGCGCGCGTTGTAGTCGGCCACCCAGGCGCTGATCTGCGCGTCGCTCAGGCAGCCGGGCGTTTGCGCGATGGGCGCGGGGGCGCTGGCGCAGGCGGCCAGCAAGGCCAATGCAGCGGCAGCGCCGGCATGACGAATCCAACGGGGGGCAAGCACGGTCATGAAGTCTCCTCGGGTATTGTGGTGATGACAGGGTGGCATCGTATAGCAGCCTGCCCAGGCTGCCGGCGCCGCTCACCCCAGCAACCACAGCAGCGCGCTGATGCTGAAAAACGAGGCCAAGGTGGTGCCCAGCAGCGCGGCGGCGGCCATGCCCTCCTCGCCGCTGCGCCCGGCCAGGATGGGGTAGATGCTGAACATCGGGCACGCGGTGGTCAGGATCACGCCGGTGCGCAGCGCCGGGTCGGCCAGCGGCGTGCCCAGCGCGGCGGCCAGCGCCAGCACGCCCGCCGTCAGCAGCGGGTGGGCGACGAGCTTGCCGACGGCGACGCGCGCGACCTGGCGACCCATGCCCTGCAGCCGCAAGCCCGCCAGCGAGCCGCCGATGACGAACAGCGACAGCGCCGCGCTGGCCTGGGCCAACAGGCTCACCGTGCGCTCGATGGGCGCGGGCAGCTTGAGGCCCAGCATCGCCGCCACCAGCCCCGCGGCCAGAGCCAGCACCAGCGGGTTGCGCCACAGCCCGGCAGCCACGCCACGCAGCACGGCGCGCCAGTGGCGCCCGCCGCCGGCGCCGTCGGCCAGCGCCAGCAGCACCGGGATAAGCAGCAGGTTCTCGACCAGCATGTTCATGCCCAGGATCACTGCCGCGCTGGAGCCGCCCAGCACCAGCAGGTTGATGGGGTAGCCGACGAAGCCGCTGTTGGGGCAGCTCATGCCCATGGTCTGCATCACGGCCGGCAGTGGCGCCTGCCTGGCCACGCGCCGCGTCCATGCCAGGCCCAGCGCGATGGTGGCCAGCCCGCCCAGCGCGTACACGCCCAGGTAGTGCCAATCGAGGATGTCGCCGATGGGCCGCTTGCCCACGGCGTCGAACAACAGGGCCGGCAGCGCGATGTAGAGCACGAACTGGCCCAGCACGCGCATGTCGCCGCGCTCGAACAGCCCCGTGCGCGTGGCCAGCCAGCCCAGCGCGATGCACAGGTAGATGGGGCCGGTGATGGCCAGGATGTCAAGCATGGGCAACTGGGGCGGGCAAGGTCGATCGGACTTGCAAGATCACTTGCGCTCGATCTTCGCCTTGGCGATCACCTCGCTCCAGCGCTGGATGTCGCCGCTGAGCAATTCCCGCGCCTGCGCGGGCGTGCCGGGGTGCGGCTCGAGGTTGAGCGCGTCCAGCTTTTGCCGCACGCCGGCGTCCGCCAGCGCGGCGTTGACGGCCCGGTTCAGGCGCTCGATCACGGGCGCCGGCGTGCCGGCGGGCACGGCCAGCCCGTTCCAGGACGTGGCGTTCAGGCCCTTGACGCCGGCCTCTTGCGCCGTGGGCACATCCGGCAGCACGGGCGAGCGTTTGGCGCCCGTCACCGCCAGCGGGCGCAGCGCCTTGCTCTGGAACTGTGGCAACAAGGGGCTCAGGATGTCCAGCCCGGCCTGGATCTGGTCGCCGCGGATGGCGGTGACGACTTCGGGCGTGCCCTTGAACGGCACCACCTGCAAGTCCAGCCCGGTGGCGCTCTTGAACAGCTCGGCCGCCAGGTGCTGCGTGGTGCCGATGTTGGGCGTGCCGATGTTGAGCTTGCCGGGGTTCTTGCGCCCGTACTCGATCAGATCACCCAGCGTCTTGAAGGCGCCGCCTTCCTTGCTGACGATCACCAGATCGAAGGTGGCCAGCGGCGCCACGGGGGCAAAGGCTTTCAGCGTGTCGAAGGGCAGCGACTTGAACAGCGCCTGGCTGACGGCCGTGCCGCTGGAGATAAGCAGCAGCGTGTAGCCGTCGGGCGCGGCGCTGGTCACGTTCTGGCCGGCCACCACGCCGCCGGCGCCGGGCTTGTTGTCGATGATCACCGGCTGGCCCAGGGTGCGTGCCATGTGTTCGCCCACGGCGCGCGCGGTGATGTCGGCCGCCCCACCCGGCGCGTTGGGCACGACGATGCGGATCGGCTTGGACGGAAAACCCTGCGCCTGCGCGGCGCTCCAGGGGGCGGCGGCCGCCGCCAGGGTGAGGAAACTGCGACGTTGCATCGATCGGATCTCCAAAAAACGACGGCGCTGGCCGAGCGCGGCCAAGGCGCCCAGTCTATCGGCAAGGCCACCCGGGCGCTGCTGACCCGGCCGTTTGGCCAGCCCGGCCGACGGGCACCAATGCCGCTCGATCATTGGTGTTTTCCCTAGGAAATTGCCAACCCAAATCCCTTGATTTTAATTATCAATCATAAACAATAAAGGCACTTGGAGTTCACCCATGCCCAGCTCGAAAAAAGACCTTTCCCTCGAATTTGCCGGCAAGAAAAAGCAGCTCGCCATCGTGCGCCTGACGCGCGGCGCCAAGCGCAACGCCTTGTCGGACGGCCTGGTCGCCGCGCTGCGCGACACCTTCCAGAACCTGCCGGGCACCGTGCGCGCCGCCGTGCTGACCGGCGACGGCGAGCACTTTTGCGCCGGGCTGGATCTGTCGGAGCTGAAAGAGCGCGACGCGGCCGAGGGCCTGCACCACTCGCGCGGCTGGCACGTGGCGCTGGACGCCATCCAGTTCGGCCCGGTGCCGGTGGTGGCCGCGCTGCACGGCGCCGTGGTGGGCGGCGGGCTGGAGCTGGCCGCCAGCAGCCACATCCGCGTGGCCGACGCGACAACCTTCTACGCCCTGCCCGAGGGCTCGCGCGGCATCTTCGTGGGCGGCGGCGGCGCGGTGCGCATCCCCAAGCTGATCGGGGTGGCGCGCATGACGGACATGATGCTCACCGGCCGCGTCTACAACGCCGAGGACGGCGAGCGCCTGGGGTTTGCGCAATACTTGGTGCCGGCCGGCAGCGCCTTCGACAAGGCGTTGGAGCTGGCCGAGCGCATCGCCGGCAACGCGCCGCTGACCAACTACGCGCTGATGCACGCCCTGCCGCGCATTGCCGAGCAGCCGGCCGACCACGGCCTGATGACCGAGGCGCTGATCAGCGCCATTGCCCAGGCCGCACCCGAAGCGAAGCAGCGCGTGCGCGATTTTCTGTCGGGCAAAGCCGGCACCAAGGTCAAAAAGGCCTGAGCGCTTGCCTGGCAAGCGCAAGCAGCTATCGATATAAGAGTACGGAGACAAGCCCATGACCGCGCAGGCCACCGCCAACTCGGCCCCGCCCCGCTACCGCCCGCTGCGCTTTGGCGTCACCCGCGCGCTGACACGCCATGGCGCCGGCGGCGCGCAATACCTCAGCGCCGACCAAGCCTTGCAGGCCTTTGACGCGCGCATGTCCGACCGCCTGGCGCACTGGGCGCGCAGCACGCCCGACGTCAGCTTCATGGCCCAGCGGGCGCGCCAGGCCGACGGCAGCCTGGGCGAGTGGCGCCACCTGAGCTATGCGCAGGCGCTGGACGGCGCCCGCCGCATCGGCCAGGCGCTGCTCGAGCGCGGCCTGTCGGCCGAGCGGCCGCTGCTGATCCTGAGCGAAAACAGCCTGGACCACGCCCTGCTGGCGCTGGGCTGCCTGTGGGCCGGCGTGCCCTGGTGCCCGGCCTCGCCGGCCTACTCCATCGTCAGCCAGGACTTCGGCAAGCTGCGCCACATCATTCAGACGCTCACGCCCGGCCTGATCTGGGCCGAGGACGGCGCGCGCTACGGCAAGGCCATCGCCGCCGCCGCGCCGCAGGATGCCGAGATCGTGCTCTCGTGCAACCCGGACGCCGCCGCGCTGCAGGGCCGCGCCAGCACGCCGCTGGCCGCGCTGCTGGCCACCGCGCCCACGGCCGCCGTCGATGCGGCGCAGGCCGCCACCGGGCCCGACACCATCGTCAAGTTCTTGTTCACCAGCGGCTCGACCAAGCTGCCCAAGGCCGTCATCAACACCCACCGCATGTGGTGCGCCAACCAGCAGCAGATGCGCCAGTCCATGCCCATCCTGCTGGACGAAAAGCCCATCCTGGTGGACTGGCTGCCCTGGAACCACACCTTCGGCGGCAACCACAACGTGGGCATGGTGCTGGCCAACGGCGGCACGCTGTACATCGACGAAGGCCGGCCCACGCCGGCGCTGGTGGGCGAGACGCTGCGCAACCTGCGCGAGATCGCGCCCACGCTGTACTTCAACGTGCCGACGGGCTTCGACGCCATCGCCAGCGCCATGAAGACCGACGACGCGCTGCGCCGCAACTTCCTCTCGCGCGTGAAGATGTTTTTCTACGCCGGCGCCTCGCTGGCGCAGCCGGTGTGGGATTCGCTGTTTGAGAGCGCCGAGCGCGAGCTGGGCGAGCGCGTGGTGATGACCTGCGGCTTCGGCATGACGGAGTCCTCGCCCTACGGCCTGTTCCCCACCAGCCCCGACATCCAGGCGGGCGACCTGGGCCTGCCCACGCCCGCCATGGAATGCAAGCTGGTGCCGGCCGAAGGCAAGCTGGAGCTGCGCTACCGCGGCCCCAACATCACGCCCGGCTACTGGCGCGCGCCCGAGGCGACGGCCGAAGCCTTCGACGAGGAAGGCTTTTTCTGCACCGGCGATGCCGTGCGGTGGATCGACGACGCCGACCCGAACCGCGGCCTGCGCTTCGACGGCCGCATCGCCGAGGACTTCAAGCTGGCCACCGGAACCTTCGTGAGCGTCGGGCCGCTGCGCGCGCGCGTGATCGCCGGCGGCGCGCCCTACATCCAGGACGTGGTGCTCACGGGCCTGAACCGCAGCGAGATCGGCGCGCTGGTGTTTCCCACCCCCGCCGTGCGCTCGCTGGCCGGGCTGCCGGCCGATGCACCCTTGGCCGAGGTGCTGCGCCACGCCGCCGTGCGCGCCCGCTTCCAGAGCCTGGTGACCGACCTGTCGCTGACGGCCACCGGCAGCGCCAACCGCGTGGCGCGCCTGCTGCTGCTGGCCGAGCCGCCCTCCATCGACAAGGGCGAGGTGACCGACAAGGGCAGCATCAACCAGCGCGCGGTGCTCAAGGAGCGCGATGCGCTGGTCCAGGCGCTGTACGACGAGACGCCGGGGCATGACGTCATCAAGCCGGGGGCCGCACCGTGAGCCGCACCGGCCTGGCTCCCTCCCCCGCTGGGGGAGGGTTGGGGTGGGGGCCGCCCGGCGCCCCAACGTCGCCAGCCCCCATCCCTGCCTTCCCCCAGCGGGGGAAGGAGAAAAACCCGCGCCTTGAAAGGAATTGACCATGGCCACCAAAGGATTCTTCACCGCCTTCCACGACGTCTGGATGCTGGATGGCGTGCGCACGCCCATGGTCGACTACTGCGGCGCGCTGGGCCACGTCTCGCCCACCGACCTGGGCATCAAGGCGGCGCGCGAAGCACTCAAGCGCGCGGGCGTGGCCGCCAGCGACATCGGCTCCGTCGTCACCGGCAACATGGCGCCGGGCGACTTCGACCAGTTCTTCCTGCCGCGCCACATCGGCCTGTACGCCGGCGTGCCGGTGGAGGTGCCGGCCATCATGGCGCAGCGCATCTGCGGCACCGGCTTCGAGCTGTTTCGCCAGGCCGGCGAGCACGTGCAGGGCGGCGCGTGCGAGGCGGCGCTGGTGGTGGGCGCCGAAAGCATGACGCGCAACCCGATTGCCGCGTTCGAGCACCGCACCGGCTTCAAGCTGGGCGCGCCCGTGGGCTTCAAGGACTACATGTGGGAGGCGCTCAAGGACCCGGCCCCCGGCATCAACATGATCCAGACGGCCGAGAACCTGGCCAAAAAGTACGGCATCACGCGCGAGCAGGTGGATGAATTTGCCGCCGCCTCGTTTGCCCGTGCCGTGGCGGCGCAGCAAAGCGGCTTCCTGGCCGGTGAGATCGTGCCGGTCGTCACCGAGAAATTCGAGCTCGACGGCTACAAGCCGCGCGGCATCAAGTTGCAAGGCAAGACGACCGAGGTCGCGCAGGACACGCACCCGCGCCCCTCGCCCATCGAGGTGCTGGCCAAGCTGCGGCCGGTGTTCGAGGGCGGCGTGCAGACCGGTGGCAACTCCTCGGCCCTGGTCGATGCGGCGGCAGCGGCCGTCGTCGCCTCGGGCGCGTACGCAAAAGCCCATGGCAAGCAGCCGCTGGCGCGCATCGTCGGCGCCGCGGCGGTGGGCGTGCCGCCCGAGATCATGGGCATCGGCCCGGCGCCCGCCATCCGCCTGCTGCTGGAGCGCACGGGCCTGGCGCTGTCCGACATCGGCCGCATCGAGATCAACGAGGCGCAGGGCGCGCAGACGCTGGCCGTGGCCCGGGAGCTGGGGCTCGACCTCGACAAGCTCAACGTCAACGGCGGCGCCATCGCGCTGGGCCACCCGCTGGCCGCCACCGGCGTGCGCCTGACGCTCACCGTCGCACGCGAGATGCAGCGCGCGGGCGTCAAGTACGGCATCAGCTCGGCCTGCGTGGGCGGCGGCCAGGGCATGGCGCTGCTGCTGGAGAACCCTGGGGTTTGAGGCGCTGGACATGAACACCGAATACCGAACGCAGAGGACGCAAAGATGGCGCAGAGGACGCAAAAAAAGAAAATCAGGAAAGGTTTTCTTCTGCGTTCTCTGCGAATCCTCCGCGACCTCTGCGTTCGGCTGTTTTATGAATCAAACAAGCCTCTGGCGCTTGTGCAGCAAGCGCAAGCAGCTATTCATTCAATAGTAAGGAGTACAGCATGAAGATCGAAGGACAAGCAGCCCTCGTCACCGGCGGTGGCTCGGGCTTGGGCGAGGCCACGGCGCGCGAGCTGGCGCGGCTGGGGGCCAAGGTGGCGGTGCTGGACGTCAACCTGGAGCATGCGCAAAAGGTCGCGGCCGACATCGGCGGCCTGGCCATTCAGTGCGACGTGACCAGCGCCGAGGGCATGCAGTCGGCCATAGCCCAGGCCGGCGCCGCCCACGGCCCGGCGCGCATCCTGATGCAGATCGCCGGCATCGGCGCCGCCAAGCGCGTGATCGGCAAGGACGGCAACGCCGCCCCGCTCGAAGACTTCGTGCGCGTGGTCAACGTCAACCTGATCGGCACCTACAACGCCGCGCGCCTGTTTGCCGCCGCGTGTGCCAAGCTGGAGCCGATGGAAGACGGCGAGCGCGGCGCCATGGTGTTCACCGCCAGTGTGGCCGCGTTCGACGGCCAGGTCGGCCAGCAGGCCTACAGCGCCAGCAAGGGTGGCGTGGTCGGCATGACGCTGCCGATGGCGCGCGACCTGGCGCAGCACGGCATTCGCGTGTGCACCATCGCTCCCGGCCTGTTTGCCACCCCGCTGATGAAGACGCTGCCCGAGCCGGTGCAGCAATCGCTCGCGGCGTCGATCCCGTTCCCGCAGCGCCTGGGCAAGCCCAGCGAGTTTGCCGAGCTGGCCTGCCACATCGTCAGCAACGGCCACATGAACGGCGAAGTCATCCGCCTGGACGGCGCGCTGCGCATGGCGCCGCGGTGAACGCCGCCCGCTAACACCGCCACACTTTCAACAGCAACCACTCACACCATAGGAGCTCCACCAAATGACCTTCAGTCGACGAACCTTTGTCTTGGGCCATCTGGCCGCCGCCACAGCAGGCAGCGCTCTCAGCCTGCCCGCCTTTGCCAATGACGCCGTGACCACCTCGAACGGAGTAACGCGCTTCAAGGAATGGAAGCTGTTCACGGGTGTGCCGCAGTTCGAGAACTTCTCGACTTTTCATCTTACCCAGCGAGTGAAGAAGATGGCGCCTAGCCGGATCACGCATGCGTTTCCGGTTGGCAAAAGCGTGACACTGCCCGTCCGGTTCACCGACGCGCAAGGCGCTGAGCGCCCGCTAAAGGCTTTCCTGGGTGAATCCGACACGGTCGCTCTGCTGGTGCTGAAGAACGGCAAGCTGGTGCACGAGGAATACGCAGTCACGGGCGGACGCGACGTTCCCTTGATGTCAATGTCGGTGGCCAAGAGCTTCATCTCGACGCTGGTGGGTATTGCCCTGCACGAAAAGCACATCAATAGCTTGGAAGATCCGATTTCCGACTACTCGCCTGTGTTCAAGGGCTCGGCCTACGAAGGCGTGCGAATCAAGGACGTGCTGCAGATGTCGTCGGGCGCGCGCTGGAGCGAAGACTACAGCAACCCTGAATCGGATGCGCTGCAACTGGGCAACGCACTGAGCCCGGGTGGTTCTCTGGATGTGTTCATCGGGCGCACCGGTAAAGAACTAGCGCCGGGGACCGTGTGTCGCTACAACTCGGCCGACACGCAGGCGCTGGGCGTGCTGATCGCCGCTGCCACGGGCGGTGACATCGCCACCTACATGCAGCGCAAGCTGGTCGAGCCGCTGGGACTGGAGCATCCCTCCTACTGGATCGTGGACGAAAGAGGCCGCGAAATGGCATTTGCGGGTCTGTTGATGACGGCACGCGACTTCGCCAAGCTAGGTGAGCTGTACCGCCTTGGCGGTCACTGGCACGGCCGTCAGATCCTGCCGCAAGCCTACGTGGAGGCGGCCACGCATGCCGATGCCGATCACCTGCGCCCCGGCCGGGTCAAGAGCACTCGATTGACTGGCTATGGCTACCAGTGGTGGCTGCCCGAAGGCAACGAAGGAGAGTTCCAGGTGATCGGCGCCTACAACCAGAACATCTATGTCAACCGCCAGCGCGGGGTGGTAATCGTCAAACTGTCGGCCAACCGTCAGTTCGCCACCAAGGCTGATGTCTACAGCGATGGCAATTTACCCGCGATGCGGCAAATCGCGCGCGCCATCGGCTGAGAACGCTGCCATAGACCCCGACAACCCCATGAGCAAGACCACTGTCTACGAAGTCAAGGTGATGTTCGGCGACTGCGACCCGGCCGGCATCGTGTTCTTTCCCAACTTCAGCAAGTGGATGGACGCCTCGTCGCTGGACTTCTTCATGCAGTGCGGCGTGCCGCCCTGGCGCGAACTGAAGGCCTCACACGGGATCATCGGCACGCCACTGCTGGAGATTCACACCAAATTCATGCGTCCGGCCACCTACGGCGACACGCTGCAGGTGCACACCAGCATCGAGATCTGGGCCGCCAAGACCTTCGTGCAAAAGCACGTGGTGATGAAAGGCGACGTGGTGCTGTGCGAGGGCCGCGAGACGCGAGCGTTTTGCGTGCATCCCGAGGGCGGGCGCCTGCAGGCCATCCCGGTGCCCGACTTCATCAAGGACAAGTGCAGCTGAATCTGCCCGCGTCCGCTCACCCAACCACTCTTTTTTCAACGCGCCAACCCAGGAGACAACTCACCATGAAAGCGCATGCACTCAAGGCCCTCGCGGCCGCCGCCGCCCTCGCCGCCTGTGGCACGGCCTTGGCCGACATCACCATCGGCGTGATCGCGCCGCTGACCGGCCCCGCCTCGGGGCTGGGCATTCCGGCCGGCAACGAGGTCAAGCTGTGGCCCAAGGAAATCGCCGGCGAAAAGCTCAACGTGATCCTGATGGACGACGCCAGCGACCCGACCCAGGGCGTGACCAACGCCAAGCGCTTCGTGTCGCAGGACAAGGTGGACGTCATCATGGGTTCGGTGGCCACGCCGGTGGCGGCCGCCATCGCCCAAGTGGCCACCGAGTCGCAAACGACGCAGATCGCGTGGTCGCCGGTGGCGCTGCCGCCGGGCAAGGACCACTGGGTGTTTCGCCTGCCGCAGTCCAACGCCGTGATGGGCTACGCGGTGCTGGAGCACATGCAGAAGCAGGGCGTCAAGTCGGTGGGCTTTCTGGGCTACAGCGACGCCTATGGCGAGACCTGGCTGACCGACTTCAAGCCGCAGGCCGAGAAGGCGGGCATCAAGTTCGGCCCGGTCGAGCGCTTTGCACGGGCCGACACCAGCGTCACGGGCCAGGCGCTCAAGCTCGTGTCGGCCAACCCCGACGCGATCCTGGTCGTGGCCTCCGGCAGCGGCGCGGCCATGCCCGAGATGGCGCTGCGCGAGCGCGGCTACAAGGGCAAGATCTACCAGACCCACGCCGCCGCCACGCGCGATCTGATCCGCGTCGGCGGCAAGCAGGTCGAGGGCACCTTCGTCGTCTCGGGCCCCGCCGTGCTGGCCGAGCAGTTGCCCGACTCCCACCCGTCCAAGCAAGAGGCCATCAAGTTCGTGCAACAGTATGAAAAGGCCTATGGCCCCGGCTCGCGCAACCAGTTTGCCGGCCATGCCTATGACTCGATCATCGTGCTGGAGAAGGCCGTGCCGATCGCGCTCAAGAAGGCCAAGCCCGGCACGCCCGAGTTCCGCGCGGCGCTGCGCGACGCCTTCGAGCACATCGGCCGCACCGTGCTGGCGCACGGCGTGCTGAACTGGACGGCGCAGGACCACTGGGGCTACACCAACGACACCGGGGTGATGATGAAGGTGGTGGACGGGCAGTTCAAGGTCGAATGAGGTCGCCGGGGCGACAGCGGGCGCTGTGCGATCATCGCCCGCTCTCCCGCCCCATTGCCGCGACGTGACACCCGCCGACCTTCCACCCGAACTCGCCGCTCCCTGCGTCGAGCGGGTCGACGCCCGCTATCTCCAGTCCCTGGTGGGCTTCAATGCCCGCATGGCCGCGCTCAAGATCATTGGGCAATTCGTGCCGCGCATGGCGGGCTTTGGCCTGCGGGTGGTCGATTTTTCGATCCTGTCGCTCATCCACCACAACCCGGGCATCACCTCGCGCCAGCTGTGCGACACGCTCAACCTGCTGCCACCCAATCTGGTGGGCAAGATCGGCGGCCTGGAGCGCCGCGGCCTGCTGCTGCGGCATCCGCACCCCCTGGATCGACGCGCGCAAAGCCTGCAACTCACGGCCGAGGGCCAGGCCTTGATGCGCGAGGCCGAAAAGGCCGCCTCGCAGCTTGAAATCGAGGTCTCGCAGGCACTGAGCGCGGCCGAGCGCCGCACCCTGATCCGGCTGCTGCAAAAGCTCTACCAGGGATAGGGGTTTTCCCTTGGATCATCCGGGCTGGTCTGGAAACTGTAGCGCCCCACCCACGGCGGGGCGACCTCGGGAGCTATGAAACTGCTAGCGTGCTACAAAATTGCGATATAGTCCCCAGCACGCACACTGCGAACCCGAGGAGAAGCCCGACATGAGCTCAAAAGAAAACACGGCCACCAGCCAACTGCTCGCGCTGCTCGAGGCGCGCTATGCCATCCGTGTGCTGTGGGCCTTGCGCGACGGCCATCCGCAAACCTTTCGCCTGCTGCAAGACAGCGTGGGCGGCATCACCCCCAACACCCTCAACACCCGCCTGAAAGAGCTGCGCGCGGCCGGGCTGGTCACGCACGGCTCCGACGGCTACAGCCTCACGCCCACCGGGGCCGACCTGACCAAGCGCCTGTCCGACCTGCAAGCCTTCGCCACCAAGTGGGTGGCTGCGCAGGCCAAGAAAAAGTAAGGTCCGCGAGACCATGAGCACCGGCCTGCAAATCACCGACACCCGCACCGGCGACGGCGCCCCGGCCCGCACGGGCCAGACGGTCACCGTGCATTACACCGGCTGGCTCTATGAAAACGGCCAGGCCGGCGCCAAGTTCGACTCCAGCCACGACCGGGGCGACCCCTTTGTCTTTCCGCTGGGCGCCGGCATGGTCATCCGCGGCTGGGACGAAGGCGTGGCCGGCATGAAGGTGGGCGGCATGCGCACGCTGATCATTCCGCCCGAGCTGGGCTACGGCGCGCGCGGCGCCGGCGGCGTCATTCCCCCGGGCGCCACGCTCAAGTTCGACGTGCAGCTGCTGGCCGTCACCGACTGACATCGGCCGACGAATCCAGCCCAACCGCTCCCGCCGGAGCGGTTTTTTCGCTCCTGCGGCCCCGCGATCGGGCGGGCCGACCGCAAAAATTGCCCATTCGACGGCTCGGCACCCTTGAAATCGGCCCGCGGGCGACCATCTGAAGGCCATCCAAACGCTTCATTCGGTTTTCACCACATTTCGAGCATGTCCCATCCCACGCCCGACCCCTCCGACGCGTCCGTCCCGCACAGCGCATTTGATCCGCCGCGGAGCCCCGAGGAGATCGAGGCCGCGGCCGCCGCGGATGCAGCGGACTCGCTGGCCCAGCAGGAAAACACCCAAGCCGAGCTTCAGGCGCTGCAAGCCAAGATGGCCGACCTGGTCGACCAGGCGATGCGTGCCCAGGCCGAGGCGCAGAACGCCCGCCGGCGTGCCGACGAAGAAGTCGCCAAGGTGCGCAAGTTCGCCGTGGAGGCCTTTGCCGAGAGCCTGCTGCCCGTCGTCGACAGCCTGGAAGCCGCCCTGAAGGTGGAAAACGCCAGTGCCGAGCAACTGCTCGAAGGCACGCAAGCCACGCAACGCCAGTTGATGAGCGCGTTGGAGCGCAACAAGGTGGCCGAGGTCAACCCCGCCGCCGGCGCCAAGTTCGACCCGACGCGAGAACAGGCGATCAGCGTGGTGCCGGCCGATCAGGAGCCGGGCACCATCGTCAGCGTGCTGCAAAAGGGCTACACCATCGCCGACCGCGTGCTGCGCCCCGCGCTGGTCACTGTCGCAAAATGATGCCCCCACGCTCCCCCGCTGCGCGTGGTGCGCTGCCCCCCGAGGGGGCGCTCGCCGCCTTGGGACGGCCCGGCGGCGGCGAAATGATGCCCCCACGCTCCCCCGCTGCGCGTGGTGCGCTGCCCCCCGAGGGGGCGCTCGCCGCCTTGGGACGGCCCGGCGGCAAAAAGTGCATCGAACGCGCTTCTTTCGCTTGAAAAGCACCCCTGCGGCCACCAAATCACATTCATCTGAATTTCAAATCCTCGCGGAGAACCAACATGGGAAAAATCATCGGCATCGACTTGGGCACCACCAACAGCTGCGTGTCCATCATGGAAGGCAGCGCCACCAAGGTCATTGAAAACTCCGAAGGCGCGCGCACCACGCCCTCCATCGTCGCCTACCAGGACGATGGCGAGGTGCTGGTTGGCGCCTCGGCCAAGCGCCAGGCGGTCACCAACCCCAAGAACACCATCTATGCCGTCAAGCGCCTGATCGGCCGCAAGTTCGACGACAAGGAAGTGCAGAAGGACATCGGCCTGGCGCCCTTCAAGATCATCAAGGCCGACAACGGCGACGCCTGGGTCGAGGTGCGCGGCAACAAGCTGGCGCCCCAGCAGATCAGCGCCGAAGTGCTGCGCAAGATGAAGAAGACCGCCGAGGACTACCTGGGCGAGCCCGTGACCGAGGCCGTCATCACCGTGCCGGCCTACTTCAACGACAGCCAGCGCCAGGCCACCAAGGACGCCGGCCGCATCGCCGGCCTGGACGTCAAGCGCATCATCAACGAGCCGACCGCGGCCGCGCTGGCCTTCGGCCTGGACAAGCACGGCAAGGGCGACCGCAAGATCGCCGTCTATGACTTGGGCGGCGGCACCTTCGACGTGTCCATCATCGAGATCGCCGACGTTGACGGCGAAAAGCAGTTCGAAGTGCTGGCCACCAACGGCGACACCTTCCTGGGCGGCGAAGACTTCGACCAGCGCATCATCGACTACATCATCGGCGAGTTCAAGAAGGAGCAAGGCGTCGATCTGAAGAACGACGTGCTGGCCCTGCAGCGCCTGAAGGAAGCCGCCGAAAAGGCCAAGATCGAGCTGTCCTCCAGTGCCGCCACCGACGTCAACCTGCCCTACATCACGGCCGATGCGTCGGGTCCCAAGCACCTGAACATCAAGCTCACCCGCGCCAAGCTGGAAGCCCTGGTCGAAGACCTGATCGCGCGCACCGTCGAGCCCTGCCGCACCGCCATCAAGGACGCGGGCATTGCCGTCGGCGACATCAACGACGTGATCCTGGTGGGCGGCATGACGCGCATGCCCAAGGTGCAGGAGGCCGTCAAGGAGTTCTTCGGCAAGGAGCCGCGCAAGGACGTGAACCCCGACGAGGCCGTGGCCGTGGGCGCCGCGGTGCAGGGCCAGGTTCTGAGCGGTGACCGCAAGGACGTGCTGCTGCTGGACGTCACGCCCCTGTCCCTGGGCATCGAGACCCTGGGCGGCGTGATGACCAAGATGATCACCAAGAACACGACCATCCCGACCAAGTTCGCGCAGACCTTCTCCACCGCCGACGACAACCAGCCGGCCGTGACCATCAAGGTCTACCAGGGCGAGCGCGAGATGGCCAGCGGCAACAAGGCGCTGGGCGAGTTCAACCTGGAGGGCATCCCGCCCGCCCCGCGCGGCCTGCCGCAGATCGAGGTGACCTTCGACATCGACGCCAACGGCATCCTGCACGTGAGCGCCAAGGACAAGGGCACCGGCAAGGAAAACAAGATCACCATCAAGGCCAACTCGGGCCTGTCCGAGGCCGAGATCCAGCAGATGGTGAAAGACGCCGAGCTGAACGCCGCCGAGGACCACAAGAAGCTGGAGCTGGTGCAGGCGCGCAACCAGGGCGATGCCATGGTGCACAGCGTGCGCAAGTCGATTGGCGAGCACGGCGACAAGCTGGAAGCCGGCGAGAAGGACAAGATCGAGGCCGCCATCAAGGAGCTGGAAGAAGCCCTCAAGGGCGACGACAAGGCTGCGATCGAAGGCAAGACCGAAGCCCTGATGAGCGCCAGCCAGAAGCTGGGCGAGAAGATGTACGCCGACACCCAGGCCGCCGCGCAAGCCGCCGGTGCCGCGGGTGCAGCACCCGGCGGCGCGCAGGCGTCGGCCCCGGCCGACGACAACGTGGTCGATGCCGAGGTGAAAGAAGTCAAGAAAGGCTGACTGCGGGCTCGGTCGACGAGCCCCTTTCAAGTCGCCGCGCCGGCAATGTTCAACCCGAACATTCGCCCGCGCGGCGTTGTCATTCCATGGATTTGAAGAACGCAGATGGCCAAACGCGATTACTACGAAGTCTTGGGCGTTCCCAAGAACGCGTCGGAAGACGAGATCAAGAAGGCATATCGCAAGCTGGCGATGAAGTACCACCCGGATCGCAACCAGAGCGACCCGAAGAGCGCCGAGACCAAGTTCAAGGAGGCCAAGGAAGCCTACGAGATGCTGTCCGACCCGCAGAAGAAAGCGGCCTACGACCAATACGGCCATGCGGGCGTGGACCCGAACATGCGCGGTGGCGCCGAAGGCTTCGGCGGGTTTGCCGAGACCTTCGGCGACATCTTCGGCGACATCTTCGGTGGCGGCCGCGCGGGCGGCGCGCGCGGCGGCCGGCAGGTGTTTCGCGGCGCCGATCTCAGCTACGCCATGGAGATCACGCTGGACGAGGCCGCGGCCGGCAAGCAGGCGCAAATCCGCATCCCCAGCTGGGACGACTGCGCCACCTGCAAGGGCAGCGGCGCCAAGCCCGGCACCAGCGCCAAGACCTGCAGCACCTGCCACGGCCAGGGCGTGGTGCAGATGCGCCAGGGCTTTTTCAGCGTGCAGCAGACCTGTCCGCACTGCCGCGGCACGGGCAAGATCATTCCCGAGCCCTGCACCACCTGCCACGGCCAGGGCAAGATCAAGAACCAGAAGACGCTGGAAGTGCAGATCCCGGCCGGCATCGACGACGGCATGCGCATCCGATCCACCGGCAACGGCGAGCCGGGCAGCAATGGCGGCCCGCCGGGCGACCTGTTCATCGAGATCCGCGTCAAGAAGCACGATATCTTCGAGCGCGACGGCGACGACCTGCACTGCGTGGTGCCCATCAGCTTTGTGGCCGCGGCGCTGGGCGGCGAAATCGAGGTGCCCACCCTCAGCGGCAAGGCCGCCATCGACATCCCCGAGGGCACGCAGGCCGGCAAGCAGTTCCGCCTGCGCGGCAAGGGCATCAAGGGCGTGCGCTCGTCCTATCCGGGCGACCTGTATTGCCACATCAGCGTCGAAACCCCCGTCAAGCTGACGGAGCACCAGCGCAAGCTGCTGAAGGAGTTTGACGAGTCGCTGAAAAAAGGCGGCGCCAAGCATTCGCCCAGCACCGAAAGCTGGACGGACAAGGTACGCAGCTTCTTCGGGGCGTAACGCTCACCCCCAGTCTTGACTTGCTGCGCGATGATTCGCCATCCCCTCCTTTCAGGGGGCTGAGCCTGCGCACAAAAGGTCCGGTGGATCTTTTGTTGGCTGGCGAAGGGCCGGGCCACTGGCCCGGCGCGGCCTGCAAGGCTCGCCAGTGACCGGGGAGACCCCGGCCACGGCGATCGCTGGCTTGGCCTGCTCCGCGGCCATTGGCTTCTTTGAGGTTTGATCGCTTCGGGTGAACGCCGTACAAAAAGCCATATCAAAGAAACCGGCACCCGCGCCTGACCCTCAGCCCCGCCTCAGCCAATCGTCCGACAATCACCGCCCATGATGGACACGACAACGCCCACGGCCACGCCACACGGCCTGCGGCCACTCACGGTGATGGTGCTGGCGGCGCTGTGGATCGCCACCATCGGCAATCTGGCGCTGTGGCGCGCGCTGGCGGCCCTGCCCGAGTTGGGCAACGCGCGCGGCCTGCTGTTTGGCCTGGCGTTTGCGCTGATGATCGGCGCGGTGCAGGTGGCGCTTTCGGCCCTGTTTGCCTGGCGCTGGACGCTCAAGCCGGCACTCGCCCTGATGCTGCTGTCCGCCGCGGCGGGGGCCTACTTCATGCTCAGCTACGGCGTGGTGATCGAGCGCACCATGATGGTCAACGTGCTGCTGACCGACACGCGCGAGGCGCGCGAGCTGCTCAGCTGGCGCATGGCCGGCGCACTGGCCGTGCTGGGCCTGCTGCCTGTGGCCTTGCTGTGGCGCGCGCGCGTCGCGTGGCCCTCGGGCCGGCGCCAGTTGCGGAGCAACGCCCTCACCCTGGTTGCCGCCCTGGCGCTGGCCGTCGTCGCCATGGGCCTGTCGTTTCAGGACCTGTCGGCCACCATGCGCAACCACACGCAGCTGCGCTACCTGATCAACCCGCTCAATTCCTTCTACGCCATCGCCACCTTGGGCAATCAGCCCATCCAGCGCAACGGCGCCGCGGTGCTGCCGATCGGGCAGGACGCGCACCTGACCCCGCTTCCTGCCGGCGCCAAGCCGCCGCTGGTGCTGCTGGTGGTGGGTGAGACGGCGCGCGCCGACCACCAGGGCCTGAACGGCTACGCGCGCGACACCACGCCCGAGCTGGCCGCGCGCGGCGTGGTCAGCCTGCGCAACGCCTGGTCCTGCGGCACCAACACCGCCGCCTCGGTGCCCTGCATGTTCTCGCCCCTGGGGCGCGAGTCCTTCAACGCGCGCCCGGACAACACCGAGGGCCTGGCCGACGTGCTGCAGCGTGCCGGCTACGCCGTGCTGTGGCTGGACAACCAGGCTGGCGGCTGCAAGGGCGTGTGCGACCGCGTGCCCACGGTGGACGACCGGGCGCTGCAAACCCCCGGCCTGTGCGACGCCGAGGGCGAGTGCCTGGACGAGGTGATGCTGAACGGCCTGGACGAGCGGATCGCCCAGTTGCCCCCCGAGCGGCGCGCGCGTGGCGTGGTCGTCTTCATGCACCAGATGGGCAGCCACGGCCCGGCGTATTACAAGCGCTCGCCCAAGGCCTTCAAGAAGTTCGAGCCCGAATGCACCACCAACGCGCTGCAGCAGTGCTCGCGCGAGCAGGTGATCAACGCCTACGACAACACCATCGTCTACACCGACCACGTGCTGGCCAGCAACATCGACTGGCTGAAGGCGCACGAGGCCCAGTGGTCACCCGCCCTGATGTATTTGTCCGACCACGGCGAGTCGCTGGGCGAAAACAACCTGTACCTGCACGGCCTGCCCTACCGCTTTGCGCCCGACGTGCAAAAGCACATCCCCTGGATGTTCTGGCTCTCGCCCCAGTTCCAGCAGGAGAGCGGCATCAGCCTGAAGTGCCTGGCCAAGCTGCGCGACGAACCCGTGTCGCAGGACAACTACTTTCACACCGTTCTGGGCCTGCTGGGCGTGCGCACGACGGTGTACGACCCGCGGCGCGACATGGGCGTGATGTGCCAGGCGGCGGGATAAGGGTATCGGCCGAATACTACTGTATTTATAGCATCTTGCGCTGATTCATAAAGGCCTGCCGGCCGATTTCATCAAAACAAGTCCCCTTGCCCGCGCAACACGCCCGGGTGAAAGCGACGGGTATCCAGCCCAAAGCGCTCGCGGTTCAGGCCCAGTCGGCGGCAGGCCACGTCAAAGCGCTGGCGCAGCACGTCGGCCCAAACGCCCTGCCCATGCATGCGCTGGCCCCAGTTGCTGTCGTAGTCCTTGCCACCGCGCATGTCACGCACGCGCGCCATGACCCGTTCGGCCCGGTCCGGATAGTGCGATTGCAACCACTGCTGAAACAGCTCGGACAGCTCCCAGGGCAGCCGCAGCACCGTGTAGAAGGCGCGGCGCGCACCGGCGGCGTGCGCGGCCGCCAGCACCTGCTCCATGTCCTCGGTGATGAATGGAATCTGCGGCGCCACGCTGACGCCCACCGGAACGCCCGCCTCGGCCAGCGCGCGAATGCTGCGCAGGCGCCGGTGCGGCGCGGCGGCGCGCGGCTCCAGGATGCGCGCCAGGCCCGCGTCGAGCGTGGTGATGGTCACGTAGGCGGCGGCCAGCCCTTGCCCAGCCAGCGGGGCCAGCAAGTCCAGATCGCGCTCGATGCCGCTGGACTTGGTGACGATGGACAGCGGGTGCCGCACGCGCGCCAGCAGTTCGAGGACGCCGCGCGTGAGCCGCAGTTCGCGCTCCACCGGCTGGTAGCAGTCGGTGGCCGATCCGACGTTGATCACCGAGGGCCGATAGCGCGGCGCCGCCAGCTCGCGCGCCAGCACGGCGGCGATGTTGCGCTTGGCGATGATGCGGGTTTCGAAGTCCAGGCCCGGCGACAGCCCCAGGTAGCTGTGCGTGGGCCGCGCAAAGCAGTAGATGCAGCCGTGCTCGCAGCCGCGGTACGGGTTGACCGAGTAGTCGAACGCGATGTCGGGCGAGTCGTTGGCGCTGATGGCGCTGCGGGCGTCTTGCCAGATCACCTGGGTGGCGGGGGCCGGCGTCGCGCCGTCATCGGCCCCCTCGCCCCAGCCATCATCGAAGGCGCTGCGCTGATCCCGCACGAAGCGGTGCGCCAACCGGGACACTGCGCCACGGCCCTTCAGCGGCTGAAGGACGTCGCGGGGTCCGTTTGGAATCAAATCAACGCGGCTCATGAAACTGTATTTTTATACAGTTTCCAGGCTGTGCAAACCCCTCAGCCGTCCGCGCCAAAGCGCAGCATCAACTTGCCTTGCACCGCAAGCCAGCGCCAGCAGCGCGGCCTGTCCGATGGGCTGGGTGAGCCAGCCAGCGGCGGATTCCAGGGGGCAAGGATGGCGGTCAGCCGCGCGGATGGTGCTGCGCGTGCAGGTCCTTCAGTCGCTGGCGCGCGATGTGGGTGTAGATGGTGGTGGTGGAGATGTCGGCATGGCCCAGCAGCATCTGCACCGCGCGCAAGTCGGCGCCATGGTTGAGCAAATGCGTGGCAAAGGCATGGCGCAGCGTGTGCGGCGACAGCGGCGTGGTGATGCCGGCCTGGCGCGCGTAACGCTTGACCAGCCCCCAGAACATCACGCGCGACATGGCGGTGCCCGGCGTGCGGCCGGCGCTGGTGACAAACAGGGCCTCGGTTTGCCGCGTGCCCAGCACGGCCGGGCGGCCTTCGCGCAGCCAGCGCTCCAGCCAGTCGCGCGCCAGCTCGCCAAAGGGCACCAGGCGCTCCTTGCTGCCCTTGCCCAGCACGCGCAGCACGCCCTCGTTCAGGCCGACGTGGATGGTCTTGAGGGCCACCAGCTCGCTCACGCGCAGGCCGCTGGCGTACATCAGCTCCAGCATGGTGCGGTCGCGCAGGCCCAGCGGCGTGTCGGTGTCGGGCGCGGCCAGCAGGGTCTCGACCTGCGCCTCGCTCAGCGTCTTGGGCACGCGCAGGGGCTGTTTGGCCGCGAGCAGCTTGAGCGTGGGATCCTGCCGGATCAGACCCTCACGCAGGGCCCAGCGAAAGTAGCGTTTGAACACCGTCAGCCGCCGATTGGCCGATGTGGCGCGCGTGTCGGCACGCGCGGCGAAATAGGCCTGCAGGTGGTGCTCCTGCGACTGCGCCAGCGCCGCGCCGTGCGTCTGGCCCAGCCAGCGTGCGTACAGCGCCAGGTCGCGCCGGTAGGCGGCCAGCGTGTTGGCCGACAGGCCGTCTTCCAGCCACAGCGCGTCGATGAAGCGGTCGATCGACGCGTCGGGCGCGGCCGGTGCTTGTCTCATTCAAATCAAGCCGCAGCGCTTGAACAGCAAGCGCATCAAGCTATTAAAACAAGAGCAATCAACAGACCGTCACAAGCTCAGTTTTTGCTGCGCCACCACGCGCTGGTAGACCGCCAGCTCGTCCTTGATCTGCTGGGCAAACTCCGCGGGCGTGTTGCCGATGATGAGGGAGCCGGTCTCCTCGATGCGTTTTTTCACCGCCGGGTCGGCCAGGACCTTCAGCACGGCGGCATGCAGCTTGTCGACGATCTCCTTGCTGGTCCCCTTGGGCGCCAGAATGCCGTAGTAGGCCATGCGGTTGACCGGCTCCAGGCCGACCTCCTTGAACGTCGGCACATTGGGCAGGTCCTTCAGACGCTCGGGCGCGGCCACCACGATCGGGATCAGCCGGCCGCTCTTGATGAAGGGCAGCGACGAGGGGACGTTGTCAAAGATCATCGGCACCTGCCCCGCGACGGTGTCGTTCAGGGCCGGGCCGGCGCCGCGATACGGGATGTGCGTGACGAACAGGCCCGCCAGGCTCTTGTACAGCTCCATCTGCAGGTGCCCGATGCCGCCGGTGCCCGAGGACGCATACGAATACTTGCCGGGCTCCTTCTTGAGCAGGGCTACAAAGCTCTTGTAATCGTGCGCCGGGAAGTCGGGGTTGACGGCAATCACGTTGGGCGTGGCGGCGATGTTGATGACCGGCACGAAATCGGCGATCGGATCGTAGGGCGTCTTCTTGTTGATGGCCGGGTTGGCGGCGGTCGTCGATACCGTGGCAACGCCCAGCGTGTAGCCGTCCGGCGCCGAGCGTGCCAACTCGGCGGCGCCGATGATGCCGCCCGCGCCCGCCTTGTTGTCCACCACCACCGCTTGCCCCAAAACGCGGCCCAGGGGATCGGCCACCACCCGGGCAATGATGTCCGTGGTGCCGCCCGGTGCAAACGGGACGACCAGGCGAATGGGCTTGTTCGGGTAAGCCTGCGCGAATACCGATCCGGCGGCCAGACTGGTGGCGGCCAGGGCGATCCAATGACGTCTTTGCATTGCGGCGATTCTCCTGGGGGTTGGTTTTTGGGGCCGCTCATTATGCGCATGGCGAAAGGGCGCCGTGGCGCGGCCGCGGGCTCGGGCTCGGCTATCCTCGCCGGGTGCGCGACGCCGAACTGCTGCTGCCGGATTTCTCGCTGATCCTGATCGGCTACCTGCTGTGCCGCCACACCGCACTGGACCGCCCGCTCTGGCTGGCGGTCGAGAAGCTGGTGTATTTCTTTCTCTTTCCGGTCTTCCTGTTCCAGTCGATCGTGCGCACGCCGCTCGATCTGCACGCCGCCAGCGCGTTGCTCGCGGCCGGCCTGGGCCTGATGACCTGCGGCATCGCGCTGGCCTGGGCCCTGCCCCACCTGCCGGGGCTGCGGCGCGCGATCGACCCGCTCGACCACGCCGCCAGCGCGCAAATCGCCTTTCGCTTCAACTCCTTCATCGGCCTGGCCGTGGCCGAACGCGCGCTGGGCACGCCCGGCGTGCAGATGATGGCGGTGTTGATCGGCGTGAGCGTGCCGCTGGCCAATCTGGCGGCGGTGTGGCCGATGGCGCGCCATGGCGAGCGCTCGTTCGCATTTGAAATCGTGCGCAACCCGCTGATCATCGCCACCGCCCTGGGCCTGGCCGCCAATTTGGCCGGCCTGGGCCCGCCCGCCTGGCTGCAACCCACGCTCTCGCGCATCGGCGCCTCGTCCATTGCGCTGGGCCTGCTGGCGGCCGGCGCCGGCATGCAGTTGCAAAGCCTGGCACGCGGCAAGGCGCTGGGCGCCGGCGTGCTCGCCATCCGCCACCTGCTGCAACCGCTGGCCGCCTGGCTGCTGGCGCGCGCGCTGCACCTGAGCGCGCCACAAACCACGGCCCTGCTGATCTTCTCGGCCCTGCCCACCTCGTCGAGCGGCTACGTGCTGGCCGCGCGCATGGGCTACAACGGCGCGCTGGTGGCGGGCCTGGTCACGCTGTCCACCCTGCTCGGCCTGCTGAGCCTGCCGTGGGCACTGGCCTTGGCGGGGGTCCGCTGACTGCGGCTTGACAGTGCTCGCGAAACGCTATAGAAACCAAAGCACCCCAGGCAATCCAGATGCTGGCATCGTGGTCAAAAAAGCTAGCAAAATCAAGCTTCTATCGCTCCAGGGCCCAGTGCACGTGCTCGCGCACCACGGCACTGGGGTGTTCGCTGCGCGCCTGCAAGGCCGCGCGCAGCGCCGACGCCTGCGGATCGCCCGCCGCAAGGGCGGCCAACGCGTTGCCCATGGCCGTGGCCACGTTGCGCAGCCAGCGCTCGTGGCCGATGCGCCGGATCGGCGTGCCCTCGGTGCGGCGCAAAAATTCATCCTCCGTCCAGCCCAGCAGCTCGGTCAGCTGCGCGCCCGTCAAGCCGTCGCGCGCGTCGAAGTCGGGCAGCTCGCTGCGGGCGGCGTACTTGTTCCAGGGGCACACGGTCTGGCAGTCGTCGCAGCCATAGACGTGGTTGCCCATCAGCGGGCGCAGCGCCTCATCGATCGGCCCGTCATGCTCGATCGTCAGGTACGAGATGCAGCGGCGCGCATCCACCCGCCCGGGCGCCACGATGGCCCCCGTGGGGCAGGCGTCGATGCAGGCCGTGCAACTGCCACAGTGCGCTTGCACGGCGGGCGTGGGCGGCAGCGCCAGGTCCACGAACAGTTCGCCCAGAAAAAACATCGACCCCGCTTCGCGCGTGAGCACCAGCGTATGCTTGCCGCGCCAGCCCAGGCCGCTGCGTGCTGCCAGCTCACCTTCCAGCACCGGCGCCGAGTCGCTGAAAACGCGGTGGCCAAAGGGGCCGATTTGCGCGGCCATGCGCTCTTGCAATTTTTGCAGCCGAGCGCGCACCACCTTGTGATAGTCGCGACCGCGCGCATAGACCGACACCACGCCCTCGTCCACCCGGGCCAGGCGCGCGCGCTCGCGCTGCGGCCAGTCCTCGGGCATGGTGGCGGGCAGATAATTCATGCGCGCCGTGATCACGCTCACGGTGCCCGGCACCAGTTCGGCCGGCCGCGCGCGCCTCAGGCCATGCGCGGCCATGTATTGCATGCTTCCATGGAACCCGGCGGCCAGCCACTGCATCAGACCCGGCTCGGCGCTGCTCAGGTCCACCCCGGCCACGCCGATCTGCGAAAACCCCAGCTCGTGCGCCCACACGCGCACCTGCTCGAGCAAGGCCCGAGAATCGATTTGCACCCCATGTCCAGTCACCCGCCCATTGTAAAAACGCCTCAGGCCCTCGTGCTCACCTGGCATTCCGAGGACGACACCGCGGCGTTCGCAGCGCGCCTGGCTCGGCTGCCGGCGCTGCGCAACGCCTTCATCGCGCTGCACGGCGAGCTGGGCGCGGGCAAGACCAGCTTTGTGCGCCACCTGCTGCGCACACTGGGCGTGGCAGGCCCCATCAAAAGCCCGACCTACGCCGTGCTGGAGCCCCACGAGGCACCCGACGGCCTGCGCATCGCGCACTTCGACTTCTACCGCTTTGGCGATCCGCGCGAGTGGGAAGACGCCGGTTTTCGCGACGTGTTTGCCGCTCCGGGCCTGAAACTGGCCGAATGGCCCGAGCACGCCGCGCCGCTGCTGCCCGTGGCAGATTTGGCACTGCACCTGTCCGTCGAGCCCGGCGAGCAGCGCACGGTGCACCTGAACGCCGGCACGCGCGTTGGAGAGCAACTGCTGCAGGAGTTTCGCGCATGACGTCCCCCCAATGGCCCGCCCCGCCCTCACCCGAACGGCGCCGCCTGCTCAAGACCGGCTCGCTGGTGCTGCTGATCGGCGCGCACCAGATCGCCCACGGCGCCGGCATCGTCGCGGTGCGCATCTGGCCTGCCGAAGACTATTCGCGCGTCACCATCGAGTCCGACCAGCCGCTCAAGACCACGCACCGTCTGGTGGTCTCGCCGCCGCGCCTGGCCGTGGACATCGAAGGCCTGCAGCTGGACGCCACCTTGCGCGAGCTGGTGGCCAAGGTGCGCGCCGACGACCCCAACATCGCCGGCATTCGCGTGGGGCAAAACTCGCCCAGCGTGGTGCGCCTGGTGATCGACCTCAAGCAGGAAATCCGTCCCGAGGTGTTCACCCTCACCCCCGTGGCGGCGTACCGCAACCGCCTGGTGTTCGACCTGTACCCCGCCCACCCCGTTGATCCGCTGATGGCGCTGATCGCGCAGCGCATGCGCGAGCCGGGCCCCGCCAGCGCGCCCACGGCCCCCGTCACGGCCGCGACGGCGCCCCTGCCGCCCACAGCGCCCGCCGGCGATTCGCTGGGCGATCTGATCGCCCGCCAGATCGAGCGCGCCAACGCCGCCGTCGCGCGAGCGCCCGCGCCACCGGTGACACCCGCGCCTCCGCGTGCGGTGGCGCGCGCCGCTGAGGCCGCCGGCATCGAACGCCTGATCATCGTCGCCATCGACCCCGGCCACGGCGGCGAAGACCCCGGTGCCACCGGCGCCGCCGGCACGCACGAAAAAGACGTGGTGCTGCAAATCGCGCTCAAACTGCGCGACCGCATCGACGGCGCCAGCGTGGGCGGCAACCCCATGCGCGCCTTTCTCACGCGCGACTCCGACTTCTTCGTGGCCCTGGCCACCCGCGTGCAAAAGGCGCGGCGCGTGCGCGCCGACCTGTTCGTCAGCATCCACGCCGACGCCTTCATCCGTCCCGACGCCAACGGCGCCAGCGTGTTCGCGCTGTCCGAGCACGGCGCCTCCAGCACCGCGGCGCGCTGGCTGGCCAACAAGGAAAACGAGGCCGACCGCATCGGCGGCGTCAACACGGGCGACAAGGACGCAGGCGTGCAGCGCGCCCTGCTGGACATGAGCACCACCGCCCAGATCCGCGACAGCCTGAAGCTGGGCGACGCCATGCTGGGTCACATCGGCGCAATCAGCCGCCTGCACAAGGGCAGCGTCGAGCGCGCCAACTTTGCCGTGCTGCGCAACCCCGACGTGCCCAGCGTGCTGGTGGAAACGGCCTTCATCAGCAACCCCCAGGAAGAGCAGCGCCTGCGCAGCGCCGCCTACCAAAACGAGCTGGCCGACGCGCTGGCCAGCGGCATCAAGAAGTACTTTGCCGCCAACCCCCCGTTGGCGCGCAACCGACAGGTCTAAGATCAGGCCTCAGCGTCACAGTCAACGGAACCGCCATGGCACAACCCCACTTGGCCCCCGGCCAGCTCGGCAGCGTTTTGCCGCTGGGCGACAAACTGGCCCAGACCCCCTCCTACGCCTTGCTCAAGGCCCCCCAACTCGAAGTCATCCGCGTGGTCCTGCTGGCCGGCAAGACCATGCCGGGTCATCAGGTGGCCGGCGAAATCACCGTGCAATGCCTTGAAGGCGTGGTGGACTTTCGCCTGGGCCGCGAAGTGCGCCACATGCGCGCGGGCGACTTCCTGCACCTGCCCGGCGGCGCGCCGCACGAGTTGACCGCGGTTGAAGACGCGTCGCTGCTGGTCACCATCTGCCTGCTGGCCGGTTGAATCAGGCGGCCTGGCGATCGGCGCGCCCCGCTTTCCACGCGCCATACAGCGCAATCAGCCCCGGCACCAGGATCAGCGCCCAGATGATCTTGCTCAGGTTGGCCTGCACCCAGGGCAGGTTGCCGAACAGGTAGCCCGCCGTCACCAGCCCCAGCACCCAGATCGCGCCACCGACCACGTTGAACAGCGTGAAGCGCGCGCGGCTCATGTCCGCCACGCCCGCCACGAAGGGCACGAAGGTGCGAATGAATGGCATGAAGCGCGCCAGGATCACCGTGATGCCGCCGTAGCGCTCATAGAACGCATGCGCCCGATCAAACGCACGGCGGTTGAACCAGCGCGAGTCCTCCCACTGAAACACCTTGGGCCCCAGCCGATGCCCGATGCTGTAATTGCACTGGTCGCCCAAAATGGCCGCCGCCAGCAGCACCACGCAGGCCACCGGCCAGCTCATCAGCCCCGCACCGGCCAGCGCCCCCGCCACGAACAGCAGCGAATCACCCGGCAGGAAGGGCATCACCACCACGCCCGTCTCGACGAACACGATCAGAAACAGCAGCGCGTAGACCCACGCGCCGTACTGCGCCACGAAGGCGCCCAGATATTTGTCGACGTGCAGGATGAAGTCGACCAGATGCATTGCGTATTCCATGCCGCGAGTCTATCGACCTCGAATGACGCGCAATCAAGCCATGCGCGTCGGCACTTGCTCGAGCCTGATCGACCTCGCA
The DNA here is from genome assembly GCF_046348305.1 of Ottowia sp. Classification (GTDB taxonomy): domain Bacteria; phylum Pseudomonadota; class Gammaproteobacteria; order Burkholderiales; family Burkholderiaceae_C; genus Ottowia. The sequence goes on from NZ_JAXMEM010000006.1 coordinate 241,598, forward strand.
GCATATACTGACTGCCATTTGTAAACAATCCGCATATCAACACGCCGTGGTCAAAGTCACCGAATCGGATCAAGCCATCTTCGCACGCTGGGAGCAGGCCATCGAGTTGCGTCTGTTCGCCGACTCCGCCGGGCCCACCTTGTCGGTGCCCGAGCAGGTGGCGGCCAAAGTCGGCAACCGCATCATCGCTGGCGAGCTAACGCCTGGCGCGCGCATCGGGGAGCAGGAACTCGCGGACGAATTTTCGCTCAGCCGCGGGCCCATCCGCGAGGCCATCCGGATACTCGAGCGCGAAGGTTTGGTTCAGGTATTGCCACGACGCGGCGCCGTGGTGACGCAACTCTCGCCCACCGAGTTGCGCGAGGTGTTCGAGATCCGCGCCGGATTGTTCGACATTGCCGCGCGCAAGCTCGTGCAAACGCGTCCGCCTGAATTGCTTGCTGTCATGCGCGCGGGCGTTCAACGCCTGCAAACGCTGACCGAAGACCCAAACGACGGCAATGCCTATGCGGAAACCACCTACCGGATGATCCTGATCTGCGCGCGCTTTGCCGGTAACGAACGCCTTCGCCGCATGATCGCCGCGCTCTCGCTGCAGAGCCTGCGCTACACCAAGCTGGGGCTGGCGTCGGTGGAGCGCAGACGCCGATCGCTGCAGCTGTGGAAGCAAGCGGCGAAGGCGCTGGAGCGGGGCGACGCCGACGCCATGATGCGTCTGGCGCGCCAGCGCAGCGAGGAATCGGCTGACGAAGCGGCACGCCTGCTGGGTCTCGCCACTTGAGAATCAACCGCCACCGTCGCTGAACAACGTCGCGAGTTCGGCCTTGAGCACCTTGCCTGCCAGGTTGCGCGGCAAGGCATTGACAAACACCAGGCGGCGTGGTTTTTTGTAGCCGGCGATGCGTCCGGCGCAGTGCGCTTGCAGGTGTTCGGCATCGACCATGGCGCCGTCGCGCCGCACCACCACGGCAGCCACCAATTCACCCCATTGTGAATCGGGCAGACCGATCACTGCGGCCTCCAGCACACAGGGATGCGCCATCAGCGCATCCTCGACCTCGCGGGCGTACACGTTGAAGCCGCCGCTGATGATCATGTCCTTGTTGCGCCCGACGATGTGCAGATATCCGTTTCGATCGATTCGCCCCAGGTCGCCGCTGTAAAACCACCCGTCGCGCACGCTGGCCGCCAGCAGATCCGGGCGACGCCAGAACTCGACCTTGCCAACCCCCGCGTGGGCGATGGTCACCTCGCCCACGTCGCCGTCCGCCACGGGCCGGCCCTGGGCATCGCGCAGCACGATGCGCACATTGGCCGTGGGCCGCCCGCAGGAGCCGATCGGATCGTCGGCGCCGTCCTCGGCGTCGCCCACGTGCTCATGGGGATACAGCACCGTCAGGGGTTGCACGGCTTCGGTCATGCCGTATTGCTGGCGCAGAATCGAACCAAACACCGCCTGCGCGCGCCGAATCAGTGGCACCGAGGTCGGCGCAGTCCCATAGTGGATGCGCTTGAGCGTTGAAAAGTCCGCGCGCGCGCCGCCTTCAACGGCCTCCACCAGGCGGCTCATCATGGCGGGCACCAGCATCAGGTGCGTGATGCGCTCACGCTCGATGGTCTCGAGCATGGACAGGGGATCAAAGCGCTCCTGGATCACGTTGCGCGCGCCGCGCAGGAAACAAGGAAAGAGATACACCCCAGCGGCATGCGTCAAGGGGCCCACGTGCAGCATTGCATCATCTACATCCAGGGCATATTCCATGGCCAAGAAGTGGTTTACCAGACGCTCTTGCACGCGCCGCTGCGTGTACACCACCCCCTTGGGTTGACCGGTGGTGCCACTGGTATAGGCGATACGGACGCAATGCTCTGGCCCAACCTCCAGGGCCGGTGGCTCGTCGGACGCCAGTGCACAGGCGCCCGCCAAATCAATAGCACCGGCAACGCACGGCCCAAGTGTCAGAACATGGCGCAACGACGTCAGCGACGCACCGGCTTCCTGCACGAACATAGCGGCCAACTCGGCGTATTGCGGCCCCACGATCACCGCACCAGCCTGGGCATCGCCGAGGATGGCGCGATGCTCGGCAAATGTGTGGCGGGCGTTCAGCGCAACGTAGGGCAAGGCCGCCTTTTCCGCAGCAAACAGACTGTCCAGGCTCTCTGCCGAGTTGTCCAGCAGCACCGCCAGACGCTCGCCCGGTTTCAGGCCCAGCGCCATCAGGGCGTGGGCCATTCGATTGCTTCGTCGCTCGATCTCCAGATGGCTGTAACTCCGATCGCGAAACACCAGAGCGGGTCGGTCACCGTGTTGGTGCGCGGCCCAAGTGATGAGGTGCCCGGAGATCACCCCAGCACCACCACGCCCTGGCCTTCCGCCACCGCCTCGCCTTCACCAACCAAAAGCTGCAAAACGCGCCCCGCGCGCGGCGCAGCTACCGGAATTTCCATCTTCATGCTTTCCATGACCAACAGGGTCTGCTCCGCGGACACCTCCTGGCCTTCAACGACTTCTACCTTCCAGACGGTTCCAGTGACTTCCGATTGCAGGGTCTGACTCATGAAAGCTCCTTGATTGCTTTTGGGTCTCAAAATTTTAATCGACATTATGATTGTTGACAATCTTGTTTTTGAATGATTAAACTATGAGCCTCGGAACCCCTCTTGTTGTTGGCAACGACGCACCAAACTCCCAGCAGCTCATGCCCGATTCGCCTTCAACCTGCAGGTCAGACCCACAACACGTTCCCACCCCAGGAGACACCCCGTGAAAGCATCCCCATTACTCGTCCTGGCCAGCGCCTTCATCACCGCAAGCGTGGCCATGGCCCAGTCACCCTGGAGACCCACGGAACGCATCAACTACATCGTGGGTGTGGCCCCTGGCGGAACGGTGGACTTGTACGCCCGCGGGATCAAAGCCGCCCTGGAGCAATTGCAACTGACCAACCACCAGCCGGTCGTGATCGAGAACAAGGTTGGCGCCGGTGGCGCGCTGGCCCTGCAACAACTCAAGACCAACGCCGGCAATGCACACGACCTGGGCACCTTTCACACCGGCGCCATCGCTGGCGCTGTGACTGGTTTGATCAGGGCCGACCCACGCGACTTCACACCGGTGGCGATGATGGTCGAGGAAACCTCCCTTGTTGCCGTGCGCGCCGACTCGGCATTGAAAAACGCCAGCGAGCTGGTTGCCGCGCTGAAAGCCGATCCCACGGCCCTGCGCATCGCCGTCGCGCCGGCCCTGGGGCAAAACACCCACATGGCGATTTCCCAACCCCTGAAAGCGGCGGGCGTGGCTATCGACAAACTCACCATTGCACCTTTTCGCTCCTCGGGAGAGTCCATCACGGCCCTCCTCGGCGGCCACGTCGATGTGGTTTCCGCCACCGCACCGGTGATCATGCCGCAGGTCAAGGCAGGCAAGCTACGCGTGCTGGCCAGTGCGGCGGCGCAGCCCGGCACGGGCGCGCTGGCGGGCATCAAAACCTGGCGTGAGCAGGGCGTGGCCGCAGACTATGTCAGCTACAACGGCGTCATGCTCGCGCCGGGGGTCAATGCGGAGCAAATCCGATTCTGGGAGGACGCACTGCGCCGGGTTTCGCAAGACAAGACATGGCAAGCCATGGTTGAGCAGTCCGGCAACCGGCCCATCTTCCGCGGCTACGTCGAGTCGCACCGTTATCTGATGTCCGAATGGCAGGCCGCCACCGAACTGGCCACCAGCCTGGGCCTGAAAGGCGCGCGATGAACGTTCGTCACGACACCCAGTTCGACCCCGCTGGCGAGTGGGCCGCCGAACTCACCGAACTGGGCCAACGGCGCCGCAGCGCGCTGACCATGGGCGGCCCCGAAGCACTGGCCCGCCTGAAGGATGGCGGCCGTCAAAACGCGCGCGAGCGCATCGCCGCCCTGGTCGATGGCGCGAGTTTTTTCGAAATGGGTCGGCTTGCCGGCAAAGGCCACTACGACGCCGAGGGCCGGTATCAATCCACCGAACCGACCAATACCATCGTCGGCACCGCGCGCATCGACGGGCGCAAGGTGGCCTTGCACGCCGATGATTTCACCGTCAAGGCAGGCAGCTCGGAAGGCGCCATCGCCGACAAGTGGATATACATTGAGCGCCTGGCCCATCAACTGCGCATGCCGCTGATCCGCTTGGTGGATTCGGCCGGCGGCAGCGTCAAACTGCTGATGCAGATTGGCGGCACCAAGATCCCCGAATACACCACCTGGCCCGCGCAGGAGCTGTTGCAGACCGTACCCGTGGTCGGGGTGGCGCTGGGCGCCTGCGCTGGCCAGGGGGCAATCAAGGTGCTGTCCTCCCATTTTTCGGTGCTGGTGCGCGGGCAGGCACAGGTGATGGCCGCGGGCCCGCACGTGGTACGTCAAGCCTATGGTGTCGAGGTGGACAAAGACGAGTTGGGCGGCTGGAAGGTGCAGCGCAAGAGCGCCCTGGTTCACAACGAAGCCGAGGACGAGACCGATGCGCTGACGCAGGTGCGGCGCTTTCTGTCCTATCTGCCGCGCAGCGTGCACGAGTTGGCGCCAGTCATGGCCTGTGACGATGACCCGAACCGCGCGGACGAATGGCTCAAGGACGCTATTCCCCGAGATCGCCGCAAGATCTACGACCCGCGCAAGCTGCTGGCGGCCGTCTTCGACCGGGCCAGCCTGTTCGAGATCGGACGCTGGCAAGGCGGTTCGGTACTGACCCTGCTCGGGCGCCTGAACGGCGTGCCGGTGGGGGTTCTGGCAAACGACCCCAAGGTGCAAGGCGGCGCCATGACTCTGCAGGCAGCCTACAAGATGGAGCGCCACACCCGCCTGTGCAGCCAGTTCGGGCTGCCGGTGGTCAACTTCGTCGATCAGCCCGGCAACGCCACCGGCCTGGACGCCGAACTGGCCGGCACGTTGCTGGGCGCGACGCGCGTGGGCGAGGCGCTGGCGGCCTGCCGTTCACCGTGGGTGTCGATTCTGATCCGCCGCTGCTTTGGCATGGCGGGTGCGCTGCACGGTCCCAAGGGGGGTGATCGGCTCAATCACCGCTTTGCCTGGCCTTCCGCGCGCTGGGGCTCGATCCCGATCGAGGGTGGCGTGATGGCCGCCCACAAGACCGAAATCGAGGCCGCTACCGATCCGGTCGCCCGCCGCGCCGAATTGGAAGCGCACTATCTGGCCATGACCTCGCCATTTCGCACCGCCGAGAAATTTGGCGTGCTTGACATCATCGACCCCCGCGAAACCCGTCGCGTGCTATGTGACTGGGTGGACGATGCCTGGGCCGTGATTCAGGGCGACTTGCCGCGACGCCAAATCGGGCCGTTCTGAACCAAAGTCAGCACAGCCTGCCCGGCAAGGCTTTCTAAAATGCCGGGATGCTGTCCGCCGCCCTCCGCCGCCCCATCCGCGAACTCCCCGACGAGCTGATCAGCCAGATCGCCGCCGGCGAGGTGGTGGAGCGCCCGGCCTCGGTGGTGCGCGAGCTGCTGGACAACGCGCTGGACGCGGGGGCCACGCAGATCACGCTGCGCCTGCTGGCCGGCGGCGTGCGCCTGATCGGCGTGGAGGATGACGGCGCCGGCATCGCGCCGCAGGAGATGGCCACCGCCCTCAAGCGCCACGCCACCAGCAAGATCGCCAGCCTACAGGATCTGGAGGCCGTGGGCACCATGGGATTTCGCGGCGAGGCGCTGGCGGCCGTCAACTCGATTGCCGAGCTGAGCCTGCTTTCGCGCACGGCCGGTGCGGAGGGCGCCTGGCTGCTCGATGGCCGCACGGGCGAGCTGCGGCCCGCCGCGCGCGGCCCGGGCACGACGGTGGAAGTGCGTGAGCTGTTTTTCAGCGTGCCGGCGCGCCGCAAGTTTTTGAAAAGCGACGCCACCGAGCTGGCCCACTGCATCGAGGCTGTGCGCCGCCACGCGCTGGCGCGCGCCGACGTGGGCTTTGCCATCTGGCACGAGGGCAAGCTGATCGAGCAGTGGCGTGCGCAAGCGGGGCCCGATGCGCTCGATCGCCGTCTGGCCGATGTGCTGGGCGAGGATTTTCTGGCCGACTCCGTGGCCATCGAGCACCAAGCTGGTCCCGTGCGCATCACCGGCCGCGCCGGCGTGCCCGACATCGCCCGCTCGCGCGCCGACCAGCAGTTTGCCTACGTCAACGGCCGCTTCGTGCGCGACAAGGTCATCGCGCACGCCGCCCGCGCCGCCTATGAAGACGTGCTGCACGGCCAGCGCCAGCCGGTGTATGTGCTGCACATCGCCATCGACCCCGCGCGCGTGGACGTCAACGTGCACCCCACCAAGATCGAGGTGCGTTTTCGCGACGGGCGCGAGGTGCACCAGGCCGTGCGCCACGCCGTCGAAAACGCCCTGGCCGCGCCGCGCGCCGCGCTCCTGGGCGAGCCCGCCACGGCAGCGGCAGCATGGCCCGCCGAGCCACCAAGTTTCAAGCGTTTTGAGGCTCCAACGCCCGTCCCATTTGCGCAAGCAGCTATTCATTTTGAAGCACGCTCGGGTCACGTCGTGCAGGAGTTGCAGGCCTTGTGGCAGCCCCACGCAGCCGCCGATCGAGCACCCGCGGCGCCCGCAACGCCCGAGGCTGACCCTGCACCCACCTGGCCCCTGGGCCGCGCCATCGCGCAGCTGCACGGCATCTACATCCTGGCCGAAAACCACGCGGGCCTGATCGTGGTGGACATGCACGCCGCGCACGAGCGCATCGTCTACGAGCGGCTCAAGGCGCAGCTGGGCGCCAACCGCATCACCAGCCAACCGCTGCTGATCCCGGCCACCTTTGCCGCCACGCCGACCGAAGTGGCCACGGCCGAAAGCGCCGCCGCCGTGCTCCAGCAACTGGGCCTGGAGATCACGCCCTTTTCCCCAAAGACCCTGGCCGTGCGCGCCGTGCCCACCACCCTGGCCGCCGGCGACGCGGTGGAGCTGGCGCGCAGCGTGCTGGCCGAGCTGGCCCAGCACGAGGCCGCCACCGTGGTGCAGCGCGCCCAGCACGAGTTGCTGGCCACCATGGCCTGCCACGGCGCGGTGCGTGCCAACCGGCGCCTGACGGTCGATGAAATGAACGCCCTGCTGCGCCAGATGGAAGCCACCGAGCGCTCCGACCAATGCAACCACGGCCGCCCCACCTGGCGCCAGCTCAGCCTGCGCGAGCTGGATGGACTGTTCCTGCGTGGCCGCTGAAATGGCACACCCCCAGTCTCCACTCGCTGCGCGATGTTTCGCCCACCCCCTTGCAGGGGGCATCGCCAGTGACCGGGGAGACCCCGGCCACGGCGATCGCGTGCATGGCCGGCTTCGCGGCCGTTTGGCGCTTTGCGTTTTATGCGGTGTGGGTGGCTCGCAGCGCCACGAACAACTGACATGACACTGCCCCCCATCGAAGCGCTGTGTCTGGCCGGCCCCACGGCCAGCGGCAAGAGCGCGCTGGCATTGGCCCTGGCCGAGCATCTGCCGGTGGAGATCATCAGCGTCGATTCGGCCCTGGTCTATCGCGGCATGGACATCGGCACCGCCAAGCCCACGCCGGCCGAACGCGCTGCCACGGCGCACCACCTGATCGATATTCGTGAACCCACCGAGGCCTACAGCGCCGCCGAGTTCGCACGCGACGCCCGGCGCCTGATCCCCGAGATCCGCGCCCGCGGCCGCCTGCCGCTGCTGGTGGGCGGCACCATGCTGTACTTCAAGGCGCTGCTTGACGGGCTGGACGAGTTGCCCCGCGCCGACCCGGCCACGCGCCGGCAGATCGACGAACGCGCCCGGCAGCTGGGCTGGCCGGCGCTACATGCCGAACTGGCGCGCGTGGACCCCGCCAGCGCCGCCCGCCTGGCCCCCACCGACAGCCAGCGCATCCAGCGTGCGCTGGAGGTGTGGCAGCTCACCGGGCAGCCCCTGTCCCGCTTTCACACTTCAAAAACAAGAGCACCCAGCGCCCAAGGCGCGGGCGCCATCCCGCTGTTTTCCCTTGAATCCACGGACCGCGCCTGGCTGCATGAGCGCATCGCCCAGCGCTTCGACGTCATGCTGCGCGCCGGCTTTCTGGACGAAGTCAAGGCCCTGCGCGCACGAGGCGACCTGAGCCCCGACCTGCCCGCCATGCGCTGCGTGGGCTACCGCCAGGCCTGGCAGGCGCTGGACGAAGCCTGGCCCCTGGCCGAGTTGCGCGAGCGCGGCATCATCGCCACGCGCCAGCTGGCCAAGCGGCAGATGACCTGGCTGCGCGCCATGCCCCAGCGGCACGTGCTGACGATTGACGCGGAGGCCACCAGCGCCACGCTCGGCGCGCAGGTGCTGTCGCGCCTGCCCGAAGGCGCCTTCTCAAGAGCATGACGGCCATGGCCACCCACGCGGCCCTGGATCAGCGCAGCCTTGTGCGCTCGGCGGCACTTGCTCTGGCGATCTGGAGAAAACATACACTCAAAGTTTTCAGTTGTATCTAAAATCCCATCCGCTATGCCACCCCCGCCATGCACGGTCGAACACTGGTCCTCCAGCGAGCTTGAGCCCGCTGCTCGGCTGGCGTATTGGCACGACGTGGCTCACAACTGGGTTGACGCCCAGCCGCTGGCGCCGGGCGATGAACTGGACGCGTCGTGGTCGCTGCTGCGCAGCGAAGTCTGCCTCTTTGGCACCAAGCGCTCGACGGCCTACGAAATGCGCACCGGCTCACAGCACGTGCCACCGAACGAAGACATGGTCATCCTGTCCCTGCTCGAGGCCGGTGAAATGCAATTGAACGGCACTGCCGGAGAGCAGCACCGCGCCGGCGCCGGCATGCTGGGCCTGTACGCACCCCAGCGCAAGGCCCACTACCGCTGGGGCGCTCACGCCCGGCAGACCTATGTGGCCTTGCCGCGCCGCGAAGCCTGGGCCTGCCTGGGACGCGACGCCGGCAACGTGCTGATCTCGCCGCAACAATCTCCTCTGGCACCCCTGTTGTCCAGCCAGATGGCCCACCTGGCCCGCCTGGCCCGTCTGCCTGGCGCACTGGACGCCAGCGAATATGCCACCCTGCTGGAGGCCACGCGCGCGCTGGCACTGCTCACGCTGCGCAACCTGGGCCGCCAAGGCCAACCAGACGCCGAACAGGACGCGCGCGATCCCCTGCACGCCGGGCGCCACGCCGCCGCGCTACGCTTCATGCAGCAAAACGCGCACCGCCACGACCTGGATGCCGCCGCCATTGCCCACGGTGCCCATTGCTCGCGAACGCGGCTGTATGAAGCCTTTGCCGCTCGCGGCGAAACGGTGATGGGCGCCCTGCGCGAGGCCCGCCTGCAACGTGCCCGCCTGCTGATCGAGCAAAGCCCCCGTTTGAACGTCGGCGCACTGGCCTGGCGCTGCGGCTTTGCCGATCCTTCGGCCTTCAGCAAGCTCTTTCGCGCCCGCTTTGGCCTGTCGCCCACCGAGTGGCGCCTGCACGCACGCGGCAGCCTCGCCGATTGAGACAGCCATTTCGCCCGATGCGGATCGGCGCACTTCGAATCCAGAACCATCCACGGCGCACGGACGTATCTTGGGTCAATGCGTCCCAGCTTGGGGGCAAGCGTCCCAGCCTTCGTGACCGCGCCGGATTCTGGCGGCATGCTGTGGGCCATGAAATCAATGACGCCGCCTCCGTGCGAGCTGGAGCGTCTGTCCACCGCCGACGCCGAGCCCGCGCAGCGCTTTGACGCATGGCGCGAGCGCGCCCACCGCTGGGTCGATCTGCTGCCGCCGCTGCCGGGCACGGAGCTCGACGCCGAGCTGCTCACCTTGCGCAGCGACGCTTGCCTGTTCGGCATCATGCGATCGACGGCATACGAGGTGCGGGCCGCCTCCCATCGCGCCAGCAACGAACCCGGCATGGTGGTGCTTACGCTGATTCAGGCCGGCCACGTGGTGCGCGACGCCGCACCCGGGGAGCACCAGCGCATGAGCCCGGGCATGCTCGGTCTGTACGACACCCAACGTCCGGGGCACTATCGCTGGGGCCCGAACTCGCGCGAGGTCTTCCTGGCCCTGCCGCGCACGGACGCAGCCGCCGCGTTGGGGCGCGAGCCAGGCAACATGCTCATCACGCCGGCGCAGTGCGCGCTGGTGCCCCTGCTGTCGGGCCAGCTGGATCAGCTCGCCCAACTGGCCCGCAGTGGCCGACTCGACGCCGAAGACCATGCCGGCTTGCTGCACGCCACGCATGCCCTGGCCCTGCTGACGCTGCGCAACCTGGGGCGCCAGGGCCGCGACCTGAGCGCAGCCAACGGCAGGGCCGACGCCGACGCCGCGCACCACGCCGCCGCCTTGCACTTCATGCAACTGCACGCCCACCGGCACGACCTGGACGTCGCCGCCATCGCCCACGGCGCCGCATGCTCGCGCACCCGCCTGTACGAAGCCTTTGCCGCCCAGGGCGCGACGGTCATGGGCGCGCTGCGCGAACAGCGGCTGTTGAATGCCCGCGCGCTGATCGAGCAAAGCGCCCGGCTGAACGTGGGCGCGCTGTCGTGGCGGTGCGGCTTCGCCGACCAGTCCAGTTTCAGCAAGCTGTTTCGCAAGCGCTTCGGCCTGTCGCCCTCCGAATGGCATCAAAACATGCGCCAGGAGCGCGCGCGCTGACCGCCCGAGATCCACCCGGTTTCGCATCCCTTCTGCAGACGCCAACGATCATGACCCCACCAAATCCCGCAACGCCCCAGCGGCGCGCCTTCATGGCTGCCGCAGCTGGCACCCTGGCCCAGCCCGTGCTGGCACAGACCCAGCCGGCCCCGGCGCAAGCCGACAAGCCCGCAGCCCGGCTGGAGCGCAGCCGCACCCGCGTGCAGGGATTTGCCGACGCCGAAATGGACTACCAGCTGCTGCGCCAGCTGGGTGCGGCACGCTACGGCGGGGCCTCCGTCGGCGAATGCCTGGCGCTGGCCCAAAGAATCAAGAACGGTGATCCGGCCAGCTGGATACAGGAATTCGCCGCCGCCGGCGCGCGCCAGGAGGCCGACGCCCTGATCCGGGCCCGCCGCGGCCATGCGGCCAGCGCGCGCGATCAATACCTGGTGGCCTGCAACAACTACCGCGCCGCCGAGTACTACAGCAGCGTGCAGGCACCCGAGCACCAACGCCTGGGCCTCAAGAGCCGCGAATGCTTTCTGGCCGCCATGCAGCAGCAGGGCGGCGGGTTCGACACCGTCAGCCTGCCCTGGCGCGACACGCCCCTGCCGGCCTACTACGTGCGCTCGCCGCACGCCGGTGCGCGCCGCGGCAAGACCCTGCTGATCATCAGCGGCTACGACGGCACGCTGGAGGAAACCTGGCTCGCCTACGGCCGCGCGGCGCTGGAGCGCGGCTACCACCTCATGCTGATCACCGGCCCCGGCCAGATGGACACCCTGCGCTTTTACCCCGGCATGGCCTTCATCCCCGAATACGAGCGCATCGGCAAGCTGGCGCTGGACCACGTGCTGGCGCGTCCCGGCACCGACGCCCGGCGCGTGGCACTGATGGGCATCAGCTACGGCGGCTATTTCGCCACCCGCATGGCCGCGCATGAGCCACGCATCCGCGCCTTGATCGCCAACTCGCCCATCGTCGATCTGCACGCTTACATGGTGTCCTTCGTCGGGTTCGATCCGGCCGAAATGTCCGACGCGCAGGACATCCGCCTGGCCGATGTCGATCAGATCCCGCCCAGCGTCCTGCCACCGCAAACGCGCGAGATGATGCGCAACCTGATGCTGCGCCTGGGCCAGCCCAGCTTCCGGCAGGCCTATCGGCGGCTGCGCGACTTTCGCGTCGGCGACGACGGCCTCCGGCGCATTCGCTGCCCCGCCCTCGCCCTGGTCGGCGAGGGCGAGGGCCCGGAGCCGCTGGCACAGCACGCGCACTTTCTGAAAACCGTCGGCGGACCCTCGGCCTCGCACGTGTTCACGGTGGCCGAGGGCGCCGACGGACACTGCCAGATCGGCAACCTGGCCTACTCCGCCGCCGTCTCCATGGATTGGCTGGACGAGGTGTTTGCGGCGCGATAGCGCCCGGACGCCTGACCTCGACACGGGACGCCCCGCCCTCACTTTGCCCTCCTGCCATCCGGCCCCCATGCGAGCATCCTGTCCAGACCAACCCATGGATCGAATCATGCGCTGCAAGTCCCTGAGAGTCCGTTTGGGCATTGCCGGCATCGCCTGCCTGGGCACCACGCTCGGCGCCTGCGGCGGCAGCGATCCGCCGGCGCCCAATCCCGACAGCGTGCAAGCCGCCATCACCCGGCTGGAGACGCAAATTCCGCAATGGATGGCCCGCACCGGCGTGCCCGGGGTGGCGGTGGCCGTGGTGTTTCGCGGCCAGACGGTGTACGCCCAAGGCTTTGGCGTGCGCCGCGTGGATCAAGGCGGCGCGGTCGATGCCGACACCGTGTTTCAACTAGCCTCGGTATCCAAGTCGGTGGGCGCCACGGCAATGGCCACCCAGATGCCGGGCGCCGCGGCAACCGCACAACCGGCGATCGACTGGAGCACGCCCATCCAGCGCCTGATGCCCGGCTTTGCGCTGGCCTACCCCAACCCGCAGACCAATGGCCGCCTCACCCTGGGCGATCTGTACGGCCACCGCAGCGGCCTGCCCGACCATGCGGGCGATCAGCTCGAAGACATCGGCTACGACCGCGCCGAGATTCTGCAGCGCCTGCGCGCGGTCGCACTCAGGCCCTACGGCAGCTACGACTACACCAACTTCGGCCTGACCGCAGCCGCCCAGGCCATGGCCCAGGCCCGCGGCACCGACTGGGCAACGCTGTCCGAGCAAGCGCTGTACCGGCCGCTCGGCATGGGCCGCACCAGCTCGCGTTTTGCCGACTTTGCGGCGCAGGCCAACCGGGCGTGGGGCCATGTGCAGGTAGACATCAGCTATGACACCTATGGCGCCCTCCCCGCGCGCTACGTGGTGCAACAGCCCCCGCGCCAGCCCGACGCGCAGTCTCCCGCGGGCGGTGTCAGCTCCAGCGCAACCGACATGGCGCAGTGGATGAAGCTGGTGCTGGCGCAGGGCCAGTGGCAAGGACGCGCGCTCGCCAGCCCCGCCGCCCTGCAAGCGGCCATGACAGCGCACCCCGATGGCAAATATGGCTACGGCTTCAACGTCGGCACCGATCCGCACGGCCACGCCAGCGTCTCTCACTCCGGCGCCTTCGTGATGGGCGCAGCCACCAGCTTCATCCTGTGGCCCGAGGCCCAGTTGGGCGTCACCGTGCTCACCAACGCGCAACCGCGCGGGCTGGCCGAAGCCATCGCCGTGCTCTTCGGCGAGCGCGCCTGGGACGACGCGCCCGCCGCCGACTGGCTGATGGCCATGCAGAACCTGGACGCGATGCACGGTCAGTACAAGCCCCAGGGCCGCCTGGTCGGCCAGCCGCCACCGGCCGCACCCACGTCACCGCCGCCATTGGCCAGCCTGGTCGGGCGCTACAGCAACGCGTACTACGGCGACGCCCGGATCGAGTTGAACGCCGCGGGCGACGCGCTGCAACTGGTGCTCGGTCCGGCCGCCGTGCGCCATGGCCTGCGTCACTGGGACGGCGACGTCTTCACCTTCGCGCCGCAGGGCGAGAGCGCGACGCCGGGCTCCATTTCGGCCGTGACGTTCACGCCGGGACAAATGCAAATCGAACGATACGCCGAAGACCTCGAGCACGGGCACTTCACCCGCGCCGCCGAGCAACCTTGACTCCCTCCAGTTCCAACACCCACAACCAATGAGGAACACAAGAATGAAACTGCTTCAACTATTGCTGGCCACCGTCGCTCTGCTGCTGGTCGGCTGCGGTGGCGACGACTCCGGCAACGCGGGCGACCCGACGCAGCGCATCTACGTGCTGGCGGCAAGCAGCGGCAACGCGAGCGCCGCCAGCGCCGGCCAGGACCTCGCCGTGACGCTGAGCGGGGTGGAGCCCGAGGTCGATTGGTACAGCGACCGCCCCGATCGGCTCACCGGAGACGCCAAGACGCAGGACTTCGTCAACACCGACTGGCAGCGCATCTACGGCGACGTGGCGCCCAACGCCCTGCTGCAGTTCCACATGGCGGGCGACGTGCACGGCGTATTCGGCAGCGTGCGCGACGTGGTCTATGACAGCAGCGCCCGCAGCCTGCGCCTCACCCTGCGCGTGACCCGCGCATCTGACGCCGTGGGCGCCCCCGCCGGCAGCTTCACCCGCCCAGTGCTCACCCTGCTCAACAACCTCAAGCCGCCCGCCGAGGGCTCCAGCTTTGCCCTGGCGGCCACCCGCACCTCGCTGGCAAAAGACAGCAATGGCGCCTGGCGACTGGAGATGCAAGGCGTAGACCCCAACGTGCTGTGGATGAACAACGCGCCCGCACGCAGCGCCGACGTCGAAAGCCTGGGCCAGTTCGTCAACCTGTGGCCCGAGCGCTTCAGCGCGGTGCTGCCCAACGCATCGGTGGCGGGCGACCCCGGCGATGGCGACTACGACATCATGCCGCTGACCCTGTCCGATCCGCGCTACGACGGCGCCAGCGGGAGCCTGAGCTTTGCCGCCACGCTGCTGGCCGGCCCGGGCGTGCCTGACGCCAGCACCGTGCTGAGCAATGCCGTGCTGTTCGTCGACGCGGGTGCCCGCGGCATTCCGTCCGAGGTGTTCGCACAGAACTGGCGTGGCGTGGCGTACTCGGCCATTCCGGCCAAGTTCCTTGCCGCACCGACGGGCGCCTTCTTCGACTCCGACACCACCGCCGACGCCTTCCAGGCCCTGTGGGGCAGCAAGAACGGCTGCGGGCGCAACGACCTGGACGCCATGGCTGCGCAAGGCATCAACCTCGTGCGCCTGTATGACTACAACTACCAGCGCGGCTCCAAGGATTGGGAAACGGGCGGCAACGGCCACATTGCCTTCCTGGACAAGGCACAGGCGCTGGGCATCAAGGTCATCATCCCGGTGTCCAACTACAACTTCAAGAACCAGGATGGTCCAAACCGCCCGTGGGACAAGATCGAGAACACGGTCACGCAGATCGTCGCCAGCGTCAAGAAAAACGGCGCCATCCACCCGGCCGTGCATTCCTTCAGCATCGGCAACGAACTGGACTTGAACCAAAGCGGTGAAACCTCGGCCACTCTGATCCCCAAGGCCGTGCGCGTGGCCAAGCTGCTGCACAAGCTGGCGCCCGACCATTACATGACGGTGCCGGTCAGCAACGCCGATGAGAAAAAGTTCTACGCCATGCTGCGCGATCAGCTGCCGCCCGATCTGTACCAAAACCGCTTCTACAACTCGGTGCAGACCTTCAAGCTCAAGAACGGCGACGACCTGAAAAACAACATCCTGCAGGCCTACGACGACCTGAAGCTGGGCGTGCCGCTGCTGATCACCGAGCTGGGCACCAACAGCCTGGCCATCGGCTCGGTGGACGCCAAGGTGGACGCCGTGGTGGGCCAGGCCAGCGCGGTGCGCGAGTACATGGACGCCAACCCGCAATCGCTGGTCAAGGGCTTCGCCATCTTCGAATGGCAAAACGCCAACTGGAAGCGCGACAACAAGCCCGACAACACCGAGAGCACCTTCGGCATCCACGCCTACGGCGGCACACTGTGCCAGTCCAAGACCGGCGAGTTCGGCATGTGGAACGCAAAGGAGAACTACTGGGCCTCCTTCCACGGCGACGAAACCTACGACGTCGACAAGCTGGCGCCTCTGACCAGCGCAGCCCACCCCGAGGGGCTGCTGGCGGCGCTGTCGAAGTACTTCAAGTAAGCCCTTCGATCCCCCATAAAAACAGCCGCCCGAGGGCGGCTGCTTGGTTTGGTGAAGCGCCGAGTCAGGCCGTCTCGCCGTAAACCGCGACGATGATCTCGGCATCCACGTCGGTGTGCAGGGACACGGCCACCGTGGTGTCGCCGATGGTCTTGATCGGGCCATTGGGCAGGCGGATTTGCGACTTGTGCACGTCAAAGCCCTGCTTTTTCAGCTCGTCGGCAATGTCGTGGTTGGTGACCGAGCCGAACAGGCGGCCGTCCACGCCGGCCTTTTGGGTCAGCTTGATGGTCTGCTCGTGCAGCTTGGCGCCCAGCGCTTGCGCGGCGGCCAGTTTTTCGGCGGCGTGCTTTTCCAGCTCGGCGCGGCGGGCCTCGAACTCGGCCTTGGCAGCGGCGGTGGCGCGGCGGGCCTGGCCGGTGGGGATCAGGAAGTTGCGGGCGTAGCCGTCCTTGACCTTGACCACATCACCCAGGGTGCCCAGGTTGACGACCTTGTCCAGAAGAATGACTTGCATGAATGGCTCCTTGCTCAGACGCGGTGCTGGTCGGTGTAGGGCACCAGGGCCAGAAAGCGCGCGCGCTTGATGGCGGTGTTGAGCTGGCGCTGGTAGATGGCGCGTGTGCCGGTCAGGCGGGCGGGCACGATCTTGCCGTTCTCGCCAATGAAGTCGCGCAGGGTGTCAACGTCCTTGTAGTCGATCTCCTCGACGCCGGCGACAGTGAAGCGGCAGTAGCGCTTGCGCTTGAACAGCAGCGACTGGGTGTTGCGCTTGGGACGCTTGTCCTTGTTGAATTTCTTGAATGCGGGCATTTTAAAAGCCTCCGTGAATGGGGTTTTGCTGAAAGTCTTGAACGTGAAGCACGACGTGCTTGCCTTGGCGGGGGCTGGCCAGAAAGCCACTGAAGCACCAACTGGAGCCGATGGGCTGGCGCGCCAGCCGCTCGGCCACCGTGCCCAAGGCAATCGCCCTGAGCTGCGCCTTGACCTGTCGCATCTGGCCGTCCTCCTGGATGCTCGACTCGTGTTCGAGCCGCATGTCCAGGGCCGGCAGACCGGCGGGCGTGTGGCGCAAGGCGCCGGCTTCGGCGAGGGTGGCGCTCAGACGCAGCTGATTGACCACCGACGCACCCACCGCCCGCGGGCAATCAGTTGGCGGCCTCCGCCTGCTGGGCCTTGCGCGCTTCTTCGCGCTCGACGCTCTTCATCATCGAAGACGGCGCCGTGTCGGCCTTCTTGCGCTGCACCGTCAGGTGGCGCAGCACCGCGTCGTTGAAGCGGAAGGCGTGCTCCAGCTCGCCCATCACGGTCTGGTCGGCCTCGATGTTGACGCACAGGTAGTGCGCCTTGCTCAGCTTGTTGATCTGGTAGGCCAGCTGACGGCGGCCCCAGTCTTCCACGCGGTGGATCTTGCCGCCGCCGGCGGTGACCATGCCCTTGTAGCGCTCCAGCATGGCCGGCACTTGCTCGCTCTGATCCGGGTGGATCAGCAAAATGATCTCGTAGTGACGCATTCAAACTCCTTGTGGATGGCGGGCCCCATGGCAAGGCCCAAAGAGAAAGCCGCCCCCGGCGTCGAACGGGATGCGGCAAGGAACCAAGAATTATAGCAGTTTGCGAAGTTCAGCCGTCCGCAGCGCCAACCACCACCCGCGGCGCCGAAGTCCGACGAGCCGAGAGGCCGCGGAGCAGGCCACGCCAGCGATCGCCGTGGCCGGGGTCTCCCCGGTCACTGGCGAGCCTTGCAGGCCGCGCCGGGCCAGTGGCCCGGCCCCTCGCCGGCCAACAAAACGTCCACCGGACCTTTTGTGCGCAGGCTCGGCCGCCTGCAAGGGGGCTGAGGTCTGGCGGCTCCAGATCTGCCTGCGCAGCACTGGAAAGATCGAAGGGACGCCGTCTCCGGCGGCGAGCACCCGGCGAAACATCGCGCAGCGAGTGGAGACTGGGGGGTGGCTTATTTCAGCTTCGACAGGCGTTCACGCCCGGCTTGCGCGGCCTCGGACTGCGGATAGGTCTTGATCAACCCGTTCAGCGTGGTGCGCGCGCCGGCCACGTCCTTCAGCTCGACCTGGCAGTTGGCGATGGACAGCATGGCCTCGGGCGCCTTGGCGTGGTTGGGCGCGGCCGCCAGCAGCGAGCGGAAGTTGGTGATGGCCTCCTTGTAGTTGCGCGTGGCGTACTGCGCGTTGCCCAGCCAGAACAGCGCAGCAGGCGCCAGCGCGCTGCTGGGGTAGCGCTTGACGAAGTTGGCAAAGCCCGTTTGGGCGCCGGCGTAGTCGCCCTTGCGAAACACCGCCAGCGCCGCGTCGTAGTCCTGTTTCTCGGCGCCGCCGTCGGCAGCCCCGGGGGCGCTGGTGCCCTCGGCATTGGAAGGTTGGGTTTTCTCCAGCTTCTGCAGCCGCTGCTCCAAGCCATCGAGCGCGCTGGTCTGGCGCTTTTGCAGCTCGGCGATCTGCTGCTGCAACTGCTCCTCCTGGCCTCGCGAGCGCGCCAGGTCGTCGCGCAGCAGCTGGATTTGCTGCTGCAAGTCGAGCATGCTGCGGCGCAGCTGGGTGTTTTCGTCCACCAGGCGGTTTTGCGCAGTGACGGCCTGGTCGAAGCGCTGGCGCAAGTCCAGGATGGCCTGGCGCGCCTGGTCGTCACCAAAAAGCTGGGCGTGCGCCGGCCACGCAAGCAGCACGGCGCCGGCCAGCGCCAAAGCGCGCAGCAGGGGTCTGGGCGTAGCGATGATCATGTTCACTGGTAGCGAAACTCGACGCGGCGGTTCTTGGCGTAGGCCTCTTCGCTGGTGCCTTCAACGGCCGGCTTTTCCTTGCCGAAGCTCACGGCCTCGATCTGGCTGTCGTTGGCGCCCACCAGGGTCAGGGCGCGGCGCACGGCCTCGGCACGCTTCTGGCCCAAGGCCAGGTTGTACTCGCGGCTGCCGCGCTGGTCGGTGTTGCCCTCCAGCACCAGGCGGGCGTTGGGGCGCGATTGCAAAAAGCGCGCGTGCTGGTCGATCACCGACTGGTAGTCGGGCTTGACGGTGTAGCTGTCATAGTCAAAATAAATCACCTTGGCCACGCCCACCGGGCCGGCCTTGTCGGCGGCCGAGGCGCCAGCCTGCACTTGGGTGACCGAGCTTTGCCCCGTGCCCTGACCTTGCGCTCCACCCGTGCCCGCGCCGGCGGCCGTCGACGAACCCTCGGCGGGTTGATCCAGCTTCACGTCGGAGCCGCAGCCCGCCAGCACCAGGGACAAGGCCATGGCGGCAAGCATGAAATAACGTTTGAACATCCTGTTTTCTCCTGTGTGTCAACAAAACTTGTCAGTGGCCTGGGGCGTCAAACACCGCCCACAGAGCGCAAAACCCAAAGAACCCATCGGCCGCGGAGCAGGCCATGCCAGCGATCGCCGTGGCCGGGGTCTCCCCGGCTACTGGCGATGCCCCCTTGAAGGGGGGAGGCGAAACAACGCGAAGCGTGTGGAGACTGGGGGTGATTCATGGATTTCAGCGCGAATACGGGCCCCAGGTGGGCTCGCGCAGGTCACCGGCCTGACCAGCCAGGCGCGCCTTGATCTTGCCGTCCACCGTGGTGGTCATGAGCGCCTCGCGCCCGCCCTGGCGGGTGGCGTAGACGATCAGCTTGCTGTTGGGGGCGAAACTGGGGCTTTCGTCATCGCCGGTGTCGGTGATGGCCGTCGAATTGCCGCTGGCCAGATCCATCACGTTCAGCTTGAACGCGCCGCCCGTGCGGGCGACGTAGGCCATCCAGCGGCCGTCGGCGCTGAGGTTGGGCGAAACGTTGTAGCTGCCGCCGAACGTGACGCGCTGCGCTGCACCGCCGCCCGCGGGCATGCGGTAGATCTGCGGCGCGCCGCCACGGTCGCTGACGAAATACAAACTCTTGCCATCGGGCGAAAAGGCCGGCTCGGTATCGATGCTTTGCGACTGCGTCAGGCGCCGCGGCTCGCCACCGCTGGCGCTGATCTGGTAGAGCTGCGAGCCACCGTCGCGCGAGAGCGTGATCACCAGCGAGCGCCCGTCCGGCGACCAGGCCGGTGCGCTGTTGGATCCCTTGAAGTTGGCCAGCAGGCGCCGGCGGCCGCTGGCGACGTCATGCACGTAAATGACCGGCTTGCGCGCCTCGAAGGATACGTAGGCCAACTGGCGCCCGTCGGGCGACCAGCGCGGCGAGATGATGGACTCGGGGCTGGACAGCGCCGGCTGCGCGTTCTCACCGTCGGCATCGGCCACCCACAGGGTGTAGCGCTTGCCGTTTTGCGTGACGTAGGCGATACGGGTGGAGAACACGCCCTTGTCGCCGGTCAGCTTCTCGTAGATGTAGTCGGCGCTCTTGTGGGCGGCCAGGCGCAGGTCGGCCTTTGGCACCACGTAGCCCTGCCCGCCCAGGTCCGCATCGCGCACCACGTCCCACAGGCGAAAGCGCACGTCCCAGCGGCCATCGGCCAAGGGTGACACGCTGCCGCCGGCCAGCGAATCGGCCCCGCGCTGGCGCCAGCTCGACATGTCCGGGCGCGTGGTCTCGTCCATCGCGGCGCCCGCGGCGTCCACGGCGCGAAACTGGCCGCTGCGCTCCAGGTCGGCGCGAATGATGGCACTGATGGGCTGGGGCGAAGCCGGCTCGCCACGAAACGGCACCAGGGCAATAGGCATCTGCGTCAGGCCCACGCCGGAAACCTCGACGCGAAACTGCGCCAGCGCCGGCAACGCGGGAGTCAACAGCAATGCGCCCAACAGGCTGCGCCGGTAGCCGTCTGGCACTCGGCGGAAGGAGGAGTCAATGTTCATGCAATGCGATCAGAAAACGGCCCGCAGCAGATAGCGCATGAGGGCCGATGTTACACATGTGAAGCGGCGCCAGGTCACAAACTGTAGCGCCGCCTTGAAAACCGTTGAGAGGGATCGCGCGGCCAATGGTTCCCGCGACCGCGCAGGGGCGTGCGACGGGACGCACAGTGCCGCCCCCTAGAATCGACGCTCTCCCGCCACCGCCCGCATGTCCGCCGAACCCACCCCAGACCCCGCCGTCGTCGCCTCGCTGTGGCAACGCCTGCGCCGCCTGTGGCCGTATTTCGGGCAGTATCGGACGGGGTGGTTTTTGGCCATCGGCGCCACTTTCATGAGCGCCCTGACCGAGCCCGCCATACCGGCGTTGCTCAAGCCCCTGCTGGACAAGGGCTTCACCGAGGGCGAGTTGCAGTTGTGGATGGTGCCCACCGCCATCATCGGCCTGTTCGTGCTGCGCGGACTGGCGCAGTTCGCCAGCAAATACGCGCTCTCGCGCATCGCCGCCGACGGCATGGTGGTGCTGCGCCAGCAGCTGTTCGAGCGCCTGCTGCACGCCGACCTGAGCCTGTTCTCGCGCCAGTCGGCCAGCCAGCTGGCCAACACCATCGTCTACGAGGTGCAGACCGGCTCCACCCTGCTGGTGCAGGCCCTGCTCAACCTGGGGCGCGACGGCTTCACGGTGGTGGCGCTGATGGCCTACCTGATCTACCTGAACTGGAAGCTGACGCTGATCGTGCTGGTGCTGGTGCCGGCCGTGGCGCTGATCCTGAAGGTGCTCTCGCGCCAGTTGTACCGGGTCACGCGCGAGAGCCAGGACGCCACCGACGAGCTGGCCTACGTGGTGGAAGAGAACGTGCTCTCGCACCGCATGGTGCGCCTGCACCAGGCCCAGACGCTGCAAAGCCGGCGCTTTGCGCAGTTGAGCCGGCGCCTGCGCGATCTGGCGCTGAAGGCCACGCGCGCCTCGGCCGCCACCATGCCCTTGTCGCAACTGGTGGCCGCCATCGCGCTGTCCACCGTGATCGCCATTGCGCTGTCGCAGGGGCGCAGCGGCGGGGGCGGCGGTGCCATCACGGTGGGCGGTTTCGTGGCCTTCATCGGCGCCATGCTGATGCTGGTGTCGCCCACGCGGCGCCTCGCCGACGTGGTGCATCCGGTCACGCGCGGGCTGGCCGCGCTGGAGCGCGGGCTGGAGCTGCTGGACACGGTGCGCCCCGAGCCCGACCCGCCGCACGCCAGCGCGCCCGCAACACCCGCGCGCGGCGACATCGCGCTGCACGGCGTCAGCGTGCACTACCGCGACGACGCCGCGCCGGCGCTGGACGGCGTGGATCTGGCTGTACGCGCCGGCGAGACGGTGGCCCTCGTGGGGCCCTCGGGCTCGGGCAAGACCACGCTGGTCAACCTGCTGCCACGCTTCGTCGCGCCCGATGCCGGCCGCATCGAGCTGGACGGCATCGACATCACGCAGTGGCCGCTGGCCGCACTGCGCGCGCAGTTCGCGCTGGTCGGCCAGGACGTGACCATGCTCAACGACAGCATCGCCGCCAATGTGGCGCTGGGGGCCGAGCCGATCGACCGCGAGCGCGTGCAGCGCTGCCTGGCGCAGGCCAACCTGGCCGAGCACGTGGCCGCCCTGCCCCAGGGCATCGACACGCGGGTAGGCCACAACGCCACCGAGCTGTCGGGCGGGCAGCGCCAGCGCCTGGCCATTGCCCGCGCGCTGTACAAGAACGCCCCCGTGCTGCTGCTGGACGAAGCCACGTCCGCGCTGGACACGCACAGCGAGCGCCTGGTGCAGCAGGCACTGAACACCGCCATGACCGGGCGCACCACCCTGGTCATCGCGCACCGCCTGTCCACCATCGAACGCGCCGACCGCATCGTGGTGATGGAGCGCGGCCGCGTGGTCGAGCAAGGCACGCACGCCCAGTTGCTGGCCCTCGGCGGCCTGTACGCGCGGCTGCACGGGCAGTCGGCACCCGCCCGCGCCGACGCGCCCTGAGCGGCCCTGCGCAGGCGCCGGCCCAAGCCCCCGCCGGCGACAATTTTTTTGCGGCGGGTGCAGCATGGGGCCGCGCTCCGGTACGATCGCGCCTGCGCTACCGCGCAAACAAGACGGACGGAGCGCCACCACCCCCGGCGTGCCGCCCGAGACCCTGCAACGAGGCACGCAACACGATTGCGAGACCGGAGACAGACCATGACAGTGCACCCAGCGCTCACGCTGCACGTGCCCGAGCCCACGGGGCGGCCGGGCCACAAGACCGATTTTTCGTACCTCAGCACCTCGCCCGCCGGCAGCGTGCGCCGCCCCCCCACCGACACCCCAGCCGCCGACACGGCCGACCTGGCCACCAGCCTGGTGCGCGTGCTGGACGATGAGGGCAAGGCCGTCGGCCCCTGGGTGCCGGCGATGCACCCCGAGCGCCTGCGCCGCGGCCTGCGTGCCATGATGAAGACGCGCATTTTTGACGCCCGCATGCTGAACGCGCAGCGCCAGAAAAAGCTGTCGTTCTACATGCAGTGCCTGGGCGAAGAAGCCATTGCCGTGGCCCACGCGATGGCGCTGCAGGACGGCGACATGTGCTTTCCCACCTATCGCCAGCAGGGCCTGCTGCTCTCGCGCGACGACATCTCGCTGGTCGAGCTGATCTGCCAGCTGATGAGCAACGAGCGCGACCCGATCAAGGGCCGCCAGCTGCCGGTGATGTACTCGTACAAGCGCGCGGGTTTTTTCAGCATCTCGGGCAACCTGGCCACGCAGGTGCCGCAGGCCGTGGGCTGGGCGATGGCCTCGGCCATCAAGGGCGACACAAAAATCGCCTCGGCCTGGATCGGCGATGGCTCCACGGCCGAGAGTGACTTTCACACGGCGCTGACCTTCGCCCACGTGTATCACGCGCCGGTCATCATCAACGTGGTCAACAACCAGTGGGCCATCTCCACCTTCCAGTCCATCGCCGGCGGCGAAGGCACCACCTTTGCCCAGCGCGGCGTGGGTGTGGGCCTGGCCTCGCTGCGGGTGGACGGCAATGACTTTCTGGCGGTGTACGCCGCCTCGCAATGGGCGGCCGAGCGCGCGCGCACCAACCACGGCCCCACGTTGATCGAGTGGGAAACCTACCGCGCCGGGCCCCATTCCACGTCCGACGACCCGAGCAAGTACCGCCCCGCCGATGACTGGCAGCGCTTTCCGCTGGGCGACCCGATCGCGCGCCTGAAAAAGCACCTGATCGCCATCGGCGAATGGACCGAGGCCCGGCACGAGCACACGCACAAGGAGCTGGAGATCGAAATCATCGCCGCGCAAAAAGAGGCCGAGCGCCACGGCACCCTGCTGGATGGCCGCGTGCCCAGCGCCGCGACCATCTTTGACGACGTGTACCACGAGATGCCGGAGCACCTGCGCCGGCAGCGCCAGCAGATGGGGGTGTAAGCCATGGCGGACAAAAAACCGGAATCCAAGACCGTCCCCATGACCATGATCCAGGCCCTGCGCTCGGGCCTGGACGTGATGATGGGCCGCGACGACAACGTCATCGTCTACGGCGAGGACGTGGGTTACTTCGGCGGCGTGTTTCGCGTTACCGAAGGCCTGCAGGCCAAGTACGGCAAGACGCGCTGCTTCGACGCACCGATCAGTGAATCGGGCATCGTCGGCACCGCCATCGGCATGGCCGCCTATGGACTCAAACCCGTGGTCGAAATCCAGTTTGCCGATTACTTCTACCCCGCCACCGACCAGATCGTGTCCGAGGCGGCGCGCCTGCGCCACCGCTCGGCGGGCGACTTCACCGCCAGCATGACGATCCGCATGCCCTGCGGCGGCGGCATCTACGGCGGCCAGACGCACAGCCAGAGCCCCGAGGCGTTTTTTACCCACGTGTGCGGCCTGCGCACCGTGATGCCCAGCAACCCGTATGACGCCAAGGGCCTGCTCATCGCCTCCATCGAGTGCGACGACCCCGTCATCTTTCTGGAGCCCAAGCGCCTGTACAACGGCCCCTTCGACGGCCACCACGACAAGCCCGTCGTGCCCTGGTCCAAGCACGACATGGGCAAGGTGCCCGAGGGCTACTTCAAGGTGCCGCTGGACAAGGCGGCGGTGTTTCGCCCCGGCAAGGCGGTGACGGTGCTCACCTACGGCACCATGGTGTGGGTGGCCGAAGCCGCGGCGCGCGAGAGCGGCATCGACGCCGAGATCATCGATTTGCGCAGCATCTGGCCGCTCGATCTGGACACCATCGTCGATTCCGTCAAGAAAACCGGCTGCTGCGTCGTCGTCCACGAGGCCACACGCACCAGCGGCTTTGGCGCCGAGCTGGTGGCGCTGGTGCAGGAGCACTGCTTCTATCACCTGGAGGCGCCCATCGAGCGCGTGACGGGCTGGGACACGCCCTATCCGCATGCCCAGGAATGGGCCTACTTCCCCGGGCCTTCGCGCGTTGCCGAAGCCCTCAAACGCGCTGTGGAGGGTTGACGCCATGGGTATTTACGTGATTCGCGTGCCCGACATTGGCGAGGGCATTGCCGAAGTGGAACTGGTGGCCTGGCACGTCAAGCCGGGCGACGCCGTGGTGGAAGACCAGCACCTGGCCGACGTGATGACCGACAAGGCCACGGTCGAGGTGCCGGCGCACACCCACGGCAAAGTGCTGGCCTTGGGCGGCGCCGTGGGCCAGGTCTTGGCCGTTGGCGCCGAGCTGGTGCGGCTGGAAGTGGAGGGTGAGGGCAACCTGAAGGAGTCCTCACTCCTTCCCCCTCTGGGGGAAGGCGGGGATGGGGGCCTGCCTGCCATGGGCGCAGCGGCTGGGCGGCACGCCGCCGCTGGCCCCCACCCCAACCCTCCCCCAGCGGGGGAGGGAGCAAGCGCAACGGCAGGTCGAGAAAAAAAATCGGCGCCAGCCCCCGTGCAACCAGCGCCAGCAGCTACTGAACGCATAGCATCGCGAGCACAGCCAGCCGCCGTCGCGCGCAAGGAAGGCGATCGCCCCCTGGCCTCGCCCGCCGTGCGCCGCCGCGCGCTGGACATGGGGATCGACCTGCGGCGCGTGCACGGCAGCGGGCCGGCCGGGCGCATCGAGCACGCCGACCTGGACGCCTATGCCGCTGGCGGACAGACCGGGGCCGCGGGCGCATCGCCCTACGTGGAGCGCCATGGCGAGGAGCAGATTCCCGTCATCGGCCTGCGCCGCAAGATCGCGCAGAAGATGCAGGAGGCCAAGCGCCGCATCCCGCACTTCAGCTATGTCGAAGAGGTGGACGTGACCGAGCTGGAGGCCCTGCGCCAGCGCCTCAACGCCATCCACGGCGCCGCGCGCGGCAAGCTCACGCTGCTGCCCTTTCTGGCGCGCGCGCTGGTGCTGGCGCTGCGCGAGTTTCCGCAGGTCAACGCCCGCTACGACGACGAGGCCGGCGTGGTCACCCGCTTTGAGGCCGTTCACCTGGGCATTGCCACGCAGACCGACGGCGGCCTGATGGTGCCCGTGCTGCGCCACGCCGAAGCGCTGGATTTGTGGGCCTGCGCCGCCGGCGTGGCCCGCGTGGCCGAGGGCGCGCGCACCGGCAAGGCCGCGCGTGACGAACTGTCGGGCTCCACCATCACCATCACCAGCCTGGGCACGCTGGGCGGCATCGTCACCACCCCCGTCATCAACCACCCCGAGGTCGCCATCGTCGGCGTCAACCGCATCATCGAGCGGCCCATGCTGCGTGGCGGCCAGGTGGTGGCGCGCCAGCTGATGAACCTCTCGTCCTCGTTCGACCACCGCGTGGTGGACGGCATGGACGCGGCACGCTTCATCCAGGCCGTGCGCGCCCTGCTCGAAACCCCGGCCCTGCTGTTCGTGGAGTAAAGAAATGAAACACCCCCTGAGTCGCCTTCGGCGCCTTCCCCCTGAAGGGGGACGACGCCAGTGGCCGGGCCAAGCCCGCTCCACGGCGTCCGCTGGCCTGGCCTGCTCCGCGGCCGTTCGGCTCTTTGCGGTTCATGGTCAGCAGGTGGTGCGCAACGCAATGGAAAATTGAAATGAAAGAACTCTCAACCAAACTGCTGGTCATCGGCGGCGGCCCCGGCGGCTATGTGGCAGCCATCCGCGCCGGGCAACTGGGCGTGCCCACCGTGCTGGCCGAAGGCGCCAGCCCCGGCGGCACTTGCCTGAACATCGGCTGCATCCCATCCAAGGCGCTGATCCACGCCGCGCACGCGTTCGAGCAGGCGCGCCACCAGGCCAAGGGCTCGCCCCTGGGCATTCGCGTGGCCGACCCGGGCATCGACATCGCGCAAACCGTGCGCTGGAAGGACGGCATCGTGCAGCGCCTGACCGGCGGCGTGGGCGCGCTGCTGCGCAAGGCCGGCGTGCAGGTCCTCAAGGGCTGGGCCCACATCGACGACGGCAAGACCGTGACCGTCAAACTGCATGAGGGCGAGCCGGTGCGCGTGCGCTGCGAGCACCTGCTGCTGGCCACCGGCTCCGAGCCGGTCGAGCTGCCCAGCATGCCCTTCGGGGGCGCCATCTGGTCATCGACGCAGGCCCTGTCGCCCGACGCCATCCCCAAGCGCCTGGTCGTTGTCGGCGCCGGCTACATCGGGCTGGAGCTGGGCATGGCCTACCGCAAGCTGGGCGCCGACGTCACGGTGGTCGAGGCCATCGACCGCGTGCTGCCCACCTACGACCCGGAGCTGACGCAGCCCGTGCTGGAGGCGCTCAAGAAAAGCGGCATCACCCTGCACCTGGGCTGCAAGGTGCAAGGCTGGGACGCCAAACACGGCGTGCACGTGCGCAGCGATGTGAAAGCCGAGGACTTCACCCTGCCCGCCGACCGCGTGCTGGTGGCCGTGGGCCGGCGCCCGCGCACCGCCGGCTTCGGCCTTGAATCGCTGCAACTGGACATGGCGGGGCGCCACGTGGCCATCGACGCGCATTGCCGCACCTCGATGCGCAACGTGTGGGCCATTGGCGACGTGACCGGCGAGCCCATGCTGGCCCACCGCGCCATGGCGCAGGGCGAATGCGTGGCCGAGCAGGTGGCGGGCAAAAACCGTCGCTTCGAACCCATGGCCATTCCCGCCGTGTGCTTCACCGATCCCGAGGTCGTCGTCGCCGGCCGCACCCCTGCCGAAGCCAAGGCCGCGGGCATCGACTGCATCGAAGCGCACTTCCC
The DNA here is from genome assembly GCF_046348305.1 of Ottowia sp. Taxonomy (GTDB): domain Bacteria; phylum Pseudomonadota; class Gammaproteobacteria; order Burkholderiales; family Burkholderiaceae_C; genus Ottowia. The sequence continues at coordinate 269,313 of NZ_JAXMEM010000006.1, forward strand.
CTTCGCCGCCAACGGCCGCGCCATGACGCTCGAATCCACCACCGGCTTCGTGCGCGTGGTCGCCCGCAAGGACAACCACCTGATCCTCGGCTGGCAGGCCGTGGGCGGCGGCGTGTCCGAGCTGGCCGCCGCCTTCACCCAGTCCATCGAGATGGGCGCGCGGCTGGAGGACGTGGGCCACACCATCCACGCCCATCCCACGCTGGGCGAGGCGGTGCAGGAGGCAGCGCTGCGGGCGCTGGGGCAGGCCTTGCACGTTTGATCGCGCAGCACCGCCGGCCGTGCGCGATCGTCAGAATAAAAACACCTGCCAGCGCTTGCGGATCAAGCGCTGGCAGCTATTGCTTTTGCACGGCCTCGCAGCTCGCGGGTCGCGCACGCCCGATCGGCGCTTGCTGGATGTGCCTGCCTAGGGGTGCTTCGGCTGGATCGAAACCCGTCCGTTTCAAAGCCCGGCATGCACTCAAACTTTGCCCAGTGCCTGCTCCAGGTCGGCCAGCAAATCATCGATGTGCTCGATGCCCACCGACAGGCGCACCATGCCTTCGGACACGCCCGCCTTGGCCAGCTCTTCGGGGCTGAGCTGGCGGTGCGTGGTGCTGGCGGGGTGGCAGGCCAGCGATTTGGTGTCGCCGATGTTGACCAGGCGCAGGAACAGGCCCAGCGCATCCTGAAAGCGCCCGCCGGCGGCGCGGCCATCGGCGGCCTTGAGCGTGAAGCTGATGATGCCGGAGGCGCGCCCGCCCATCAGGCGCTGGACAACGGCGTGGTCGGGGTGCTCGGGCAGGCCGGCGTAGTTGACCGAGGCCACCTTGGGGTGCTTTTGCAGGTACTGGGCAATGGCCAGCGCGTTGGCACAGGTGCGGTCCATGCGCAGCGGCAGGGTTTGCAGGCCTTGCAGCAGCAAGAAGGCGTTCATGGGACTGATGGCGCCGCCCAGGTTGCGCAGCGGCACGACGCGCGCGCGACCGATGTAGGCGGCGGCGCCCAGCGCCTCGGTATAGACCACGCCGTGGTAGCTGACGTCGGGCTCGTTCAGGCGCGCAAAGCGCTGCTTGTGCTCGGCCCAGGGGAACTTGCCCGAATCGACGATGACGCCGCCCATGCTGTTGCCGTGGCCGCCGATGTACTTGGTGGCGGCATGCACCACGATGTCGGCGCCATGCTCGAACGGGCGGCACAGATAGGGGCTGGGCACCGTGTTGTCCACGATCAGCGGCACGCCGTGCTCGTGCGCCACCTTGGCCAGTGCGGCCAGGTCGGTGGCGTTGCCCAGCGGGTTACCGATGGATTCGCAGAACACCGCCTTGGTGCGCGCGTCGATCAGCTTGCCGAAGGCGGCCGGGTCGCGGTAGTCGGCAAAGCGCACCTCGATGCCCATCTGCGGGAAGGTGTGCGCAAACAGGTTGTAGGTGCCGCCGTACAGCGTGGAGGTGGAGACGATGTTGTCGCCCGCCGCCGCGATGGTCTGGATGGCGTAGTGGATCGCCGTCATGCCCGAGGCCAGCGCCAGCGCGCCCACGCCGCCTTCCAGCGCGGCCAGCCGCTGCTCCAGCACGGCGGTGGTCGGGTTCATGATGCGGGTGTAGATGTTGCCCGGCACCTTGAGGTCGAACAGGTCGGCCCCGTGCTGCGTGTCGTCGAAGGCGTAGGACACCGTTTGATAGATGGGCACGGCCACCGACTTGGTCGTCGGGTCGGGCGTGTAGCCGGCGTGCACGGACTGGGTCTCGAACTTCCACGAATCGCTCATCGAATGCTCCTTGAAGGCTTGGAAAACTCTGGTTTTGATAGCTGCTTGCGCTTGCTTGGAAAGCGTCAGCAGCAGATTTGTCTAAAACTTCTGCGCACCGCCTTAATGACATCCCATGCAGCGGCCAGACTGCGAAAGTCTAGCGGCGCGCGCCCCGCGCCATGCGCCGCGGATCAGACAGATTGCGCATGAGCTTATGCGGCCTTCAGCGCCACATTGTTGAGCTTGTCCAGCCGCTCGGGCCACGCGCCCGTCTGCGCGCCCTGGCGCAGGATGCGGGCCCAGGCCATCCAGGCGTCCCACTGCACGCGCTTGTCCCAGGCGTTGCCCCAGGCGCTGTAGCACTGCAGGGCGCCGGTGGCGGCGGCCTGAGCCTCTTGGCTGCGGCCGGCGATCAGGTGGAGCTGGGCCAGCACCATCTGCGGCTCGCCCACCCAGGGGTTGAGGCGCGCGGCGTGCTCCAGCGCGGCGACGGCGCCGTCCATCTGCACCAGCGGCTGGGCCTGCGAGATGACCGACCAGTAGAGCGACGACGCGGCGGCTTCGTCGCTGGCGGACAGCGTGCGCGTGCAGTGCTCGAACACCGGCGGCATGGGCAGCAGGCCTTTCAATGCCGGATGCTGCAGCGCCGCCCCCAGCGCGCTGATCTGCGCATAAATTCGGCTGGGCGGGCGCATGGGGCCGGGCCACAGCGCGGCCATCCAGTGTGCGGCCTGGGGCACGTGCGGCACGTCCGGAAAGCCGCTGTAGATGTCGTCCTGCCAGGCAAACCACTGCTCGCAGGTGTCGGCCATGCTGACGATGATGAAGGCGGCCACCACGTCGGCCGGCAGGCGGTGCTCATGCACCTGCACGCTGCCGTCGGCATCGATCTGCCCAGCCAGCACCTGGCGCACGAACTGCGCGCGCGAGGCGGTGCAAAACAGGTACACCAGCTGCTCGGCGCGTTCGCCCACGGCGTCGCGCAGGCGGGCGCGCTCGCGCTCGGGGTCGAACTTGACCAGGTCGACAAAGGCGTTGCCGTACACGCTGTGCAGCAGGCCCAGCAGGCGCACGTCGCGCGGCTGGCGCCACAGCGCCAGGCTGCGCGCCACGCCCACCAGGTGGTGGCGAAAGGTGCCGGCCTTGTGCCAGTCCTGCCCCACGCCGCGCGCCAGCACGATGGGCAGCACGGGGGCCAGGTCGGCGTCGCGGGCCAGCCATTCGTCGTCCAGCAGCGCCAAGGCGCGCTGGTGCAGGTCGGGGTCGAGCGGGGCAAACGTAAGGGCGGAAGTCATGGAGGTGGCAAGGTGAATGGGCCTGACGCAGTATCGGCGAATTCTTGCCGATCGACGGCTTGCGCCAACGCCCCGCGGCGAGAGACCCGATAATCCAAGGCTTCGCTCGAACAGATACGCACCAAGGAAATCGGGATATGGCACGCATGGTCCACTGCATCAAGCTCGGCACCGAGGCCGAGGGCCTGGACTTGCCGCCCTACCCCGGCGAGCTGGGCCAGCGCATCTGGGCCAGCGTCAGCAAGCAGGCCTGGCAGGAGTGGTTGCGTCAGCAGACCATGCTGGTCAACGAGAACCGCCTGAACCTGGCCGATGCCAATGCGCGTGCCTACCTGCGCCGGCAGATGGAGGCGCACTTCTTTGGCGACGGCGCCGAGCAGGCCGCCGGCTACGTGGCACCCAAGGCGTGAGCGCCGCTGGCGCGCGCCTGTGCGGCCGGCGAATTCATTTTCAAGCCAAATCCATCCGCAGCGCGCGCCTGATGTGCGCAAGCAGCTCCTGATTTAATAGTCCATCGGATGCCGCCCTCCCCCGTCCTCTGGCGCGACGACGGCACGCCCACCAGCGCGCGCTTTGGCGACATCTACCGCAGCCACGGCAGCGCGGGTGATGGCGGCCTGGCGCAGGCGCGCCACGTCTTTCTGCACGGCTGCGACCTGCTGGCCGACGCCGGACAAGCCACCGCCTGGGCCGGTGCGCCGCGCTGGGCCGTGCTGGAGACCGGCTTTGGCCTGGGCCTGAACTTTCTGGCCACCTGGCAGGCCTGGCGCCGCGACCCGCAGCGACCGGCGCGGCTGTTCTATACGGCGGTGGAGGCCTGGGTCTGCGAGGCCGACGACCTGATCCGCAGCGCCGCGCCCTTTGCCGAGCTGGCCCCGCTGGCCGCCGCGCTGGCCGCCCAGTGGCGTGGCCTGCTGCCCGGCGTGCACCGCCTGAGCTTTGACGACGAGCGCGTGCAGCTGACCCTGGCCGTGGGCGATGTGCGCCCGATGCTGGCCGAGCTGAGCGGCGCGCACGACGCTCTCTTTCTGGACGGCTTTGCGCCTGAGCGCAACCCCGACATGTGGAGCGCGGCCACGTTCAAGGCCGCCGCGCGCCTGATGCGACCGGGCGCGCGCGCCGCCACCTGGTGCGTGGCCGGCGACGTGCGCGAGCGCCTGGCGGCTTGCGGCTTCACCATCGAGCGCGTGCCCGGCCTGCCGCCCAAGCGCCACGCCTTGCGTGCGCGCTACGCCCCGCGCTGGACGCCCCGCGCCCGCGCCGACGCCGAACCGAGCTGGCCGCAGCCGCCCGCGCGCTGCGCCATCATCGGCGGCGGCCTGGCTGGTGCGGCGGTGGCCTTCAGCCTGGCGCGGCGCGGCTGGCAGGTGCGCGTGCTCGACGCCGCGCCCGAGCCCGCCGCTGGCGCCAGTGCGCTGCCCGCGGGCGTGGTGGCGCCCCACGTGTCGCCCGACGACCGGCCGCTGTCGCAGCTCACGCACGCCGGCGCACGCGCCACGCTGACGCGCGCGGCCGGCCTGCTGCGCGCGGGCCATGACTTTGCCGCCAGCGGCGTGCTGGAGCGCCACGAGCCCGGCAAGCGCCGCCGACCCGCCGCCTGGCAGGCCGACGAACTGCCGGTGGCCACGCAGGCCGAAAGCCTGGCCGGCGACCACGCCCTGACGCGCGCCCAGGCGCAGGCCGCTCAGGTGCCGCTGGACGACAGTCACCCGGCGCTGTGGCACCAGCGCGCCGGCTGGGTCCGGCCCGCCGCGCTGGTGCGCGCCATGCTGGCGGCGCCGGGCGTGGCGTGGCACGGCAGTTGCACCGTGGCGCGCATCGACCGCGCCGACCGCCGCTGGCATCTGCGCGATGCGCGCGGCGATACGCTGGCCGAGGTCGAGCTGGTCGTCATCGCTGCCGGCTTTCAATCCCTGGCCCTGCTGGACGACGCCCTGCCCCTGCACGCGCTGCGCGGCCAGGTGGCTTTCGGCCCCATGCCGGGCGGCGCGGCCGATGGCGCCTTGCCCGCGTTTCCCGTCAACGGCCACGGCAGCCTGATCGCCCACCTGCCGGGCGCGGACGGCCCGCGCTGGGTCACGGGCTCGACCTTCGAGCGGGACAGCGCGCAGCCCGAGTTGAAAGCCGACGATCACGCTGCCAATCACCAGCGCCTGGCCGACCTGCTGCCCGGCGCCGCTGCCGCCCTGGCCCCGCAATGGACGGACGGCCGCGCCCAGGCTTGGGCGGGGGTGCGCGCCACCCTGCCCGACCGGCTGCCGGCCGTTGGTGCCTGGGGGTGGCGCCCCAGCGACGAATTTGAATCAAATCGGGCCGTAGCGCCCGCCAATCAAGCGCGAGCAGCTATCGATTCGATACCAGCCGAAGCGCTGCCCATCCACCTGTGCACCGGCCTGGGCGCACGCGGCCTGACGCTGGCCGTGCTGTGCGGCGAGCTGCTGGCCGCCACGCTGCACGACGAGCCGCTGCCCGTGGCCCGCTCGCTGGCGCGGCGGTTGCGTGCGCGACGCTTTGCCCCGCCGGACGTTCCCGCCGGCAGACCCACGCCATCATGACCCTGCGCACCACCCCGCTCACCCTGCGCCACCTGCTGCTGATCCTGGCCGTGGTGGCCGTGTGGGGCACCAATTTCGTCATCATCAAGTTCGCGCTGGCGCACCTGCCGCCGCTGCTGCTGGCGGCGCTGCGCTTTGCGCTGGCCGCCGTTCCGCTGGTGTTCTTCGTGCGCCGCCCGCAGGCCTCGTGGGGCAACCTGGCCTTCTACGGGCTGGTGATCGGCGTGGGCCAGTTCGGCCTGCTGTTCTACGGCATGACGCGCGACATCACGCCCGGCCTGGCCTCGCTGGTGGTGCAGGCGCAGGTGTTCTTCACGGTGGCGCTGGCCATGCTGACCAGTGGCGAGCGCGTGCGCGCCTTTCAGGGCGTGGCCGCGCTGATCGCGGTGGCAGGCATTGCCATCATCGCCAGCCACACCGACGGCCACACCACGCTGCTGGGCCTGGCGCTGACACTGGGCGCGGCGCTGTGCTGGGCCCTGGGCAACATCGCCAGCCGCGCGGCCGGGCCGGTGAACGTGCTGGCCTACATCGCCTGGTCCAGCCTGTTCGCGGTGCCGCCGCTGCTGGCAATGAGCTGGGTGCTGGAAGGCTGGCCGCGCATGGCCGCCGGCCTGGCCCAGGCCGATGCCGTGACCTGGGCCGCCGTGGCCTGGCAGTCGGTGGGCAACACCATCTTCGGCTACGGCGTGTGGGCCTGGCTGCTGGCGCGCTATCCGGCGGCCACCATCTCGCCGTTTTCGCTGCTGGTGCCGGTGTTCGGCATGGGCGCGTCGGCCGTGGTATTGGCCGAGCCCCTGCCGCCCTGGAAGCTGCTGGCCGCCGGGCTGATCATGGCCGGCCTGGCGCTCAACCTGCTGTGGCCGCACGTGAGCCGGGCCTGGCGCTCATGAAAAAAGCCACCCCGAAGGGTGGCTTTTCAAGAGCGGAGCAACTGGATCAATCCAGCGGCGTCTTCTTGCCGTTCGGATAGGTCGAGATCGTGATGGCTGCGTTCTTGACCTCGTGGTTGGGCTCGAACGCGATGGTGGAGGTGATGCCCTTGTAGTTGGCTTGCTCCAGCTTGGCGTTGTAGACCTTCGGATCGACCGAGTCGGCACGCTTCATGGCGTCGGCCAGCAGCATGGTGGCGTCGTAGGTGTAGGGGCTGTAGACCTGGAACTGGCCCGGATAGGCCGCGTCATAGCGCTTCTTCCATTCCACGCCGCCAGGCATCTTCTGCAGCGAGGTGCCGCCTTCGGCGCAGGCCGTGTTGGCCAGCGACTTGGCGCCATTGGACAGCTCGGCCAGCTTGACGGTGCACAGGCCGTCGCCACCCATGAACTTCACGCCGGTCATGCCCAGCTGGTCCATCTGGCGCAGCATCGGGCCGCCTTGCGGGTCCATGCCGCCAAAGAAGATGGCGTCGGGCTTCTTGCCCTTGATGGCGGTCAGGATGGGCAGGAAGTCGGTGGCCTTGTCGGTGGTGTACTGGCGTTCGACCACGTTCAGGCCCAGCTTCTTGGCAGTGTCGGCGAAGATGTCGGCCAAGCCCTGGCCGTAGGCGGTGCGGTCGTCGATGACGGCCACCGTCTTGATCTTCAGGACGTCCTTGGCGTAGTGCGCCATGCCGGCACCCAGTGCGCTGTCGTTGGCGATGATGCGGTAGATTTCCTTGTAGCCCGGCTTGGTCAGGTCGGGGTTGGTGGCCGCGCCGGTCACCATGGGAATGCCGCAGTCGTGGTAGATCTTGGAGGCCGGAATGGTGGTGCCCGAGTTCAGGTGGCCGACCACGCCGTTGACCTTCATGTCACACAGCTTTTGCGCCACGGCGGTGCCCTGCTTGGGATCGGCGGCGTCGTCCTCGACGTCGGCTTCCCACTTGATCTTTTTGCCGCCGATCGTGATGTTTTGCTTGTTCAGGTCGGCAATGGCCATCAGCACGCCGTTGGCGTTGTCCTTGCCGTAGTGCGCCTGACCGCCGGACATCGGCGCCACGCTGCCGATCTTGACGACCTGCTCTTGCGCGCTGGCCATGCCACAAGCGGCCACCAGGGCCGCGGCCACGGTCAGTTTCAGTTGAAGCTGCATGAAAAAACCTCCGTAAGTTGGATGACGCAACAGCGCGTCAACGGGCGCGAACGATAGCGCAAATCCGGCGCGAAACATATAGGGAACACGCTAATCCGCCGCCGGCCCGAACCGCGGGTTTATCCCGACATCGGGCCGCGCCGGGCTTGCCGCAAGGCGGTGTCCACGGCGTCCTGCACCACGGCGGCCACGCTGCGGCGCACGCGCGCGCCCAGGCCCAGCATCTGTTCGTGCAAGGCCTGGGCGATGGCCTCGCTGATTCGTTGATCCAGATCAGGCGCCAGCAAGGCCAGCACCTGCTCGGCCGTCACGGTGGCGCCGGCCGTGGGGGCGCGGGCGGCCTCGGGCGCCGGGGCCGGCTGCCCGGCCGGCGGTGGCCCGTCGCTGGCACGCTCGGTCAGCGTGGGGATGTAGCGGTGGGGCGCGCTGGGCGGAAGGTTGGCGTTATCGGGGGTCATGGTGCTCGGCTGGCTGGGCGACGTCGTGCCGCTGGGGGGAATGGCCGTGCGTGGCGTAATGGCGCCAGCGCAGGCGCCCCTGGGCCAAGTCCTCGGGGTCGGCGCCCACCAGCTCGATCAGGCGCGCAAAGCGCTCGAAGCCGTCGGGCAGTTCGCGCCCCAGGTGCAGCAGCACCCGGTCGGCGTCCAGCGCGGCACAGTCCTGCGCCAGCACGATGGGTGAGGCGGCACGCATGGCTGGCGGCGCGTCGGCCCGGCAATGGGCGACGAAGTCCGTCGCCGAAAAGCGCCACAGCGCCACGTCCAGCGCGTCCAGCACATCCGGCGGCGCCAGCACGCCGATGCGCGCGCCGCTGGCCTGCGCCTTGCGCAGCAGGCGGCAGGCGTAGTGCACCTTGTCGGGCACGTTGACGTGAAACTGAACCTCGGTCATGCGCTGCGCGCCACGGAAGAGCGAAGCGCGCTCAGGCCGACGCCGCGCGCCGCGCCGCCCGGCCCTTCGTCTTGGCCTTGGCACCCGCCTGGGGTGCCGCTGCGTCGGCAGCCAGCGCCAGCAGGTATTCGACCAGCAGGCCCACCGGCCGGCCGGTGGCGCCCTTGTTGGCGCCCTGCTTCCAGGCGGTGCCGGCAATGTCCAGATGCGCCCACGGGTAGGCCTTGGCAAAGCGCTGCAGGAATTTGGCCGCGGTGATGGCGCCGCCGTAGCGGCCGGCGACGTTGGCCACGTCGGCAAAGTTGGTTTTCAGGCCCTCGGCGTATTCGTCGTCCAGCGGCATGCGCCAGCACGGGTCCAGCGCGCGCTCGCCGGCGGCCTGCAGCGCCTGGCCCAGCGCCTCGTCGGCGGCAAACAGGCCGCTGCGCACCTCGCCCAGCGCCACCACGCAGGCGCCGGTGAGCGTGGCAATGTCGATCACGGCGCGCGGCTTGAAGCGCTCGGCATAGGTCAGCGCGTCGCACAGCACCAGGCGCCCTTCGGCGTCGGTGTTCAGGATCTCGATGGTCTGACCGCTCAGGCTGCTCACCACGTCGCCGGGCTTGACGGCGCGGCCGTCGGGCATGTTCTCGCACGCCGGGATCAGGCCGACCACGTTGAGCGCGGGCTTCAGGTCGGCCAGCGCGCGGAACACGCCCAGCACGCTGGCGGCGCCGCCCATGTCGAACTTCATCTGGTCCATGTCGGCGGCGGGCTTGATCGAGATGCCGCCGCTGTCGAAGGTGATGCCCTTGCCCACCAGGGCGACCGGCGCCGCGCTTTTGCCCGCGCCGGTGTAGCGCAGCACGATGAAGCGCAGCTCCTCGCCCGAGCCCTGCGCCACGGCCTGAAACGCCCCCATGCCCAGCTTGGCGACCTCCTTGGGCCCCAGCACCTGGCAGTCGATGCCCGGCCGCTTGGCCAGCTGGCGCGCCGCGCCGGCCAGCAGGGTGGGCGTGGCGTGGTTGGGCGGGCGGTTGGCCCATTCGCGCGCCAGGGCGACGCCATGGGCGGTGCCCAGCGCGCGCTCGAAGTCGGCGCGCGCCGCGGCCACGCTGGGCACGCCGATCACGGCGCTCTTGAGCGAGGGCGTCTTCTTCTTGGGGTCGGGCCGGCTCTTGGTGGTCTGGTAGCTGTAGCCGGCCTCGAGCAGCGCCAGCGTGGCGGCGTGCACCGCCTGGGGTTGCTGGGCAAAGCACACGGTGACCGCGTCGGCCGCGCTGGCACGCAAGGCCGCAACGCCCGCCGCCACCGCCTTGCGCACGCGCGCCGGGTGGCCGTCGCCGATGCCGGCCAGCACCAGGCGCTCGGCGGCCAGGGCGGGCGCGCCGAACGAGGTCGTCAGCCGCCCCGCCTCGGTCTTGAAGTCGCCGCTGGCCAGGGCCTTGCCGATCCACGCCGACAGCGCGTCATCGCCGGCGGCCTGAAATCCATCGGCCACCAGCACCAGCAGCGCCGGCGTGCGGCGGGTGGCGGCGGTGTCAAAGCGCAGTGCGCCGAGTTCAACGTCCATAATCGCGTGTTGCTCCTTTCAATCAATGGTATTCGATTCTTCCCTTCGCAAAGAGCTCGGCCGCAGCTTCAGCGCCACGCTGGTGGTGTTGATCACCGTGGTGATGACGGTGATGCTGATCCGCACGCTGGGGCAGGCCTCGGTCGGGCGGGTCAACCCCTCCGAGGTGCTGCTGGTCATGGGCCTGACGGTGCTGGGGCATTTGCCCACCATCCTCACGCTGAGCCTGTTCGTCGCCGTCACCGCCACGCTCACGCGCATGTACGGCAGCAGCGAGATGGTGATCTGGTTTTCCTGCGGCCAGGGGCTGGGCCGCTTCGTGCGGCCACTGCTGCGCTTTGCCTGGCCGGTGCTGCTGGCGGTCGCCGTGCTGGCGCTGGTGATCTGGCCCTGGTCCAACCGGCAGATCAAGGACCTGCGCGAGCGCTACCAGGACCGCGGCGACGTCGAGCGCGTGGCACCCGGGCGCTTCATCGAATCGGCCGGCGGCCAGCGCGTGTTCTTCATCGACAAGGACACCGCCGCCGCCGACTCGGGCACCAACATCTTCATCGCCGCGCGCGAGCGCGACAGCGACGCGGTGGTCTCGGCCGAGCGCGGACGCGTCGTCACGCAGGGGGGCGAGCGCGAACTGCAACTGGACCACGGCTTTCGCCTGCAGACCGACAGCAGCACCGGCGACATGCGCGTGAGCGAGTTCGTGCGGTACAGCAATCGCATCGGCACCCAGGCCGCCCGGGCCGAGCCCAGCGACGCGCCGCGCCTGCAGTCGACCCCCACCCTGCTGCAAAACGCCACGGCGTCCAACCTGGCCGAGCTGTCCTGGCGCCTGGGCCTGGTGCTGGCCGCCGTCAACTGCGTGCTGATCGCCCTGGCCGTCACCCGCGTGAACCCGCGCGTGGGCCGCAGCGCCGGGCTGGTGTTTTCGCTGTTTGCCTTCGCCGCCTACTACAACCTGATCAACGCCGGGCAAAACTGGATCGAGGGCGGCGCGGTGAACGCCAGTGTCTTCATGCTGGCGCTGCACGGCAGCATCGCGGCGGGGGCCTTCGGCTGGCTGCGCTGGCGCGAGCGCAACTGGCGCGTGCCGCCCGCCGGCCGCACGACACCGGGCGAGCCGCCATGAAAACCATTCGCCGCCTGATCTATAACGACGTGCTGATTTCGGTCGGCTTCGTCGCGGTGGCCTTCTTGCTGCTGTTCTCGTTTTTCGACCTGGTCGATCAACTCGGGGACGTGCGCGACTACGCCGGCCGCGGCTATTCGCTGGGCTGGGCGCTGCTGTACGTGGCGCTGCAAATGCCCAGCCACCTGTACGACCTGCTGCCCATCGCGGTGCTGATCGGCACCATCTTCGTGATGGCGCGGCTGGCCGAAAGCTCGCAATACACCATCTTGCGCACCAGCGGGCTGGGGCCGCTGAAGGCGCTGGGCACCCTGGTGCTGCTGGGCCTGGGCTTCGTGGTGCTGACCTTCGTGTTCGGCGACTACGTGGCGCCGGCGGCCAACCGCGCGGCCGCCACCATGCAGGCGCGCTTCATCGGCGACATCACGGTGGGGCGCACCGGCGCCTGGATGAAGGACCGCCAAGGCGAGCGCAGCTACTCCGTCAACGTCGCCACGCTGAGCCCGGACGGCACGATGAACCAGATCCGCATCTTCGAGTTCGACCCCGCTGGCGCGCGCCTGCTGGCCACCGTGCAGGCCGCGCGCGGCACCTTCGGCGACAAGGCCTGGGCCTTGCAGGACGTGCAGCGACGCACGTTCGAGCACGTGAACGACGCCGACCCGCGCGTGCAGGTCGAGCATCACGACAACTGGTCCTGGCCCACCGAGATCACCATCGACATGGTGGCCGCCGCCCTGCTCAGCCCCGACCGCATGCAGACGGTGGACCTGTACCGCTACATCAGCCACCTGCGCGAAAACGGCCAGAGCGCCCAGCGCTACGAGATCGAGTTCTGGCGCAAGGTGTTCTACCCGCTCAGCTGCGTGGTGATGATGGTGCTGGCCCTGCCCTTTGCCTACCTGCACTTCCGATCGGGCAACATCGCCGGCCTGGTGTTTCTGGGCGTGCTGGTGGGCATCAGCTTTTTCCTGCTCAACAACGTGTTTGGCTTCATCGGCAACCTGCGCAACTGGGTGCCGTGGCTGGCCGCCGCCGCACCGGGGCTGATCTACTCGGTGCTGTCACTGGCGGCGTTTGGCTGGCTGGTGCTGCGGCAGTAGGGCCGCAACGGCGTTGTTTAGATGGAATACGCCATAATCTTGGCGTTTCATATTCCCAAAACAATGAACCTGCACCAGTTTCGCTTTGTCCAGGAGGCCGTGCGCCGCAACCTGAACCTGACCGAGGCGGCCAAGGCCCTGCACACCTCGCAGCCGGGCGTGTCCAAGGCCATCATTGAGCTGGAGGAAGAGCTCGGCATCGAGATCTTCAGCCGCCACGGCAAGCGCCTCAAGCGCGTGACCGAGCCGGGCCAGCACGTGGTTGAAAGCATCGCCGTCATCCTGCGCGAGGTCGGCAACCTGAAGCGCATCGGCGAGGAGTACAGCGCGCAGGACAGCGGCACGCTGTCGATCGCCACCACGCACTCGCAGGCGCGCTACGTGCTGCCCGCGCCCGTCACCAAGCTGCGCGAGCGCTACCCCAAGGTCAACATCAGCCTGCACCAGGGCGCGCCCGACCAGGTGGCGCGCATGGTGCTGGACGAAGTGGCCGACATCGGCATCGCCACCGAGTCGCTGGCCGACTTTCCGGACCTGGTCACCCTGCCCTGCTACGAATGGCAGCACGTGCTGGTGCTGCCCGCGCAGCATCCGCTGGCCCAGCAGCAGCGCGTGACGCTGGAGGACATCGCCGCCGAGCCGCTGGTGACCTATCACCCCTCGTTCACTGGCCGCGCACGCATCGACCACGCCTTTGCACAGCGTCACCTCACGCCGCGCGTCGTGCTGGAGGCCATCGACTCGGACGTCATCAAGACCTATGTGCGCCTGGGCCTGGGCCTGGGCATCGTTGCCGAAATGGCCGTGCAGGGCGAGCCCGACCCCGATCTGGCCCTGCGCCCACTGGGCCAGCTGCTGGGCCACAACACGGCGCGCGTGGCGCTCAAGCGCGGCGCCTACCTGCGCGACTTCGTCTATCACTTTGCCAGCCTGCTGTCCGACCGCCTGGACAAGGCGCTGATCCTCAAGGCCATGAGCGGCCAGTCATCCACCTATGAGCTCTGAACGCACCCCCGCCTTTCCATCGCGCCTGCCCAACGTGGGCACCACCATCTTCAGCGTCATGTCGGCGCTGGCCACGCAGCACCAGGCGGTCAACCTGGGCCAGGGCTTTCCGGACTTCGGCTGCGACCCGAGACTGATCGATGCCGTCGATGCCGCCATGCGCCAGGGCCACAACCAGTATCCGCCGATGCCCGGCGCGGCCCCGCTGCGCCAGGCCATTGCTGCAAAAATCGAAGCACTCTACGGCCGTGCCTACAACTTCGAGAGCGAAATCACCATCACCGCCGGCGCCACCCAGGCGATCCTGACGGCCATCCTGTGCTGCGCCGGCCCGGGCGACGAGGTGATCGTGCTGGAGCCCAGCTACGACAGCTACGTGCCCAACATCGAGCTGGCGGGCGCCACCGCCGTGCGCGTGCCGCTCACGCCCGGCACGTTTCGGCCCGACTTCGACAAGATCGCCGCCGCCATCACGCCGCGCACGCGCGCCATCGTCATCAACAGCCCGCACAACCCCAGCGGCACCGTGTGGTCGGCCGCCGACATGCAAACGCTGCAAGACCTGCTGGGCCCCACCGACGTGCTGCTGATCAGCGACGAGGTGTACGAGCACATGGTCTATGCCCCGCTGCGCCATGAGAGCGCCGCGCGCTGGCCGGGCCTGGCCGCGCGCGCCTTCATCGTCAGCAGCTTCGGCAAGACCTATCACGTGACGGGCTGGAAGGTGGGCTACGTCGCCGCGCCCGCCGCCTTGATGGCCGAGTTCCGCAAGGTGCACCAGTTCAACGTGTTCACCGTCAACACCCCCATGCAGCACGGCCTGGCCGCCTACATGCAGGACGCCGCGCCCTACCTGGAGCTGCCGGCGTTTTATGCCGCCAAGCGCGACCTGTTTCGCGCGGGTCTGGCGCAGACGCGCTTTCGCCTGCTGCCCTGCGAAGGCACCTACTTTCAAACCGCCAGCTACGCCGACATGCCCGGCCCCGAGCGCGAGCTGGGCGAGGCCGACTTCTGCCAGTGGCTCACGCGCGAGCACGGCGTGGCCGCCATTCCGCTGGCCGCCTTCTACGGCGACGGCTTCGAGCAAAAGACCATCCGCTTTTGCTTTGCCAAGCAGGACGATACGCTGCGCGCGGCGCTGGCGCGGCTGACCCGGCTGTGAACTATTGAATTGATAGCTGCTTGCGCTTGACTGACGGGCGCCAGCGCCCGAATTCATTCATGACCATTGACACCCGCCCGCCCCGCTGCTGGCTGATGAAGTCCGAGCCGGCCGAGTGCAGCATCGACGACGCCCTGGCCGCGCCCGCGCAAACCGTGCCCTGGACGGGGGTGCGCAACTACCAGGCGCGCAACTTCATGCGCGACGCCATGCAGGTGGGCGACGGCGTGCTGTTCTACCACTCCAGCTGCCCTCAACCGGGCATCGCCGGCCTGGCCCGCGTGGCGTCGGGCGTGCGCGCCGACCCGACGCAGTTCGACCCCGCATCGCCTTATTTCGACCCCAAGTCCAGCCCCGACAAACCCCGCTGGCTGCTGCTGGACGTGCAGGCCCTGCGCAAGACGCGGCTGCTCTCGCTGGCCGAGTTGCGCCAGCAGCCCGCACTGGCACGGATGGCGTTGCTGCAGCGCGGCAACCGCCTGTCGATCACGCCGGTGGCGCCTGGCGAATGGGCGGTGGTCGAGAAACTGCTGTCGGTCTGAACCGGGCTTGCCCACGCTCGGCCAAGACGAGCGCCAGGCCCGCGCGCCGACGGGCCCTCAAGCCCCGGCCATCACCCCCAGGGCCGTGCCCAGCAGGCTGCCCTGCAGCGAGCCGATCACCATCGACAGCACCTGCAGCACCACCACCGCGACCAGGGGCGACAGGTCGATGCCGCCCACCAGCGGAATGACGCGGCGCAGCGGAGCGAGCAAGGGGTCGCCCAGGCGTTGCAGCACGTCGGCCAACAGGGTGCGGTTTTGCGTCCACGACAGCACGGCCGCGACGATGATGACGGCGATGGCCACCGACACGGCCAGCTTGGCCACGCCCAGCAGCGCCAGCACCGGCAGCGCCGCCCAGCGCTGGCCGCCGACCAGCGACAGCAGCAGCGCGTACTGAACCAGCTTGAGCAGCCAAACGCCCAGCAGCGCCGCGGTGTCCAGCCGGCCGCTGGGCGGCACCACGCGCTGCAGGGGCACGACCATCCAGTCCGACAGCGCCTGCACGAAGCGGCCCACCGGGTTGGCCAGCGACATGCGGCGCCAGCGCATGGCCAGTCGCAGCAGGCAGGCGCTGCCAATCAGCGTGACGACCACTTCAAGGACGAACGTCAGGATGTCAAACAGCATGTGGATGGCAACGGCTCAAGCGCAAAAACCCATGACGCCCGATGATAGCGGGACGCAGGCGCCGCCCTGGCCGCCCGCGCCCCTGCCGCAAACCGCCGACCGCCCCATGCTGACCCTGCACTCGCTGCCGCTGTTTCCCCTGAGCACCGTGCTGTTTCCGGGCGGGCATTTGCCGCTCCGGGTGTTCGAGCCGCGCTACCTGGACATGGTGCTCAAGTGCCAGCACGCCGGCGCGCCTTTCGGCGTGGTGGCGCTGGAACGCGGCAGCGAGGTGCTGGCCGCCGGTGCGCCCATCGAGCAGTTGCAATCGGTGGGCACGCTGGCCCACATCCGGCAGCTGGAGCGGCCGCAGCCGGGCCTGTTGCTGATCACCTGCGTGGGCACCGAGCGCTTTCGCATCGACCAGTCGTCGCGGCTCAAGCACGGCCTGTGGGTGGCCGACGTGACCCTGCTCGCGGTCGACGCCCGCATGGCCGTGCCGAGCGACCTGCGCCCCGCCGCCGATGCCTTGCGGCGCGTGCTGGGCGAAGCGCGCCAGGGCCTGCCCCATGCGGGCCTGCCCGCGGACGGCGGCGCGCACTATGACGATTGCGGCTGGGTGGCCAACCGCTGGTGCGAGTGCCTGCCGCTGTCGCTCGCGCTCAAGCAGCAGCTGCTGGACGTGGACAGCCCGCTGCTGCGCCTGGAACTGGTGACCGACCTGCTGGAGCGCGCCGGACTTGAACAGGGCCGCCCCGAATAACTACTGATTTGATAGCTTTCTGCGCTTGTCCCACCTGCGCCAGCGGCCAACAATCCTCAAAACCCCGTGCTGCTGGGCCGGTATTCGGGCACGCGCTGGCGCAGGCCGGCGCGCAGCTCGGCGGCGGCGGGCGCCACGCCCAGCGCCGCGATCCAGGCCTCGATCTCGCGCGCGGCGCCGGCGTCGGCGGCGGCCACCTTGGCCACGCGCAGCTTGGGGTGCGGCGTGGGCTCGGTGGTCTCGTCGTCGGCCAGCAGCTCCTCGAACAGCTTCTCGCCGGGGCGCAGGCCGGTGAAGGCGATCGGCACCTCGGCCTCGCTCTTGCCCGACAGGCGGATCAGCAGGCGCGCCAGCTCGGCGATCTTCATCGGCTCGCCCATGTCCAGCACGAAGATCTGCCCCGACTGGCCCATCCAGCCGGCCTGCAGCACCAGCTGCGCGGCCTCGGCAATGGTCATGAAGTAGCGCACGATGTCCGGATGCGTGACGGTGACGGGCCCGCCCTGCGCGATCTGAGCGGTGAACAGCGGCACCACCGAGCCGCTGGAGCCCAGCACATTGCCAAAGCGCACCGACACGTATTGCGTGCCCGGGTGCTGCACGGCCACGGCCTGCACCACCTGCTCGGCCAGGCGCTTGCTGGCGCCCATCACGCTGGTGGGGTTGACGGCCTTGTCGGTGGACACCAGCACGAAGCGCGCCGCCCCCACCTCGCCGGCCACGCGCGCGGCGTTGAGCGTGCCCAGCACGTTGGTGCGCAGCGCCTCGATCTCGTTGCCCATCTCCATCAGCGGCACGTGCTTGTAGGCCGCGGCGTGCAGCACCACCGCCGGGCGCTGGGCCTGTGCGATGGCGCGCAGGCGCTGCACATCGCGCACGTCGGCGGTGCAGTACACGCCCTCCATCGCCGGAAAGGCCTGGCGCAGCTCCTGCTCCAGCCGGTAGATGGCGTATTCGGACACGTCCACGCACACCAGCCGCGCCACGCCAAAGCGTGCCACCTGGCGGCACAGCTCGGCGCCGATGGAGCCGCCCGCACCCGTCACCAGCGCGGTCTGGCCGCTGAGCAGCGCCGCCAGGCCCTGCGCGTCGAGCTGCACGGGCGCGCGGCCCAGCAGGTCCTCCAGCCGCACTTCGCGCAGCGCCGTGGTGGCGCCCGGCTGCAGCAACTCGTCGGCGGTGGGCAGGGTCAGCAGGTTCAGTCCCGAGCCGGCCCAGCGCAGCATCAGCTCGCGCCGCAGCGGCGCGCCGGGCGCGCTGGCCAGCAGCACGGTGTTGGCGCGCTGCGCGGCGGCGATGTCGGCCAGCGCGTCGGGCACGCCCAGCACGGCCACGCCATGCAGCGTGCGGCCGGCGTCCTGCGGCAGGGGCGAGACGATGCCCGCCACCTGCCAGCCGGCCACGCCCTTGAGCGTGCGCAGGCTGTGGTCGGCGTCATCCAGCGTGCCGACGATGAGCAGCGGGCGCTGTGCCGCACCGTCCGGCGCGTGCGCGTTGGCGCGCTCGGTCAGCGTGCGCCAGGCCGCGCGCGCGCCCACCAGCAGCACCAGGGTCAGCAGCGCGCTGATGGGAAACACCGAGCGCGCAAAGCCGTCAAAGCGCAGGCCCATCACCAGCGCCATCGTCAGCAGCGCCCCAAGCGCCACGGCGCCGGCAAGCTGGCGCAGGTCGGTCAGCGTGACGTAGCGCCAGGACTGGCGCGGCACCCGCGCCAGCGCCAGTGCGCCGGCCATGCACAGCAGCGCCAGCGGCATGGTCTGCCAGGCCTGCTGGGCGTATTCGGGCGGCACGTCGAAGTTGAAGCGCAGCCAGAACGCCCCCCACCACGCCAGCGCGATCAGCGCCAGGTCGGGCAGCCAGCTCTTGCTGACCAGGGTGCGGCGCAGCGTGCTCAGCATGGGGCGGCCTTGCGGCGGGCGCGAATTACTACATTATTCATAGCTGCTTGCGCAATATACACAAGCGCCAGAGCCCTGTTTGATTCAAATATTCTCATTTGATGACGGACCGCACCGTCGCCAGCAGGATGCGCAGGTCGCCCCCGATGCTGTGGTGCGCCACGTAGTCCAGGTACAGGCGCTGCTTGATCGGCATGATCTGCTCGACATAGGTGCGCTCGGGATTGTCGCTGGCGGCCAGCAGCCGCTCCTCGTCGCGAAACCCGATCGCCGCGCGGTCGGTGATGCCCGGCCGCACCGACAGGATGCGCCGGCGCGCCTCGTCGGGGTACAGCGCCATGTAGCGCGGCACCTCGGGGCGCGGGCCAACCAGGCTCATGTCGCCGGCCAGCACGTCGATGAGCTGCGGCAGCTCGTCCAGCTTGCTGCGGCGCAGCCAGCGCCCGGCACGCGTGATGCGGGCATCGCCCGAGGCCGTGATCTGCGGCCCGCTGTCGTCGTGCAGCCGCATGGTGCGGAACTTGTGGATGCGAAACAGCCGCCCGCCGCGCCCCACGCGCTCTTGCCGAAACAGCGCGGGCCCGGGCGAATCCAGCCGCACCCACAGGGCGATGGCGGCCATCAGCGGCAGCGCCACGGGCAGCAGCGCCAGCGTGATGAGCCAGTCCATCAGGCGCTTGCTCATGGGCCATCCCTGCGCGCTGCGCGCTGCGGGATTCGCGCTTGGGAGCGGCCCGGCGCGCAAACCTGACAACCCCTGCGCGCTGCGCGCTGCGGGATTCGCGCTTGGGAGCGGCCCGGCGCGCAAACCTGACACACCCTCCGCGCTGCGCGCTGCGGGATTCGCGCTTGGGGGCGGCCCGGCGCGCAAACCTGACACACCCTCCGCGCTGCGCGCTGCGGGATTCGCGCTTGGGAGCGGCCCCGCGCGCTCATGCACGCCTTTGAAACACGTGCAGGTGCACGGCATGCTGGCGCGCCAGCGGGCTGAGCGCGCAATCGAGCGCGTACAGCCCGTCGTCCACCAGCCGCCCCACGGCGCCCAGGCGCGTGGCGGCCGATGCCACGCTGAGCACGCCAAAGCCGTGGCGCTCCTGCGCGGGCGGCCAGTCCTCGCGCGCAAAAAAACGCCAGCCGTTGCGCCGCGCGCCGGCGTGGCGCAACAGCGGCTCGAGCGCGGTGCGACCGTTGTCCAGGGTCAGCAGCAGCCCGCCGGGGTTCAGGTGGCCGTCAACCACCCGCGCGATCGTGGCGTGCACGTCGGCCAGCGTCGAGTCGTGCACGCGGTGCACGCCGCCCAGCACCGACTTGAGCACGATCAGGTCCCAGCGGCCTTGCAGCGCGGTCACGTCCTGCCGCGTGTAGCGCACGCGGGCCGACTCGGCGGGCCCCAGCCGGCGCGCGTTCAGCGCCTGCACCGCGGGCAATGCGGCGGCGTCGAAGGCCGAGCATTCGACGCGATCGGCCAGCGGCAACAGCAGCGGCACCAGCGACGATCGCGGCCCCACGCCCACCTCCAGCGCGTCGCCCACGCGCAG
The DNA here is from genome assembly GCF_046348305.1 of Ottowia sp. Lineage (GTDB taxonomy): Bacteria > Pseudomonadota > Gammaproteobacteria > Burkholderiales > Burkholderiaceae_C > Ottowia. Next base: position 289,157 of record NZ_JAXMEM010000006.1, read on the forward strand.
GCCGGGATGCGCACGCAAAAAGGCGCGCCAGGGCCGCGCCCAGGCGCGCGCGCTCCAGCCAAAGCAGGCCAGCGCGGCCTTCGTGGTCACCCGCAAACCCACTCTCTCTCCGGCAAAAAGTTGGGGTGCGGGCCGGCCGGCCCATCGTGGCGCACGGCCGTATTCACCGCACCACCGCTTTCAGCGCCGCAATCACCCGCCCCTGCTCGTCATCGCTCATGGCCGTGAACAGCGGAATGCTGAACATGTGTTGATACGCCTGGTCGGCGTGCGGAAACTGCTCGGGCCGCAAGCCGTAGCGGTCGCGCCAGTACGGCTGGCGGTGCAGCGGCACGAAATGCACGCTGGTGCCGATGCCGGCGTCGGACAGGCGCTGGATCACCTCGTCGCGCGTCACCCGGGCCTCATCCGACAGGCGCAGCACGAACAGATGCCAGGCGTGGCTGTCGCCCGCCGGGGCGTCCGCGGGCAGGATCAGGGGCAGGCTCTTCAACTCGCTCAGGTAGCGCGCGGCCAGTTGCTGGCGCCGCTGCACAAAGGCGGGCAGCCGCTGCAACTGCACCCGCCCCAGCGCGGCGGCCATGTCGGTCAGGTTGTACTTGAAGCCGGGCGCCACCACCTCGTAATACCACGCCGGCGTCTTGCTGGTGAAGCGGTCAAACGCGTCGCGGCTGATGCCGTGCAGGCGCATCACCCGCATGCGCGCGGCCAGGGCATCGTCCCTCGTCACCACCATGCCGCCCTCGCCCGTGGTCATGGTCTTGTTGGCGTAAAAGCTGAACACCGTGGCGGCGCTGGGCAAGGTGCCGACCAGCGCGCCTTTGCTGCGCGTGGGCAGCGCGTGCGCGGCGTCTTCGATCACCTGCAAGCCGTGGCGTTGCGCAATGGCAAAGATCGCGCCCATGTCGCAGGCCAGGCCGCCGTAATGCACCGGCAGGATCGCGCGGGTGGCGGGCGTGAGGGCCGCCTCGATCTGCGCCGGGTCGATGTTGAGCGTGACCGGATCGACATCCACCAGCCGCGCATCGGCCCCCAGATAGCGCGCCACCTCCACCGTGGCGGTGAAGGTCAGCGTGGGCGCGATCACCTCGTCGCCCGGCCCGATGCCCGCCGCCTCCAGCGCCAGGTGCAGGCCGGCCGTGGCCGAGTTGACGGCGATGGCCTGCACGCCCCCGCCCAGATACGCCGCAAACTCCTGCTCGAAGGCGCGCGTCTCGGGCCCGGTCGTCACCCAGCCCGAGCGCAGCGCGCGCGCCACGGCCTCGATCTCGGCGTTGCCGATGTCGGGGCGGGCGAAGGGCAGAAAGGGGTTTGATTCGTTCGTCATGATGATGTCAGCGCGTCAGGCCCCTGAACCCGGAACCCGCACCGCGTCCCCGCACGATATCCCACCAGCCGCGCCAGCCGCCCAGCCCGTAGCCGATCTGATAGGCCGCGATCACGGCGGGCTGCCGCCAGGCGACCGGCCAGCTACCACTGGCCTGGCGCCCCGCCTGCGCCGACGCCAGCGCCAGATACAGGCCGTAGCAGGCTGCCAGCAACCCAAATAGCGCGGGAAACCAGGGCGCAGCACTTATGGACAAAGCGCAAGCAGCTACAAAAACCATAGGAACCAGCTGCCGCACCGAGCCCGGTTGCCCATGCTTGCGCAGCACGAACGGCCGCCAGTAGCCGTACTGGAACTGCTGGCGAAACAGCAGGCGCAGCGAATCGCGCGGTGCATACACCGAGCGGATGCGCGCGCTTTGCCAGATGCGCCCGCCGCCCCGGCGGATGCGCAGGTTGTGCTCGTCGTCCTGGTTGCGCACCAGTTGCTCGTCAAAGCTGCCAAAGCGCTCGAAGCTGGCGCGCGGCCAGCAACCCAGGTAAACCGTGTCAACCTCGCCTTCGTAAGCCGCGTCGCGCGAGCGCGCCCCGCCCACCACCCAGCGACTCTGAAACGCCGCCGCAATGGCCCGGCCCCAGGCGCCCTGCCCTTGCGCGACCCACGGCCCGCCCACGTTGTCGGCGCCGCTGCGCGCCAGCGCCGCAATGCATTCGGCCACGTAGTCGGGCGCAAAGGTGGTGTGGATGTCCATGCGCACGATCACCGCGCCCCGCGCCTGCGCCAAACAGGCGTTCAGTCCGGTGGAGACGATCAGGCCGGGGTTGTCCACCACCCGCAGACGCGCGTCCTGCGCAGCCCGCTCATCCAGCCGCGCGCGCGTGCCGTCGTCACTGGCGCCGTCGGCCACCAGCAGCTCCATCTGCCAGCCATCGGGCAGGCGCTGTGCCAGGGCGCTGTCGCAAAAGGCGTCGATGTGGGCGCGTTCGTTGCGGCAGGGAGCGATGATGCTGACCAAACGCTCCTCGCCCGGCTGCGTCGGCTCGCGGTGCAGTGGGTTGGCAACCTCATTCATCGCCCGTGCTCCGCCAGCAAGTGCCGATACGCCGCATCCACCGCATCCATTTGCACCCGCCGGTCGCCGTCCAAGGCGATGCGATCGGCGTTGCGCGCGCCCAGTGCGGCGCAGCGCGCATCATCGCGCAGCAAGCCCGCCCAGCACTGCGCCAGCGCGTGTTCATCGCCCGTCGGCACCAGCGCCTCGTCGGCCAGCCACTCGCGGTTGGCGGGCAGGTCGCTGGCGATCACCACCAGGCCGCAGGCCATGCTCTCCAGCACCGACACAGAAGTCGCATCGCTCTCGGGCACGCTGATCGACAGTTTGCAGCGCGCCAGCACCGCGGCCATGCCGGCATCATCCAGCCGGCCGTGAAACTGCACCGAATCCCGTAGCGAAAGATCGCCCACCAGCGCGCGCAAAGCCCCTTCCTGACTGCCACCGCCGAGCAGATGCAGGCGCGCATCGGAATACTGCGCCTGTACCTGAGCGAAGGCGCGCACGATGACGTCTATGCGGTAATTGGGCTCCCAACTGCGCAGGCTCACCGCTTCAAGCGCCGGCTTGTCGGCCCAGGCCGCGGGCGCAAAGCGTTCGCGCTCCACACCCCAATGGATGAGCTGCGTGGCCACGCCCGGTGCCAATTGCTGCGCCGCCTCCAGCAAGTCGCGCGAGTCGCCCGTCACCAGGCGCGCGCGGCGCAGGCTGAAGGCCGTGAGCCAGCGCTTGGCGGCGCTTTGCCGGGGCGTGACCAGCAGGTCGGTGCCCCAGGCTGTCATCACCAGCGGCTGGCGGCCGGCGCGCGCGGCCAGATAGCCATACGAGGTGACGTAATGTGCATGCACGATGTCGGGCGCCAACCGCGCCAGCGCGCGCCTGGTTTCGCCCACGCGTCCGAGCCAATCGAGCGATCGGCGCACCGGGCGCACCACGACTTGTTCGACGCCATCCATGGCCTGCGGGCGCGCCGTCACCAGCGACACACGCCAGCCGCGCGCCAACATCTCGCGTGCCCAGCGCTGCACGTGCACGCTGGTGGCGTCGCCCAGCAAGGCCAAATGCGGGGATGCCGCGCTCATGGTGCGGGCGCCGCCTGGCCTGACACTCGCGCCAGCCAGCGCTCGTAGTCGGCGCGCAACTCAGGATGCTCGGCCAGCCAGGGCGCGTCCAGCCTGCGCGTGTCGCCCACCTGGCGCGCCGGGCTGCCGGACAGCACGGCAAAGTCCGCAAACACGCCGCGCACCCGGCTGTGCGCCGCCACCAGCGTGCCATGCCCCAGCGTGCTGCCCGCCTCGATGGTGCTGTGCGGGCCGATGAAGCAGCGCTCGCCCATGGCAATCGGCGCGCGAATCACGGCCACGTCCAGCTCGGCACCCGTGAGCTGCGCCGCCACGCGCACCGCGCGGTGCGTGCTGTGGCTGACGATGCTGACGAAATTGGTCACCTGCGTGCCGCGCCCGATGCGCACGCCGGCGCTGGCCTCGATGTAGTTGAAGTGTCCGATGAACACCTCGTCCTCCAGAACCAGATCGGCTTCATGCTCGATGCAGGTGGCGGGCGAAATGCGCGTTCCGGGCAAGCTGCGCCAACCACTTCGCTCGCCAAACAGCATGCGAAAGAACAGTAAATGCCACCAGCGGCGGCGCCAGCGGTTGACGAGCGCGCGCAGCGCGGTCATGCCGACGCACCTTGCACGGGAATGTTCGGCCAGCGCGCCAGTCGCCAGAAGTACCAGCCGAAATACGGCACCATCACCGCCGACACGGCCCAGGCGCCGCCCAACAGTCCGCCCTGCCACAGGCCAGCCGCCAGTGCCGCCACAAAGGCCGCTTGCCCCGCCAGCGCCAGCCGAAACGCCCAGGCCTGCGCGCGCCAGGCCATGGTGACGACCGCGAGCGGCGCGGCCACGAAGTGCGCGGCAATGTAGGGCGCCAGGGCGCGCGCCAGTTCGCCCGCCTCGCGCCAGGGCGGCCCAAACAGGCGTTCAAACAACCACGGCCCCGCCAGCAGCAGCACGGCCATCAAACCCAGCGCCAAGGCGCCCAGCAACCCCATCACCTGCCGCACCATGCGCTGGGCCTGCGCCGGCGTTGCAGCCACAAGGCGCGGGTACAGCGCCTGCGACACGGCGCTGCCCACCAGGGTGGCCGGCGCCTTCAGGTAGCGCAGCGCCAACCCCCAGAACCCGGCCGCCGCATCGCTCGACCATGCCACCAGCAAGGCCACGGCCAGCGCGTCCTGCAAGGTCCCCAAAAACGCGTGCGGGGTGTTTATCAGCGCAAAGTCGCGGTGCTGGCGCGCCACCGTGCGCATGGGCTGGCGCAGCGCGCCGGCGGCGGGTGCCAGCACGGTCCGCCAGCCGCCCGACGGCGCCGGGCGCAACAAGCAAATGCCCGCGATCGCCTGCGCCACGATGGGCGCCAGCACCAGGGCCCAAGCGCCCTCGCGCCCTGCCGCCGCACCCTTGCACAGCGCCCAACCCAAGGCCAGTTGCAGCAACGCTGCACCACCGTATTGCACGACCCGGCTGACAGCCAGCGCCCGAAAGCACTGCGCACGGTTGGCCCACAGCATCAGCACCTGCAAGGCTCCCGCGGTCGCCACCGCGATCGGCAACCAGGCGGCAAGCTGCAGCCAACCGGCCGCGTGCAGCGCCCAGGCCAGCGGCACGCTGAGCAAAACCGCCGCCGCCAGCAGCCGCAGCGCCAGCGCCAGCAATGCGCGCGCCTCGCCCTCGTCCTGCGCCAGCGGCAAGGCCTGCTCGTAGCGCAAGCTGGCGGCCACCGCCACGGCGGCAGCCACGGTGACAAACTGGGTGTAGAGCCCAAAGGCCTCGGGCGTGAACACACGCGCAATGAAGGGCCCCACCAGCAGCGGCACCAATTGCGCCAGCGCGCCGCCGGCCAGCAGGGTCAGCGTGGCGCCCAGCAGCGTGGGTGCGCGCGCTGCGCTCACGGGACGACCCTCCGCGCTGCGCGCTGCGGGATTCGCGCTTGGGATGGTTGGCACGGGGCCGGCATGGAAGGGTGGCGGTCGAAACTAAAATGCAAGGTTTTGCACATGCAAACGTGCTGGGCGCGATTATCTCGCCCGCCGCCCCATCCCAAGCCGCCATGAACCAGCCCGCCGCCCCCGAACAAGACGAAAACAAGCTGATCGCCGAGCGCCGCGAAAAGCTCAAGGCCTTGCGCGGCGCGCAGGCTGCTGGCGGCGCGGTGGCCTTTCCCAACGATTTCAAGCCAAGAGACCGCGCGGCGCTGATCCATCAAGCGCATGGCGCTACTGAAAAAGAAGCGTTCGAGGCCGATATCGCTGCCGGCAAGAAGGTTGCCGTGACCGTGGCCGGGCGCATGATGCTCAAGCGCGTGATGGGCAAGGCCAGCTTTGCCACGCTGCAGGACGCCACCGGACGCATCCAGATCTACGTGGTGCGCGATGACGTGGGCGAGGAGGCCTATGCCGCCTTCAAGCACTGGGACCTGGGCGACATCGTGGCGGCCGAGGGCCATCTGTTCAAGACCAAGACCGGCGAGCTGTCGATTCATGCCACGTCGGTGCGCCTGCTGACCAAGAGCCTGCGGCCGCTGCCCGACAAGTTCCACGGCATGCAGGACCAGGAGCTGAAGTACCGCCAGCGCTACGTCGATCTGATCATGGACGAGGCCGCGCGTGCGCGCTTTGCTGCCCGCAGCCAAACGCTCGCCGCCATGCGCGCCTTCATGACCGGGCACGGTTTCATGGAGGTGGAGACGCCCATGCTCCACCCCATTCCGGGCGGAGCCAACGCCAAACCCTTCGTCACGCACCACAACGCGCTGGACCAGGACATGTTCCTGCGCATCGCGCCCGAGCTGTACTTGAAGCGCCTGATCGTCGGCGGCTTCGAGCGCGTGTTCGAGATCAACCGCAGCTTTCGCAATGAAGGCATCAGCGTGCGGCACAACCCCGAGTTCACGATGATGGAGTTCTATGCGGCGTACTGGAACTACCAGGACCTGATGGGCTTTACCGAGCAGTTGCTGCGCGACACGGCTCGCAAGGCCGCGGGCACGCTGCACCTCAGCTACCAGGGCAAGCCGGTCGATCTGTCCCAAGCCTTTGCGCGCCTGACCATCCGCGAAGCCATCGCCGCTCACACCGACATCGGCGCGGGCGTGGACGATGCGGCCACGCTGATCGAACGGCTCAAGAAGCTGGGCCTCACCGAAGCCAAGGACAAGCTCGGCAGCCGCAGCCTGGCCAGCCTGCAGGTGCTGTACTTCGAGGAGGTGGTGGAAGAAAAGCTGTGGCAGCCCACCTTCATCATGGAGCACCCCACCGAGATCAGCCCGCTGGCGCGCGCCAACGACGCGCGCCCCGAGGTGACCGAGCGCTTCGAGCTGTACATCACCGGCCGCGAGATGGCCAACGGCTTTTCCGAGCTGAACGACGCCGAGGACCAGGCCGCGCGCTTTGCCGCCCAGTCCAGCGCCAAGGACGCGGGCGACGAGGAAGCCATGTACTACGACGCCGACTTCGTGCGCGCGCTCGAATACGGCATGCCGCCCACCGGCGGCTGCGGCGTGGGCATCGACCGCCTGATGATGCTGCTGACGGACAGCGCCAGCATCCGTGACGTCATCTTGTTCCCGGCGCTGCGGCGCGAGGCGGGCTGAGGCGAAACGGGCGCGGCGCGCGACGATCGGCCGCAGCCCCTCACCCCCACCCTCTCCCCAAAGGGGCGAGGGAGCAACCCCAATCAGCGTTCCATCACCTCAGGGTTCAGCGGCGTCAGCGCCCTGCCCTGCGTCAGATAGCCGATCAGATTGTCGGCGGCCAGGTTGGCCATGGCCAGGCGCGTGGGGATGCTGGCGCTGGCGATGTGCGGCGTCAGCGCCACGTTGGTGCAGGCCAGCAGATCGGGATGCACGCGCGGCTCGCCCTCGAACACGTCCAGTCCGGCGGCGGCAATGCGCCCCGCGCGCAGGGCCTGGGCCAGCGCGGCGTCGTCCACCACGCCGCCGCGGCCGATGTTGACCAGGGTGGCGGTGGGCTTCATCAATGCCAGCTCGGGCGCGCCGACGTAGTGGCGCGTCTCGGGCGTCATCGGCAGCACCAGCATCACGTGGTCGGCGCGGCGCAGCAGTTCGTCCTTGGCGACGTATTCGGCTTGCACGGCAGCTTCTTCCGCGGCCGGCAGGCGGGTGCGGTTGTGATAGAGCACCTTCATGCCAAAACCCAGGGCGCCGCGCCGCGCGATGGCCTGGCCGATGCGACCCATGCCGAAGATGCCCAGCGTGCTGCCATGCACGTCCTGGCCCACCAGCATGTCGTAGGACCAGCGCTGCCAGCGACCGGCCCGCAGGTAGTGCTCGCCCTCGGTGATGCGGCGCGCGGCGGCCATCAGCAGGGCAAAGCCGCCGTCGGCGGTGGTTTCGGTCAGCACGTCGGGTGCATTGGTGGCCAGCACGCCGGCAGCCGTCATGGCCGGCACGTCGAAGTTGTTGTAGCCCACGGCCATGTTGGCGCAGATGCGCAGGTCGGGGCAGGCGGCCAGCAGGCGCGCGTCGATGCGCTCGCCGCCGGTGGTGAACACGCCTTGCTTGCCCTGCAGTTGGGCGATGAACTGATCGTGGCTCCAGGCCTCGTCATCCGCGTTGGCACTGACCTCGAAATGCGCGCGCAGCCTTTGCACCACCTCGGGGAAGATGGGGCGGGCAATCAGGACGGAAGGCTTGGGCGAAGAGGCGGACGTCATGGCCCGAGTGTAGGGCCGCGACCGGCGCGGCGCCGCTCAGCGCCCGTAAAGCCAGGGGACATCCAGCACGCGCTCGCCCAGCAGGCGGATGGAGGCATCGCGCCCCATGCGCACCACGCCTTCGGCGTGAAAGATCTGGCCGTTGCGCATGGAGCGCGCCTGCACGCGCGCCACGCGCTGCCAGCGCGCCAGGGCGTAGCGTTGCAGGCGCGTGGGCACGTCCACGGCGTCCATGGCCAGGGCTTGGGCCAGCTCGGCCGCGTCTTCGATGGCCATGCCGGCACCCTGCGCCAGATAGGGACGCATGGGGTGCGCCGCGTCGCCCAGAAGCGCCACCGCGCCGCGCGCCATGTGCGCTGCGCCATGCACGGGCGGGCGGGCGGCCAGCACCCAGCGGCGCCAGGGCTGCGGGTTCAGGCTGGCCTGCGGCACGGCGGTGATCAGGTCGCGCAAGGGGGTGCAGGTGCCGTGAAATCCACGCTCCAGCTCGGCCGCGGCGGCGCTCGAATCGTCCACGTCACCGGGACGCGCGGCGCCGCGCACGATGGCTACCACGTTCAGGGCCTGGCCGCCGCGCACGGGGTATTGCACCAGGTGCAGGCGCGGGCCGAGCCAGGCCGTGACCTGGTTGACGCGCCACGCCGCCGGCAAGGCCTGCATGCGCAGCATGGCGCGATAGGCCAGATCGCCCACGGGCTGCGGCGGGCCGTCGCGCAGCAGTTGCTGGCGCATGCCGCTAAGCAGGCCGTCGGCGCCCAGCAGCGCATCGCCCTCAATCACGGGCGTGGCGCCGGTGTGGATGCGCACGGCCGTTCCCAGGTCCTCGTACCGCAGCACGGTCTGGCCGCAATTGATGTGCACCTCGCCCGCGGCCAGGCTGGCGCGGTGCAGCAGCGCATGCAGGTCGGCGCGGTGCACGGTGGCGTAGGGCGCGCCATAGCGCGCCACCGAGCGGGCGCCCAGCGCCAGAGCTCCCAACTCGGCGCCCGTGATGGCGCTGCGCACCGTGAGGCGATCCGGAAAGGCCGCCACGGCGCGCAAGGCGTCGGCCAGCCCCCAGGCATGCAGCACGCGCGTGACGTTGGGGCCCAGTTGCAGCCCGGCGCCGACCTCGGCAAACTGCGGCGCGCGCTCGTACACGCGCACCTGCCAGCCGGCACGCGCCACGGCGCACGCGGCGGCCATGGCGCCAATGCCGCCACCGGCGATCAGCAGTTGTTGGGGTGCGCTCATGGTGTCGATTGTCACCTCGCCGCGCGACCGGCGCGCGGGCAGGCGCCGCGCTCAGTTGGCCGCTTCGCCGCTGGCTGGCTTGAGGTTGCGCGCGCTCTTGGGTGCCGCGCCCAGCAGCCTGGCCTTGAGTTCTTCATCGGCCGGTTTCGCGCCCAGCCAGATGTTGAGCAATGCCGTGAACGCCTCCTGCTCCTTGATCACCTCCACCCGCTGCGTGCAAGGCGCCGTTCAACGGCAGCGACACGCCGTCGAGCACCGCCGGGTCGGGGAAGCTGGCGGTGTCCAGGGTCACCGTCCGTGCGCCCGCGCCGCCGGCCGCCAGCGCCAGCACGGCGCATGAAGCCGCCTGCGCAAAAAATCGAAGCCACGGATGCATCACCACGCTCCTCGCCGAAAAATTGAGAACGCAAGTATGTGCACGTGCCCGCGGGCGCGGCAACGAAAAACTGGCGCGCGTGCCCGCGCCAAGCTCCCGATCGCCAAAAGCGTCACGCGGCGACGCGCATTCGGATCAGGCCAGCAACTGCTCCAGCACGTAGGGCAGAATGCCGCCGGCGCGGAAGTAGTCCACCTCGATGGGGGTGTCGATGCGCAGCGTGAGCGGCGCCTGCTGGCGCGAGCCGTCGGCGCGCGTGATGACCAGTTGCGCGTCGCTCTGCGGCGTGAGGCCGGGGGGCAGCTCGATGTCGATCACCTCGTCACCCTTCAGGCCCAGACTGTCCCAGGACTGGCCGGGCTTGAACTGCAGCGGCAGCACGCCCATGCCGATCAGGTTGCTGCGGTGGATGCGCTCGAAGCTGCGCGCCACCACGGCCCTGATGCCCAGCAGCTGCGTGCCCTTGGCCGCCCAGTCGCGGCTGGAGCCGGTGCCGTACTCCTCGCCCGCGAAGACCACGGTGGGCGTGCCGGCCTGCATGTAGTCCATGGCGGCGTCGAAGATGAACTTCTTCTGGCCCGAGGGCTGGGCCAGCGTCAGGCCGCCCTCCTCGCGGCTGCCGTCGGCCTTGGGCGGGATCATCAGGTTCTTGATGCGCACGTTGGCAAAGGTGCCGCGCATCATCACCTCGTGCTGGCCGCGGCGCGAGCCGTAGCTGTTGAAGTCCTGCTTTTGCACCCCGTGCGCTTTCAACCAAAGCCCGGCGGGTGAGCTTTCCTTGATGCTTCCGGCCGGCGAGATGTGGTCGGTCGTGACCGAGTCGCCGAACAGCGCCATGATGCGCGCGCCGCGCACCGAAAAGCGCTCGCCCGCGCCCTGGGCGCCGGCGTCGGTCTTGCCCTTGTTGCGCGTGAAATCGTCAAAGAACGGCGGCTCGGCGATGTAGGTGCTGGTGGGCCAGTCGTAGACCTGCCCCGTCACGCCCGGGATGGCCTGCCACAGCTTGCCCGGTTCGGTGGCGATCTTGGCGTAGTTTTCGCGGAAGGCCTTGCCCTTCATGGCGTACTTCAGCAGCTTTTGCACCTCGTCGCTGGTGGGCCAGATGTCGCCCAGGTACACGTCCCTGCCCCGCTTGCCCCGGCCCACGGGCTGGGTCATCAGGTCGACGCGCACGCTGCCGGCAATGGCATAGGCCACCACCAGCGGCGGGCTCATCAGGAAGTTGGCCTTGATGTTGGGGTGGATGCGCGCCTCGAAATTGCGGTTGCCCGACAGCACCGAGGCGCACACCAGGTTGTGGTCGTTGATGGCGGCGTTGATCTCGGGCGCCAGATCGCCCGCGTTGCCGATGCAGGTGGTGCAGCCGTAGGCCGCCACGTCAAAGCCCAGCTTCTCCAGGTAAGGCAGCAGGCCGGTTTCGCGCAGGTATTCGGTGACGATGCGCGAGCCGGGCGCCAGCGAGGTCTTGATGTGGTGCGGCACCTTCAGGCCCGCCTCCACCGCCTTCTTGGCCAGCAGGCCGGCGGCCAGCATCACGCTGGGGTTGCTGGTGTTGGTGCAGCTGGTGATGGCCGCAATCAGCACGTCGCCGTTGCCGACCGTGTATTCGCCCTCGCGCGCATGCGTGCCATGGGCCTGGCCCGTGGGCTTGTTGGCGGTCATCTCCGCCAGGTTGCGCGCGCTGCCGGCGGTGACGGCCTCCAGCTCCTGCGCGTCCTGCCCTGCGTCGCTGGGATGCAGCGTCACGCGCTCGTCCAGCGCGTCGGCGTGGCAGGCAAATCCGCCCTGCTCCATCGGCGTGGTGAACAGCGCCTGAAAGCGCTCGGCCGCGCGGCCCAGCTCGATGCGGTCCTGCGGGCGGCGCGGGCCGGCGATGCTGGGCGTGACATCGCCCAAGTCCAGCGTGATGACCTGCGAATAATCCACATCCCCGGCGCGCGCCGCGCCAAACAGGCCTTGCGCGCGAAAATAGGCCTCGAACACCTCGCGCTCGGCCTTGGTGCGGCCCGTGCCTTCAAAGTATTCCAGCGTGCGCTCGTCGACCGGAAACAGCCCCATGGTGGCGCCGTACTCGGGCGACATGTTGCCGATGGTGGCGCGGTCGGGCACGGACAGGGACGCCGTACCCTCGCCGAAGTATTCGACGAACTTGCCCACCACCTTGTGCTGGCGCAGGATTTCGGTCACCGTCAGCACCAGGTCGGTGGCCGTGCAGCCCTCGCGCAGGCGGCCCTTCAGCTCAAAGCCCACCACGTCGGGCGTCAAAAAGTACATCGGCTGGCCCAGCATGGCCGCCTCGGCCTCGATGCCGCCCACGCCCCAGCCCACCACGCCCACGCCGTTGATCATGGTGGTGTGGCTGTCGGTGCCCACCAGCGAGTCGGGGTAGTACAGGCCGTCCTTGGTCTTGTGCACGCCCTTGGTCAAATACTCCAGGTTGACCTGGTGGCAGATGCCGAAGCCCGGCGGCACCACGCGGAAGGTGTCGAAGGCCTGCATGCCCCACTTCATGAACTGGTAGCGCTCGTGGTTGCGCTCGAACTCCAGCTTCATGTTCTGCTGCAGCGCATTCTTGACGCCGTAGACATCCACCATCACCGAGTGGTCCACCACCAGGTCGACCGGCACCAGCGGCTCGACCTTGGCCGGGTCCTTGCCCACGCGCTGCGCCGCCGCGCGCATGGCGGCCAAGTCCACCAGCAGCGGCACGCCGGTGAAGTCCTGCAACAGCACGCGCGCCACGGTGAAGGGGATCTCTTCGGTGCGCGCGGCGTTGGGCCGCCAATTGGCCAGTTGCTCCACGTGCTCGCGCGTGACCTTCTTGCCGTCGCAGTGGCGCAGCACGGATTCGAGCACGATGCGGATCGAATGCGGCAGGCGCTTGATGTTGGGAAACTCGCGTGCCAACGCGGGCAGCGAGTAGAACTCGCCTGACTTGCCGGAGGCCGTCTTGAAAGCCTTGCGCGTGGACGCGAATGCGTGCGAGATCGTGGGGTTGGCCATGGCGTCTTCCTCGGGGTTCTTGGGCCGCAGCTGCGGGATCGGTTCATTTTGGCAGTCCCCGATTGCGCATGCCGTCGGCAAGGTCAAAGTCCGACAATTTTAGGTACAAATAAGCCATTTGCGCATGCATGACAAGCGCTTGAAGCTATCAATACAATAGTAACTGGGGCCTTGCCCCGCATGGCTCACTTGCGCGGCGCGGGCGCGCGGGGCGCTGCTGCGGCGCTTGCCGCGCGCGCCGGTGCCTGGGCTTGGGCCTGCTGCTCGATCGGCTTGACGCCGCCGCAATCCTTGCCGATGTACTTCATCCGCGTCTCGATCAACATGGTGCGGCGCTTGCCGGCGGCGTCGGTGCTCACGCTGTCCAGGTTGCTGGTGACCAGGTCGTTGCCGGCCACGGTTTCACCCTTGCCCGTCATCGTGCCGCCGCCGGGCAGCTTGCAGGCGATCTCGAAGCGCGTGCGGTTGCCGCTTTGCTCGACCTTGGGCGTTTCGCACTCGGCGCCGGAAGGGCGCGGAATCAACGGCTGATCGCGCGCAGCCGTCTCCGCGCTGATGCACAGGCGCCGCGACATCGGCTCGGTCCCGAGGTTGGCCAATCCCGCACCGGCCTGCTGGCGCTGCGCGGGCGTCATCTTGGCCGCGGCAGCACGCAGCTGCTCGTCGGCCTGGCGCATGTCGGGCAGCATGTCCTTGCCGTCCAACTCCATGCGGGTGTTGCTGGTTTCCCACAAGCCCGCCTTGGGCCCGCCGGCCGCCTGGGCAACCCCGGTTGTGCCGAGTGCCCCAAGGGCGCACAGCGCGATCAACGCATGTCTCATCTCGTTCATCCTCAATCGATTGACCGGGTGATGGTAATCAGCTCGAAGTTCGATTCGGCCAAACACGGACAATATGTGACCATGAGCACACGAGCCCCCGAACTGCTGCTGCCCGCGGGCAGCCTGGACAAGATGCGCGCCGCGTATGACTTTGGCGCCGACGCGGTGTATGCCGGCCAGCCGCGCTACTCCCTGCGCGCACGCAACAACGAATTTCGCCTGGAGCAGTTGCAGCAGGGCATCAACGAGGCGCACGCGCGCGGCAAGAAATTTTTCGTCACCAGCAACCTGATCGCCCACAACGACAAGCTGCGCACCTACCTGCGCGACTTGCAGCCGGTGATCGACCTTGCACCGGACGCCCTCATCATGGCCGACGCGGGCCTGATCATGCAGGTGCGCGAGCGCTGGCCGCACATCCCGATTCACCTGAGCGTGCAGGCCAACACCACCAACTGGGCGGCCGTCAAGTTCTGGCAGCGCGTGGGCGTGGCGCGCATCATCCTCTCGCGCGAGCTGAGCCTGGCCGAGGTGGAGCAAATCCGCCAGGAATGCCCCGACATGGAGCTGGAGGTGTTCGTGCACGGCGCGCTGTGCATCGCCTACAGCGGCCGCTGCCTGCTGAGCGGCTACTTCAACCGGCGCGACCCCAACCAGGGCACCTGCACCAACGCCTGCCGCTGGAACTACAAGACGCAGGATGCCGACGTGGACCCCAACACCGGCGAGGCGCTGGCGCGTGGCGAGCAGCTGGCGGGCTTTTCCTTTGGCGCCGAGCAGGAGCGCGCCGACGAGGCAGGGACGCTCCAGCCGCCGCGCCACCCCGCCGCCAACAAGGTGTACCTGATCGAGGAAGAAGGCCGCCCCGGCCAGCTGATGCCCATCATGGAGGACGAGCACGGCACCTACATCATGAACAGCAAGGACCTGCGTGCCGTCGAGCTGGTCGAGAAGCTGACCCAGATCGGCGTGGACTCGCTCAAGATCGAGGGCCGCACCAAGAGCCAGTACTACGTGGCGCGCACGGCGCAGACGTACCGCCGCGCCATCGACGACGCCGTGGCGGGCCGGCCCTTCAACCCGCAACTGATCACCGAGCTGGAAGGCCTGGCCAACCGCGGCTATACCAGCGGCTTTCTGGAGCGCCGCCCCGCCAACGACTACCAGAACTACGAAACCGGCCACTCGGTGGCCACGCGCAGCCAGTTCGTCGGCGAGGTCAAGGCGGTGGCGGGTGGCTGGGCCGAGGTCGAGACCAAGAACCGCTTTGCCGTGGGCGACTGGATCGAGATCATTCACCCCGCCGGCAACCGCACGGTGCAGCTCACGACCATGAAAAACGCCGAGGGCCAGGCGATCCAGGTGGCGCCCGGCAACCCGCTGCGCGTGTGGATTCCGGTGGACGGCCCGGCCGACCAGGCCCTGATCGCGCGGCTTCAGTCCCCACCTTCCTAGGACTTCCAGGTCAGCGCCAGCCCGATCACCGGCAGCGCCATGCACACCGTGGCCAGCCAGCCCAGCCAGCGCACGCGCCGGCTGATGACGTGCTCGCCCATCACGTCCGGGCGGCTGGCCAGGCGCATCAGCACCGCCATGATGGGCACGGCCACCACGCCGTTGATGACGGCCGACCAGAACAGCTCCTCGATCGCCGTGGTGGGGGTAAAGCACAGGATCACGCCGCCCACGGTGGACGCGGCAATGACGCTGTAAAAGCCCCGCCCTTCGCCGCGCCGCAGCGTTTGCGACAGGCTGCCGTGCCAGCCCGCGGCGCCCGCCACCGCATAGGCGGCCGAGCCCGCCAGCACCGGCACCGCCAGCATGCCAGTGCCGATGATGCCCAGGCCGAACACCAGAAAGGCGAAGTCCCCCGCCACCGGCCGCAGCGCCTCGGCCGCCTGCGCGGCGGTCTCCACGTCGCGCACGCCGGCGGCGTACAGCGTGGCGGCGGTGCCCAGCATGATGCAGAACGCCACCAGCTCCGAAAATCCCATGCCGATCACCGTGTCGGTGCGGATGCGCGCGAGGTGAAAGCGCACCTCCTCGGCGCTGTGCACGCCCGGCTTCTTGTCCTCCACCTCCTGGCTGGCCTGCCAGAAGAACAGGTAGGGGCTGATGGTGGTGCCCAGCACCGCCACGATCAGCAAGAACGCCTCGCGCCCCCAGGCGAGCTGCGGCCACACCACCGCACGCGCCACGGCCAGCCAGTCGATGTTCAGGGTGAGCACCACCGCCACATAGGCAAACAGCGACAGCGTGAGCCATTTGAGCCAGCGCACATAGCGCTCGTAGGGCAAAAACACCTGCAGCACCAGGCACAGCAGGCCGAAGGTGACGGCGTAGATATGCGCCGATCCGCCCACCAGCAGGCGCAGCGCCTCGCCCATGGCGGCGATGTCGGCCGACAGGTTGAGCGTGTTGGCCATCACCAGCAGGCCCACGCAGACCTGCACCACCCAGCGCGGGTAGGCGGCGCGCATGTTCTCCGACAGGCCGCGGCCGGTGACGTAACCGATGCGCGCGCTCACCATCTGGATGGCCACCATCAGCGGCAGCGCCAGCACCACCGTCCACAGCATGTTCAGGCCGTACTGCGCGCCCGCCTGCGAATAGGTGGCGATGCCGCTGGGGTCGTCGTCCGCCGCGCCCGTGATGAGGCCCGGGCCGAGCTGGCGCAGGCCGCGCTGCACGCGATCGAGGGGTTCGGGCCGGGGTGCGGTCATGATGGGACGCGAGTATCCGCGACTTGCCGGCATCCGGCCGGCCGTTGCCGCCGGGCGCAAGCGCGCAAGCCCAAAACCTTTACACTTTGAATCACATCGTCCACACACCGGGATTTGCCCCTCGCCGCCCCCTTGCCTGCATGTCTCTGATCTGCCCCCAATGCGGCGCGGAAAATCGCGATTCCGCCAAGTTCTGCCTCAAGTGCGCGCACCAGCTGGTGCCCCTGGGCGCCGCCACCGAGCCCCCGGCCGAGCCGCGCAAGCGCCGGCGCAAGCGCCGCCCCGTCGCGCAGGATCAGCCCGCGCGCCGGCGCCAGATGCTGCTGTGGGGCGTGGTGCTGGTCGGCGCGCTGATCGGCATGGGCATCCTCATCGGCCGCTGGGGCGCTCAGCCCGCGGTGCCCGGCGCCACGACGGCATCGGCCAGCGCCGCCGCGCGTCAGGCCCCGGCGTCGGCCAACCCGCCAACCACCCTGGCGCAGGCGGCGACCGCGCCCACGTCGGCGCCCGAGTCCGCCGCGCTGATGCGCGCCGCCGAGGCCTTGCAGCAACTGCACACGCAGGCCAGCGCGCCCACGCCGCACGCCAGCGCCACCGTCACAGCCGCCCACGTGTCGGCGTCCGCGGCCAAACCTGCGGCGCGCCGCGCCCCGCCCAAGGCGCCGCCGGCCCCCGCCCCGACGCCCGTCGCGGCGCCCGCCCCGGTGGCGGAGCCCCCACCGCCCGCCCCCGCACCGGTGGTCGCCGCGCGCCCTGCCGCCCCGCGCGAGCTGTGCGCCGGCACCCAGTTTCTGGCGCGCGGCCTGTGCCTGCAGACCGAGTGCAACAAGCCCGGCCAGCAAAAGCACCCGCAATGCGCCCAGCTGCGCGAGCAGCAAGAGGCCATGCGCCAGGGCACCGGCGGCGGTTGACGCCGCGCGGACGCTGCGAGCGGCGCGGCGCGGGCGTCAGCGCGCCACGCCGTCCATCCACGCGGCCCGGATCAGCCCGCCGCACTGCAGCGAGTCGAAGCCGTGCCCCGCCGCGTCGGGGTTGTCTTGGTCGGTGATGCGGCTGCCGTCCTTGCGCGCCACGATGCCGTACCAGCTCTTGCTGGCGTCGATCCAGGGGTAGAAGCCAAACGCCCCGGCGCTGCTGAAGGCGCCGTCGCCGTTGACCGGGTCGTCCTCCACCCAGTGGCCGATCGAGTAGTGGTAGCTCTCGCTGGGCGGCACCGGCGTGTTCAGCGCCTGCGCGCAGGTGGCGGGGTTGGTGCACACCGCGTGGGTGCCCAGCGCCGCTTTCATCAAGAGCTGCCCCGACAGGATCTTGCGCAGAAACACGGCGTAGTTGTCGGCGCTGGTGGCCACGCCGCCGGCCAGCTGGGGCTGGGTGTAGATGAGCGCGACGTCGCTGCCCAGTTGCCCTTGCACCGCCGCGGTCAGGCCGGCGTTGTCGGCCGCGCCCAGGCCGATCCCGCTGGCGTGCTTTTCCATGTGGCCGCCGCCGTACGAAAAATAGCCGTCCGTGCGGGCCGAATACACGCCGTTGTTCTGGTAGGCCTCGCAGGCGTCCACCGTCTGGCCTGGCAGACAGCGCGAGAAGTTGGTGTAGCCGCTGCGAAAGGTCAGGAACTTGACGTCGCTGTCGGTGAGCTGCCCCTGGCGCAGCTGCACCACGTAGGCGCCATACAGCCACTTGGAGGCCGAGGCGATCGCCATCACCGTCGCGCCGGTGTAGGTGGGCGCAGCGCTGTTGGGCACCGAGCCCGAGCCGAGGCGCCCGTTTTGATCGCCCACCTCCCAATAAAACGGCTGGATCGGCGCGCAGGCGTTGCTGCTGCTTTGTGCCGTGGTCGATGCCGCGGTGACGCGGGCGGCCAGATCGGGGCCTGCTGGTGCTGGTGCCGGTGCCGGTGCCGGAGCCGGCGCTGGCGCGGGTGCCGGTGCCGGTGCCGGTGCTGGCGCGGGCGCGTCGCCAGAGCCGCCGCCACAGGCGCTCAGGCCCAGCGCCAGCAGCAACGCGCCAGCCGTGCACGCCGCCGATCGCCCGGCCCGTTGCGGGTCGAATCCCTCGTGAATCGTTCGCATGATGAGTCTCCAGTTGCTTGTTTTCGCCTGGCACGTGTCGTCGTGCCAGGGCCGACGGTAGATCGGTCCCGTTTCCGACCGATGAAGCGCGCGTGCCAATGGCAACAAAACGTTACGCTTGCCGCCGCGCAAGCCTGGCGCTAGTCTTCGGGCCACCGGCCTCACGTCACCCCAGGAGACTCGCTCATATGTCACCCTCCCTGCTGGCCTTGCTGGGCTTCATCGCCTGGACGCTGTTGTTG
Organism: Ottowia sp.; assembly: GCF_046348305.1. Lineage (GTDB taxonomy): Bacteria > Pseudomonadota > Gammaproteobacteria > Burkholderiales > Burkholderiaceae_C > Ottowia. Next base: position 307,742 of record NZ_JAXMEM010000006.1, read on the forward strand.
TTGGTGCTGATGGAGGTGCTGCGCACCCGCCTGGTGGTGACGGGCCGCGTGCCGGCCAACGGCTTCGACCCCGGCAACTCGCGGCTGTCGCCCTTCATGCAGCGGCTGGCGCGCGCCCACGCCAATTGCCTGGAGGGCTTGCCGATCTTCGGCGGGCTGCTGCTGCTGGCCGTGGTGGCCGGCCGCTCGGCCGTCACCGACCCGCTGGCGCTGGTGCTGCTGGCGGCCCGCGGGGTGCAGTCCGTCATCCATCTGACCTCGACCTCAGCGCGCGCCGTCAGCCTGCGCTTCACGGCCCTCGCGGTACAGACCTTGATCGGCGTCTACTGGGTCATTCGCCTGCTCGGGGCGTAAAGCGCAGGGTCTGCACGCCGTCGGCCGTGCCCAGCAGGCAGACGCTGGCCCGCTGGTGCGCGAACACCCCCACGGTGACCACGCCGGGCCATTGATTGACCGCGCTTTCGAAGGCCAGCGGATCGCCAATCTGCAAGCCACGCACGTCCAAAATGTGCTGGCCGTTGTCGGTCACCAGCGGCGCGCCGTCTTTCAGGCGCAGCGTGGCCTGACCCCCCTGCGCCGCGAACTGCCGCACGATGCGCTGCGCGGCCATGGGCACCACCTCCACCGGCAGCGGAAAGCGCCCCAGCACCTCCACCCGCTTGCTGGCGTCGGCGATGCAGACGAAGCGCCGTGCCTGCGCCGCCACGATCTTCTCGCGCGTGAGCGCCGCGCCGCCGCCCTTGATCATGCAGCCCGCACCATCGATCTCGTCGGCGCCGTCGATGTAAACCGCCAGCTCGCCCACCGCATTGCAGTGGAACACGGCGATGCCGTGCTCCAGCAGGCGCGCGGTGGACGCCTCGGACGAGGACACCGCGCCCGGAATGCGGTCCTTGATGCCGGCCAGCGCGTCGATGAAGTGGTTGACCGTGGAGCCCGTGCCCACGCCCACGATCTGCCCGGGCTCGACATACGCGAGCGCCGCGCGCCCGACCATGGCTTTGAGTTCGTCCTGCGTCATTTGCGACAATTTCCGGTTTGATTCATCCAGCAAGAATTATCCGATGGCACTCGTTCCCTACGGCCTCGCGCGCCCCTTCCTGTTCAGCCTCGACCCCGAGGCCGCGCACGAGCACACCATCGAGATGCTGGCGCGCGGCGCCGGCACGCCATTGGAATGGGCCTGGTGCAACCCGCGCATCGACGACCCCATCACCCTGGCGGGCCTGGCTTTTCCCAACCGCGTGGGCCTGGCCGCCGGGCTGGACAAGAACGCCCGCGCCATCGACGGCCTGGGCGCCATGGGCTTCGGCTTTGTCGAAGTCGGCACCGTCACCCCGCTGGCGCAGCCGGGCAACCCCAAGCCGCGCATGTTCCGCCTGCCCGCTGCCAACGCGCTGATCAACCGCATGGGCTTCAACAACGAGGGTCTGCAGGCCTTCGTCGCCCACGTCAAGAAGTCCCGATTTCATAGCAGCTTGCGCACGGCTGGCGGGCGCCAGCGCATGATTCTTGGCCTGAACATCGGCAAGAACGCCGCCACGCCGATCGAGCGCGCCACCGATGACTACCTGGCCTGCCTGGCGGGCGTGTACCCGCACGCCGACTACGTGACCGTCAACATCTCCAGCCCCAACACCAAGAACCTGCGCGATCTGCAAGGCGACGCCGCGCTGGATGCCCTGCTCGCGGCCCTGAAGTCACGCCAGGCCGAGCTGGCCGACGAGCACGGCCGGCGCGTGCCCCTGTTCCTCAAGATCGCGCCCGACCTGGATGAGTCGCAGGTGCAGGCCATTGCCGACGCCTTGCAAAAGCACGCCATCGAAGGCGTGATCGCCACCAACACCACCTTGTCGCGCGATGCGGTGCAAGGCCTTCGGCATGCGGATGAAGCCGGCGGCTTGTCGGGCGCGCCGGTGCGCGAAGCCAGCAACCGCGTCATCGGCCAGTTGCGCGCCGCCCTGGGCAAGGGCTTTCCCATCATCGGCGTGGGCGGCATCCTGAGCGGCGCGGATGCGGTGGCCAAGATCGAAGCCGGCGCCGATGCGGTGCAGATCTACACCGGGCTCATCTACAAGGGACCGGCGCTGGTGGATGAGGTGGCGCGGGCGCTGCGCGCGCGCACCTGAGTCAAGCCTGCGGCTTAGTCGCGCGCACAAAGGCGCTGAAAAACTTGCCATCCATCTCGTCGGAAACCACCGAGGTATCGAGCCCGTTGGCGTTCAGGAATTCGCGTGCGTCCTGTGCCGTGTAGATGCGCGTGGGCTCCACGCCGATGTCGACAAAGCCGGCGGCGGCCAGCTTGTGGCGGTAGTCGTCCTCGTCCAGCGCCCCGGCCACGCAGCCCACCCAGGCCATGGCGCTGGCGCGTATCTCGGGGCGGATGGCGCCGCGCGTCACCACGTCGGACACGGCAAAGCGCCCGCCGGGCTTGAGCACGCGAAACGCCTCGGCCAGCACGCGATCCTTGTCGGCCGAGAGGTTGATGACGCAGTTGGAGATGATCACGTCCACCGAGGCGTCGGGCAGCGGGATGTGCTCGATCTCGCCCTTGAGAAATTCCACGTTGGTGGCGCCCGCCTGGCGCTGGTTCTCGCGCGCCAGTGCCAGCATCTCGTCGGTCATGTCCAGGCCGTAGGCTTTGCCCGTGGGGCCGACGCGCTTGGCTGATAGCAGCACGTCAATGCCGCCGCCCGAGCCCAGGTCCAGCACCACCTCACCGGCGTGCAGCTCGGCCAGCGCCGTCGGGTTGCCGCAGCCCAGCGATGCCAGCACGGCGGCCTCGGGCAGGCCGCCGGTCTGCACCGCGTCGTACAGGTCGCGCGTGATCGGGTCGGTGCCGGCCAGCGGCCCAGTGGCGCAGCAGGAGCTGGTGGGCGCGGCCACGGCGCCGCGGCAACAGGAGGCCGCCGCGCCCTGGGTGACGCGGCGCGCTGCCTCGCCGTATTTTTCCTTGACGATCTGCTGGATGTCCTGGGTTTGTGTCATCGTTGCTCTCCTATTGGGGTACATGTCTGGGCCACCAACGGCCCTGCTTTCTCGCCGGCAAACCAGCGCCGCTGCCAACGCAGCGCCAGGACCACCAGCGCGATCATCACCGGCACCTCGACCAGCGGGCCGATGACGGCGGCAAACGCCGCGCCGGAGTGAATGCCATAGACGGCCACCGCCACGGCGATGGCCAGCTCGAAGTTGTTGGACGCGGCGGTGAACGACAGCGTCACGCAGCGCGGGTAGTCGGCGCCGGCGCGCCGGCCCATGGCGAACGAGAGGACGAACATCAGCACGAAATAGATGAGCAGCGGCAGCGCGATGCGCAGCACATCGAGCGGCAGGGCCAGCGCCGTGCGCGCCTTGAGGCTGAACAGCACGACGATGGTCAGCAGCAGCGCCACCAGCGTGAGCGGCGCGATGCGCGGCACGAAGCGGCCGTGGTACCAGTCCTTGCTGACAAAGCGCAGCAGCACCCTGCGCGTGAGCAGCCCGGCGATGCACGGAATGCCCAGGTAGATGAACACGCTTTCGGCGATCTGGCCCATGGAGATGGCTATGGTCGAGCCGTTGAGGCCGAACAGCGGCGGCAGCACCGTCAAAAACAGCCAAGCATAGACGCTGTAGAACAGCACCTGGAAGAAGGCGTTGAAGGCCACCAGGGCGGCGGCGTACTCGGTGGAGCCTCGCGCCAGGTCGTTCCAGACGATGACCATGGCGATGCAGCGCGCCAGCCCGATGAGGATCAGCCCGGCCATGTACTCGGGCTGGTCGGGCAGAAAGACGATGGCCAGCACGAACATCAGCACCGGGCCTATGACCCAGTTTTGCAGCAGCGACAGCCACAGCACCCGCGTGTCGCGCCACACGGCGGGCAGATCTTCGTAGCGCACCTTGGCAAACGGCGGGTACATCATCAGCACCAGGCCGATGGCGATGGGGATATTGGTGCTGCCGACCTGGTAGCGGCCGATGACGGCCTCGATGTCCGGCATCAGCCAGCCAATCGCCAGGCCCAGTGCCATGGCGGCGAAGATCCACAGCGTGAGGTAACGGTCGAGAAACGAGAGTTTGCGGGTGAGTTGGCTCATGACGGGTCAGAGGCGGGAGAGTTCGGTGTGCAGGGCGGCGGCGCCCTGCGTGGCCAGTGGCAGCGCCAGCAGGTGCTGCAGACGCGCGGCGATGGCCTGGCGCGTGTGCTCGAAGGCGGCGCGTTGGCCGGCGTCGCCGCCCGGCGCGCTGGACGGGTCGGCGTAGCCCCAGTGCAGCCGCACCGGGCTGCCGGGCCACAGCGGGCAGGCCTCCTCGGCCGCGCCGTCGCAGACGGTGATGACGATGTCCATGCGCGGCGCATCGGCGGCGCTGAATTCGTCCCAGCTCTTGCTGCGCAGGCCCTGCGTGGCCACGCCAGCCGCGGCCAGCACCTCCAGCGCCAGCGGGTGGACGCGCCCGCTGGGCGCGCTGCCGGCGCTGTGCGCGCGCACGTCCAGCCCTTGCGTGGCGGCCAGGTGCTGGAGCATGGCCTCGGCCAGCACGCTGCGCGCCGAGTTGTGCGTGCACAGGATGAGAACGTGGGTGGTCATAGGGTCAGCAGCAGGGTGCGGATGGGGTGGCGGCGCAGGCATCGCCCTGGCAGCAGTTCTCGGTCAGAAAGGCCAGCAGCGCGTTCATCTGCGCAAAGTCGGCACGGTAGATCAGGCTGCGGCCCTGGCGCTCTTGCGTCAGCAGGCCGGCCTGCACCAGCTCCTTGAGGTGAAACGACAGCGTGGCCGCGGGAATCTGCTGCGCCTCGGCGATCTGCCCCGGCGTGAGGCCGGTCTGGCCGGCGACTACCAGGGTGCGGAACACGCGCAGCCGGTGCGCCTGCGACAGGGCGGCCAGGGCCTTGAGTACGGTTTGTTCTTCCATTATTCGATAATTATGGAAATGATAAGCAAGTGTACGCCCCTACCACCATGCTTGGCAAGTGTGTGCGAGTGCGTCGCACCCATCGGGGTGGGGCCGGCGTCGGGAATCAAAGGCCCAACTGGTCGGCCAGCTGGTTCATGCGCTGGCTCACCTGGGCGTCCATGGCCATCGGGCGCCCCCATTCGCGCCGGGTCTCGCCGGGCCATTTGTTGGTCGCGTCCAGCCCCATCTTGCCGCCCAGGCCGCTGACGGGGAAGCAAAGTCGAGGTAGTCGATGGGGGTGTTCTCGATCAGCAGGGTGTCGCGCACCGGGTCCATGCGCGTGGTCATGGCCCAGATGACTTCCTTCAAATCGCGCGCGTCCACGTCGTCATCGACCACCACGATGAACTTGGTGTACAGAAACTGGCGCAGATGGCTCCACACGCCCATCATCACGCGCCGCGCGTGTCCGGCGTAGGCCTTCTTGATGCTGACCACCGCCATGCGGTAGCTGCAGGCCTCGGGCGGCAGGTAGAAATCGACGATCTCGGGAAAGGCACGCTGCAAGAGCGGCACGAACAGCTCGTTGAGCGCCAGGCCCAGCATGGCCGGCTCGTCCGGCGGCTTGCCGGTGTAGGTGCTGTGGTAGATCGCGTCCTCGCGCAGCGTGATGCGCTCGACGGTGAGCACGGGGAACTCGGCGCGCTCGTTGTAGTAGCCGGTGTGGTCGCCGTAGGGGCCTTCCAGCGCATGTTGCCAGCCGCTGGGGTGGTCGGCGTCGGGGTGGATGTGGCCTTCCAGCACGATCTCGGTGTGCGCGGGCACCTGCAGCGGCACGCCGATGGCAGGCGCCACTTCGGTGCGCGCGCCGCGCAGCAGGCCGGCGAACTGGTATTCGGACAGCGTATCGGGCACGGGCGTGACGGCGCCCAGGATGGTGGCGGGGTCAGCGCCGATGGCCACGGCCACCGGATACGGCACGCCGGGGTTCTGGCGGCAATGCTCGGCAAAATCGAGCGCGCCGCCGCGGTGCGCCAGCCAGCGCATGATGAGTTCGTTCTTCGACAGCAGCTGCTGGCGGTAGATGCCCAGGTTCTGCCGCGTCTTGTGCGGGCCGCGCGTGATGGTCAGGCCCCAGGTGAGCAGCGGCGCGACGTCGCCGGGCCAGCAGTGCTGGATGGGCAGCCGGCCCAGGTCCACGTCGGCGCCCTCCCAGACGATCTGCTGGCAGGGCGGGCGGCGCACGGTGGCCGGCGCCATGCTCCACAGCGTCTTGACCAGTTCGCGCCGGCCCCACAGGTCCTTCACACCGCTGGGCGGCGCGGGCTCCTTGAGCTGCGCCAGCACCTCGCCAAAGGCGCGCATCTCGGCCAGGCCCGCCACGCCCAGTGCGCGCGCCACGCGGCCCGGCGTGCCGAACAGGTTGGTCAGCACCGGCATGGCGTGGCCGGCCGGATTTTCGAACAGCAGCGCGGGGCCGCCCGCGCGCAGCACGCGGTCTGAGAGCGCCGTCATCTCCAGCTGCGGCGAGACGGGTTCGGTGATGCGGCGCAATTCACCCGCGGCCTCCAGCCGGGCCAGAAAGTCGCGCAGATCGCGGTCGGGCATGCGGGCTGGGGCAGTGGGGTGGAAGCCGTGTTCAGAAGGCGGAGCGGTGGGGACGTGTGCCGCGTTTCAGGGTGTCAGCGTGCGCGGTGCCTTGTGGATCATTTCGATCAGGGCTTTCAGGGCATCGGTGGCGGTGAATATGCCCAGCAGCGCGCCGTCGGGGTCGTTGACGATGACGCTGCCAATCTTGCGCTCGGCCATGGCCTGCGCAACATCTTCCAGCGGTGTGCCGACGCTGAACATGAGCGGGTCGAGCGCCATCAGGTCGCGCGCCTGCACCTGGTATTTTTCGGCAGCGCTCAGGCCCGACACCAGGCGCACGTCGCGGTCGGTGATGATGCCGACCACCTTGTGCTCGCGCACCACGGGCAGGTGGCGGATGTTGTGCTTGGTCATCAGTCGCTGCAGTTCGTCGATGCCCATGGCTTCGGTGGCGACCACCGGGTCGGGCGTGATGTACTTTTCGACGGGAACACTGATGGACAGCATGGCGAACCTCCTCAAATCATGCGTGGTGATCAATAACGATGGCGCAAAGGCCATGGTACATGGGCTTTGTCCCATGGTAGCTGGCGGCCCGTGGCGGGATTTCAAGCATCGGGTGGCAGTCCGGGCCAGCGCGTGTCAATGTCTTGCTCGATGCCGAGCGCATCGAGTGCCCGGGACACGCTGTGTTCGATGATGTCTTCGACCGTTCGCGGGCGCCTGTAGAAGGCGGGCACGGGTGGGCAGACGATGGCGCCCATTTCGGTGGCCGCCACCATGTTGCGCAGGTGGCCCAGATGCAACGGGGTTTCGCGTGCCAGCAGCACCAGGGGACGGCGCTCCTTCAGGGTCACGTCGGCGGCCCGGGTCAGCAGGTTGTCGGCCAGGCCATGGGCAATGGCCGCCAGCGTGCGCATCGAGCAGGGCGCCACCACCATGCCATGCGCGGCAAACGAGCCGCTGGCGATGCTGGCACCCACGTTGGTCAGGTCGTGCACCACGTCGGCCAGGGCCTGCACGTCGGCGCGCTCCATGTCCAGCTCGTGGCGCAGATTGCGCCAGCCGGCATCGGACACGACCAGATGCGATTGGACGCCCTCCATCTCGCGCAGCGCCTGCAGCAGCCGGGCGCCATAGACCGCGCCGCTGGCGCCCGAGATGCCGACGATGATGCGGCGCGGCGCGCTGCTCATCGGCGCACCGCTTCGCGGGCACCGCCCGCCAGGCCGGGCGCCAGCCGCCCCAGCACCGCGCGCGGCGTCCACTCGCGCGGGTCGAGCACGGGCAGCTCCAGCGCGTCCAGCGCGTTTTTGACCACCAGGCCGAGCTCGGTGTCGCCCTCCATCACCAGGCGGCGGTTGAAGAACAGCGTGTCCGGGTCTTGCCGCCGCTGCGCCAGCAGCAGGAAGTCCTGGGCGTTGGCGCTGATGGCCAGATCGGTTTCGGCCTGCGGTTTGCAGGGCACGAAGCGCTGGCCGTTCCATGAGAAGTCGAACGCCACGCGCGCATCGCGCACGCGGATCGCCAGACGCTGGGCGCGCAGGATGTCTTTCACGTCCTGCGGCAGCTGTTTGGCCAGGGCGAAGTTGATGGCCGTGACCAGCAGCATGGAGCCCGGGTAGGCCGGCAGGCGCGAGAGCAGCGCGCCCACGGGGGCGGGCAGGGTGAGGGGGGGGGGGGGGGTGGTGGTCATGGGGGTGCCTCTCAGTTTTTCAGGCCAGGGCAGGTTCGATCAGATCCAGCCCGGGGCGGCCATGCCAGTAGCCGTTGCAGGAGGCCTCGGGCATGAAGGGGCGCATGGCTTGCAGCGCGGCCGGGTTGGGCTGCGCGGCGCGGCGCGCGGCGTCGAACGCGGCAATGATCTTGTCGGTGTGCTGCGACTGTGGCGAGATGCGCAGGATGTCCACGCCGGCGGCGCGCAGCGATGGCAAGTCCAGCAGCAGGTTGTGCACCTTGGCCGACTGCGTCTGGATGCCGTTGATGACCAGGAAGGACTCCTTCTCGCGCGTCTGCAAGAGCTGTCCGTCGGGGTGCTCGATGCAGCGGAAGCCGCAGTCGTCCTTGGGCAGGTTGTAGTGGCGTGCGGTAAAGCAGCGCGCCGAGAAGGCCAGCGGCATGCGGCCGTAGGCGAAGACCTCGGTCTCCAGTCCTGCGGGCCGGGTCTGCAGCAACACGGCCAGGTCGCTGTGCTTCATCTCCAGCGGCATGACCCAGCGGCTGGCGCCCAGGCCGGCCATCCAGGCCAGGGAATCGGCATTGAAGAGGTTGAGCTGCGGCCCGGCTACGAAGGGCCGCTTGCCCGCCAGCTTGTGCACCGCGCCCATGTCATTGGCCTCGATCAAGAATTCTTCATCGCGCACGATCTTGTGCATGTCGGCCACGTCGCTGGTGGATTCGAGCAGCACCATGGTGGACATCACGGGTTCCTTTCCCGCATCACGCAGCATGCGGGCGATGTCCAGCCAGTCGCTCTGCTGGAGTTCGTGGCGGCGCGAGCACACCACCTCGCCCAGATAGACGATGTCCACCGGCGACTCGGCGACTTGTTGGTAGAACTCAAAAACCGTGTCGCGGTGCCAGTAGTACTGAAGGGGGCCGAGGGAAAGTTTCATGTCTGTGCTTTCGGATTTCACTCCTTCCCCCTTTGGGGGAAGGTGGGGATGGGGGCGCGCTCGATCAGGCACGGCGCTGAATCGAGCGCCGCTGGCCCCCACCCCCACCCTCCCCCAGAGGGGGAGGGAGACGTTTGCCGCGTCATTTCCAGGGTCGGTGATAAGCCCCCAGCGTGTGCTGCTGCCCCTCGGCCACCTGGTCCAGGCTGGCCATCCAGGCGGTCTTGGGGGCGTACAGATGGCCCTGCGCCATGCAATGGTCGATGGCCTCGCGCCAGACCTGGGTGACCTGGGCCACGTAGGCGGGGCTGCGCTGGCGGCCCTCGATCTTGAAGGCGCGCACGCCCATCTTCACCAGCTGGGGCAAGAGTTCCAGGGTGTTGAGGCTGGTAGGCTCTTCCAGCGCGTAGTAGTTGCTCTCGTCACCCACGTCGAAGCGGCCCTTGCACAGCGTCGGGTAGCCGGCGTTCTCGCCCTGGGCGTAGCGGTCGATGAGCACACCGTTCAGGCGCGATTCCAGGCCCCGGGGCGTCTCCTGCCAGCGCACGAACTTCGGGGGCGAGCACACGCCATGGGTGTTGGGTGATTCGCCCGTGGCGTAGGACGACAGCGCGCAGCGCCCCTCCACCATCACGCACAGGCTGCCAAAGCCAAACACCTCGATCTCGACGCCGGTGCGCTGGGTGACCTGCTTGACCTGCTCCAGCGACAGCACGCGCGGCAGCACCGCGCGCTGGATGTTGAACTGTTGCTGGTACAGGTTGATGGCGTCGGCATTCGTGGCCGAGCCTTGTACCGACAGGTGCAGGCGCAGCGCGGGGTGCCTGTCGCAGGCGTAGCGCATCAGGCCCGGGTCGGCCAGGATCACCGCGTCTATGCCCCAGGCGGCAGCGCGATCCAGCGCCGAGCGCCAGGGCGCGGGGTTGCTCGCCTGCGGATAGGTATTGAGCGCCATCAGCACCTTGCGGCGGCGCTGGTGGGCGTAGGCAATGCCGGTCTGGATGGCGGTCTCGTCGAAGTTCAGGCCGGCAAAGTTGCGCGCGTTGGTCGCGTCGCGCAGGCCCAGGTAGACGCAGTCGGCGCCGTGGTCAACGGCAGTTTTCAGGGCCGGCAGGCTGCCGGCGGGGCAGACCAGCTCGGGGGCGACGCGCGGGGCGGCAACAGGGGGGCTGGCGGTGGTGGTCAAGGTGGCATTCATGGGTCGGGCGGCGGCGATGCGTGGGGCGCCGCAAAAGCCCGCCCACCATAGGCAGCTTGCAAAGACCATGATCTGACTTCGATCAACGACTGCGCATTGACCCCGGTTGCGCGCCCGTGCCGGCGCCCGTTCACAATCGGGGGCTTTCACGCCCTCCCCCATCCCCACGACCATGACCCGCCTGATCGCCGGCCAAAGCCTGAGCGCCTGGCAGCGCCAGTTGCCGCTCTTGCGCGAGCTGCAGGCGCTGAAGGAAGTGGGCTGGTCCAACCCCGCCCTTCAACCCGCGGCCCAGGCCCTGTCCGGGGTCGGGCTCTCGGTGGCCGACATCGACGATGCGGCCGACCGCCTGCGCCGCTTCGCCCCCTACCTGGCGCAGGTGTTCGCGGCCACGCGGGCCAGCGGCGGCATCATCGAGTCGCCCCTGGTGGCCGTGCCCGCCATGCAGGGGCTGCTGGCGCAGGCGTGCGGCGTCGAAATCCCGGGGCAGCTGTGGGTCAAGCAGGACAGCGCGCTGCCGATCAGCGGCTCGATCAAGGCGCGCGGCGGCATTTACGAGGTCTTGCAGCACGCCGAGGCACTGGCCTTGGCCGCCGGCCTGATCGACCCGAACGAGGACTACCGCCAGTTCGCCACGCCGCGCCTGCGCGCGTTTTTCGGGCGGCACACGATCGCCGTCGGCTCGACCGGCAACCTGGGGCTGTCGATCGGCATCATGGGCGCGCAGCTGGGCTTTCAGGTCAGCGTGCACATGTCCAGCGACGCCCGCCCGTGGAAAAAAGAGCGCCTGCGCAGCCACGGCGTGCGGGTGGTCGAGCACGTCAGCGACTATTCGGCAGCCGTCGCCCAGGGGCGCGCCGAGGCTGCGGGTGATCCGATGAGTCACTTTGTCGACGACGAAAACTCGACGAGCCTGTTTCTGGGCTACGCGGTGGCCGCGCGCCGCCTGGCGGGGCAGCTGCAGGCGCTGGACGTGCGCGTGGACGCCTGGCACCCGCTGTTCGTGTACCTGCCCTGCGGCGTGGGCGGCGGGCCGGGCGGCGTGGCCTTTGGCCTGAAGACGGTGTTTGGCGACGCCGTGCACTGCTGGTTTGCCGAGCCCACGCACGCGCCCTGCATGCTGCTGGGACTGGCCACCGGACGCCACGACGAAGTCAGCGTGCAGGACTTCGGCATCGACAACCGCACCGCCGCCGACGGCCTGGCCGTGGGGCGTGCATCGGGCTTTGTCGGCCGGCGCATGCAGCACCTGATCGACGGCTGCTTGACGGTGGATGACGACCAGCTGTTTCGCGGCCTGTCGATGCTGCACGACAGCGAGGCGATCGAGGTCGAGCCCTCGGCTGCGGCGGGATTCCCCGGCCCGGCGCGCGTGCTGGCCGACGCGGCGTACCGCCAAGGCCTGGGCCTGACCGACGAGCGCATGGCGCGCGCCACCCACATCGTCTGGGCCACCGGCGGCAGCATGGTGCCGGCCGATGAGATGGCCGGCTACATCGACCGGGGCACGGCGCTGCGGGGCGGCGGCTGACGAATCGGGGCGGCTTTCAGCGCGCCAGCTCGGCCACCACCGCCTGGCCGATCGCCAGGCAACTGGTCAACCCCGGCGACTCGATGCCCAGCAGGTTGACCAGGCCCGCCACGCCGTGTGCGCGCGGCCCCTGGATCACGAAGTCCGCCGCCGGCTCGCCCGGGCCGGTGATCTTGGGACGCATGCCGGCGTAGCCCGGTTGCAGCGCGCCAGCGGGCAGACCGGGCCAGTAGCGGCGCACCTCGGCATAAAACACGTCGGCGCGCGCGGGATCGACCTGCATGTCGTCGGGCGAATCGACCCACTGCACATCGGGGCCAAATTTGGCCTGCCCGCCCAGGTCGAGCGTGAGGTGCACGCCCAGGCTGGGCGAGTCACGCTCGACCACGGGGTAGATCAGGTGCTTGAAAGGCGCGCGGCCACCCAGCGTGAAGTAATTGCCCTTGGCCCAGCGCGTGGGCAGGGGCGGCCGCAGCGCGGGCGCCAGGCCCTGCGTGGCGTGCGCCAGCGCGATGGCACCCAGGCCGGCGGCGTTGACGACCTGGCGCGCGTGCAGGCGCAGACCGTCAGATACTATTATTTCAATAGCTTCTTGCGCTTGTCCAGCAAGCGCTGCAAGCTGCTTTGCCGTGGAATGCGTGGCCAGCACGCCGCCGGCGTTCTCCACGTCGCCCAGCAGCGAGAGCATCAGGGCGTGGCTGTCGATGATGCCGGTCGAGGGCGAGCGCAAGGCGGCCTGGCAGTCGAGCTGCGGCTCCAGCGCCAGTGCCGCGCCGCGCGAGAGCCATTGCAGGTCGGCCACACCGTTGGCGCGGGCGCGCGCCTCGATCGCGCGCAACTCGGCCACCTGCGCGGCGTTGGCCGCCACGATCAGCTTGCCGCAGCGCCGGTGCGCAATGCCGCGCTCGGCGCAGTAGGCGTACAGCAGGTCGCGCCCCGGCACGCACAGGCGCGCCTTCAGCGATCCTGCCGGGTAATAGATGCCGGCGTGGATGACCTCGCTGTTGCGCGCGCTGGTCTGCGTGCCGAAGGTCTCGGCAGCCTCCAGCACCAGCACCTCGCGCCCCGCCAGCGCCAGCGCGCGCGCCACCGCCAGGCCAACGACGCCGGCGCCGATGACCACGGTATCGACTTTCTCCACGCTCATGCTTCGAACCCTTCGATGACGCGCGCCGCGTTCTCGCCCAGCTCGGCCGCCGCGTAGCCGCCCTCCAGTATGAACGCGGTGGGCAGGCCGACCCGCGCCAGGCGCTGGCCCAGCCGCGTGAAGTCGCCGGCCTGCAGCGCAAAGGTGCTGATGGGATCGCCCGCAAAGGTGTCCAGCCCCAGCGACACCACCAGCGCATCCGCTCCATGCTGCCCGATGCGCGCGCAGGCCTGCTCCAGCGCGTCGAACCACGCGGCCACGCTGGCGCGCGCCGGCAGCGGCAGGTTCAGGTTGAAGCCCTGCCCCGCCCCGGCGCCGGTCTCGTCCGCATGGCCCAGGTAAAACGGGTATTCGGTGCGCGGATCGCCATGGATGCTGACGAACAGCACGTCGGCGCGCTCGTAAAAAATGGCCTGCGTGCCGTTGCCGTGGTGATAGTCCACGTCCAGCACCGCCACGCGCGCCGCGCCGCCCGCGCGCAAGCCCTGCGCGCAGACGGCGGCGTTGTTGATGAAGCAATAGCCGCCCATGAAGTCGGGCCCCGCGTGGTGGCCGGGCGGGCGCGTGGCGCAGAACACCGCGCGCTCGCCGCCCCGCAGCGCGTGCGCGGCGCTCGCGGCGGCGTCGGCTGCGGCCTTGGCCGCCGCCCAGGTGCCGGCCGCCATGGGACTGCCGTTGTCCATCGAATAAAGCCCCAGGCGCGCGACGAAGTTGGCCGGCTCCACATCGCTGCGCAGCGTGCGCACCGGCCACACGCTGGGAAAGGGTTGCACCTGGGCGTTGGCGGCGTCCAGCGCCAGCCATTGGTCCCAGGCCGTGCGCAGAAAGTCGAGGTAGCGCGGCGCGTGCACCTCACCCAGCAGCGGCGCGCTGTCCGCCGTGGGCGGGCGCAGCGCGTGGCCGTGGGCACGCAAGGCGTCTTCGACAAAGCGCGCGCGCGTGGGGTTCTCGAAGCAGGGCACGCGCTGGCCGCGAAAGAATTCGTGCTCCGGCGCGTGCAGCGCCTGCTCGGCGGTGGTAAAGCTGATCATGGTGACAACGATGAACCCGGTTTGCGTGCGCGGCGGGCAAGGAGGGCGACCTCCCAGCCGAAGCCCGACGCGAGGCCTTTCAAGCGCCATGATAGGGGTCGACACCGCGGCTTGCGCCGCCGGCCGATTGCAAGGCCGCACGGGCGCACACCGGCGGATACAGATTTTGTGATTCGCGCGTTGACAGCGCACCGCCTTGGGGCCACTGTGAGCCGTGGCGCAGCCGGAGCACGCGCCAAGGCACGCGAGAAAGGAACGCCCCATGGTGCGACAACATCCTGCGGCAAAAGGCGCCACGCCCGCCACCGCCATCCATGCGCGCGCGCTGGGCGCTTGCGACCCGGCGGAGCGCTTCGAGGTCGTGCTGATGCTGCGCCGCGCCGATGAAGCGGGCTTTCGCAGCCTGGTGAGCCGACTGGAGGCGGGCGACCCCGACGCCCGCCCCGTCTCGCGCGACGAGTACGAGCAACGCCACGGCACCGCGGCGCAGGATGTGCAGCAGGTGCTCGAATTCGCCCGCGCGCACGGCCTGCGCGTCGTGCACCAGGACCCGCGCTCACGACGCGTGGTGCTGTCGGGCACGGTGGCGCAGTTCAACGCCGCCTTCGGCGTGCAGTTGCAGCACTTCGAGCAGCGGGACGGCGCGGTGCTGCGGCACTTTCGCCAGCATGCCGGCGCGGTGCGGCTGCCGGACGCGCTGCAGGGCGTGGTCACGGCGGTGCTGGGTCTGGACGACCAGGCCAAGGCGGCTCCGCACTTTCGCCTGGGCCCTCCGCTGAGCCCGGCCTTCAGGCCCGCACGCGCCGGAGGGCAAAGCTTCACGCCCCTGCAGGTGGCGCAGCTCTACGGTTTTCCGCCCGGCGACGGCAAGGGGCAGTGCATCGGATTGATCGAGCTGGGTGGCGGCTACCTCGCGTCCGACCTCTCCGCGTATTTCAGGCAACTGGGGGTGCCGGCGCCGCAGGTGGTGGCCGTGTCGGTCGATGGCGCCCAGCCCGACGCGGGCGGCGACCCCAACGGCCCCGACGGCGAAGTGACGCTGGACATCGAGATTGCCGGCGCCCTGGCGCCAGCCGCCACGCTGGCCGTGTACTTCGCGCCCAACTCCGAGGCCGGCTTTGCCGATGCCATCAGCCAGGCCCTGCACGACAAGACGCACCAACCCTCGGTGCTGTCGATCAGCTGGGGCGCGCCCGAGGCCCGCTGGTCGGCGCAAGCCCTCGGCGCGCTGGACGATGCGCTGCAAACCGCCGTGGCCCTGGGTGTCACGGTCTGCGCCGCGGCGGGCGACAGCGGCTCCGGCGACGGCATGGGCGATGGCGCGAGCCATGTGGACTTCCCGGCCTCCAGCGCGCACGCGCTGGGCTGCGGCGGCACGCGGCTGCTCGCCACCGCCGGGCGCATCGCCCGCGAAACGGTGTGGAACGATGCGAGCGCCGGCGCCACCGGCGGCGGCATCAGCGCCAGCGTGCCGCTGCCGCCCTGGCAGCGCGGCCTGGTGGCCCACGGCGGCGGCAAGACCCAGGCGCTGGCGCGCCGTGGCGTGCCCGACGTGGCCGCCAACGCCGACCCGAGCACCGGCTACGTGGTGCGCATCGGCGGCACCGACATGCCCATCGGCGGCACCAGCGCCGTGGCGCCCCTGTGGGCAGCGCTCATCGCGCGCATCAATGCGGCGCGCGGCCAGCCGGCGGGCTTCGTCAACGCGACGCTGTATGCGCATGCGCAGGCCTTCAACGACATCACGCAAGGCGGCAACGGCAGCTACGCCGCCGCCGCCGGCTGGGATGCCTGCACCGGCCTGGGCTCGCCGCGCGGCATGCAGGTGGCGGCCGCGCTGGGCGCGTCGCAGCCTGGCGCCAGCACCGCACCCGCTCAACCATCGAAGAAGGAGAACAACATGGGCACGACCGCCGCACCGTCCGGCTCCAAAGACCAGCCGCTGTTCGACCCCACCGCCTACGGCAACGGCCCCGACGACGCCGTGAGCGACGCCAGCGAGAACGCGGCCATCACCCACCACAGCGTGCGCATCGGCGGCCAGACCATCGCCTACGTGGCGACCGCCGGGCACCTGGTCGCGGTGGACCCAAGCAGCTCGCAGCCCAGCGCCAAGTTCTTCTACGTGGCCTTCACGCGCCCCGGGGTCAAGCCCGAAACGCGCCCGCTCACCTTCTTCTACAACGGCGGGCCGGGTTCTTCGTCGGTGTTCGTGCTGCTGGGTTCGTTCGCGCCGCGGCGCATCAAGACCTCGATGCCCGGCTTCACGCCGCCCGCGCCCTACGCCATGGAGGACAACCCCGACAGCCTGCTCGATGAAAGCGACCTGGTGTTCATCAACCCGGTGGGCACCGGCTATTCGGCCGCCGTGGCGCCGCGGCACAACCGCGAGTTCTGGGGCGTGGACCAGGACGCCGATTCGATCAAGCAATTCATCAAGCGCTACCTGACGGCCAATGACCGCTGGAACTCGCCCAAGTTCCTGTTCGGCGAGTCCTACGGCACGGCGCGCAGCTGCGTGCTGGCCTATCGGCTGCATGAGGACGGCGTGGACCTGAACGGCGTGACGCTGCAATCGTCCATCCTCGACTACACCCAGGCCGGCAACCCCATGGGCGCGCTGCCCACCGCCGCGGCCGACGCCTGGTATCACCACCGCCTGGGCCTCAAGCCGGCGCCCACCAACCTGAATGCCTTTGCCGATCAGGTGGCCCAGTTCGCCCGCACCGGGTACGCGCAGGCGCTGCGCAAATTCCCCGCCCCCGGCAATGCGGCGGTGGCGGCCGCGCTCAAGCAGATGGCGCAATACACCGGCATCGACACGCAGACGCTCAGCAGCTGGAGCATGGACATCGCGGCTTACGACAACCGCGGCCATTCGCTGTTCCTGATCACGCTGCTGAAGGACCAGGGGCTGGCCGTGGGTGCCTATGACGGCCGCGTGACGGCCATAAACACCGGCATCGCCGGCAACATCGACCCCAACTCGGGCGGCAACGACCCCACCATGACAGCGGTGTCCGGCGTGTACACGGCCATGTGGAACCACTACCTGAACGACGAGCTGAAGTTCACCTGCAACTCGTCCTTCACCGACCTGAACGACCAGGCTTTCCAGAACTGGGACTTCGGCCACATCGACCCCACGGGCGCGCAAAAGGGCGTGGACGCCCGGGGCAACGTCATCCTGTGCACGGCCGGCGACCTGGCGGCGGTGATGTCGCTCAACCCCGACCTCAAGGTGCTGTCGGCCAACGGCTACTACGACTTCGTCACGCCCTTCTACCAGACCATCATGGACCTGCAGAAGATGCCGCTTCAGAGCCAGGCCATCCGCAACAACCTCAATGCGACCTTCTACCCCTCGGGCCACATGATCTACCTGGATGGCGGCTCGCGCACCGCGCTCAAGGCCGACCTGGCGCGGATGTACCGCAGCGCCGTCGCCAACCGGCCCGCGCTGGCGCGCGTGCGCGCGCTGCAGGCCAGGACCCGGGTGGCCATGGCCGGCTGATGCCGGCCGTTGATGCGCCCGGATGCAGCCTCAAGCGCGCGGCCGTCCTCAAGCGTCAAGCTCGGACGCGACTTGTGCGCGCAGCGTGGCGTATGGCGCCGGCATCTGCTCGAGCAGGTAGCGCTCGACGCGCCGCGAGGGATCGGCATACAGCGCGTGCAGGGTCTTGACGCAACCGCGGTATGCGCGCACCGGCCCGCTCGCATCCGAGTACACGAACCCGCGGTAGCCCAGCGCAGGCGGCTCGGCGCCCCCGCTTCGGCTCAGCTCAAGCTGGCCCTGGAGTTGCAGCAACTCGTCGCCCTGGGACTCGTCGAGTTCCCAGCACGGATTGGGCCGACCGCTGAACACATCAAGCTCGACCCGCATCGTGCGTCATCCGCCTTCAGTTGATCACCACCGAGCGGCCCGCGTAGAAGTAGCCGCAAAACTCGGTATAGGGGCCGCGGTTGCAGGTCTCGGGGTTCACGATCAGCACGTTGCTGTTGTCCACGTTGCGCGCGGCGGTGCTGCCCGGCTTGTGACCCCAGAAGCCGCCGCGCTGATGCCGGTACCAATGGTAGTCCCAGCCGGGGGCGATCACCAGCGCCATCAGCCGGCGCGGGTACTCCGAGGGCGGCAGGCACTGGCAGCGCTTGACCAGGCCGTCGGCCATCGCGGCCGTGGTGACGTTGGGGCAAGCCATGGTGTGGGTCATGGCGCCGTGCGCCCGGCCCGGCTGCGCGAAGGTGTCGGTGCGCCAGTTGCGCGCGTAGTTGTAGCAGTTGTTGTAGGGCTGCACGGCCGGGCGGTTCCAGAAGGCCGGGTTGAACTTGCTGACCTCGTACTGGCAGCGCTCGCATTTTTCGTCGTGGATCGTGGTGCGCAGCGAGCTGGGGCGTGGCGTCGGCTGGGGTGGGCGCGGATGCGGCAGATCGCCGAGATGGCGCTCCAGCCACTCCAGCATGTGGTCACGCAGTTCGCGCGACAGCGGCGTGATCGCGTGCTCCACCTGGTGAATGCGCGGGGACACCGGCATCGTTTCAATCAGGCCCCGGGCAAGGACGCCCGAGGCCTTCAGGTCCGCGCTGGCGGTGGACGCAAGCGCGAACGACTGCGGCACGCCCCGCGGACGCACCGGGTCGTCGGCCATGAAGCTGACGCGCACCTCACGCAAGCCAAGCCCCGTGAAACCCGTGCCCGGCTTGGCCAGTGCACCCTTGGCCTCGGCGATCGCTCCGATGAGCCGCTTCGTCTCGGCCTCGTCGGTGAGCATCCAGACCGGATTGGGCCGGCCGGAGAAGACGTCGATCTCGATTCTCAACATGGCTTATCCTCCGTTGCATTGTTTGGCACCCGACCCGCACGCCGCTTGTGTCGGCGACGCCGCGCAGCCCGGCGGCTCAGGACTCGATCACCGGCGCCGGCGGACAGCAGCGGTATTCCTGCGATTGCTCCAGCAGCGCGATCTGCTTTTGCAGCAAGGCGTTCTCCAGTTGCTTGCGCTCGATGTCGAGCTCGATCAACTGCAGGCGCGTGGACTCGCACACGTTGCACTCGTCCAGGCAGCCCTTGACCAGCACGCCGGGCGTGGGCAGCGAGGACTGGCGCGTGAAGGAGTAGCGCTTCTGCGCATCAGCCGACACCGTGCCGCTCTTGTCCAGCAGCCCCGCATTGACCAGGCTGTCCCGCACCTGCTTGATCGCCTGCGCCCGCGTGGCGATCGCCAGCACCGGGATTTGCTGGCGCAGCGCCGCGCCGGCGGCCAATCGGTCGCTGCCTTCGACTTGGGTGGCCGCTTCCAGGTAGCTCGCGCGGCGATTGGCGTCGGTCGACAGGACGTTGTTGGACAGCACGCCCACGCCGGTGCTGGGGTCCAGCGGGGTGGCCGCGACGCGCGTGAAGTCGCTGGCCGGGTCGGTGTCCATCATGGCGCGCAGGTCCACCGATTCGAGCGTGTAGCTGATGGTCTGCGTCTTGTTGATCTGGTAGAAGTAGAACGTGAGGGCGTGGCAGTCGTTGCCGTTCTGGAACTCGCGCGAGGCCGATTCGTAATGGTCCTGCGATTCGCTTTCGGTGTGGGTGCGGCTTTGCGCCTCGCCGATCGACACGCTGGAGGCCTTGCGCACGCCCATTTCGGCAGCCTTGGACGACGATTGCGCGTGCGCGCTGTGCTCGCCCAGAAAGTCCGACACCGAGTTGGCGTCGAAGTTGCCGCTCATGCTGGCCGAGCCGCCCAGGCCGAAGATGTTGACCCCGGCGTCGGCCTTGCCGTCCACGTGCGAGTGCGACTGGTTGCTGGAGTGCGCGGTGTCGCGCGAGTTGACGTCGAACAGCGAGTCGCTCATCTGCTGCATGAAGAAGGACTCTTCCGACGACTGCGAATTGCGATAGCCGAACTTGCTCTCGGTGTCGAAGGTGAACTTGCTGCGGCGGTCCGAGGTGAACAGGCGCACCTTCTCGCCCGGAAGCAAGGTGGTGGTGTAGAGCAGGTCGCCCAGCGCCAGCGGCCCGCGGCAGCGCTTCAGGTGAAAGTGCAGCTTGACCTCGACCGGGATGGGTGCCGGCGCGACGGTGCCGGGCCGCCCGGCCACCGTCGTCCACGAAGTCAGGCGGTAGAAAAAGTCCAGTTCATCGCAGACATCGTCTGGCGCCAGGTCCGGGCAGCAGGCCACGGTGGAGGGTTTGTCGTTGGTCGAGGTGGCCATGGTGTTGCTCCGGTCATGCGATGAAAGGACACGCGTTGCGAACGAGCGGCGCGCTGCGGGTGTGCGCTTCAGAAAATGATGGGCACCGAAACCACGCGGCAACGCCAGTCGTACGAGACGCCCGGCGCCGGGGCGCCGCCCGGCTGCCACGCGTACACGGTGATCTGCAGGTCCGTGTTCAAGGTGCCGGGCGCGGGGCCGACCGTGTGGTAGTCGGTGGTCAGGAAGAACGGGCTGGCGCCGCGCGCGGTGGCCACGACGTTGGCCGGGTAGGCAAACACGAAGCTCGACCAGCACAGGACGTCGCTGAGCAAAAAGGTCTGCTGGCCATTGGCGCCCGTCCAACCGGCACCGTCCACGTCCAGCAGGTTCGCGTCGCTACAGCTCTTGCCCGGGAGGAAGATGCTGCGCCAGGTCGTGCTGCCGTCGGCGGAGGTGCTTGAGCTGACCGGATAGCGGAACTTGATGATCTGCTGCGGGCTGGCATCGATCTCATGCCCCGCCAGCGCCTCGAGCTGCTTCTTGAGTTCGGCCAATTTCTTGGGGTCGTCCAGTTTCGTGCTCATGACTTTCTCCTTCAACCGCCACCGCGGAAGATTCCTTTTTTCAACAAACCCGGCAGGTCGCGCGCGTCCACGGGCTGGATGTTGCGGCCGCCGGCAAACGAATAGGCCATGCCGGTGACGGGGCCACGCACCACGATGGGTGCGGCGCCCAGGTAGCGCAGCGGGACGCCCGCGCGGGGCGGCGCGATCGTCCGCGCCTGCACACCGGGCCAGGTCCGTGCCGGCGCGGTCGAGGTTGCCGCTTGACTAGCTTTCAGGGCCATCCGTCCTTGTCCGCAACAGCTCATGGTTGTTCTCCGGAAAGTTCAGGGGATCGCCGGGCCACGGCGGGCGCCCCGCGCCGATGCGCTCGAGCAGGCAGGCCGCGCCCGACAGCGCCAGCCAGGCCAGGACCCAACCAGCCACCGAGTGCGCGAGGGCCAAGGCAAACGGCATGGCCACCCACAGCGACAGGCACTGAAAGCAGTCCATCAGGGCGCCCAGGCCGCCGGCCCCCAGCCGCATGCGCAGCCGCAGCACCAGCGCGCCCGGGCCATCTTCCTCGGCCAGCAGGTGCGTGACCCGCCAGGTCGCGAGCGCAGCCAGCGCGAACGTCAGCCAGGAATCGAGCAGGGTCACGACCGTCGTCCATCGCGGGGAGTTGCCGTCGGCTTGCTCTGGCCGTCATGGCGCGTTGTCTCCAGCAGCCCCGGATGGATCGCGCGGCGGCGGGCACAGATCCGGGCACATTTCGGGGCGCAGCACGGTAAAGCTCAGCTCGAACTGGTTGACGTGCGTCACCGTCGGATCGGAGCAGCCGTTGGTGGTGCGCTTCCAGGCCCACAGGCGCAGCAGGTAGGCACAGCACCCCGGAAAGTCCGATCCGTGCAGCGTGACCTTGAAGTCGCCGCCATACCACTGCGGGCGCGGCGCGCCCTGCGCCAGCGCCTGGCTGTAGCCGGGGCCGAACTCAGACGTCGGGTCGCCCGCCAGCGTGCCCACGCCGCCGCCGGCCTCGACGATGTAGAAGGCCTGGCTGGCGCCGTACTCGGCGCGCAGCCAGTAGCCTCCCAGGTGGCCGTCCTGCACGGTGGCCGGGCAGGTCACGCTGAAATGAATGGTCAGCGTGTCGGTGGGCTCCAGGCGCACGATGTCGCAGGCCGCGACGCAGCTCTGGCCGGGTTGGCCTTCGTTTTTCCAGATCTCGCGGATGTAGCAGTCGGGCTCGACCGTGTACTGGTGGATCAGGCCGCAGGACAGCGTGACGGGGTTGCATTCCAGCCCGTGCGGGATCTTGCACGGCCCCCCCAGCGACGGCGCCGGGTGCACGCGCGCCTGGTTGTCGATGCGCAGGTCCACGCGCTCGGCCGTGTCCTGGCCGCAGGTGGGCAGGATGCGCTCGCTGCTGGCGATCAGCTTGTCGGCGGCGTCGGCCGCCCAGCCCACAAAGCGCAACTCGTACAGGCCGTCCGGCGTCAGGCCCGGCTGCGTGCTGTCGAAGTAGAACAGGGTGTCGTAGTCGTCCCACAGCACCTGCCCGCCAAACTGCGGCAGCCCGGGGTTGAGCTGCTCGTAGTGGTGACGGGTCATGATGACCGTCTGGCCGCTGTTGTTCTTGGGCGTGAAGTCGATGTAGGGCGAGAAGCCGCCGCCCGTCCAGTAGCGGCGCGCGTAGCCGGCAAACGCGGGCACCGGCAGATCGACCCAGGGCGCGCCGTCCCGGGAGATCTGCACCTTGAAGTAGTCCACGTCCCAGCCCACGCCGCCGCGAATTTGCAGCGAACCAAAGAACGGGTTGTCCTTCCAGGGGTCGGCATCGGCGAGTGCCACGCGGGCGTAGCCGCGCAGGTCGGGCGGGCCCGCGTTGGTGCTGATCAAGTCAACCGGCGTGCAGCCGACCCACGTGAGCGTCAGGCATTCGGGGCATTCGGGGTCGCGGCAGCTCGGCAGGCAGCAGGCCTGGTCGTTGGCGATCAGCGTCACGTTCAGCGTGGTCGGAATGTCCCAGCGCGTCTGCGCGTTGGACTCCTCGTAGATCACGCTGACGCGGCCATCGCAGCGCTGCGTGGCGCGAAACACCACGTCCGGTGCGCAGTCGTCCCACTCCCACCATGGCCACACGCGCAGCGCCGCCAGTTCGGGCGAGGCCGGCAGCAGCGCGCGCAGGCCTTGCGCCGACAACGCGGCGGCTGGCTGCTGGACCGCGGGCAAGCCCGCCGCGGCGAGCACCGGCCCGGGCAGGCTGGCAGCGCCACCCAGCAGGCGCTGGAACACCATCGGGTCCGGGTCCGGACCGGGCGGGATCGAGGGCAAGGGCAGTTGCGCCGCGGCCAGCACCTGCTGAATGCGCGCCAAGACCTCGGGATCGATCGCCGGGTTGGGCCGCAGCCACGGCCGCCAGCGCAGGCAGCACCAGCGGAAGGTCATGTGGAAATTGCCGTTGACGTCGGTCACGGCGCTGGCGACTTCGTCGCGCCAGAACCACCACCAGAAGCGATCGACGTCCCAGGCCTCGACCATGGCGCCGGGCACGGGCTCGTCGCAAAAGCTCCAGCGATGGCGCCGCGGGTCGTATTGCCAGTGGCGGCAGACGATGCGGCCGTTGATGGTGTAGGTGCGACAGCAGAGCAACCAGCAGCGGTAGATGGAGGCGTCGACCGCGACCGCGCCGATCTTCAGTTGTGCCGCCGTCGCAGCCGCGGCCCGTGCGGCGGCGCGCTCGGGCGCCGCGCCCAGGTCCACCACGTGGCGCACGGTGTCCAGCGCCAGGAATTCGCGATCGGCCAAGTTGGGACCGGCCAGCACCACCACCGGACACGGCCGGCGCGCGCCGGGCAGCAGCGGCGGCGTGAACTCCACCTCGAAAGGCAGGCGCCGCTGCTTGGCACCGGCCGGCTTGAGCACGACCGATCCGAGGACGCTGTCCTCGCGCACGACGGCCACGCGCAGTTCCAGTTCGGGCTTGTACTCCGCATCCGGGATCTGGCTCAGATCCAGTTCGCCGACGATCTTGGTCATGCTGCGCTCCTCGGGCACGCGTCCCATCGATGAGCCGGCGGGACGCGCATGTGAACGGAGCCGCCAGCTTGCCGCGGCGACGGCGGGTGGCGTTAGCCCTGATCTGCGCTTGACTGGAACGATTCTGCGTGGGCCGACAGCGCCGCGACAGCCTGCACCTGCAGGCGTTGCCGGAAATGCGAGGCGGGCACGCCCACGAGGCGTCGAAACACGCGCCCGAAGTAAGACAGGTCGTTGAAGCCCACCTCATACGCGACTTGCGACACCGACGCCCGCGGCTCGGCCAGGAACTCGCGCGCCCGGTCGATGCGGTAATGCAGCAGGAAGCGCCGATACGACACGCCCTGCTCGCGATGGAAGGCGCGGCTGAACTCGGACTCGGACAGGTGGCACAGCTCGGCGACGGCCTTGACCGGGGACGGCTCGGCATAGTGCTCGCCGACCCAGGCCACCGCCGCCGCGGTGCGCGGCGGCGCCGTCAAAGGCCGGCGCAGGTGCCCAGCCGGCGCCAGCAGGCCGGGTGGCAGCGCCGGAGCAAGCCAGCCTCCGTCCAGCGTCACGCGGCGGACAAAGGCGCCCGCGGCCTGGATCAGCCGCGCCAGCGTGTCGGCGCTGACGGGCTTGACGCGGTAGTCCCACACCCGGCAGCGAAACGCCCAGATCGCCAGCGCCTCCGTGTGGTATTCGGTGAACATCAACAGCGGCAGCGCCGGAAACTCGCGCCGCAGCAGCGGCACGGCGGCCAGCCGGGTGCGGTCCGGGTAGTCGAATTCGATACAGGCAAACTGCGCCCGCTGGCGCGCGACGGCGCCGCCCAAGTCCGCCAACCGGGTGAGGCGCACCCAGTCACCCTGCGACGCGGCGTCCAGCCACAGACTGCGCGCATCGGGTTGGCAGCGCAGGTCGATCCAGACTGCGCGCGCCGGCTGCGGCGCGGGCCCGACGGGGCTCGGGCATGCAAGGGTTTGCGGGGCCATGTCCGGCTTCCTTCTCTTGGCCGTCGGACCCGTCATGCGCTGGGCCGCCTGCGTTGGGTGCCGCCCCTCGCAGGTGCTTGGCCAGCCCGCCGCGCTGGCGAAACCGACGATGCGATGGTAAGACGCCGGATGTCGGTTTGTGTATTCCTTCAGGCGTATGTCACGCAATAAATCGGTATCAAGTTACATCTTTCGGCATCAATATCGGCACCGGATTGCGCCGGCCTGCAGGGCGCTCAACCGTGCTCGCGCAGCACCATGGGACACGGCGCAAAGCCGTGATCGAGCGGCCCCACGCCGTGGCCGGTTCGCACCGGCGCGCCTGCGAGCAGCGCCGCGCGCACATACTGCCGCGCCGCGCGCACGGCATCGGGCAGCGCCAGGCCCAACGCCAGGTGGGCCGCCACGGCCGACGACAGCGTGCAGCCCGCGCCGTGCAGGTTGCGCGTGGCGATGCGCGCATCCACCATGCGCAGCGGCGCCTGGCCGGCAATGGCCAGCACGTCATGCACCGCGTCGCCCGGCAGGTGGCCGCCCTTGAGCAGCACGGCGTGCGCGCCCTGGCCGATCAGCGCTTGCGCCGCGCTTTCCAGGTCCGCAACAGCGGTGATGGGCCGGCCCAGCAGCAGCGCGGCTTCATCCAGGTTGGGGGTGATGATCGCCGCACGTGGAAACAGCTCGCGCACGATGGCCTGCACCGCGGCCGGCTCGATCAGCGGTGCGCCGGTGGCCGAGACCATCACCGGGTCGAGCACCACGGGCGCCATGCCGTGGCGGTCGATGGCGGCGGCCACGGTGCGCACGATCTCGGGGGCGTGCAGCATGCCGACCTTGACCGCGTGCGCGCCGATGTCGCCCATCACCGCGTCGATTTGCGCCACCAGAAAGTCGGCCGGCGCGGCGTGGATGGCCGTCACGCCCTGTGTGTTTTGCGCCGTCAGCGCGGTGATGGCGCTCATGCCGTAGCAACCCAGCGCGGCAAAGGTCTTCAGGTCGGCCTGAATGCCGGCGCCGCCGCCCGAGTCGCTGCCGGCGATGGTGAGCACGCGAATGTATTGCTGGGTCATGTGCGTCATGGTCAAACTCGGTGTTGGCGCGCGCCCGCTGTGCGCGGCCAGCTATTGGTTCAGGAGCGATGGGTGAGGCAGGGCCGGCGTCGGCAAGCGCTCTTGCCCGCGCCCGCTGGCAATGGCCGCTTGCCACGCAGGCACGCTGCTTGCAAGGTCATCCCCCAGCCCGCGCACCACGCACACCCCGGCCGCGCCGGTTTGCGCCGCCTGCCCGGCCTGCGCGTGTTCCAGGATGCCGCCGATGGCCACCACCGGCACGCCGGCCATGCGCACCCACCAGGCCAGGTTGTCCAGGCCTTGCGGCTGCCAGGGCATGGCCTTGGTCAGCGTGGGCCACACCGGGCCGCAGGCCACGTACCCCGGCGCCAGCGTGCGCGCGCGGCACAGCTCCCACAGGCTGTGGCTGCTGATGCCCAGGCGCAGCCCGCTGGCCGCCAGCGCGGCGCGGCCCGCGTCGCCCAGGGCCAGCAGGTCTTCCTGGCCCAGGTGCACGGCCAAATGGCGGCGATCCTTCTCTCCGGCCAGCTCGACCGCCAGGCGCCAGTGGTCGTTGACGACCAGGGTCGCGCCAGCGGCGCGGCACGCCAGCAGCGATTGCGCGATGGACTCGTGCAACGCGGCATGCCAGGCCGCGTCGGGCGCGTCGGGGGTCTTGATGCGCAGCTGCACCACCCGCACGCCCGCTTGCACGACCTGGCGCACGCGCTCGGCCGTGTCCACGATGGCGTACAGGCCGATGTCCTCCGATTTTGATGAAACTGGCCTATCCCCCCCGTCAATAAAGCGCAGCCAGCTATCAAAATCAAAGTCTTCGCTCCAGCTCATGAGCGGCAGCCGTGCGGGCAATGCGCCAAATCCGGCAGCTGCGGCCACCGGCCCCGCGCCCTGCCCGGCCGCATGGCCGCAGTCGATGGCGTGCGCGGTTGCCATCTTGGCCAGCACCAGCGCGTCGGCCGCGACAAAGCCCAGCGCCAGCGCGCAAGCCGCGCTGGTGGCGAAGGTGCAGCCGGTGCCGTGGGTGTGGGCCGTGTCGATGCGCGGCAGTGCCAGCCAGCCGCGGGCGTGCGGCGTGTCGATCCAGTCGAGCGCCAGGCCCAGCGCGTGCGCGCTGTCGCCGCCGGTGATGGCGACGGTTTGGGCGCCTCTCGCGCGCATGGCTTGCGCGAGTGCAGGGATGGTTGCCTCGGTTGGTACTTGATCCGCCGTGCCCCCCACGTCACCCACCAGCCGCCACGCCTCCCGCTCGTTGGGCGTGACCAGCGTGGCGCGCGGCAGCAGCAGCTCGCGGTAGGCGCGCAGCACGGCGTCGTCGGCAAACGCGGCACCCGTCGTCGCGCCCAGCACCGGGTCGATCACCAGTGCCACCGGGCCGCGCGCGCGCAGCCGGTCGATCCAGCGCGCCACCACGGCCACGTTGTCAGCGCTGCCCAGCAGGCCCGTCTTGACGGCCGCCGGCGGCATGTCGCCCGCCAGCGCGGCCAACTGCGCATCCAGCACATCCGGATCAACGGGCACAACGCGCATCACGCCCACCGAGTTCTGCGCCGTGATGGCCGCCACCACCGGGCACAGGTGCACGCCAAAGGCCTGGGCGGCGCGCGCATCGGCACTCAGGCCCGCGCCACCGCCGCTGTCGTTGCCGGCAATGCTCCAGACGATGGGCGGCCTTGCTCCGATATCCGAAGCGCCTTGCGCTTGCTGCACGGGCGTCACAGCCCTATCCGATCAGCAGCGGATTGCCCGTCACCGGCGTGGTGGCGACGGCAAAGTCCTGGCGCGCCATCACGCCGGCGCGATACGCCGCCCGCCCCGCCTCGATGGCTTGGCGAAAGGCGCCCGCCATGCGCACCGGGTCGCTCGACTGGCTGACGGCGCTGTTGAGCAGCACGGCATCAAAGCCCAGCTCCAGCGCCTGCGCCGCGTGGCTGGGCGCGCCGATGCCGGCGTCCACGATCAGCACCACCCCCGGCAGGCGCTCGCGCAGCAGGCGCAGCGCAAAGGGGTTGATGAGGCCCTGGCCCGAGCCAATGGGCGCACCCCAAGGCATGAGCAGCGGGCAGCCCGCGTCCAGCAGGCGCTTGCAGGTGACCAGATCGTCGGTGCAGTACGGAAACACCGTGAAGCCATCGCGCGCCAGTTGCCGCGCGGCCTCGACCAACTCGACCGGATCCGGCTGCAGCGTGTAGTCATCGCCCACCACCTCCAGCTTGACCCAGGGCGTGTCGTACAGCTCGCGCGCCATGTGGGCCAGCTGCACCGCCTCGCGCGCCGTGGTGCAGCCGGCGGTGTTGGGCAGCAGGCGCGCGCCCTGCCGGCGCATGGCAGCGCGGATGATGTCGATGAAGCCGTTGTCGCCGCCCGCCGCCAACTGGCGCTTGAGACCCACGGTGACGATCTGCGTGCCCGACGCGGCAATGGCATCGCCCAGCACCTGCGGCGAGGGGTAGCCGGCCGTGCCGAGCAGGAAGCGACTGGCCAGCCGCACCTCGCCCACATGCCAATGGTCATCACCCGGTTTGTCTGTCGTCATCGAATCGATCCCTTGCATCACAACGTGAGCCATCCCTGGCGCAGCCCCACGGCAGCCACCAGGGCCGCCAGCACCAGCAATCCAAAGCCCGCCCATTCGCGCCGCGAAAACACCGCTCGTCCGTGCTCGCGCCGCGCCCAGGCATACAGCAGCGCGCCCGGCGCGTACAGCAGGCAGCCCAGCAGCAAATACTTGATGCCGCCGGCATACACCAGCCACAGCGCGTACAGCAGCGCCAGCGCCGACACCGCCGCGTCGCGCCGCCGGCGTTGGCCCTCGCCCACGTGGTAACTCTCGCCGCGCAGCGCCACATTCAGCGCGTGGCCGGCGGCGCCGGTGTAGGGCAGCAAGATCATGGCCGTGCCCAGGTTGACCAGCGACAGGTAGGTCGATTCGCTGACCAGGGTCACCAGCAGAAAAAGCTGCACCGAGGCGCTGGTCAGCCACAGCGACGCCGCGGGCGCGCCACGGGCGTTCTCGCGCGCCAGCCAGGCGGGAGCCGCGCCGTCGCGCGCGGCCGAATACAGCGTCTCGGCCGACAGCATCAGCCACGACAGCAGCGCCCCCGACAACGAGATGAACAAACCCACGCTGATCAGCACGGCGCCCCACGGGCCCACGGCGCGCTCCAGCACGTAGGCCATCGACGGATTCTTCAGCGCGGCCAACTCGGGCTGCGCCATCACCCCCATCGACAGCAGGCTGACGGCCACCAGCAGCGCCAGCACAAACAAAAAGCCCGCCAGCGTGGCGCGCCCCACGTCCACGCGCCGCGCGGCGTAGGCCGAATACACGCTGGCCCCCTCCACGCCGATGAACACCCACACGGTGACCAGCATCATGCCGCGCACCTGCTCCAGCACACTGCCCAGCCGGGGGTTGGCACGGCCCCACACGTCGGCCTGGAACACGCCGGGCTGAAAGGCCAGCGCCACCAGCACGACGAACAGCAAGAGCGGCACCAGCTTGGCGGCCGTGGTCACCTGGTTGATCAGCGCCGCCTCGCGCACACCGCGCAGCACCAGCGCGTGCGTGCCCCACAGCATGACCGAGGCGCAGGCCACCGCGACTTTGGTGTTGCCGTCGCCGAACACCGGCCAGTAGTGGCCCAGGGTACTGAACAGCAGCACGTAGTAGCCCACGTTGCCCAGCACCGCCATGAACCAGTAGCCCCAGGCCGAGCTGAAGCCGGTAAACGGCCCGAAGCTGGCACGCGCATAGGCGTAGATGCCCGAATCCAGCTTCGGCTGGCGCAGCGCCAGGTTGACGAACACGAAAGCCAGCGCCAGCATGCCCACGCCGGTGATGCCCCAGGCCAGCGCCGTGGCGCCCACGCCCGCGCTGGCCGCCGTGTTCTGCGGGATCGAGAAGATGCCCCCGCCCACCATCGAGCCCACCACCAGCGCGGTGAGCGCGCCCACCCCGAGTTTTTTTCGATTGCTGTCCATCGACCGCCTAGCCGCCGACGATGGGCTGAAACAGCAGCACCTGATCGCCGGCCTGAAGCACGCGATTGTGCCGCGCCGCCCGCGCCACGAACTGCGCGTTGACGGCCGTGCTGACCGCCTGCGGCGCATGGCCCAGCGCATCGACCAGTTGCGCCAGCGTGGTGCCCGCAGCCACCTGGCGCGCGGCGCCATCGACCTGGATGGCCACGGTTGGGGTCGAGTCCAGGTCGCTCATGCAAGCTCCGTTTGTGCGGTCATCGGCAGCGCCCAACCGGTTTGCTGCAAGGCCTGTTCCACCAGCGCCGGCGCCAGCAGCCAGCCGTGGCGAAACAGGCCATTGATGGCCAGCTTGCGGCCGGCATGATCGATGCGCGGGTTGTTGTCCGGCAGCGCGGGGCGCAGGTTCACGTCCAGGCGCTCGATGCGCGCCTCGGCCAGGGCGGGCAGCACGCTGTGCGCCGCCGCCATCAGCTCGACGGCCGTGCGCAGGCTGACGGGCGAGCGGTCCTCGCTTTCAATTTCGCTGGCGCCCACGATCAACTGACGCGCCGAGCGCGGCACGATATAGACGCGGTGGCGCGGGTGCAGCAGCCGCACCGGCCGAGTCAGACCATGGCCGGGGCAGTCCAGCGTGATCACCTCGCCGCGCACGCCGCGCACGCCCATGGCGCCCGCATCGCGCCGGTCTGCCCCCTCTCCCGCTCGCGGGAGAGGGTTGGGGTGAGGGTGCTCCCTCCCCCGCTGGGGGAGGGTTGGGGTGGGGGCCGGCGGCGCGCGCTCAGTCACCACCGCCGGCCCCTCACCCCCGCCCTCTCCCAAAAGGGGCGAAGGAGCAAGCCCCCGGGCACCCACACCGCGCACATCAATCACCGCATCGAAGGCCAGCACCCGCCCACCCGCCAGGCGCAGCGTGCCGCCGCCCGCGCCCGCGTCCACCGCCAGCACCGGCTGACCCCAGTGCCACTGCGCCTGCGCTGCGTCGGCGTGCAAGGCGTGCATGGCGGCCACCGTGTCGATGAAGCCCTCGCCCGGCAGCAGCCAGGCCTGCGCCGGGCCGGCGATCGACGGTTCCAGCGCGCGCAAGGCCGCTAGGTCCAGCGCCTGCACCAGTTCGGGCGGACTGGCGCGCTGCCACGCGGGCGCCATCGTGGCCGCGTGCAAGCGATCGAGCACGCGCTGCGCCGCCCCCGCATCACCGCGATGCGCCAATAACAAGCTGCCCTGCACCGACAGCAGAGGTTGCGGCGTGGGCAGCGCGGCCACGATCCGCCGCCACAGCGCAATCGAGCGCCAGCCCAGCGCCGCCACGCCGGGCTCGGCGTTGTCCAGCTCGGCCATCGGGCTGAGCATGCCCGCCGCCGTGAAGCCGGCCGCCGTCGGCACATATCCCTGCTCGGGCGCTTGGCTGCGAAACACCGGCTCGGGCCCGGCCGCCGCGTCAAACACCTGCACCGCATGCCCGGCGCGCGCCAGCCGCCAGGCCAGCAGGCGCCCCAGCAGGCCGGCGCCGGCAATGCCGATGTGCATCGAGTTGGTCATGAAAACTATTGAATTGATAGCTGCTGGCGCCCATCCACCGGTCGCCAGACGGCAATCTGGCTTTAAATCTTGGCAATGGGAATGTAGAACTCGCCGCCCTGCTTGGCGAATTCCGCCGACTTCTCGTCCATGCCGGCCTGCAGCGCCTCGGCCTCGTTCAGCCCCTTGGCCGCCGCAAAGTCACGCACCTCCTGCGTGATCTTCATCGAGCAGAACTTGGGCCCGCACATGCTGCAAAAGTGCGCCGTCTTGCTGCTGTCCTTGGGCAGGGTTTCGTCATGAAAATCGCGCGCGGTGTCCGGGTCCAGTCCCAGGTTGAACTGGTCTTCCCAGCGAAACTCGAAGCGCGCGTGGCTGATGGCGTCGTCGCGCGCCCGCGCGGCCGGGTGCCCCTTGGCGACGTCGGCC
>NZ_JAXMEM010000007.1:0-268028 GCF_046348305.1 Ottowia sp.
TTGGCCCAGGCCCCCGCGGCCGCCCCTGAAACCAATGCGGACATGGCGCGCGGCAACCAGGCCCAAGCTGGGCACGCCACCAAGGCAGAGCGGCAGGCCGCCCGCAAGAAGCGCCTGGCTGGAACCGGCACCCCTGAAACCAACGCCGCGATGGCAAAAAACGCTGAAGGCAAGGGCGGCAAGGCCACCAAGGCCGAACGTCAGGCCGCCCGCAAGAAGCGCCTGGCCGGCCCGAGCACCCCGCCGGAAACCAATGCCGACATGGCAAAAGACGCCAACAAGAAGTGAGTTGCCGGCGGCCCACCGCCCGGCCCGACTCGGACGGAGCGGCTTGCGCCGACAAGAAAGCCAGCCACCAGGCTGGCTTTTTTCATGGTGTCGCGCGATCGCAACGGTCAAGCAACGGTCGAGTCACAGGCTCCCGGGCCGATTCATCGGGCAGTGGCGGCAGCAGCCTCCGGCAAGGCCACGCAGTGCGCGCCGGGCACACCGCCCTCCAGTACCACGCCCAGCAGCAGCACGCGGCGCAGGCCGGGCAGGTAGCGGATGTCGGTTTGCGGCGCGGTGTAGGCCGGCGTGTCGCGCAGCCGCTCGGTCAACTGCACGCTGCGGCCGGAGGGCCGGTCGGTGATGGCGAGCATGCGGGTGCCGGTGTACAGCGCTTGCTGAATCGGCCCTTCGCTGCCGAAGAAGCCACCGCGCACGGTGCGCACGCGTTGCTTTCCCGCAAAAGTGATGTTTATTCGCAACAGGCCGTCCGTGCTGGTGCAGTCGTCGGCAAAGCCGCTCGCGCAGGTCATGGGCAGCAGCTCGTTGTGTTGCACCACGCGCACGCCGGGGGCCTTGACGTCGGCCATGGGCACGCTGACCAAGCGTGCGCAGGCGGGCGTGGCCTCCACGCGCCAGGCGGCTGCCAGCGGGTGGTCGGCAATGCCATGGCGCGGCACGCCCAGGCCTGCGGCCACCCAGTAGGTGGGTGGCTGCGCCTCGTCGTGCAGCAGCGCCGAGCTGGGCCACGGTGGCATTCGGCCCGGGATGCGCTCCACGGCCAGCGCTTGCAGGGGCAGTGCGTTGGCGTTGCCGGGTGCCCACTCAAAGCCGCCCGGCATGGCCAGCGCGCCGGCGGATGCGGCCAACAGGCTGGGGGCAATGCCCAGCCACCGCAGCAGCGGTGATCGGCGGTTCATGGTTTGGCCTTGGGCGCGCTCGGAAGATCGGTCCGACACCGTTTCTGGCGGTGATTCGCCACCGCACGGTCGATCCGAGGCGCCGGCTACTGCTCGGCAATGACGTCGATGAACACCAGCGGCACGCTGCCGGTGTTGGCCAGGCCGTGGCTCTCGCCCTTGCGCACGATCGTCACGTCGCCGGCTTTCACCGGCACATCGCGCCCGTCCTTGTCCTTGAACGTGCCCTGGCCCGAGACGATGATGTAGGTGTCCTCGTTGGTGACGTGCGGGTGATAGCCGATCGAGTCGCCCGGCGCCAGCGTGAGCCAGCTGATCTCCTTGATCGCCTGGTCCTTGGTGGCCTTGTCGCGCGTGAAGGCGTACTCGCCCACCAGCACGCCGTGGCCGCCGGCGGGCTTGTCCTTGTTCAGATGGATCAGCTGCTCCTTGGTGAACACGTCGGCATGGGCGCTGGCGGCCAGGCCAAGGGCCAGCGCGGCGAGGGCCGCGGCGCGGAGGGTTGCATGCATGAGCATCTCCTGGGTGGATGTTGGCCGCACGATGATAGTGCCCCGTGACGTGGGCGCGCGCCGGCCCGCACGCTACTTGGCCGCCTCGGCCGACAGGTCTTGCCTGAGCTGCGCAATCGTCCGCTTCATCGCGTCCTGCGCGGCGGGCACGTCCTTGCGCGACGCGTTGGGCAGGTTGAAGCCGTGGCCCACGCCCTCGTACTCCTTCAGCGTCAACATGGGGGGCGATGCGCTGCCTGCTGCGTCGGCCAGCTTGCGCGCGGTCTCGATCAGGCAGCAGTCCTTGTAGGTGTCGGCCGTGCCGGCAAA
This sequence comes from Ottowia sp., assembly GCF_046348305.1. GTDB lineage: Bacteria > Pseudomonadota > Gammaproteobacteria > Burkholderiales > Burkholderiaceae_C > Ottowia. The sequence goes on from NZ_JAXMEM010000007.1 coordinate 2,009, forward strand.
CATCTGGATCGGTACCTTGATGCGGGTGACGTATTCGGCCGGGTCCTTGATGAAGGAGGTCAGCGGGTAGCCGGCGACCACGGTGGCCACGGTCTCGGGCATCCTGGCCGCATAGGCGATGGCGACGCCGCCGCCCAGCGAGTAGCCCACCACGCCCACCTTGCCGGGCAGCGCGTGGGCGCTGGCCTGGGCGCGTGCGATGACGTCCTTGAGCATGGCCAACGCGCGGTGCGTGTCCTTGATCCAGAAGTCGTTGCCGTCCACCAGCACGGTGTAAAAGCCCGCGTCGGCCAACTGCTGCGCGGTGGCGACGTAGTTGGGCATGCCCGTTTGCCCCGAGATCAGCACCACCACGCGCCCCGAGCCGGACGCGGGCGCGAATTCTTGCTGCTTGGGCGCGCCCTCCTGGGCGTTGGCGAACAGGGCGCACGCGGCAAGCGCAGCAGCGGCGAGCAGACGGATGGGTTTCAGCATGGCCTGGGCTCCTGGAGGGGGTTCCACTTGTCGCGGGGATCCGGAGGCTGCGTCGGGCGGTGCCGCCAGTCAGGCGCTGGGCGGCGCAGTCCAAGGCTCGGGCAAGTCGGGAGTCGAATGGTAGGTCTTCGCACAGTCTTCGTCTACACCCGGCGCGCGGCCTGCTGCGCACGCCGCCGGCACGCCGCACAATGGGGCAGTTGGCACACCGCGCGGCGCTTGCACATGGCATTCGACACTTGGCTCCTGTATCTGCTGGCCTCCATCGGCCTGTCGCTCTCGCCCGGGCCCAACGGCCTGCTGGCGCTCACGCACGGCGCGCTGCACGGGCGGCGCAAGACGCTGTTCACCATCGCCGGCGGGGCGCTGGGTTTTGTGGCCCTCATCGCGCTGTCCATGTTCGGCATCGGCGCGCTGCTCCAGTCCTCGCTGACCTGGCTGGCGGTGCTCAAATGGGTGGGCGGCGCGTATCTGATGTGGCTGGGCATTCAGGTGTGGCGCGCACCGCCGGTGGCAGCGGCCGATGGCGCAGCGCCGGTGCAAGCCAGCGGCGGCGCGATGTTTCGCCAGGGCTTGCTGTCGGCGGTGAGCAACCCCAAGGCCTTGCTGTTCTTTGCCGCCTTCCTGCCGCAATTCATCGACCCGCACGGCAGCCTGTGGCTGCAGTTTGCGCTGCTGGCGGGCACCTTCATGGCCACCGAAATCATCACTGAATACGTGCTGGCCAGCGCCGCGCATCGCATCCGGCCTTGGCTGGTGCGCGTGGGCCGGCGCTTCAATCGGGTGTGCGGCGGCGTGTTCATCGCCATCGGCGCGGCGCTGCCGCTGCGCGGGTGAGATGAAACACCCTCAGTCTCCACTCGCTGCGCGATGTTGCGCCCACCCTGAAGGGGGCATCGCCAGTGGCCGGGAAACCCCGGCCACGGTGATCGCTGGCACGGCCTGCTCCGCGGCCCTTCGGTTCTTTGAGTTTTTTGCGCGGCGAATGATGCGTCGCGTCACGGGATGCTGAGACTTTGGGAACGACGGGCATGAATGATTCACCGCGCTACTGGTTCCCGGCCAAGCGTTACGGCTGGGGTTGGGGCTTGCCGACGGCGTGGCAAGGGTGGGTGGTCATGCTGGTCTTCATCGCCTTGCTGGTGATGGGGGCGATTTGGCTGCCGCCCCGCGCGAGTTGCTGGCCTTCCTGATCTACACGGCCGTGCTTTGGGCCGCACTGCTGGCGGTGTGCTGGGTCAAGGGCGAGCCGCCGCGCTGGCGTTGGGGAGACCCGCCAAAATGAAACCGCGCGTCACCGTCATCACCCTGGGCCACAACGTCGGCTCGCGCGCCGGGTGGATGCGGTGGTGGCGCGCGGGGCTGCGGCGGGGGCGCTCATCGTCAAGCCTGCGCACGACACCTTCTGGGGTGGCTATGGCGGCTACTTCCAGGACCCGGACGGGCACCTGTGGGAAGTGGTGTGGAACCCGGCGTGGGATTCGTGAACCGCGCCGGGTCAAATCATCGGCAAACAATCAGGCTGGGGCCCGCGCGGGAAGGCGGCGTCGATGCGGGCGGTCTCGTCCTCGCTCAGCACCAGCGCGCCGGCGCCGGCGTTGTCCTCGGCGTGCACGGCGCTGGCGGCCTTGGGGATGGTGAACACGCCCGGCTGGCGCACCAGAAAGGTCAGCGCGACCTGGCGCGGCGTGGCGTGGTGGGCGACGGCAATGTCGGCCAGCACGCGCCCACCGGGTGATGTGGCGCGCGGAAATTCGCCATGGCCGAAGGGGCTGTAGGCCACCACGGCCACGCCGTGCCGCCGGCACCAGGGCGTGACGGCGTGCTCGATGGCGCGCTCGCCCAAGTGGCAGAGCACCTGATTGCAGGCGATGCGGCCGGGGCCGGCCACGGCCAGCGCCTCGTCCAGATCGTCCACGTCGAAGTTGCTCACGCCCCAGGCGCCGATCTTGCCGTCCTGACGCAGGCGCTCGAAAGCGGCAAAGGTTTCGGCCAGCGGGTGGGGGCCGCGCCAGTGCAGCAGATAGACGTCCAGATGGTCGGTGCCCAGCGCGCGCAGGCTGCGCTCGCAGGCGGCCACCGCGCCCTGGCGCGAGGCGTGGTGTGGCAGCACCTTGGAGACCAGGAACACCGCGTCGCGTCGCCCGGCGATGGCCTCGCCCACCAATTGCTCGGCGGCGCCGTCACCATACATCTCGGCGGTGTCGATGTGCGTCATGCCGCGCTCGATGCCGCGCTGCAATGCCGCGACGGCCTGGCGGCGATCACCCGACTCGATGAACCAGCTGCCCTGGCCTATGACCGGCACGCGGCGCCCGGTGGGGCCGAAAATCTCGTGTTTCACATTCAACTCGCTTTCGTGACACAGTGAGGGAGCCCGCGTTGTTCGCGGGAGAACGACCGATCAAAGGAGTCCGCATGAGCATGGCCTATGTGGTGGGTCACATCACCGTCAAGGATGCCGACAAGTGGCAACAATACCAAGCCCGCGTGCCCGCCACGCTGGCGCCGTGGGGCGCTGAGCTGGTGTTTCGCGGACAGAAGGCAGCGGTGTTTGCCGGTGCCATGCCCCACACCGACATCGTGGTGATCCGTTTTGCCGACGCGCAGGCGGCCGAGAACTGGTTTCACTCCGGCGCCTATCAGGCCCTGCTGCCGCTGCGCGCGCAGGCGGCCGACGTGGTGCTGACCTCGTATCGGGCCTGACGCCGTGCGCTTGCAATTTGTCATGCCTGCCGTGTTTCGTTTGGGTAAAGCCTGTCTGCGCGCGGGCGGGCGACATCGTTGAAAGGACATGCGCCGCCGCGGCACGCGAGCGGGCGCACGAAAGGACAGAAATCATGAAAACACGATCTGCTGTCACCTTGGCCGCGCTGGGCGCGGGCGCCTGGATGCTGGCCGCGCCCGGCGCCTGGGCGCAGTCGCTGGTCAATGCGCGCGTGCTGGCGGCCGCGCCGGTGTACCAGAGCGTGCCGGTGACCCAGTGCGCGCCCGCCTACGGGCAAACCAGTGGCGCGGGCGCCGCCGTCGGCTCCCTGCTGGGCGCCGTGGTGGGCAGCCAGTTCGGCAGCGGCGGCGGCCACTTTGCCGGGGCCGCCGTGGGCGCGCTGGGCGGCGCGCTGCTGGGCAACGCGGCCGAGGCGCAACAGGCCGCCTACGGGCGTTGCCGCACGGTCTATCAGCAACGCCTGACGGGCTATGACGTCAGCTACGAGCTGGACGGCCAGACCTGGCACACGCACACGGCGCAGGCCCCCGGCGCCTGGATTGCAGTGCCCGTGGCGGCCGGTGCGCCGGACGCCGGACCGGTGCAGACCTACCCGGCGCCGCCCGTGGCCAGCTATCCGCAGCCCGCGCCGGTGGTCACGGCCCCGCCGGCCTATGCGTCGCTTGAGCCGCAGCCCTATGTGCAGCCGTACGCGCAGCCCTACGTCCAACCCTACACGCAGCCCGTCGGCACGCCGGTCTATGTGCGGCCGGCGCCGATGTTCATCGCGCCGGTGGGCGTCAACCTGTCGGTGGGCGGCGCCTTCGGTCACCACGGCCGCGGCGGCTGGGGCGTGAGCGTGGGCAACGGCTGGTGAGCCGAAACCCGGGGCGCCATCAAGTCGATCGCCGATCGCGCCGGATGCATCGGCGCGTCGCCTTGGTTGGCAAAAATGGGTGCTGACGCTTGCCCATCAAGCGCAACAAGCTATCAAATAAATAGTATTCGGGTCAGATCCAGCCCTCCGGTCCGGGGCTGGTCCGGATCGTGAACTCGGGTGTTCCGCCCAGCACGAAGGTGCCCAGCACCAGGCTCAACAGGGCCATGAAGATGCTGGCCCAGAACGCCGTCCAGAAGCCGTCCAGGTGAAAGCCCCGCACCAGCTTCGCCACCAGCATCAGCACCAGCGCGTTGATCACCAGCAAAAACAGCCCGAAGGTGAGCAGCGTGAGCGGCAGCGTCAGCAGCACCAGCAGCGGCCGCACCACCGCATTGGCCAGTCCCAGCAACAGGGCCGCCACCACCAGCGCGCTGCCGCCGTCAAAGCGCAGGCCCTTGAACACATGGCTGGCCACCCACAGGCCGAATGCCGTGATGGCCCAGTGCAGCAGGAAGGGGGTGAGGTTGGCGAGCATGGGTCGAAGGCGGTTTGGACAGAGCAGACGCCCGTATTCTGCCCGTTGCGCCTGGGGGGCGTGCCTTGGGCGGGCCAAGGCTTGGCGCGGGTCAGCAGCGCGTGCCTCCTGTGGGGCGATGCGCCGCGGCCGATCGATGCAGGCCTGTGCAAGGGCGCGGTGTTCTCATCACGCGCTCACTCCCACCGGAACAAGCCCGCGTAGTCGGCGCCGGTGCGCCGGCAGGCGCGCCAGGCCAGGCCGCCTTCGGCCATGGCGCCGCGGATGCTGGGGGCGAGCAGCTGCAGGGCGCGCGCGGCGGCGCGCTCGCGCAGGCGCTGCAGCGGCGTGCGGCCCATCAGCGCCAGCGCCCAGTCGGGCAGCAGCACGGCGGCGGCGCCGATGAAGACGTTGCGGCTGAGGCCGGCCATCGGGATCGGCAGGCGCATGGTGCGCAGCACGCGCAGCACCTCGCGCGTGCGCTCGTCAAACACCAGCTCGGCGCGCGCGGCGGCGAAGAAGGCGTCGAGCGCGGCGCGCGACCTGGGCACCTGGCGCGCGCCCAGTGCCTCGGCGATGCGGGCCATCTCGTCCAGGTAGCGGTCCTGCTGCGCGAGCGGCATGCCGGCGCGGCAATAGGTCTGGTAGGCCTGCAGAAAGCACCAGCATTCGGCGCAGTGGACCCAGGTGAGCAGGTGCGGGTCGTCGGCACTGTAGGCGCGCCCGTCGGCCGCGACGCCGCGCACGCCGTGATGGATCTCGAGCACGCGCGCGATGGCCGCCTCGGCGGCAGCGCGCGGAGCGTAGGTGGTGCGGCTGACGAATGCGGTGGTGTTGCGCAGCCGGCCCAGGATGTCGGTGCGAAAGGCCGAGTGGTCCCACACCCCGGCCAGCGCCAGCGGGTGCAGCGACTGCAGCATCAGCGCCGCCAGGCCGCCGGCCATCATGCTGGGGAAGTCCGCGTGGATCTTCCAGGTGACGCTGTCCGGCCCGAACAGGCCCGCGTCGCCCACGGGCGCGTCGTAGTCGGCGGCCGGCGCGCTGCGGCTGAGCAGCGCCACCACCTGCCGCTGCAAGAGGCGGCGCAGCGGGCGCGGCACGATCATCACGCCCGGCAGCCGCGGCGCGGCGGCGCGCTTCTCGGTCATGGGGCGGTCGTTGCCGGGTATCCTGAGTTGGAGGTTCGTTGAACGGCAAATCGATCGGGATCGGTGTCGGGCAAGGCGCAAACCGCAGCCCTGGCCGTGGCGATGGCGAGGATTTGCACCGCCGCATGGCGCCGATCGCCGGGTGACTTGTTCATCGGATTTCCAATTCAGGACACTGGCATGCAAGGCAATCTACCAGCCTGGACAAGGCCGGGTCGGCGCTGTGGCCGGCGGCCTTGCCCATCGGATCGGCGCGTGCCGTCGTGGTCATGGCGGTCTCTAAAGATCGCCCAACTGGCGCCGCAGCCGCGCCACTTCTTCCATCAGGTCGGCGGCCAGCGCGGCCAGTTGCGGGTCGGCGTCGTAGGTCTGCTCCAGCTGCACGATGCGGCGCGCCCGCACCAGGGTGGTGCTGGCAAAGCGCCAGTCGGCGGCGGCGTGGCCATGCTGGGGCTGGAGCACGCCGGCCTGCACGTGCGTGAGCACCCACTCGGGCGTGACGCGGCAGCACTGCGCCAGCTCGTGCAGGCTCAGCGCGTCGTCCAGCAGCTCGATCAGCTCGGCGGGGACGGTGATGGGCGAAGCGGTCATGGGGGTCGTCTCCAAAAGCGTCGCTCGGCTCATCCGGCCGTGCGCGGGTCGAAACCCGGATAGGCCTTGGCCAGCGCCTGCCAGGCCGCTTTTTGCTCGGGCGTGATGGCGCCGGGCACGGCGGTTTCCAGCAGCAGGTACAGATCGCCCGGCGTGGCGTCGGCCTTGGGCGCCGGGATGCCGCGGCCCTTCAGGCGCAGCTTGCGGCCAGTGCCCGAGCCTGCCGGCACCGTCACCTCCACCGCCGTGCCCTCGGGCGTGGTGACGGGCACCTGCGCGCCCAACGCGGCCTCCCAGGGCGTCACGCGCAGGCGCTGGGTCACGTCGCGGCCGTCGATCTGCCAGCGCGCGTCGGGCGTGAAATGCAGCTCCAGCAGCAGGTCGCCCGCCGCGCCACCGTTGAACCCCGGGCTGCCCTGGCCGGCCAGGCGGATCAGCTGGCCCTCCTTGACGCCCTTGGGGATGCTGACCTGCAGCGTGCGCTCCTCGGGCACCACGTGGCCGTGCTCGTCCAGCCGCGCGCCGCGCAGGCTGATCTGGCGCGTGGCGCCCAGGTAGGCGTCGATCAGCGCCAGCTCGATGCGCGCGTGCTGGTCTTCGCCGCGCATGCTGGCCTGCGCGCCGCCGCCGCGCGGATGGCGGCCGGCCTGTGCGCGGCCGAACATCTGCTCGAAGAATTCGCTGAAGTCCGCGCCGTCGCCGCCAAAGGACGCGCCCGCGCCGGCCGGCCCGCCCTGGGTGAATTCGTAGCCCGCGTTCCAGCCCGGCGGTGGACGCACGTCGTCGCCCGAACGCGCCCCCTGCGCCCAGGCCTGCGCACCCACGGTGTCGTAGGCCGCGCGCTTTTCGGCGTCGCCCAGCACGGCATAGGCCTCGTTGACCTCGGCCATGCGCTGCGGCGCGTCGGCCGCCTTGCTGACGTCCGGGTGGTACTTGCGCGCCAGCTTGCGATAGGCCTTCTTGACCGCGTCGGCGCCGGCCGCCTTGTCCACGCCGAGGATCTGGTAGTAGTCCTTGAATTCCATTTGCCGATTGCCTTTCGCGCCGTGGCGCCCTCACGCGGGCCCGGCGCTCCATGAAGCAAAAAATGGGGTCATGTGCCGGCCTTTGCAAGCGCGCGCCGGTTGACCAGCATGATGCCGGCGGCCACCAGCGCGAGCGCCAGCACCAGGCTGGGCGTGACGGGCTCGCGCAGCCACAGGGCGCCGGCCACCAGCGCGAAGATGGGGGTGAGAAACACGAAGGCCGAGATCTTGGTGGCCGGGTAATGCACCAGCAGCCACATCCAGGCCAGATAGCTGGCAAAGGCGCCCACCGCCGTTTGCAGCAGCAGCGAGCCGGTGGCAAAGGCGCTCCAGTGCCACGTCCAGGGTTCGCCCAGCGCCAGCGACAGCAGCGGCAGCGTGACGGCGCTCACGCTCACTTGGTAGAACAGCGCCTTCTCGGCGCTCACCCGCGCGACGGCCGTCGACCGGATGGTCACCGTGGTCAGGCCCCACATGACGCCCGCCAGCAGCCCCAGCAGGTCGCCGTGCGCGCTCACGCCCGGCTCGGGGTGCAAAAAGCCCTCGCGCAGCGCAAACGCCACGGCCGCAAAGGCGCAGGCCAGCCCCAGCCACTGCGTGCCGCGCAGGCGTTCGGCCGGCACGAACAGCGGCAGCAGCAAGGCCACCCAGAACGGCGAGGTGTACAGGAAGGTCGTCAGGCGCGAGGCCGTGGTGTACTTCAGCCCCAGGTACATGGCGGCAAATTCGCCGGCAAACAGCAGTCCCACCAGCAGGCCGGGCCACAGCGAGCCGTCGCGCCGGAACAAGGCCACCCCGCGCCAGCGGCACCAGCCCCACAAGACGACCGTGGCGCCGACAAAGCGCACGCCGGCCTGAAACACCGGCGGCAACTCGGGCAGCGTGGCCTTGACCAGCACCTGCTGAAAGCCCCAGAACAGGCAGCAGGCCAGCAGCACGGACGTGGCGCGGCTGTCCAGGTGCTCGTGGCGGACGATCGCGGTCACTGGACGACCCTCCGCGCAGCGCGCTGCGGGGCTCGCGCTTGGGAGCGGCCCGGTGTGCCTGGATCGACCGCCAACCCGACGAGCCGGCTCGCCACCGCGGCGCTCGGCTCATGCTTCAAACAACCGGGGGTTGACACAGGGTGTCTCATGGCTTGGGCCGCGTGTGCAGCGGATGCTCGGTGTAGTAGCGCCCGCCATGAAACAGCAGCGGGGCGGCGCCGGCGCGGTGCGCGCAGTGCTCGACCTGGCCGACGAAGATCACGTGGTCGCCCTCGACGTAGCGGCTGCGGTTGGAGCATTCGAACTGCGCCGCCGCGCCCACGATCAGGGGCGCGCCGCCCGGCCCCGGCTGCCAGGCCACGCCGGCCCAGCGCTCGGGCATGCGTGCGGCAAAACGCTCGGCCAGCGCCAGCTGGTCGGCCGCCAGCACGTTGATGGCGTAATGCGTGCCGGCGCGAAACACCGCCAGCGCGGCCGAGCGCCGGCTCAGGCTCCACAGCACCAGCGGCGGATCGAGCGAGACGGAATTGAACGAATTGGCCGTCAGCCCCACCAGCTGGCCGTTGCCGCCGCGCGCGGTGACCACCGTCACGCCCGTGGCGAACATGCCCAGCGCGGCGCGAAAGTCGGTCGGCAAAAACGGGGCCGTGGTGGCGGCGGCAGGCGGAGGCATGGCTTGCGGCCATGATAGCAAGCGCGCCGCGCCCGCGCTGACGTACCATGCGCCCATGCCGCTGCCGACCTTCAGCACGCTGGGCGCGGGCCCCCTGGTGCTCCTGCTGCACGGCTCGGGCGGGGGCTTTCGTTCGTTCGCGCCGCAGGTCGAGACCCTGGCCAGCCTGGGCTGGCGCGCGGTGGCCTGGGACATGCCGGGCTACGGCTACAGCGCGCCGATCGAGCCCTACACCTTCAAGGGCCTGGCCGAGCGCTGCATGGCCTTGATCGAGGCGCTGGTGCCGGGCGGCGGTGCGGTCACACTGGTGGGCCAGGGCATGGGCGGCATGGTGGCGCAGGAGGTGACCCTGCGCCGGCCCGACCGGGTGGGCCGGCTGGTGCTGGCGGCCACAGCCGCCGCCGTCGAGCCGTGCGACGCCTACGCCGCCTGCATCACCCGATGTCTGGACGAGCTGGACACGGACGCGGACATGGAGCGTATCGCCGCCGGCGTGGTGGCGCGCCTGAGCGGCCCGCAGGCGCTGCCCGAAGGCCTGCAACTGGCGCGCTTTTGCCAGGCCCAGGTGCGCGCGGCCACCTGGCGGCGCGCGCTGGCGGCCATGCTGGGGTTCGACCGGCGCGCGGCGCTGGCCCACATCGCCGTGCCGACCCTGCTGCTGGCCGGCGCGCACGATGCGGTCACGCCGCCGGCGGTGCTGCGCGCGATGGCCGTGGCCATCAAGGGCAGCGCGCTGGTCGAACTGCCCGGCGTGGGCCATCTGCCGCATCTGGAGGCGCCCGATGCGTTCGATCGGGCGCTGCTGGACTTTTTGCGGGGGGCGCAGCCGGCGCGCGTGCATTGAACGCGGGCAGGCGCCGTCGTCCGTCGGGTTCGCTGCGCGGACCCGACCTACCGCCAGGCCAAGTGCGTCGCCGATCCCGCAGGTCGGGCTGAGGAACGAAAACCCGACGGGCGCTTCCCCGACGTCAGCGCACCAGCAGCACCGGCACCTTGCAGCGCGCCAGCACCTGGGTGGCGACTGAGCCCATCACCAGGTTGCCCAGGGCGCTCTGGCCGTGCGAGCCCATGATGACCAGGTCGAACTTGCCGGCCTCGGCAAACCGGGCGATGGTCTCGCCGGCGGGGCCCACCTTCCAGGCGGTCTTGGGCTTGAGGCTCTGGCGCGTCAGGTACTTGACCACCGGGTCGAGCACCTTGGCCGCTTCGTCGGCGTGGTAGCTGTCCACCGTCTCCTTGCCCAGCGCGGCGCGGGCACGCGGCGGCAGCGCCGGCTGCACCGTCAGGGCCGTGATCGAGCTCACGTCGGCCAGGAACTCGGGGTGCGCGGCCAGGTAGGCCAGCATCTTCTTGGTGAACGGGCTGCCGTCGACGGCCAACAGGATCTTCATGCGAAACCTCGGGTGGGGTTGGGGAAGCAGCGCCCACTGTAGCGCCTGCCCGGCGCTGCGAGATTGATGCGTGTCAATTGGTGGCCAGCACCTCGGCCGTCAGCGTGGGCACAAAGCCGGCCTGCTCGCCCTTGGCGGCGTAGCCCAGCGGGTTGGCCAGCACGCGGCAGCGCCCCGCCTGGTAGTCGTGCGCGCAGTGCAGGTGGCCGTGCAGCCACAGGTCGGCATGGGCAAACCACGCGTCCAGGGCGTTGCAAAAGCCCGCCGTGGCCGGCGTCAGGCCATAGCGCGCGTCGTTGCTGCGCAGGCTGGGGGCAAAGTGCGTGATGACGACCGTGGGGCCGTCGAAGGGTTGCTCCAGCGCCGCGCGCAGCCAGGCCTGGCATTCCAGCGCCAGCTCGCGAATGGATTCGGCCAGCCAGGGCTTGCCGTGGCGCAGCGCGCCGGCCTGGCGCAGGTAGTGGTTGGCGGCGCGAAAGGCCTTGTCGCGGGCCTGCGCCTGTTGCGCGGCCGTGGTGGCGGACCCGTGCGGGATCAGCGCGTCGAAGTCGCTCCACAAGGTGGTGCCCAGCAGGCGCACGCCCTGAAACACCCACTGTTCGCGCTCCAGCCAGCGAATGCCCAGGCGCTCGCACGTGGCGCGCAGGCGCGCGTGCGTGGTGTCGAAGTCCAGGCCGTCGTATTCGTGGTTGCCGGGCACGTAGAGCACGGGCGTGGGCCAGCCCGCGAGCGGCGAAAACCGCGCCAGGCCGAAATCCGTGTCGCCCAGCGCGGGCAGTTGCGAGCCGCGCTGGTACGAGCCGATGTCGCCGGCCAGCACCAGCAGGTCGGCATCGGGGACGGGCTGCGGGGAAAAACCCGGATTTTGCTCCAGATGGAGGTCGGACAGCAGTTGAATCTTCATGGGACGCGGGGGCAATCCATAGCCATGGCAAATGAAAACCCTGAGAGCAATCGGGATTGGAGCAAAGACTCTAAGGGTTAACCCTAGGGTCTCCGTAAAATCCTGTCCATCGGCTACGAGCCACTTAGCGAGGATGCCAACCGAAACCCGGGAAGGCGTAAATGTATGCGGAAAGCATTAATTCAGTATCTGAAATCTTTGTTCGTTGAACGCCCGGGCCTGGCGCAGCGCCGTATCGGGCTGGCCAGCAACCTGCTGGAGCGCGCCGAAGTCTGCGCCGGCCGTGACCCGCAGCGCGCCGCCGAGCTGCGCAACGCGGCCATGGCTTATCTGGGCGTCGTGCGCTGAAGCGCCGCCGCCCCCTTTTTTGACGAATGTGAGAGCACCATGACAAACAGCACCTTGTCCCTGAATCCCAATGTTTTTGGCGACACCTACACGTACGTGAGCAGCGCCCGTCTCAACCAGTGGCACGCCGAGCAGGCCGAGCGCCGGCATCAGGCCGCGCAGGCCAAGGCCGCGCTGCGCCAGCAAACCCGCGAGCAGGAGGCCCTGGAGCTGGGCGCGCTGGGCACGCCCCGCGTCGACCATTGGTTCCAGAGTCCGGCGCGGCGCCAGCCGGCCGCGCAAGGCACGGCGGGCATGGCGTGGATGGACCACTGGTCCACGGACACGGCCTCCACCGGCCTGCGCGCCCGTTGGGCCGCCTTGCGCAGTCGCTGGGCCCGCGCCCGTGCCGACGCCGAGCTGCGTCGCGTGGCCGAGCAGGATCCGCGCGTGATGCGCGACTTGCAGGTGATGAGCGACCTGGCCGAGTGGAACCCGGCGCAGCGCTGAGTCCCAGCGCCACCGTGGCGGCTTGACCCGTCGCCATGCTCGTGCTTGCAGCAGCCGCCCTTGAGGCGGCTGTTTGTTTGGCGGAAGCGGGGATCGCACGATCCGCCATGAAAAAAGCCGCCCCGCGGGCGGCTTTGTGAAACCGATGGGGATCAGTGGGCCGACTCGAAGCGCTCCTCGAGCGTGCGGCGGGTCTGGGTCAGTGCCGCGGGCAGTCCCTGGGCCAGGCGCGTGAACAGCTCGTCGTGCAGCTTGAACTCCTCGCGCCAGGCGGCGGTATCCAGCCCGGTGACGGTGGCGAACTGCGCGGCGTCGAAGGCCAGTCCGTTCCAGTTGATCTCGCCGTAGGCCGGCGCGATGCCGAAGGGCGTCGCTTGGCCTGCGGCGCGGCCCTCGATGCGGTCGATCATCCAGCCCAGCACGCGCATGTTCTCGCCGTATCCGGGCCACACGAAGCGGCCGCCCTCGTCCTTGCGGAACCAGTTGACGCAGTAGATGGCCGGCAGCCGGGCGCCCTGCGCATGGAGCTTGGCGCCCATCTGCAACCAGTGGCCGAAGTAGTCGGCCATGTTGTAGCCGCAAAACGGCAGCATGGCGAAGGGGTCGCGCCGCACCACGCCCTGCGCGCCAAAGGCGGCCGCCGTGGTTTCGCTGCCCATGGTGGCGGCCATGTACACGCCTTCGGTCCAGTCGCGCGCCTCGGTCACCAGCGGCACGGTGCTGGAGCGCCGGCCGCCAAAGATGAAGGCGTCGATCGGCACGCCGGCCGGGTCGTCCCAGGCCGCATCGAGCACCGGGTTGTTGGTGGCCGCCACCGTGAAGCGCGCGTTGGGGTGCGCCGCCTTGCGGCCAGCCTTGGCGTCCTCGGGCGTCCAGTCCTGGCCCTTCCAGTCGATCAGGTGCGCGGGCAGTTGGCCGCCGTGGTCCTTTTCCATGCCCTCCCACCACACGTCGCCGTCATCCGTCAGCGCGACATTGGTGAAGATCACGTCCCGATCCAGGCTGTGCATGCAGTTGGGGTTGGTGTGCAGGTTGGTGCCCGGCGCCACGCCGAAGTAGCCCGCCTCGGGGTTGATGGCGTACAGGCGCCCGTCCGCGCCCGGCTTGATCCAGGCGATGTCGTCGCCGATGGTGGTGACCTTCCAGCCTTCGAAGCCTTTGGGCGGCACCAGCATCGAGAAATTGGTCTTGCCGCAGGCGCTGGGAAAGGCCGCGGCCACGTGGTATTTCTTGCCCTGGGGGTTGGTCACGCCCAGCACCAGCATGTGCTCGGCCAGCCAGCCCTGGTCCTGCCCCATGCGCGAGGCGATGCGCAGCGCCAGGCATTTTTTGCCCAGCAGCGCATTGCCGCCGTAGCCCGAGCCGTAGGACCAGATCTCGCGCGTCTCGGGGTAGTGCACGATGTACTTCAGCTCGGGGTTGCAGGGCCAGCTCGTGGCGTCCTTCTGGCCCGCGGCCAGCGGCGCGCCGACGGTGTGCATGCAGGGCACGAAGGCGCCGTTTTCGCCCAGCACCTCGACGGCGCCGCGGCCCATGCGCGTCATCAGCTTCATGTTGACGGCCACGTAGGCGCTGTCCGACAGCTCCACCCCGATGTGCGCGATCGGGCTGCCCAGCGGGCCCATGCTGAAGGGCACCACGTACATGGTGCGCCCGCGCATGCAGCCGTCGAACAGGGGTTCGAGCCTGGCGCGCATCTCGGCCGGCGGCGTCCAGTTGTTGGTGGGGCCGGCGTCCTCCTGCCTTTCGGAGCAGATGAAGGTGCGGTCCTCGACCCGCGCCACGTCGGAGGGGTCGGACCAGGCCAGGTACGAGCCCGGGCGCTTGGCCGGGTTCAGGCGCTTGAAGGTGCCGGCGTCGACCAGTTGCTGACACAGCTGCTCATATTCCGCCTGGCTGCCGTCGCACCAGTGGATGCGGTCGGGCTTGCACAGCGCGGCCATGCGCGCGACCCAGTCGATCAGCGCGGCGTTCTTGACGTAGTCCGGGGTGTTCAGATCCTGCATCTGGCCGGGCTGCACGGGGGCGTTCATGAGAGGGCTCCTGATATGAAAAATCGTCTTTCCGAAAGCGGTGCTGCCTTGGGAAAGAGGACTTGCGGCAAGGCCCGTCGTGGACGGGCCTTGCTATTGATTCAAGAGCTGGTTGCGCAGCGTGGACGTGGGCTGCGGCGTGATTGACCTATATTTGGGTCAACCCATGTGCACGGCGATGAAGGCCAGCAGAAAAATCACGATCGCGCCGTAGATCGGCAGGGCCAGCGGGATCTTGTGGGTGACTTCTTCGATCGGATCGACCGGGTGCGCGTCGTCGTGTGCGGGGGCGGACATGGCTTTGCCTCTTGGGTTTTCGGTGTTGCGTTGAATGCCTGATTTTACCGGCGGATGCAGCGTCGGGGGCGGCTGGATGTTTTTACAGCAGGGCGTAGGTGGTGCTGGCGCGGCAGGCGCTCTTGCCGTCTTTGCTGCCGGCGATCTCGATCTCGCCAAAGGCCAGCGCCTTGCCGGCGCGCAGCACGCGCGCGTGCACCCGGGCGTCCTGCGCCGACAGCGGGCGCAGGAAACTGCTGTTCATCTGCACCGTGGTGCAGGGGCGAAAGCCGCCGAAGTGCTGCATCAGCGCCAGCACCATGGCGGTGTCGGCGGCCGCCATCATGGCCTGGCCGCACAGCGTGTCGCCCTGGCGCACCAGCGCGGGGGTGAGCGGCAGGCGCAGGCGCACGCCCTCGGCGTCCGCGGCCTCCACGCGCAAGTCCAGCGCTTGCACCCAGGGCGCGAACAGCTCGGCCAGCGCCTGTTGCAAGGCCGCGGGGGTGATGATGGCCGGGCTGCTCACGGCTGGGGCGGCTTGCGCTCGTCGGCGGGCTGGGTTTGGGGGAAATCCGGCGCGTCCTGCTCGCGGCACAGGTGATCGACCCAGCGCGAGGCCAGGCGAGCGGCCGCCTCGCGCCCGCCCAGCCCGAAGGCCAGCGCCAGCGCCACGGCGACGGCGCCCAGCGTCAGGCCGAAGGCCAGATTGACGATGTCATCGGCAATGCCCATGGCGCGCAGGCCCATGGCCAGCACGATGCCCAAAATGGCCAGCCGCGCCACGCGCGCCAGCACCCCGTTGGCGCTGTTGGCGCGGATGATGGCGGCAGACGCCAGGTTGGCCAGCATGAAGCCGACGATCAGGATCACCGAGCCCAGCAGCACGTCGCCGGCAAACTCGATGAAGGTGGTGATGACGTCCGAAAAGCGCGCAAAGCCCAGTTGGTTGCCCGCCTCGACGGTGGCAAACAGCATGGCAAAGATGAGCGCGATGCGCCCCACCAGGGAGGACGGCGCCATGCCGCGAAAGGCGTGCTGCAGGTCCAGCCGCGCGGGCAGGGTATCGAGCCCCACCGTGGCCAGCAGGTTGGCCAGCAGGCGCGAGGCAAACGAGGCCACCATCCAGGTCACCACCAGGATCAGCCCGGCGCCGACGATGCGCGGCACCGCCTCCATCAGCATGGCCAGCATGTCGGTGGCCGGCTGCGAGATGGCGTCGATCCTGAGCGCGTCCAGCGCCGCGATCAGCGCCGGCACGAAGACGACGATGAACACCAGCAGGCCCACCAGGTTGGAGATCTGCACCGTCTCGGCCAGGCCGGCCTTTTGCCCCACCTGGTCGGCGCCGGCCGAGCGCAGCAGGTTGGTGGCCAGGTTGCGCAGCACCATGGCCACGATCCAGCCCACGCCGCCGATGACCAGCGCGGCCACCACGTTGGGCAGGATGTCCAGCGCCTTGGTGGTCATGGCGCGCAGCGGGTCGAGCAGCCCCTCCATCTGCAACGCCCCCAGAATGGCCGGCACGAACAGCAGCACCACCAGCCAGAACAGCGCGTTGGACAGGCTTTCGCTGATGGGCGAGATGTTGGCGTGCTCGGACAGCTGTTCGTCCAGCGTGGTGCGGTCCAGCACCTTCTGCGTGATGCCGCGCACCAGCGTGGCCACCAGCCAGGCCAGCAGCGCCAGCAGGCAGGCGCCCAGCACGCGCGGGGCGTATTCGAACAGCTGCGTCGTCAGCGCCGCGAACGAGCCCGACACCGCCGGCAGATTGAGCGCGTTGAACATCGCCGCCAGCGTGAGCAGGATCACCACCCAGAACAGCGCCAGCCCCACCACGCCCTCGATGTCGGCCTTTTGCCCGGTGGTGCCGGCAAAGCGCGCGTTGATGCGCAACGCCCCCAGCGCCTTGCGCGCGCCGGCCTTGACCAGCGCGGCGACGAACCAGCCGACGATGAAGATCGCCAGCGCCCCCAGCAACTGCGCCAGGTTGGCGCCCAGGGCGCCCTGCAGCGCATCCCACAAGGTATTCAAACGATCCATTCGGCAAATCTCCGGCGTGTATCCGAGTGTAGGGTCACGGCCCATGATGACGGCAGCGCCCCGCTGCGTCAACCGCCGGGCGCCATCGCGCATTGTGTGCGTCCGCCCGCATCGGGCGGGTGTGCGCTGCAAACCACAGGCGGCCGATGGCCCGGTGGGGCGCGGTATTCCATCGCGGCGCGGCTTGCGTTATCGTGGGGCGCGTGGGCTGCCCGCGGGGCGGCCGACTTTTGGCGGGAGATTGGCATGGCCAAGCGTTTGCTTCAGTTGCAGGACAAGACGGGGATGCTCGCATCGCCCGGGCTCGCCACGGCGCCGGTGCTCGATCTGATGTGCTCGCATTTCGTGCTGATGCTGGCGGCGCAGCAGGGCGGCAAGTTCAACGTGCGGCGCGACATCAACAGCCTCATGTCGCTGGCCGGCCGGCACCTGATGTGGCCGCCCGCGGTGCTGGCGCGCGTGCGCGAGTTTTTGCTGCGCCGCTGCAAGGACAACGAGCTGTGGCGCGGCCACGAGCGCCTGAGCGACGCCGAGTTCCTGGAGCGCCACGGCCTGTGGCGCGGCCCGTACGAAGAGGGCACGCTGTTTTTTTATCTGGACGAATACGCCAAGGACTCGCCCAAGGACCTGCTGGCCCTGCTGGCGGCCACCGGCCAGTGGCTGAGCCACGCGCTGAAAAAGCATTCGACCCTGGTCGAGAAAAACATCGATTCGCTATCGAATCTGTTGCAACTCAACAAGGCCGAGCGCGCGCTGCTGCTGTACGGCACGCTGGCGCGCTACCAGCGCGACCTGCGCAGCCTGCTGGTGGAGTTCAAGGTCAACAACGCGCCCGAGGCCTATGCCGCCATTGCCGACCTGGCCGGCGTGACCGCCACCGAGGTGGGCGAGGCGCTGCGCGCCGGCAGCCGGCTGGAGCGCATCGGCCTGGTCGAGAACCTGATTTCCGAGCACAGCATCACCGACCTGGCCGATTTGATGAAGGTGAGCGAAAAGCTGCCGCCGGTGCTGATGCGCGAATACCGCGACCGCGCCGAGCTGATGGCGGTGTTCACCCGCCCGGCCGCCAAGAGCGGCCTGAAGCTGGGCGACTTCGACTTTGTCGGCGACGACGTGCCGGTGCTGGTCAACCTGCTGCGCAAGGCGCAGGCCAGCAAGGCCGAGGGCGTCAACGTGCTGCTGTACGGCCCGCCCGGCACCGGCAAGACCGAGCTGGCCAAGGTGCTGGCGCGCGAGGCCGGGCTGGCGCTGTTCGAGGTCGAATACGCCGACCGCGACGGCAACAGCCTGTCCGGCCGCGACCGCTACCGCTCCATGCAGATCGCGCAGGTGTTCCTCAAGGGCTCGCAGGAGGCGGCGCTGCTGTTCGACGAGGTGGAAGACGTGTTCCCCACCATCGGCGTGGACGCCGCCGGCCTGATGGCGCGCGCCGAGCAGCAGGCCTTTGCCAGCAGCGTGGGGCACAGCGTCAACGGCAAGGCCTGGGTCAACCAGGTGCTCGAGTCCAACCCCGTGCCCACCATCTGGGTCACCAACCGCATCGAGCAGATCGACCCGGCCTTTCGCCGCCGCTTTGCCTATCACCTGGAGCTCAAGTCGCCCCCGCCCGGCGCACGCGAGCAACTGGTGCGCCGCGCCCTGGGCGACGCCCGCGTGGGCGACGAACTCATCGCCAAGCTGACCGAGCGCAAGGGCCTGACGCCCGCACAGATCGGCACGGCGGTGCGCTTTGCCGAGCTGGCCCACGTGGGCGACGAGCGCGGCGGCCCGGCCTTCGAGGCGCTGATCGAGCGGCAGCTGAAAAACGCCGACACGGCGCTCGGCCGCGTGGATGACAGCGGCGCCGCGCGCAAGCGCAAGACCGTGACCACCTACGACCTGGGCATGCTCAACGTCGAAAGCCGCTTCGAGATCCCGCGCATTGTCGAAGCGCTCAAGGCGCGCGGCCACGGCGCGCTGTGCTTTTACGGCGCGCCCGGCACCGGCAAGACCGCGCTGGGCGAATACATCGCCGAGCAGATGGGCAAGCCCCTCATCGTCAAGCAGGCCAGCGACCTGGTCAGCAAGTTCGTCGGCGAGACCGAGCAGAACATGGCCGCCATGTTCAGGGAGGCGTCCGAAGAAAAAGCCGTGCTGCTGCTGGACGAGGCCGACAGCTTTCTGCTCGACCGCCGTGGCGCGCAGCGCAGCTACGAAGTGACCGAAGTCAACGAGATGCTGCAACAAATGGAGCGCCACGACGGCGTCTTCATCTGCACCACCAACCTGCTCGACCGCATCGACCAGGCGGCGCTGCGGCGCTTCACCTTCAAGATCAAGTTCAAGCCGCTCAGCGCCGAGCAGCGCGAGCGCATGTTCGTCACCGAAGCCTTGAGCGGAAAGGCCGATCTGCTCACGCCCGACGCGCGCCGACGACTATCGAAACTGGAGCAGCTGTGCCCCGGCGACTTCGCCGCCGTCAAGCGCCAGACCGACATCCTGGCCACCGAGTTCTCGCCCGACGAGTTTCTCGACCAATTGGAGGCCGAGCACCGCATCAAGCCCGAGGTGCGCGAGCAGCGGGGGATGGGGTTTGTGCAGTAACTGGGCGTGCAGCACAAATGCGCTGCTGCCTGACTGACTCTCGGCCCCAAGCCAGCCGAGATCATGCCCACCACCACCATCCGCACCGACGAGCGGTTGAAAGCCCGCATCGCGGCCGTGGCCGAGCAGGCGGGCAAGACAGCGCACGCGCTCAGTCTTGAGACCCTGGCCGACGCGGTCGAGCGCGCCCAGGCGGATGCGGCGCTGCATCGCCTGGCCGACGAGCGCTGGGCTGCGTTGAAGCAGTCCGGTCGCTCGGTGCCATGGGATGAGGCCAAGGCCTATCTGCAAGCCCGCGCCGCCGGCAAGGCGCCATGCCAACCCAAGGCCCGCGTACCGGCGCCTTGACCATGACGCGGATCGAAGGGGCGCCCGAGGTGCTGGACGACTTCGATCGCTTTTTCGAACACCTGACGGGTTTTGAAGTCGCCGCCGTTTGCGGGCGATTGCAAGAAATCTTTGAGGCCATCCAGGTGCTGGCGCGCAGGCCCTGGATCGGCCGCCCGATTGCAGGCGGCAAGCGGGAGCTGGCCATTGGGCAAGGCAGCCTGGGCTGCGTCGCGCTGCATCAATACCTGGCTGAAATTGACACCGCTTTGGTACTTGCGTGCGCGCGCAATGCGAGGCCGGTTTCAAACACTGGCAGGCAATGGGCGGGATCGCGCGGCTGATCGAAGCGTGTCATTCAGTGCGGAAATGTTCATCTGACCCCAGTTTCCCTGTGTGGAAATGTTCATCTGACCCCAGTTTCCCCCCCAGTTTCCCCTGACGGCGAGCGCTCCGGAGGAGACCCTCATTGGGGGAAATGTTGCGACTGGAAGTGTGGTCGAAAGTCCGCCTTGACCCCCCGAATTGCGTGTCGTAAGTCACGGATCATGGATGAAAGGCGGTGAAAACAATGCAATTGGATACATATGACGTATCCTGTGGCATGCTGAAAATCGGCATCCAAGCCATCACACATCGCAGGAGTGTTGACATGGCACACGCCGGTTGTCGTCCCAACCGTTGTCAACCTTCATTCAAAAAGCGCCATGTTGCATCAATCCGCATTTCGTACCGGTCTGGCCGTCGCCGCGCTGACTTGCGCCGGCCTGGCCCAGGCCGTGCCGCTGAACGTCGGCTACGACAACTTCACCTACAGCGGCACCGTCACCCGCTACGCCACCCTGGCCGACGCGCAAAATCAGGTCAATGCCACCGGGGGGCCGTACACCATTCAGACCGCCTCCAACAGTTCCCCTGCCCCCGTTCGCACGACGCGCGCCAACGCGCGGGACGGCAGCCTCACTGTGACCAGTTCCGCTCCGGCAGCCTATGGCAGTGACTTGACCCTGTTGAGCACTGCCTGGTACTTCACCACGTTCCCCGCCAATGGCGACGGTTGGGGCAACCCCAACAACACCAACAACGGCTTCATCCAGTACTACTTGGAAAGTGCCGCCCCCACCATCACCGGTGGTTGGCAACCCGGCTACACCCAGTTTCAGCTGACAGTCGCCGGCGGCAATGGAGACAGCTTGAACGCAGCCCGTTTCTGGCCGGTACCAAACCCCAGCGGGCCAGCCAACATTTCGGGCGGGACCTATGTCGAATTCAACCTCAATCTGACCGCCAACTTCGCAAGCCCGGCCACCTTGAACGGCGCCACCGGCTGGTACGAAACCACGGCCATGCCGAGCAGCGTTGCCGGAACGGTCAGCGGCATCTTCCAGAACGACCAGGGCAATGACGTCCAATACAACGGCTTCTACCGGTTCAACTACACCCTCGCCGGGTCGGGCAGCTGGGCCGCGGACAACTCGGCCACGTGGGATGACGGCGGCACACGGGTTGCGCCCGCCAGCCTTTGGGCCGCACCCGCGGCTGTGGTGCCGCCGACGACCGTTGCACCCGTCCCAAGCCTGGGCAACTGGGCGCTGATCGGCCTGAGCCTGGCACTCGGGTTGATGGCGGCCATGCGCCAGGGCGCTCGCGCGCGGCCCGCTCGCTTGCGCTGAGGCGGCCCGACTCCGTTTCTCAAGCCCGCCCGATCATGGCGGGCTTTTTTCTGCGCGATGACGGCCTGTCGAGGCCGCATCCGTCACGGCGTCAGCGCGGTCTCCAGCACCGGCTTGGCCCAGTCGGGCGTGCGGGCCAGTTGCGCGGCGTCGTCGGCCGCCGGCCAGGCCAGCCGGCCCTGTTGGATCACGGCCACGGGTGTCGGGTCGGGCACCGGCTGGCCGGGCGCCACGCTGGTGCTGTTGTCGAACACGCGCACCTCGGCCAAGTGGGGCAGCAGGGCGATCAGGTTGGCGATGGCGCTGTGCCAGCGCTCGCGGACCTTGGCCTGGGGGATGTCGTGGCCGCCGGCGGTCACGCGCTGGCGCACGCGCGCCAGGTGCAACTCGGGCGAGTCGAGGCCGCAGAACCACACCAGCACGTCGTGCGTGCGGCTGGCGTGCCGGATGCGGGCGGGCACGCTGCGCCCGCCCAGGGTGGTTTCAAAGGCAAAGCTCTGGCCCCCGGCGACGGCGGCGTCCAGCCGGCGCATGCCTTCGGTCCAGGCGGCGGCGTTGGCGCTGGTCTGATCGCACCCGGTGGCTGCGGCCAGTTCGCGCGCAAACGCGTCGGGGTTGAACCAGGCCAGCCCGGCGCGCGTGAGCAGATGGCCGCCGATGGAGCTTTTGCCCGCGCCGTTGACGCCGGCCAGCACGTAAAGGACGGGGCGCGGCATGGGCGAAATGGGGTGATTGCGCCTGCCAATCAAGCGCAAGCAGCTATTGAATTGATAGTTAAAGGAGGGGCGCTGCTCAATGCGTCTGGCCGGCGCGCACCTGCCCGTGCAGGGCCGGGGCTTGGCCGAACGCGGCGCGCAGGGCGGCGTCGGCAGCGGGGGCGGCCAGCGCGGCCAGGCGCTCGTCGAACTGGCGGCGCAGGGTGGCCAGCGCGTCGTCCTGGCGGCCCTGGTTGGCGGCGGCGGCCTGCACCAGGCGCTGGTATTCGTCGGTGGACAGGATGACGGCCTCGGGCTGGTCGTGGTTGGTGACCAGCACGCGGCCTTCGCGCCCGACGGTGCGCATCACGCCGCGCCAGCCCAGCTTCTTGACGTCGGAAGCGGGGGTGCGCGGCAGGCTTTGAACGGCGGCGGGGGACAGGACCAGGGCGGCGGTCATGACGAGCTCCATGTGAACCGATGGGGCCAATATACCCCATTGGTCCATTTTGGCCAATGGGCCGGCGGTTTTCCTGGGCATGGCGCCGGGCCTGCGCCGGCGCACGCCCGCGGGCTCGCGCTCGTGGGCAGGGATGGGATGGCTTGTCAGCGCCTCAACTGGCGCAGCGCGGCGCGGCCAGCTCGCTGGGTGCGATGGGCACGGTGGGCATGAAGTCGCGCCGGCCGCGCACCTGGTGGTCGGGGCGCAGGACGGGGCGCAGGACGGGGCGCCGCGGTGCAGCGGGCGCGGGCGGCGGAGTCAACGGGGCGGCCAGCGTCGACGCGGGACCGGCGCGCGAGGCGCTCGGCGCGGGCTTTGCGGCGGGGGCGGCGGCGCCATCGCCGGCGCGCTGCGGCGGCTGCAGTTGGCGCGGGTCGAGCAGCAGGATGGCGTTTTCGCGCGCCAGTGCGCGGGCGGCGGGCGTAAACACGTCGCCGGCGCACAGCAGGATGCCGGCCGTGGCCTGGTGCCTGGCCACGGCGCGGATGACGGCCTGCACGGTGGCGGCGTCGACGCGCGGCGCCTGCCAATGGGCGGCATGCACCAGGTAGCGGCGCTGGCCCTTGTGCAGCAGGCGGGCGCCGGCCTCGGGCCAGGGCGCGCCCGGATGCTCGGGCGCCAGGCCGCGCGCGTCGAAAAAGCGCGTTGCCGCCTGCGCCAGCCGGGCCCATTGCGCGGGGGACGCGGACGCGGCGGCCGCGGGCGCGGCGCCGGCTGGCCCGCGCCGCGCGGGCATCAGGGCGGCAATGGCCGTCAGCACCCGGGTCAGGAGGCTGCGCGTGGGCGTCGATGGGGCGGTGGTCATGGTGCGCTTTCTGGTTTGCACGGGCTTGCCATGCGGGGCCGATTGTGGTGAAAGTCCGGCGCGCTGTCTGTGCAGTGGTTCACACTGCGCTGCACAACGCGGCGCCGCGCTTCTTGTCAGTGCGCGCCGGCGTGACTTTCTGCGCGCCGCGGCCGGTGTGCCGCAAGCGGCTCGGGGCCATCCGGGCGCTCAGGGCGCCGACTGGCACACGCGCAGCACCTCGGCGCCATGGCGCTCCAGCCGGGTGGCGCCCATGCCGCTGATGCCGGTCAGATCGTCCAGCGCCTGGGGCGCGCGCGCCGCGATGGCCGCCAGGGTGGCGTCGGGAAAGATCACGTAGGCGGGCACGTTGTGCTCGCGCGCCACTTCGGCGCGCCAGGCCTTGAGCGCGGCAAAGCGCTGCTGGGCCGGTGCGTCCAGCCCCGCCGCGGCGGCGGGTGCACGGGCCGGGGCGCCGCGCGGCGTGCGGCGGCGCTCGCGCGCGGGGGCGGCCTGGTGCGCGCGCAAGGCCACCGCCTGCTCGCCGCGCAGGATGGGGCGGGCGGCGGGCAGCAAGTGCACGGTGTTGAAGCGCTCGGCGTCCACGCGCAGCGCGCCGATGGCGATCAGCTGGCGCAGCACGCCGCGCAGTTCGGTCTCGCTGAACTCGACCCCCAGCCCGAAGGTGCTGATCTGCTCGTGGCCGAACTGCCGCACCTTGTCGGTGGCCTTGCCGCGCAGGATGTCCATCAGGTGGCCGGCGCCAAAGCCGATGCCGCTCATCTGGTGCACGCGGTAGATGGTGGACAGCAGCTTGCGCGCGCAGTCGGTGGCGTCCCACACGGCCGGCGGATGCAGGCAGTTGTCGCAGGCGCCGCAGTAGCCCGGGCGGTAGCGCAGGCGCGCTGGTTCTGCATCCAATGGGCCGCCAGCGCTTTCCAGATGTGCGCTGGCAGCTATCGAATTGATATCGCCGACCATGGCCTCGCCAAAGTAGGCCAGCAGGCGCTCGCGCCGGCAGCCGGTCGATTCGGCCAGGGCCAGCAGCGCGTCCAGCTTGCCGCGCATCACCTGCTTGAAGTCGTCGCCGGCGGGGCTCTCGTCGATCATGCGGCGCTGGTTGACGACGTCTTGCAGGCCATAGGCCATCCAGGCGTCGGCCGGCAGACCGTCGCGCCCGGCGCGGCCCGTCTCCTGGTAGTAGCCCTCGATGTTCTTGGGCAGGTCCACGTGGGCGACAAAGCGCACGTCGGGCTTGTCGATGCCCATGCCGAAGGCAATGGTGGCCACCATCACCACGCCGTCCTCGCGCAGAAAGCGGTCCTGGTTTTGCCGGCGCTCGTCGGCGGGCAGGCCGGCGTGGTAGGGCAGCGCGTCCAGTCCCTTGGTGCACAGCAGCGTGGCCAGCTCCTCCACGCGCCGACGCGACTGGCAATAGACGATGCCGGCCTCGCCCGGGTGCTCGTCCTCGATGAATTGCAGCAACTGCCGCGCCGGGTCTTTCTTGTCGACGATGGTGTAGGCGATGTTGGGGCGGTCGAAGCTGCTGACGAATTGCCGGGCGTCCTGCAGCTGCAGGCGCTCGACGATGTCGGCGCGCGTGGTGGCGTCGGCCGTGGCCGTGAGCGCAATGCGCGGCACGCTGGGCCAGCGCTGGTGCAGCACCGTCAGCTGCCGGTATTCGGGCCGGAAGTCGTGGCCCCACTGGCTGACGCAATGCGCCTCGTCGATGGCGAACAGGCTGAGCTGGCCATGCGCGTGCAGCGTGTCCAGCAGGCCCAGAAAGCGCGGCGTGGCCACGCGCTCGGGCGCGGCGTACAGCAGCGTCAGCTGGCCGGCCAGCAGGCGGCGCTCGATGTCCTCGGCCTGCTCCCAGTCCAGCGTGGAGTTGAGAAACGCGGCGGGCACGCCCACCTCGTCCAGCGCGCCCACCTGGTCGTGCATCAGCGCGATCAGCGGCGAGATCACCAGCGTGACGCCACGCCCGGCCCGCTGGCGCGCGATCGCCGGAATTTGATAGCACAGGCTCTTGCCGCCGCCGGTGGGCATCAGCACCAGGGCGTCGCCGCCGGCGCACACATGGTCGACGATGGCGCCCTGCTGGCCGCGAAAGTGCTCGTAGCCGAAGACTTCGCGCAGGATGGCGGGCGGGGATTGGGCGGTGGGAGGCGAGGCGACGGAAGACAAGCCCTCGATTGTCCCCAAAAACCGGGCGCACCCCCCGCGACGCCTAAAATTTCAGCCATGAACGCCTTGCCCTACACCCGCGCGCAGCAGCTGCCCGAGATCCTCAAGCAGCGTCTGGTCATCCTCGACGGCGCCATGGGCACCATGATCCAGCAGCTCAAGCTGGGCGAGGCGCAGTACCGGGGCGAGCGCTTCAAGGACTTTCACAGGGACGTCAAGGGCAACAACGAGCTGCTGAGCCTGACGCGCCCCGACGTGATCCGCGCCATCCACGAGAAATATCTGGCCGCGGGCGCCGACCTGATCGAGACCAACACCTTCGGCGCGACGAGTGTGGCGCAGGCCGACTACGACATGGCCGAGCTGGCGCGCGAGATGAACGTCGCCTCGGCCAAACTGGCGCGCGCGGCCTGCGACAAATACAGCACGCCGGACAAGCCGCGCTTCGTCGCCGGCGCCCTGGGCCCCACGCCCAAGACCGCCAGCATCAGCCCCGACGTGAACGACCCCGGCGCGCGCAACATCGATTTCGAGACCCTGCGCGCGGCGTACCTGGAGCAGGTGGGCGGCCTGGTGGAAGGCGGCGCCGATGTGCTGCTGGTGGAGACCATCTTCGACACCCTCAACGCCAAGGCGGCGCTGTTTGCGATCGACGAGTTTTTCGACAAGAGCGGCGAGCGCCTGCCCCTCATCATCAGCGGCACGGTGACCGACGCCTCGGGCCGCGTGCTGTCGGGCCAGACCGTGACCGCCTTCTGGTACAGCGTGCGCCACGCCCAGCCGCTGGCCGTGGGCCTGAACTGCGCCCTGGGCGCGGCGCTGATGCGCCCCTACATCCAGGAGCTGGCCAAGGCCGCGCCCGACACCTTCATCAGCTGCTACCCCAACGCCGGCCTGCCCAACCCGATGAGCGACACCGGCTTCGACGAAACCCCCGATGTCACCAGCCGCCTGCTGCACGAGTTTGCCGCCGAGGGCCTGGTCAACATCGTCGGCGGCTGCTGCGGCACCACGCCCGAGCACATCGGCGCCATCGCGCGCGCCGTGGGCCCGCTGGCGCCGCGCGGGGTACAGGCGGCGGGGTTCTATCGCGAGGCGGCCTGATCGTCCCGTGGAGAAGGAACCATCAAAACGCCTTAGCCTTGCGGACTACTTCTTCGTCGCGATGTAGAAGAACCCATCGGTCTTGGATCCGTTCAGCGCTTCTGCAACGAACGTGCCGTTGCTGTAAATGGCGATACCACGCACCATCGTGCCGTTTCCAACGGCGCAACTGCTGCCGCTGAACGTTACGGCCACATCAAAGACATTTTTGCCTGTTGGCCGTGGAAGCGCGCTGCCCGAGGCTGAGCAACCACCGATCGCCGGCATCGTGACTGTGCCAGACGGTGAGATTGTGATGGCAGCCGTCTGAATCGATGTGTACGTCACTCCGGTCCCGGAATAAGTGCCCGCAATGGAGGCCAGCGACGCCGGTTGATCATAGGTGGCTACGTAGCCCATGGGCCACGTAGGACCATTGGTGATCTGTATGTTGAGGTTGTTCTTGGGTTGAAATGAGCCGGTGAAGGCGCCCCTGATCGGCGCCCTCGAGAGGAAGTTGAAGTCCGTCAACGAGCCAGATATCTGGAGTCCATTTGGCGCTGTATTTCCGAATACCGCGCCTACGCTGTTGGTTTTGCTGTTGACGTAGAAACCCCAGGTTTCTCCGTTTTCCAACACGGTCAAGGCGACATCGAAGCCGTTTGATGCCGTGCCAACCCACTGACCTTCCGGGCTTGGAGCCGGAGCCGGAGCCGGTGCTGGTGCTGGTGCTGGTGCTGGTGCTGGTGCTGGTGCTGGTGCTGGTGCTGGTGCCGGGGTGTCGTCGCCGCCGCACGCGACCAGGAAGGCGCACATCAATCCGATGCCTGCAAGTTTCTTGTTCATCCGTTCCTCTCTCGTTTGGGTTGGTACCGATTTGGCTTTTGCCAACCATATTTTACAAAAAAGTCGTAACTGGAATATTCTAGTATGGAATCAACCATCTGCGGGTGTTGGTTTCAGTACATCATCCGCGCTACAAGGCCTTACGCGCTGCGCTGGTGGCGCTGCGCAACACGGCGGGACTGACGCAGATGCAATTGGCGCAACGCTTGGAGGTGGGGCAATCCTATGTCTCGAAAATTGAGCGTGGCGACGCTTACGTCGATGTGATGCTGTTTGCCGACTGGTGCCGGGCGTGCGGCGTCAATCCGGCACAAACACTGGACCAGGTCATGCGCGAGGCTCCAGACTGGACTGACCTATCGGGTCGATAGCATGGGGGTTTCAGCGCAGTCAAACCGCTTCCATCATCGCGGCGCCGTCGCGTAATCAGCGGCGCACAAAGCTCTTCGGTGTTGGGGCACCACGCCCGATCACATCGGCGTCGTTGCGCGCGCCGTGGAGCCGCTGGTGCCGCGGGGTGCAGGCAGCGAGGCTTTAAAAGGAGGTGCCGTGGAGGCGTCGATGTCCCGAGTCGAATTGGCCAACGACGCTTGTGGATATGGCGCTGAATGCTATTATATTAATAGTTATCATGCTGCGTCGCAACATGATCGGCGTCTTGTCTAGAGCATTTTTGATTTAATTATTTACGATCTGTATGATGAGTTCCTCGACCAGGAGGAACTCAAGATGCAGGCGTACTCCCAGGACTTGCGAGAGCGGGTATTGCGCGCGATCGAGCGAGGCGAGAGCCCCACAGAGATTGCCCGAAGATACGAGGTCAGCCGCATGTGGGTGTACCAGGTGGGCAAGCGGCTGCAAGCCACGGGTGAGCGAACGAGCCACCAGGTCGGGGGCTACCGTCGTTCGCGGGTGACGGACATGCAGCCGACGCTGATGCAGTGGCTGAAGCTGGAGCCGGACTTGACGCTGGCGCAGTTGTGCGAGCGACTTGCCGGGCAAGGTATCCAGATCAAGGCGGCGGCGCTGTGGCACCAACTGGACAAGTGGGGCTTGAGCTTTAAAAAAAACGCTGCACGCCAGCGAGCAAGATCGGCCCGACGTACAGCAGGCGCGCCAGCATTGGCGAGCCAGGCAGGCCAGCCTGCAGCCGCAAAGGCTGGTGTTCCTGGATGAGACGGCCACCAGCACGAACATGACGCGCCGCTACGGGCGCGCCCCGCGCGGCCAGCGCTGCGTGGCGGCGGCCCCACATGGGCATTGGAAGACCACCACGTTCATTGCCGGCTTGCGCAGCGACGGCGTGACAGCGCCTTTGGTGATCGATGGTCCCATGGACGGTCAGGTGTTTCTGGCCTGGGTGCGTCAATTCCTGTGCCCAACGCTGCGCCCTGGAGACATCGTCATTGCTGACAACCTGGCCAGCCACAAGGTCACTGGCGTTGCGCAAGCTATCGCCGCCAAAGGCGCCAGCATCCTGTACCTGCCGCCGTACTCGCCCGATCTCAATCCGATCGAGAAGATGTTCGCCAAGCTCAAGGCGCTGCTGCGCAAGGCCGCCAAGCGCAGCGTCGATGCGCTTTGGGATCACATCGGTGAGTTGCTCGCGCAGTTCTCGCCTCAGGAGTGCGCAAATTACTTCGCCTCAGCAGGATATGTCAGCACATAAATCAAAAATGCTCTAGTCAGGGAATCGCCTTTTGCAAAAAGTCCGAAGGTGTCACGATCTCGATGCCGTGAAACGGGTGCAGCGCCAGCAAGTCCTGATCGCCGGTCACGATCAACTGCGCCTCGCCGGTGAGGGCGACGTCGAGAAATTTGTCGTCCTTGGGGTCTCGGCAGGCGTGAATTCGCTGCGTGATGGCCACCATGCGCACCACGCCGCCCAAGCGGCGCAGAAACTGCTGGCGCTCCGCGCGTGTCACCCAGCGGTCGAAGCGCGGGCGCGACAGCACGTCGGTCAGCTCGGCCAGCGTGGCCTGCGAGACCAATGGGACGCCCCAGGCCAGGCCGTGATCCACCGCCCGGGCCGCCACGCCGCCCGGCGCCAGCAAACGGCTGATCCACAGATTGGTGTCGATGACCAGCCTGCGGTCAGTCGTCACGCAGCAGTTCCTGCAACACGTCCTCGGTCATTCCGGCGGCTTGGGCGCGCGCGCCCACCTGATCGCAAAAGCGCTGAAACTCCGATACGTTCAGATGCACCAGGCGCTCATATTCGTCGGCCGACATGATGACGGCCACGTCGCGCTTTTGCCGCTGAATGAGCACCGGCCCGCGCCGTGTCGAGTCGATGATGTCGGCAAACCCGCTTCTCGCTTCACTGGTGGTCACCGTGCGCATGACATTTCCTTGTACAAACTGTACGTATTGTACGTTGTGACGCGCTGCAAGGGTGAGCCCCTGCAAGGGTTGACTGTGCGAACCAGTTCAATCGCGCCGCAGCAGCACCGCCCCGATCGCCACCACCACGCAGGCCATGGCGGCCAGGTCTTGCCAGCTGGGCCATTCGCCCACGATCAGCGGGCTGCTCAGCACGCCCACCATGGGCACGGCCATGATGCTCATGGCGCTGGTGGATGAGGGCAGGGCGCGCGCCAGCGCAAACCAGATGACCTGGGCTGCGCCGTAGTTGATCAGCACCGACCACACCAGGCTGGCCCATACCGGCGCGCTGAACTGCCAGCGCTGGGCCGGCTCCAGCAGCAGGGCCAGCGCCTGGATCGCCACGGCCGACAGCACCATCATCCACACCACCAGGGCCTCGGCCGGCAGTGTCAGGTGCGCGCGGCGCATCCAGATGGTGCCCAGCGCCCAGCAGAAGGCGGCGGCCTGCATCCAGGCGATGCCGGCCGGGCTGCCGGCCAGGTGGCCCAGCTCGCTCCACAGCAGCAGGGTGATGCCGGCCAGCACGGCGCCCACGGCCACGGCCAGCCGGGCGGTAAAGCGCTCGCGATAAAACAGCACCGAAAGCAGCACCGCCCACACCGGCATGGTGAAGCCCAGGATGGCCGCGCGCCCGGCCGGCAGGTGCGCCACCCCGATGATGGACAGCCCGTGCCAGCCCAGGATGTTGGGCGCGCCCAGCACCACCACGTCGCGCCACTCGCGCGCGCCCTGCGGCAGCATGCGCACGTCGCGGGCGCGAAAGTACACGGCCAGCAGCAGCGCGCCGCCCATCATGGTGGCGGCGCGAAAGTGCAGCGGCGTCAGCTCGCGCAGCGACACCTTCATGATGGGCCAGTTCAGGCCCCACATCAGGGTCAGCAGCAGCAGGCCGACGAGCTGGCGGCGGGTGAGGGTGGACATGCGGCGAGCTTAGCGAAGGCTTGTCCGGTCCGTTTGGAGCGGGCAAGCGGCCGAACAGCCGAACAGCCGAACAGCCGAACGCAGAGGAATCGCAAAGGACGCAGAAAAGACATCCTTGAGCGGGGTTCAGTGGGGTGGCCAGGCCAGCGCGGCGGCGTACTTGGGTGCGGCCCAGGGCGGCAGGTGCAATGGCACGGCGTGCAGGGTGGCGAGGGCTTGGCCCAGCGCGGGCGTCCACTCGACCAGCGGCTGGCCTGCGCATTTCAGGCGCGCTTCGTGCAGTGTCCAGGCGCGTGTGAATGCTTCAAAAATCGAAGCATCTTGCGCTTGTCGTGCAAGAGTTGTGGCCGTATCGGGCCCCAAATACAGGGCGGCGGTGCGCAGCAGGTCGGGCACGGGGGCAGCGCGTGGCACGGCTTGCACATCGACGCCCACGGCGCCGCCGGTGTGCCAGGCGATCAGCGACAGGCCCGGGGCGTGGCCGATCGACAGGCCCGTGGCAGCCAGGCGCGCTGCGAGCGGCGCTTGGGCCTCCGCCGAGGCCGCCAGCGTGGCACGGGGTGGTGCGCCGCGTCGGTCGGAGATGACGAGCGCATCCGGCGCGCAGCCCAGCTCGCGCGCCATGGCGGCGGCCAGGGCCGTGCGCGCCGTTTGCCGCGCGGCGGCGCGCGTGGCTTCGGGGGCGTTGGGCTCGCCCGCCGGCGCGGCCAGCAGGCGCGCGCGTGGGGCGTCGGGCGCGTCGCTGCCCTCGAAGTCGCAGGCCAGGGCCATCGGCGTCAGGCGCGGCGGGCCGGCGTTGCTCGGGCGGCTCAAAAATCGACCAGGCTCAGCCCGACGGAAAACACCGTGCGGCGGAAGTTGTAGTCCAGCAGGCTGTCGCCATAGCCGTGGAACACGGCCGTGTACAGGCGCAGGCCCGAGAAGCTGTTGCCCCAGCCGGTGCCCAGCGAGCGCGTCCATTCCAGCCGCGTCGATCCGTACTTGTTGAGCGATCCGGTGTAGGTGGCGCGCAGCGTGTTCTTGCTGTCGATGTTCCAGCCCAGCGTGACGTCGCCGCGGCCGATGTAGCGCACGATGTCGGGGTTGTTGTCCTTGGCGCTGCTCTCGCGCAGGCGGTGCCACAGGCGCAGCTGCAGGTTCAGGCGGTTGTCCTGCTCGAAACCGGCCATCAGGTAGGCCCGGTTCCAGCTGCGCGACAGCGGGTCGCTCTGGCCGTTGGACTGGTGCACCAGGCCGGCGCCCGAGTAGCGCCACAGCCAGCCGCCGGGCAGCTTCAGGGTGGTGGGATAGACGTAGATGACTTCGGGCGCATGGTCGGTGTTGCGAAACGGCCGCGACAGCGCGCTGTTGAATACCTGCCAGTACGACTGCTGGGTGTAGCCCACCCACAGCGAGTCGCGCAGCGTGCCCCCTGCGGGCGTCAGCAGGCCGCTGGCCAGCTTGGTGCGCACCGACAGCGACAGCCGCATCTCGTGTTTGCCGTAGTTGATCGGCTCGGTGGCGCTGTTGGCCGGGTTGGGCGAGCTCGGCTGGTCGTTGATCCGGTCGCCTGCGACCAGCGACACCGTGGTGGGGTGAAACGAGCGCAGGCCGAAGGTCGGGCAGCTCGAGCCGGACTCCAGCTCCCAGAAGCGCGACAGGTCGGAGAACTGGCGGTCGCGGCAGCCCTGCTCCAGCCCCACGCCGACGATGCCGGCCGAGCCCGAGGCGGAGACGCCGGGCGCCCGCTCGGGCTGGGTGGTGGCCAGCGCGGCGGCCACCTCGCCGCGCACCGCCGCGGCCTGTGCGCTGGGCGCCTCGTTGCGCGTGGGTGAAGCCTCGACGGAGCGGGCCTTCTCCTCGATGGCCGTGATCAGCGCCTGCTGGCCGCGCGCCCAGGCGTCGAAGCAGCTCAGGCGTTCGGGGTCGGGCTGGCCCAGGCAGGTCTGCCAGGCCGTGGCCGCATCCAGCCGTGCGGCGACATCGGGCGCCGCGACCGGCGTTTGCGCGCCCGCCAGGCCGCACAGCAGGGCCAGCAGCGGGACAGCGCCCTTCAGGGGCGATCGGGTCATGGTCTTGGGGTCGTGGCCGCGGGCTTGCCGCAGGGGCAGCACCGGCCAAGCATGAGAGAGAACGAGGCGCCATTGTGCGGGAGATCGCCCGCGGCGCCGGCGCCGCTTGCATCCGGATGTGTCGGGGCCGATGCGCCCGGCCGGCGCGGGGTCAGGCCGGGCGATCGGGCGCGGTGGGCCGCCACGGCGCTGCGGGCAGGCCGTGCCAGCGCGTGGCGGGCGGAATCTGCTCGCCCTTCATCACCAGCGTGAGGGGGCCCAGCTGCGCGCCGTCGCCCACCTGCGCGCCGTACAGCACGGTGCAGCGCGGCCCCAGCGTCACGCGGCTGCCGATGCGCACGTGGTCGATCTTCATCACGCGGTCTTCAAACAGGTGGGTCTGCGGGCAGCAGCCGGCGTTCAGTTCGCTGTGCTCGCCGATGTGCACGCAGTCGAACTCGGTGATGTCGGTGGTATCCAGATAGACGCCGCGGGCGATGTCGGCGCCCAGCAGCTTGAGCGCATCGTTCAGCCAGGGCGTGCCGCGCAGGTAACGCAAAAACCAGGGCACGGCCACGCCTTCGTACAGGTTGGTGGCGGCCTCGGACAGCCAGACGAAGGGCGTCCACATGGGCACGGCGCGCTGGCCGTAGCGCCGCACGACCAGCCACTTGAACAGCCACACGACGCCGAAGGCGCTCATGCCATACAGCACGCCGCCCACGGCCAGGTCCAGCGCCACCGCGCCCCAGCGGCCGTCCTCGGCCAGCGGCATGGCGTCCAGCACGATGGCGTAGCCCACGGCAATCACCAGCGCGTGCGGCACGGCGATGCGAAAGGCCTCGACCAGCCCGCGCGCGCCCTTGCGCCAGGGCGAGGGGGCGAACGTCAGGTGCTCAGGGAAGCCCGCCACCACCTCGCGCGCCGGCAGGCGCAGGGGCGGCGCGCCCAGCCAGGTGTCGCCGCTCTGCATGCTGGCGTTGCGCGGCACGGCGCTCAACACGCCGATCAGCACGTTCTCGGGTACGGTGGTGCCGTCGGGCACGTAGGCGCCGTTGCCGACAAAGCTGCGCCGCTCGATCACCGTGGGCTGCACGCTCATCCAGCCGCCGTCGATGTGCTCGTCGCCCAGCATCACCGCGTCGGCGATGAAGCAGCCGTCGCCCAGCGTCAGCATGTCGGGCACCACGCCCAGGGCGGTGGACAGCTCGGTCTCCTTGCCCACCCGGGCGCCCAGCAGGCGGTACCAGCTGGCCGAATACACCGTGGCGTAGATGCCGTGCAACACGGCCAGGCTGGCCTCCTGGATCTGGTTGACCAGCCACTTGGCGAGATACCGGTTGCTGTGGATGGGCCAGCGGCCCGCGCGCATGCGCGGCAGGAAGGCCCAGCGGATGGCCGCCGACAGCAGCACCGTGGCCAGGATGAACACCAGGCTGGCCGGCAGCGCCAGCACGAAGAATTTCAGCAGGCGCAGACTGAAGGCCTGGATGGCGCTGATGTCGCCTTCGTCCAGCAGCGGGCGCACCGAAATCTGCGGCACGTCCAGCCAGTCGATCGCCATGAAGGTGGGAAACACCGGCATGAAGAAGAGCACCGCCACCGCCAGCGCGCCCAGCACGAACACGGCCAGCTCCCCCGCGTGCCGCCGCGCACTGACGGGCGGGCGCGCCGGCAGGCTGGCAGGGTCGAACGGGCCGCGCGCGCGCGCCGGCGAGCCGTGCCACACCTCGCGCGCGGGCACGCGCTGGCCGGCGGCCAGGGCCGACTGGCCCTCGACGTGGCCCCAGTCGCCGATGACGGTGTCGCCCTCGATCACCACGTAGGAGCCGATGCAGGCATTGGCGCCGATGTCGATGCGCCCCAGGTGCAGGCGCCCGCCCTCGACGCGGGCGTTTTCCAGATTCACGCCGTTGCCGATGCTGGCGCCCGCGCCAATGCGGACCAGGTGCGGCACGCGCATGGTGGTGGAGCCCATCACCACCTCGGGGCCGATGCGCGCGCCCAGGCCGCGCAGCCAGGCGCGCTGCAGGGGCGAGCCGGTGATCATGTACACCGGCACCACCTCCACCAGCCGGTCGGCCAGCCACCAGCGCCAGTACACCCAGCCCCACAGCGGGTAGCTGCCCGGCCGCAGACGCCCGGCCAGCAGCCAGCGGCCCGCCCAGGCCAGCACAAAGCCCAGCGCCGTGGCGGCCAGGAAGGCCGCCACCGACATGCCCACGGCGCGCGCGATCGAGTCGCCCGGATCGCCCGTGTAGAAGTGGTAGGCAAAAAACGGCGCCAGCCATTGCGCCATGTTCACCAGCACCAGCAGCGGAATGACCAGCCCCTGCGCGATGCCGCAGCGCCAGCGCCGCCAGCGGCTGTGCAGCAGGAAGGGGCGCTCGGGCGCGGGCGCCGCGGTGTCGATCATGCCGGCCTGCAAGGCCTCGGCAATGGCGCCGATGCGCCGGTGGGTGTAGATGTCGCTCACCGTGGCCTGGGCAAAGCGCGGGTCCTGCCGCAGCGCCGACGTGAGGCGCGCGGCCAGCAGCGAGTGGCCGCCCAGGTCGCTGAAGAAATCCTGCGCGCGGCGGATCGGCTGGCCCGCAAACAGTTTGCCCAGCGCGGCAAACAGCGCTTCTTCGGCGGGCGTTTCGGGCGCATCGCCGCCCTCGGCCGGCGCGGCGGCGGCCAGCGGCAGGCCCTTGAGCACCTTGCGGTCGATCTTGCCGCTGGACAGGCGCGGCATGGCCGCCAGCGGCTCGAAGCGCGCCGGCACCATGTAGGGCGGCAGCTTGTCGGCCAGCGCGGCGCGCAGGGTTTTCGTTTCGGGGGGTGCGCTGCCCGCCCTGACGTAGAACGCGATCAATTGGTCAATGCCCTCGTCCGGGCGCAGCACCACGGCCGTGGTGCCCACGCCGGGCTGCGCCGCCAGCACGGCCTCGATCTCGCCCAACTCCACCCGAAAGCCGCGCACCTTGACCTGGTCGTCCGCGCGGCCCAGGCATTGCATCTGCGGCGTGCCATCGGCTTTCAGCTCCACCCGTGCCAGGTCGCCCGTGCGGTACAGGCGCGCCTCGCCCTCGTTGCGCGCCCAGGGGTTGGGCAAAAACTTCTCGGCCGTCAGCTCCGGCCGGCCCAGGTAGCCGGCGGCCACGCCGGGGCCGGTGATGCACAGCTCGCCGGTCTCGCCAAAGGGCAGCAGTTTCAGGGGCGGCACCACACCGCCGACGATGGCCTCGGGGTCCATGACCTCGATCACCAGCAGGCCGTAGTTGGGCAGGGCCTCGCCAATGGTCACCGGCTCGCCCGCGTGCAGCTCGGCGAGACTTGCCGACACCGTGGCCTCGGTCGGCCCATAGGTGTTGAACATCTGCCGCCCGGGCCGCGCCCACTGGTCCACCAGCGCCTGCGGGCACATCTCGCCGCCCAGATTGATGATGCGCAGGCCCGGCACGTCCTGCGCAAACAGCGCCAGCAGCGTGGGCACGGCGTGCAACACGGTGATGTCGTTTTCGATCAGCGCGCGCGGCAGCGCCTCGGGGTCGCCGGCGATCTCCTTGGGCGCGATCCACAGCGTGGCGCCCACCAGATAGCTGATCCAGATCTCCTCGAAGCTCATGTCGAACGCGGCCGAGAAGCCCTGGTACACGCGGTCATCCTCGCGCACCGCCAGGCGCGCGTTCTCGCTGCGCAGGAAGTGGCAGATGCTGCCCTGCGTGACGGCGATGCCCTTGGGCTTGCCGGTGGAGCCGCTGGTGTAGATGACGTAGGCCGTGTGCTCCGGCAGGGCGCCCGCGCGGCGGCGCAGGGGCGTGCCCTCGGGCAAGGGCGCCAGCAGCGCCTGCGCCGTCAGAATCCGGGCCGAAATGCCATCTCGCCCATGCAGGGCGGGCGCAAGCAGCTCTGAAATCAATAGTGCCTTGGCCTGCGCATCGTCCAGGCACACGGCGATGCGCTCGGGCGGCACCTCGGCATCAAACGGCAGCCAGGCCGCGCCGGTCTTGGCAATCGCCAACTGGCACACCAGCAGCTCGATGCCGCGCGGCAGCCACAGGCCCACCATGTCGCCCGGGCGCACGCCCGCCTCGATCAGGCGGTGCGCCACGCGGTCGGCGGCGGCGTTCAGCTCGGCGTAGCTCAGGCGCTGCAGGCCGAAGAGCAGTGCGGTCTGCCCGGGCACGCGCGCGGCGGTGGCTTCAAAAATATCGGCCAGGATTTCGGGCCGCAGCAGATCGGGCCGCTCGGGGCCGTGCAGGATGGGCAAGGGGGTGGACATCAGGGGCAAACACGGCACGCGGCCAACGACACGCGGCATTGTCGGCCATGCGTCGGCTACATTGCCCCGGATGTCTGTGCATTCATCTTCGGCGCCGCCGCTTTTCTGCCAGCTGCAGGGCCCGTGGCGGCGCGTGGTCTTCGTCACGCTGTACGAGCTGATCGCCATCGTCGCCGCGACGCTCGGCTTCATGCTGTTCACCGGGGCGGGCGCGGGTCATTCCGGCGTGATCTCGGCCGTCTCGTCGGCCATTGCCGTGGTCTGGAACGTGGCGTTCAATGCGCTGTTCGAGCGCTGGGAGAGCCGCCAGGCCAGGCGCGGGCGCAGCCTGGCGCGGCGCGTGGCGCACGCCATTGGCTTCGAGGGCGGGCTGGGGCTGATGCTGGTGCCCCTGTTTGCCTGGTGGTTCGGCGTGGGCCTGTGGGAGGCGCTGGTGATGGACCTGGGCCTGATGCTGTTTTTTCTGGTCTACACCTTCGTCTTCAACTGGGGGTTCGACCGCGGGTTCGGACTGCCCGCGTCGGCGGCGTGAGATGGGTTTCCGAATACTATTGAAAACATAGCTGCCTGCGCTTGTCAGCCGGACGTCAGCGGTTGATTTGGCTGATGTTTTCCAGGCCCTCGTCGCGGTACCACTGCGTGTCGGACAGCATCATTTCTTGGTGGCCGCGCCCGGCCGGAATCATCGGATAGCAGTTCTCCAGCGGCGCCACCCGCACGTCGAGCAGGCAGGGGCCGGGGTGGGCCAGGCAGGCATCGAGCGCCGCGCCCAGCTCGGCCGGCCGCGCCACGCGGGCCGCCGCCCAGCCGAAGGCGCGGGCCAGCGCAACGAAGTCCGGCGCCGCGGCGTTGTCGCTGTGGCTGATGCGGTTGCCATGCACCAGCTGCTGCCACTGGCGCACCATGCCCATGCAGCCGTTGTTGGACAGGATCAGCTTGATGGGCGCCTGGTGCTGCACGGCGGTGGCGAGCTCCTGCACGTTCATCAGGATGGAGGCATCGCCGCTGACGCAGACCACGGTCTTGTCCGGGTGCGCGATCTGCGCGCCGATGGCCGCCGGCAGGCCGTAGCCCATGGTGCCGGCACCGCCCGAGGTCAGCCAGCGCCGTGGCTGCTCGAAGCGCAGGTACTGCGCGGCCCACATCTGGTGCTGCCCCACGTCGGTGGCGACGATGGCGTCGCGGCCGGCCAGGCGCTGCTGCAGCGCGGCCATCAGCTGCTGCGGCAGGATGTGCGTGGCGCTGGGCCGAAAGTCCAGGCAGCGGGCCGAGCGCCAGCGCTCGATGCGCTGCCACCAGGCGTGCAGGCGCGCCGCGTCGGGCCGGGCGGGCAGCGCCTGCAGCAGCTCGTCCAGCACCAGCGCCGCGTCGCCGACCAGGGCGACGTCGGCGCGGACGATCCGGCCGATGTTCTCCGGCGCGATGTCGATGTGGATGGTGCGCGCGCCGGGGCTGAAGTCCGCCAGCCGGCCGGTGATGCGGTCGTCGAAGCGCGCGCCCACGCAGACGATCAGGTCGGCGTGGTGCATGGCCAGGTTGGCCTCGACCGTGCCGTGCATGCCCAGCATGCCCAGAAAGCGCTCGTCCGACGCCGGCAGCGCGCCCAGGCCCATCAGCGTCAGGGTGGTGGGCAGCTGGCAGCGCCGCGCCAGCGCCGTGAAAGCGGCGCAGGCCCGCGGGCCCGCGTTGATCAGGCCGCCGCCGCCATAGAGCACCGGGCGGCGCGCCGTGCGCAGCAGGTCGGCGGCGCGCTCGACCGCGCCCGCGGCCAGCGCGGGGGCGGCCAGCGCGGGGGCGGGCCAGGCCGGGCTGGGCGATTCCGCCGCCGTGCGTTCGAGCTGGATGTCCTTGGGCACATCCAGCAGCACCGGTCCGGGCCGGCCCCCGGCGGCCACGCGCAGCGCGTGCCGCACGGCGGGCGCCACGTCGCGGGCCGATCGCAGCTGGTGGTTCCACTTGGTGACCGGGCGCGACAGGCCGAGGGCGTCGCACTCCTGAAACGCCTGTGTGCCGATCACCGCCGTCGCCACCTGCCCGCTGATGCACAGGATCGGCACCGAATCGCTGATCGCGTCCAGCAGGCCCGTGATGGTGTTGCCGACCCCCGGGCCGGAGGTGACCAGCACCACGCCCACGCGGCCGGTGGTGCGCGCGTAGCCCTGCGCCGCGTGCACCGCGGCCTGCTCGTGCCGCACCAGGATGTGCCGCAGCCGCGGCCGCGCATGCAGCGCGTCGTACAGCGGCAGCGCGGCGCCGCCGGGGTAGCCGAAGATCGTGTCGACGCCGCAGGCCAGCAGGGTGTCGAGCAGACATTCGGCGCCGTTGGCGGCACGGACGGCGGCGTTTGCGGGCGGGGGCGGGGGCGTGAGCGTGGAAAGGGTGTCCATAAGCAAACGCATTGTTCAGCCAAGCGGGCCGAAATGGCTTTCAAATCTTCACATCAAACGCCGCCGAGATTGAATAACATGCGACAAATCGAGCAATTGGCCGAAAATCAATCGACACTCCATGAAATCCGCCCCGACCCCGCTCGCGCACCCGCCTGAACCGGGCGCGCCCGTGGCCCGCTTCGACAAGCACGACCTGGCCATCCTGCGCGAGCTGCTGACCGACTCGCGCTGCACGCTGCAGGAGATCGGCGCGGCGGTCAAGCTGTCGCCGACCACCTGCTGGGGCCGCATCAAGCGCCTGGAGAGCGAGGGCGTGATCCGGCAGTACACCGTTCTGGTCGATCGCGCGCGGCTCGGCTACAAGGACACGGTGCTGGTGCAGCTCACCCTGGACAGCCACACCGACGAGACGCTGTACGAGTTCGGCCGCACGCTGACGGCGATCCCGGAAGTGCTGGAGGCCTATCTGGTGTCCGGCGACTACGACTACCTGATCCGCATCGCGGTGCGCGACACGGCCGACTACGAGCGCCTGCTGCGCGAGAAGCTCTACAAGATTCCCGGCATTCGCCACAGCAAGTCGAGCTTCGTGCTGCGCGTGCTCAAGGACACCCTGGCGCCGCCGATCTGATCCGCGCCGCATCGGCGACCCGGGGGCGGCGCGAGGCGCACAATTGCACCATGCTGCAACTGGCCGACATCCAACAAGCCGCCGCGCGGGTGCGCGGACAGGTGCTCGAAACCCCCTGCGTCGAATCGCGCACGCTGTCCGAGCTGACGGGCGCGCAGGTGTTCCTGAAGTTCGAGAACCTGCAATTCACCGCCAGCTTCAAGGAGCGCGGCGCCTGCAACAAGCTGGTGCAACTCACGGCCGACGAGCGCGCGCGCGGCGTGATCGCCATGAGCGCCGGCAACCACGCGCAGGGCGTGGCCTACCACGCGCAGCGCCTGGGCATTCCGGCCACCATCGTCATGCCCAGCTTCACGCCGGGCGTCAAGGTGGCGCGCACGCGCGGCTTTGGCGCGCAGGTGATCCTGCACGGCGCCACGCTGGAGGCGGCCTACACGCATGCCAAGACGCTGGCCGACGAGAAGAACCTGGTCTTCGTGCACCCCTACAACGACGCCGCCATCATGGCCGGCCAGGGCACGGCGGCGCTGGAGATGCTGGCGCAGCAGCCCGAGCTGGATGCGCTGGTGGTGCCCGTGGGCGGCGGCGGGCTGATCGCCGGCATGGCCACCGCCGCCAAGGCCATCAAGCCCGACATCACCGTGGTGGGTGTGCAGACGCGGCGCTTTCCGGCCATGGTCAACCTGATGCAGGGCACGCAGCTGGAGCAGGGCGTGAGCACCATTGCCGAGGGCATTGCCGTGGGCGCGCCCGGCGCGCTGTGCGTGGAGGCGATCCGCCGCAACGTGGACGATTTTCTGCTGGTGGACGAAGGCGACATCGAGCAGGCCATCGTGCTGCTGCTGGAGATCGAGAAAACCCTGGTCGAAGGCGCGGGCGCCGCCGCGCTGGCCGCGCTGCTGCGCCACCCCGAGCGCCTGGCCGGCAAGAAGGTGGGCATGGTGCTGTCAGGCGGCAACATCGACCCGCTGCTGCTGGCCGCCATCATCGAGCGCGGCATGGTGCGCTCCGGGCGGCTGGTGCGCATCGTCGTCAGCACGCGCGACGTGCCGGGGTCGCTGGCGCGCATCACCGCGCTGGTGGCCGAGTGCGGCGCCAACGTGGACGAGGTGCACCACCAGCGGGCCTTTACCCTGCTGGCGGCGCAAAACGTCGAGATCGAGATGGTCTTGCAGACCCGCGGGCACGAGCACGTGAGCGAGCTCGTCGAGCGCCTGCGCGGCGCGGGGCTGGAAGTGCGGCTGGTGCAGTGACCCTGCGCCGGCGCGCCGCGCGGCGCGCGCCTTAAAATCACGGGTTGACTGCCAAGGAGCGTTGCAGCGGGCCGCGAGTGTCCCGTCAGGCTTGGCGGCCCGCGGTTTGACATGCAACGACGCTCACCTGAACGCGCCCTGCCGCAGGTGAGACCATGACTTCCGCCCCCGTTGCCGTCCCCCCGATGAAGCTCTCCGGCCTGGAGCCGGTGACCATTGGCGCGGGCCATCTGTTCGTCAACATCGGGGAGCGCACCAACGTCACGGGCTCCAAGGCCTTTGCCCGCATGATCCTGGCGGGCCAGTTCGAGGACGCACTGGCGGTGGCGCGCCAGCAGGTCGAAAACGGCGCGCAGGTCATCGACGTGAACATGGACGAGGCCATGCTGGACAGCCAGGCGGCGATGGTGCGCTTCCTGAACCTGATCGGCTCCGAGCCCGACATCGCCAAGGTGCCGGTGATGGTGGACTCCAGCAAGTGGAGCGTGATCGAGGCCGGCCTGCGCTGCCTGCAGGGCAAGGGCATCGTCAACTCCATCAGCATGAAGGAGGGCGTGGAGGAGTTCAAGCGCCAGGCCAGGCTGGTGCGCCGCTATGGCGCCGCCGCCGTGGTGATGGCCTTTGACGAGCAGGGCCAGGCCGACACCTTCGAGCGCAAGACGCAGATCTGCGAGCGCGCGTATCGCATCCTGGTCGATGAAGTGGGCTTTGCGCCCGAGGACATCATTTTCGATCCCAACATCTTCGCGATTGCCACCGGCATCGAAGAGCACGCCAACTACGCGGTGGACTTCATCGAGGCCACGCGCTGGATCAAGCAGCACCTGCCGGGCGCCAAGGTGTCGGGCGGGGTCAGCAACGTCAGTTTCAGCTTTCGCGGCAACGACCCGGTGCGCGAGGCGATCCACACCGTGTTCCTGTATCACGCCATCCAGGCGGGCATGGACATGGGCATCGTCAACGCCGGCATGGTGGGCGTGTACGACGAGCTGGAACCCGCGCTGCGCGAGCGCGTGGAGGACGTGGTGCTCAACCGCCGGCCCGACGCGGCCGAGCGCCTGCTGGAGATCGCCGAGCAGGCCAAGGGCAACGCCAAGGACGACAGCCAGAAGCTGGCCTGGCGCGGCACGCCCGGGCAACCGGTGAGCGTGGAGGCGCGCCTGTCGCACGCGCTGGTGCACGGCATCACCGATTTCGTGGTCGAGGACACCGAGGAGTGCTATCAAAAAATCATCGCCGCCGGCGGGCGCCCGCTGGGCGTCATCGAAGGCCCGCTGATGGACGGCATGAACGTGGTGGGCGACCTGTTCGGCGCCGGCAAGATGTTTCTGCCCCAGGTGGTCAAGAGTGCGCGCGTGATGAAGCAGGCCGTGGCCCACCTGCTGCCCTACATCGAGGCCGAGAAGGCCGAGCTGCAGGCCGCCGGCGGCGACGTGCGCAGCAAGGGCAAGCTGGTGGTGGCCACCGTCAAGGGCGACGTCCACGACATCGGCAAGAACATCGTCACCGTGGTCCTGCAGTGCAACAACTTCGAGGTCACCAACATGGGCGTGATGGTGCCCTGCCACGAGCTGCTGGCCAAGGCCAAGGAGGTGGGCGCCGACATGGTGGGCGTGAGCGGCCTGATCACCCCCAGCCTGGAGGAGATGCAGTACGTGGCCGCCGAGATGCAGAAGGACGAGTACTTCCGCAGCCGCAACATCCCCTTGCTGATCGGCGGCGCCACCACCAGCCGCGTGCACACCGCCGTCAAGATCGCGCCGCACTACGACGGCCCCGTGGTCTATGTGCCCGACGCCTCGCGCAGCGTGGGCGTGGCACAGAACCTGCTGGGCGACGGCGCCGAAAAATTCATTGCCGACACCCGTGCCGACTACGAACACGTGCGCGATCTGCATGCCCGCAAGAAAAAGCAGCCCATGTGGCCGCTGGCCAAGGCGCGCGCCAACAAGGCCGCCATCGACTGGGCGCACTACGCGCCGCCCGTGCCCAAGTTCATCGGCGTGCGCCAGTTCAAGAACATCGACCTGGCCGAGCTGGTGCGCTTCATGGACTGGACGCCGTTCTTTCAAACCTGGGATCTGGCGGGCCACTTTCCGGCCATCCTGACGGACGAGGTGGTGGGCGCCGAGGCCACGCGCGTCTACAACGACGCGCAGGCCATGCTGAAAAACATCATCGAGCACCGCTGGCTGACGGCCAACGCCGTGATCGGCCTGTGGCCCGCCAACAGCGTGCGCGACGACGACATCGAGCTGTACGCCGACGAGTCGCGCAGCCAGGTGGTGCTGACCTGGTACGGC
Organism: Ottowia sp.; assembly: GCF_046348305.1. Classification (GTDB taxonomy): domain Bacteria; phylum Pseudomonadota; class Gammaproteobacteria; order Burkholderiales; family Burkholderiaceae_C; genus Ottowia. The sequence continues at coordinate 45,348 of NZ_JAXMEM010000007.1, forward strand.
CTGCGCCAGCAGACCGAAAAGCAGGAAGACGCCGACGGCCACATGCGCCCCAGCCGGTGCCTGGCCGACTTCATCGCCCCGCGCTCCCTGCTCCCTCTCCCGCTTGCGGGAGAGGGCCGGGGTGAGGGTGGCGGCGCATCCATCGGCAGGGACTACCTCGGCGCCTTCGCCTGTACCGCCGGCATCGGCGCGCGCGAGAAGATCGCCGAGTTCATTGCCGCGCATGACGACTACAGCGCCATCACCTTCGAGGCCCTGGCCGACCGCCTGGCCGAGGCCTGCGCCGAATGGCTGCACCACCGCGTGCGCACCGACCTGTGGGGCTTCGTGCCCGACGAGCACTTCTCCAAGGAGGAGATGATCGACGAGAAGTACCAGGGCATCCGTCCCGCCCCCGGCTACCCCGCCTGCCCCGACCACCGCGTCAAGCAGCCGCTGTTTGCGCTGCTGGGCGCGCCCGACATCGGCATGCACATCACCGACAGCTTTGCCATGCAGCCCGGCGCCAGCGTCAGCGGCTTTTATTTCAGCCACCCGGACAGCACCTACTTCAACGTCGGCCCCATCGACGAAAGCCAGGCTGCCGACATGGCCGAGCGCAGCGGGGCGGACCTGGGCAGCGTCAAGCGGGCGCTGGCGCCCAATCTGGGGTTGTGACGGCGACGTGAAATTTGCCCGCCCGCCACGCGTTCGCTGCGGCGCGCGCGCCGCAGGCGGCGCCATGACACCCGCTTGGGGCTATATTGCCCGCTCTTGAACCCTTCCGGAGAGCCCCATGTCCCTCGCAGACCTGTTGCAACAAATCGTCGGCGGTGCCAGCCAGCCCAGCGCCAGCCAACTCGACCAGGTCACGCAAAACGCCAGCAAGGCCGACCTGCAAGGCGGCGTGAGCGCCGCGCTGCGCTCGGAGCAGACGCCCGATCTGTCGCAGATCGTCTCGCAGATGTTTGGTCAGGCCAGCCCCGAGCAGCAGGCCGCCATCCTCAACACCATCACCGAAAAGCTGGGCCCCGGCGCGCTGGCCGGCGTGGCCGGCGGCGTGCTGGCGGGCCACGAGGGCGCCGACACGCCGCAGGTTTCGGTGGCCAAGGCCGGCACGGTCACGCCCGACCAGGTGCGCGACGTGGTGGTCTCGGCGCAAAAGCAGGAGCCGGGCCTGCTCGACCGAATTGGCGGCTTCTATGCCGAGCACCCCGACCTGATCAAGACCCTGGGCGCCGGTGCGTTGGCCATTGCGCTGGCCCACATGAAGAACAACATCGGCCGCCGCTGAATCGACTGCGCCGGCGCGGTATGCCGGCGTATGCTTTGGGGGCGCCCCATCGCACCCCCATCCATGAGCGACTCCACTTTCGACCACATCATCATCGGCGCCGGCACCGCCGGCAGTCTGCTGGCCAACCGCCTCTCGCGCGACGCGGGCAAGCGCGTACTGCTGATCGAAGCCGGCGGCAAGGACGACTATCACTGGATCCACATCCCCGTCGGCTATCTGTACTGCATCGGCAACCCGCGTACCGACTGGCTCTACCAGACCGAGCCGGCAGCGGGGCTCAATGGTCGCACGCTGCGCTACCCGCGCGGCAAGGTGCTGGGCGGCAGCAGCAGCATCAACGGCATGCTGTACCTGCGCGGCCAGTCGCGCGACTATGACCAGTGGGCGGCCTTGACGGGCGAGGACGAATGGCGCTGGGAGCGCTGCCTGCCCGACTTCATGGCGCACGAGGACAACTATCGATTGGATAGCGCCCAGCGCCCATCCGGTGCCGGCCACAGCCCAATTTCGCCCGAATACGCGCGCCTGCACAGCCACGGGGGCGAGTGGCGCGTGGACCGCCAGCGCCTGCGCTGGGACGTGCTGGACGCCTTTGCCGAGGCTGCGGTGCAGGCCGGCATTCCCGCCACGGACGACTTCAACCAGGGCAACAACGAAGGCGTGGGCTACTTCCAGGTCAACCAGAAGAACGGCTGGCGCTGGAATGCGGCCAAGGCCTTTCTGCGCCCCGCTTGCCTAGGGCGCCCCAATTTCGAGTTGTGGACCAACGCCCAGGTGGCCCGACTGCACATCGAGCGCGGCGAGGCGGGTCTGCGCTGCCGCGGCGCGCAGGTGTGGACGGGCCGCGAGATGACCGACGCGCGCCTGGCGCCGGGTGGGCAACTGATCCTCTGCGCGGGCAGCATCGGCTCGCCGCAAATCCTGCAACTCTCGGGCATCGGCCCGGCTGATTTGCTGCGCCAGCACGGCATCCAGGTGCTGGCCGACCTGCCCGGCGTGGGCGCCAACCTGCAAGACCATTTGCAGATTCGCAGCGTCTACAAGGTCAAGGGCGCCAAGACGCTCAACACCCTGGCCGCCACCCCGTGGGGCAAGGTCGCCATCGGGCTCGAATACCTGCTGCGCCGCACCGGCCCCATGAGCATGGCGCCCAGCCAGCTGGGGGCCTTCACCCGCTCCTCGCCCGACCTGGCCTGGCCCAATCTCGAATACCACGTGCAGCCGCTCAGCCTGGACGCCTTTGGCGAACCCCTGCACGCCTTTCCCGCCATCACCGCCAGCGTGTGCAACCTCAACCCCACCAGCCGCGGCAGCGTGCAGATCAAGAGCGCGCGCTTTCAGGACGCGCCGGCCATCGCCCCCAACTACCTGGCCACCGAGGCGGATCAAAAAATTGCCGCCGACAGCCTGCGCGTCACGCGCCGCATCATGGCGCAGCCGGCCATGGCGCGCTTTGCGCCCCAGGAGTTCAAGCCCGGCCCCCAATACCAAAGCGACGAAGACCTGGCCCGCCTGGCCGGCGACATCGCCAGCACCATCTTTCACCCCGTGGGCACGACTAAGATGGGCCGGGCCGACGACCCGATGGCGGTGCTGGATGCGCGCTTCAACCTGCGCGACGGCACAGGCGGCTTGATCGCCGGTCTGCGCGTGGTGGACGCCGGGGCCATGCCCACCATCACCAGCGGCAACACCAACAGCCCCACGTTGATGATGGCCGAGAAGGCGGCGCGCTGGATTGCGGCTGGGCAAGGCACTTGACGCTTGTAATACGTGCCGGCAACGCGTATTATCCACGGCATGAGCACACTGACCATCAAGCTCTCTCCCGATTTGCTGGCTGCGCTCGACGCGCTGGCCGCGCGCGCGCATCAAACGCGCTCGGACGTGGTGCGTCAGGCCTTGCACGCGCTGGTGCAGCAGCAGGCGGCCGTGCCGGCCGCCTCGCTGCTTGGCGTCATGCCCGACCTGGTCGGGTGTTTTGGTGGCGGGCCGCGCGACTTGTCCAGCAATCCGGCGCACTTGGCTGATTTCGGCTCGCGCTGACCGGGCACGCCATGCATGTGCTGCTGGACACGGGCCCGTGGGTGGCTCTGCTGTGCCGAGACGACAACCACCATGTCTGGGCCCGCGCGCAGTGGGCCATGCTGAACGAGCCCGTACTCACCTGCGAGGCGGTCGCTGCCGAGACCTGTTTTCTTCTGGCGCGCCATGGCTTCGATCCGGTCGCCGCACTCAAGATGCTGGAGCGTGGCGTGGTGCGACTGGCTTTTGATTTGCAGGAGCACACGGCATCCGTTCGCGCCCTGTTCGAACGTTATGACAACGTGCCGGCATCCTTGGCTGACGCGTGCCTGCTGCGCATGAGCGAATTGCACGAACCCTGCAAGGTCTTCACGCTCGATCGCGACTTCCAGATCTACCGCCGCCACGGCCGGCGCACCGTGCCCGTGATCAGCCCATGGGCTTGATTGCAATTGGCAAGCGGCGCAGCTGTCCGCGGCGTCAGCCGGTAATGATCGGCCGCAGCGCCTGCATCTCCTCCACCATGAAGTCGAAGAACGCCGCCACGCGCGGCGTGCGACGCAGCTCGGGCGTGGTCAGCACGCGCCAGATGCGCGTCAATTCGGGGATCGGGCCCAGCACGCGCACCAACTCGGGTTCGGCGTCACCCAGCGGTGTGGGCAACGGTGCCAGGCCCAAGCCCGCCTTGGCCGAATACGCCAGGCCCAGCACGCTGTTGTTGCGCGCGACGATGTGCGCGCCAGGCGCCACCTGCTTGAGCCACAGGGCGGCACGGTGCTGGCCCAGGCTCTCGTCCAGCCCCACCCAGTCGTGCTGGCTGAAGTCCTCCGCGCGCTCGGGCCAGCCCCTGCGTGCCAGATACGCAGCGCTGGCGTAGATCGCCCACAGCGAATCGCCGATCTTGCGGCCCACCAGCGCCGCGTCTTCGGTGTCGCCCGAGCGCAGCGCCACGTCGACCTCGCCCTGGTTCAGGTCGAGGTAGCGGTCGCTCATGACGAACTCAATCTTCAGATGGGGGTAACGCGCGTGAAAGCGCTCGAGCACGCTGGAGGCCGCGAGCTTGTGGACGATGGGCTCGGGGCAGGTCACGCGCACCACGCCTCGCACGTCGCGCGCCTGCCGCTCGACTTCATGCGCCAAGGCCAGGGCGGCCTGCTCGACCCCCTCGGCCAGCGGCACCAGCTGCTCGCCCAGGGTTGTCAGGCGGGAGCCCGTGGGATGGCGCTGTACCAGCGGGCGCTTGAAGCAGCGCTCCAGCGCGAGCAGGCGGCGCTGCACCGTGGATTGGTTCACGCCCAGCGCCTTGGCTGCCGCCGTGGTGCTGCCGTGGCGCGCCACGGCCAGCAGCACCTTCAGGTCGTTCCAGTCGTACACGATCGGCTTGCTTTGCGGCGTGTGGGTGGCTGCGCAGGGGGCGCGCTCTTGCGGCCCCATTATGCGAATTCTCGGCTTGTGGCGCGTGCTGGGCATTTCTAGACTGGGTGCCAGACCACGCATGGGTGTGGTCGCACGGAGTCCGTCATGGCCATGCTTCTCATCCCCGATCCCCAAGCCTTCAAGGCCGCCCAGCGCACGCAGTGGGACCAGTCCGCCGCCAGCTGGAACGCGCACACGCCGCAGATCCGCGCCTGGCTGCGCCAGGCCACGGACGCCATGATGGAGATGGCGCGCATCGCACCGGGCATGGCGGTGCTCGATCTCGCCGCCGGCGCCGGCGACCAGACGCTGGACATCGCGCGGCGCGTGGGTCCGGCCGGCCGCGTGCTGGCCACCGACCTTTCGCCCGCCATCCTGGCGCTGGCACGGCAAAACGCCTGCCAGGCCGGCGTGGACAACGTCGAAACCCGGGTGGCCGACGGCGAGAGCCTGCCGCTGGATGCGGCCACTTTCGATGCCGCGGTGTGCCGCCTCGGCCTGATGTTCTTCCCCGATCCGCTGGCCGGCCTGCGCGAGTTGCATCGCGTGCTGCGGCCCGGCGCCGGTGCCTGCACCGTGGTCTTTTCACGGCCCGAGAACAATCCCTGCCTGGGCATTCTGATGACTACGGCGCTGGCGCACGCCGGCCTGCCCGCGCGCGACCCGTATCAGCCCGGGACGCTGATGAGCCTTGGCCGGCCCGGTCAACTGGACGAGTTGTTTCGCCAGGCCGGCTTTCGCGACGTGGCGACCACCGCGGTCGCCGCGCCGTTTTGCTTGCCATCGGTCGCGCATTACCTGGACTTCGTTCGCTCCTCGGCCAGTCCGATCCAGCAAATCCTGGCCCGGCTCGACGCGGCCGCCGCGCAGGCCGCGTGGGACGAGATGGCGGTCAAGCTGGCGCGCTTTGACACCGCCGACGGCTGGGTCGGGCCCAACGAGCTGCTGCTGACGGCGGCGCGCCGCTGAACGGGCCGCGCGCGAGGTGCGGGCATGCCGGCGTGGGTTGAATGGGCGGGCCATAAAACGTCGGACAATAGGAGGTTTATCGATCTCCAAGCCTTTGCCGCTCCGGTGCCCGGCCGGCCCTACCGACATGTCCAACACCATCCTCCAATCCCTCCCCGCCGGCCAGAAGGTCGGCATTGCGTTTTCCGGCGGCCTGGACACCAGCGCCGCCCTGCTGTGGATGCGCCAGAAGGGCGCCGTGCCCTACGCCTACACCGCCAACCTGGGCCAGCCCGACGAGGACGACTACGACGCCATCCCGCGCAAGGCCATGGCCTATGGTGCCGAAAAGGCCCGCCTGGTGGACTGCCGCGCGCAACTGGCGCACGAGGGGATCGCCGCCTTGCAATGCGGCGCCTTTCACGTGCAGACCGCCGGCGCCACCTACTTCAACACGACGCCGCTGGGCCGGGCGGTGACCGGCACCATGCTGGTCAACGCGATGAAGGATGATGACGTCAACATCTGGGGTGATGGCAGCACGTTCAAGGGCAATGACATCGAGCGCTTTTACCGTTACGGCCTGCTGGCCAACCCGGCGCTGAAGATTTACAAGCCCTGGCTGGACCAGCGCTTCATCGACGAGCTGGGTGGACGGAAGGAAATGTCCGAATTCATGCAGAAGTCGGGCTTTGACTACAAGATGTCGGCAGAAAAGGCCTATTCGACCGATTCCAACATGCTGGGTGCCACGCATGAAGCCAAAGACCTGGAGTTCTTGAACAGCGGCATCCGCATCGTCAACCCCATCATGGGCGTGGCGTTCTGGAAGAGCGAGGTCGAGGTCAAGCCCGAGGAAGTGCGCGTGCGCTTTGCCGAGGGCCAGCCGGTGGCGCTGAACGGCCGCGAGATCCAGGATCCGGTCGAGCTGCTGCTGGAGGCCAACCGCATCGGCGGGCGCCACGGCCTGGGCATGTGCGACCAGATCGAAAACCGCATCATCGAGGCCAAGAGCCGCGGCATCTACGAGGCGCCGGGCATGGCGCTGCTGCACATTGCCTACGAGCGGCTGGTCAGCGGCATTCACAATGAGGACACCATCGAGCAGTACCGCATCAACGGCCTCAAGCTCGGCCGTCTGCTGTATCAGGGGCGCTGGTTCGACCCGCAGGCCATCATGCTGCGCGAATCCGCCCAGCGCTGGGTGGCGCGTGCCGTGACGGGCGAGGTCACGCTGGAGCTGCGCCGCGGCAACGATTACAGCCTGCTCAACACCGAATCGCCCAACCTGACCTACGCGCCCGAGCGCCTGTCGATGGAAAAGGTGGAAGACGCGCCGTTTTCGCCGCTGGACCGCATCGGCCAGCTCACCATGCGCAACCTCGACATCACCGATACGCGCGGCAAGCTGGCGGTGTACGCCAAGAGCGGCTTGCTGGAACTGGGCTCGGGCTCGATGCTGCCGCAGATCGGGCACGAGACCACCAAAAATTAGAAAAAAATATTCGTTCTGCGGGGTTTTGCGCTTGCCCTGTCGAGTGCGGAGGTTTCGCGTTCGGGCAATCCCCGATGGAAATCCGGCCCAACTGCGGATAAATTCACGGCCATCGACGCTGCTGCCCTGTGCGCGGCGTCACGAGGGGCCGAGGAGACAAACCGACCGGCAACAACAGCAAAGCGACACACGGACCGCCCAAGCACCACCACAACCGAGGTCCGCATCCATTCCAGGGCGCCCCCAGCGGGCGCCTTTCTTTTTCAGGGACAATTGGGTGGATGGCGCCGATGCGCCTTGCGCAGCGCGCTATTGCTCTGATAGCGTGCTCTTCTCCCACGGCGTATTTCCATGGACTTGCTGATCGTTGCTGCGGCTTCCTTGCTGGCCGGGCTTGTGGATTCGATCGTCGGCGGCGGCGGCCTGATCCTGATTCCGGCCCTGTTCGCCACCTACCCTGCGGCCGCGCCTGCCACGCTGTTCGGCACCAACAAGAGTGCTTCGGTCTGGGGCACCACCATCGCCACCGTGCAATACGCGCGGCGCGTGCAACTGCGCTGGCCGGTGATGGGGCCGGCCGCGGCGGCGGCCTTCGTCGGCTCGTTCTTTGGCGCCTGGGTGGTCACGGTGATCGACCCCGGCTTTCTGCGCAAGCTGCTGCCGGTGATTTTGCTGGCCGTCCTGCTCTACACCCTGACCAAGAAAGACCTGGGCCGTGTGCACGCGCCGCGCCACGATGGCCGACGCGAGATGTGGCTGGCCTGCGGCATCGGCGGGGTCATCGGTTGGTACGACGGCTTTTTCGGCCCCGGCACCGGCAGCTTCTTCATCTTTTTGTTCGTGCGCCTGCTGGGCTACGACTTTCTCAACGCGTCGGCCTCGGCCAAGCTGCTGAACGTGGCCACCAACGTCTCCGCCATCGTCCTGTTTGCGGCCAAGGGCCACATCTGGTGGCAGGTGGGCGCCGTGCTGGCCGTGGCGAACGTGGTGGGCAGCCTGATCGGCACGCGCCTGGCGCTCAGGCACGGCGCGGGCTTCGTGCGCTGGGTGTTCATCGTGGTGGTGGGGGCGCTGATCCTGAAGACCGGCTACGACGCGTTCATCAAGTGACCCAATCCAGCGACAGCACAGCGAGTTGACCGCCACGTTTGCTGCCGCGCAGGATCACCAAAGGCCGGCTTGGTAGCCGGCAAAGGCGATGGCCGCCAAGCCAAAGGTCGTGATCCCGGCGGCGATCAGTTTGGAGCCCGGCGCGATGAAAGCCTCGCCCGGGTTCGCCGGGTTGTAACGCACGGCAACGGCCCGGCCCTTGGGATAGGCGGCCGCCCTGGCTTCGGCCGATGCGCGGTTGCCGGCCCACTTCTCGCCACCCAAGGCCAGTTGTTGCCCAAGGTAGCGGTGGCCACCCACCGTGTAAGCGTATTCGACATGCGGCTCGTACATCGTGACCTGGTTCGACCGACCGCTGTTGGTCGTTGGCATCAAGGCGCCACGCTGGCGCACGCCGCTGAAGGTGATTTCGCCAGCCGCCTGCGGCCACGCCGCCGCGCGCCGCGCGCGGATCGATGCCACAAGCACGATGAGCAGCGCCCCAAACCCCATGAAGCCGGCCAGCGCTGCCAAGCGCGGCTCGCGCGCGTTGGCCAGCCAGTGCGGGTGGGTCTCGACCCAGCCGCCCAGCCCGCGCACGGCGGCGGCCAAGGCAGTGGCCAACACCAGCAAACCGAGCGCCAGCTTGCCGACTTCGCTGGCCACGCCTTCGGGAGCTGCGCGTTCGAGTACCGTGTCGGCCGTGTTATGCGGGTTGACGTATACCGTTACGGCCCGACCCATCGGATAGCGATCAATCGTTCGTGTCGCATTGGCACCGCCGCTGTCGGCCGGGTCAAAACCAATACGGCTGCCGCGCAGCATGCGGCCCTCCCATTCGAATTCATAGCTTATGCGGGGCAACTGGTCATACAGGGGATTGTCGATGTCGGATGCGGAGGCCGAGGCTCCCAACTCGGAGTGCACGATCCGGCCGGGCACCGCGCGCCACGCCGCCGCCCGCTGCAAGGCCCGTCTCTTGCCCAAGTAGCCCAGCAGGAACAGCAATTCGAGCGCCGCGGTCACGATCGCGACGACGCGCCCGAAATCGGTATCAAAGGGCCAAGGCAAAAAGCGCAGCGAACGCGTCAGTCCATCCAGGTGAAACAGGGCGTAGCCCACCGCCAACAGCACGCCCATCACCGCCAGCAGGGCCATCGGCGAGATTTCGCCCGGTGCCAGTGAAAGTGCCTTCCCCTGCCGGTCCAGCCGCCACTGTTCCAGCGCCGCCGTGGTCAGATCGCCCACGTTGCCGGCACCGGAAGTTGGCGCGCGCCAAGCGATGGCGTCGCGCCAGCGCTCGTCTTCCTGCAGGTAGGCGGTCAGCACGGCCTCGGCGTCGTCGGCGCGCAGCGGCTCCAGGCCATCGTAGAACTGCTGCCCGACGCGGGCGGTAAGGCTGAAATGTTCGCCCGAGCGCGCGAAGGCCTGCAGGAAGTCGCCGCCGGGTTGCTCCAGCGTTACCGACCAGTCGCTCGACGCGGGTCGGTCGCCGAGCGCGCGCCGGATGGCACTGGCATTGACCCGTGTGACCGCGTGTCCATTGACATCGAGCTGCATGGCTTTGCCTCCTGCCCGGCACTGCGGGTGGCCGGGCTCGACCGGAGGTGAAATCTAGCAGCGCGCTGATTCGATCGCAAGAATTTTCATGCGTTGACGGCGATGGAATATCGTGGAATATCGGGGTTCGGAATATCGAGATCAGATGAACATTTCCGCTGCCCGGGTTCGTGCGTCGCTGCGCGGACGAGACCGAACGCGACCAAGGTCGACGGCTCCAGGCGGTGGTCGGCGGTTTGCTGCCGATCAAGCGCGGCATCGGCTCGGAGGCTTGACCGTATGATGGCCATTCAATTGCGCTGCCGGGCGCCGCTTGGCGAATCGTTGGGTCAATGGAGGACGCATGACGCTGGATTGGCTGTTCCGCACAAGTCCTGCGAATTCAGTGAGAGGGGCGAGGCTGGTGGGATCCGGCGTGGGGCCGATCGGGGCGCGCCTGATGCTTGTGGGCCTGGCGGCTGCGCTGGGCGTCGTGGCAAACGCACGCGCCGGCGACGCGACCGTCGGGCCGGCGCCGTTCTCGTCGGCCAGGCCGGGGCCTGCGCCCGCCGGTTGGCAGTTCGTGACGCTGCCGAACAAGCCCGACAAGACCTCGTACTCGATCGTCGACCTCGAGGGCAAGTCGGTGCTGAAGGTCGCCTCCGAGCACGCCTACGGCAACCTCGCCCATGTGCTGGACGCGCCGCTGGTGCGTGGCACGCGCCTCGAATGGCAGTGGCGGGTCGACAAGCTCAACGAGAAGGCTGACATCACTGTGAAGTCCGGCGAAGACTCGTCGGCCAAGTTGTGCCTGTCGTTCGCGCTGCCATCGGACAAGCTGTCGTTCGGTGAGCGCACCAAGCTGAGCCTGGCGCGGATGGCGCTCGGCACCGACGTGCCCACCGAGACGCTGTGCTATCTGTGGGACGACAAGCTGCCGAAGGGCACAGAGATGGTCAACGTGTTCACGAAGCGGATTCGTCAGATCGTGCTGCGCAGCCGCGGCGACCCACTCGGCCAGTGGCAGACCGAACGCCGCGATGTCGCCGCCGACTATCTGCGCCTGTTCGGCCAGGAGTCCGGTGGCGAACTGCCGCCGATCTCGGAGCTGATCGTGTCGGCGGATTCGGACAACACCGGCGATTCGAGTCTCGCGTATTTCGGCGACATCAAGCTGACCGAGCCGCCGTGAACCACGGTCACCCTCGATGGCTGCGCCGCTGATCAAACGCAGGCGCCGAGGCCCGGAGTGGGTGCGCGGCAGGCCAGTCGCGGTCGATGGCGGCTGTTTCGATGACCGGATACTGGGGTCGCGGATGAACCATCACGCCGGGTCCACCCCCACCGGCACCCGCGGCGCCAGCGCGCACATCAGCTCGTAGCCGATGGTGCCGGCCGCCTGCGCCACCTCGTCGATGGGCAGCACGGTGCCGCCGCGGGCGCGGCCCCACAGCGTGACCTGGCTGCCTGGCGCGGCCTGCGGCACGGGCTCCAGGTCGATCGCCAGCATGTCCATGCTCACGCGTCCCAGGGTGCGGGTGCGCACGCCATCGACCAGCACCGGCGTGCCGGTGGGCGCCAGGCGCGGGTAGCCGTCGGCGTAGCCGCAGGCGACCACGCCGATGCGCATGGGCGCGGGCGCGGTGAAGGTGGAGCCGTAGCCGACGGTGTCGCCGGCCTGGAGCTGCTGCACGGCAAGCAGGCCGGCGTTCAGGCTCATGGCCGGTTGCAGGCCCCAGTGCTCGGCCGTGTGCACGGGGTGGTCGGGCGAGCCGCCGTAGGCCGCGATGCCGGGGCGCACCCAGTCGGCGCGCACGGCCCCCTCGTGCCCGTGGCGCAGGGTGGCGGCGCTGTTGCACACGCTGCGCTCGCCGGGCAGGCCGGCGGTGACGCGCTCGAACACGGCCCACTGCGCGGTGATGTCCCGGGCGTCGTCGGCGTCGGCAAAGTGGGTCATCAGCGCGATCTCATCGACCTGCGGCAGCGCCGACAGGCGCGCATGGGCGGTGCGATAGCGCCCGGGCGCAAAACCCAGGCGGTTCATGCCCGAGTTGAGCTTGAGGAAAACCCGGTGCGGCGCGTGCGTCTTGTGCATGGCCAGCCAGTCGATTTGCGCGTCGCAATGCACCGTGTGCCACAGGTTCAGGCGCGAGCAGGTTTCCAGGTCGCGCGGCTCGAACACGCCTTCCAGCAGCAGGATCGGTCCGCGCCAGCCCAGCGCGCGCACGCGCTCGGCCTCGGCCAGGTCGATCAGGGCAAAACCATCGGCGCCCCGCAGGCCCTCGTACGCGCGCTCGATGCCGTGGCCATAAGCGTTGGCCTTGACGATGGCCCACAGGCGCGCACCCGGGGCGGCGGCGCGCAGGCGCGCCAGGTTGTGGCGCAGCGCGGCGGTGTGGATGGTGGCCTGGATGGGGCGGGGCATGGCGAGGGGAGGACAATGGAGCGTGGCTGCCGATTTTGGCACCGCGCAACGCGTGTTTCCCCGACCCGCTCGGGTCGCACCTGCGTGCTATAACGCGCCACGTTTTCAGGTTACTGATTGTTGTCCCGCCCCACCCTTCGGCTTTCGTCCCTGCCTCGATGAAGCGCGGCTTCTACACCATCATGGCCGCGCAGTTCTTCAGCTCGCTGGCCGACAACGCGCTGTTCGTCGCGGCGGTCGAGTTGCTGCGCGCCGGCGGCGCCACCGGCTGGCAGCAGGCGGCGCTGGTGCCCATGTTCGCGCTGTTCTACGTGGTGCTCGCGCCCTGGGTGGGCGCGTTTGCCGACTCGCGCCCCAAGGGCTGGGTCATGTTCATCAGCAACGCCATCAAGATCGTGGGCTGCGCGTTGATGCTGTTTGGTGGCCACCCGCTGCTGGCCTATGCCATTGTCGGCCTGGGGGCGGCGGCGTACTCGCCGGCCAAGTACGGCATCCTGACCGAGCTGCTGCCGCCCTCGCAACTGGTCAAGGCCAACGGCTGGATCGAAGGGCTGACCATTGCCTCCATCATCTTGGGCGTGGTGCTGGGCGGGCAGCTGGTCTCGCCCCGGGTGGCGAACTGGCTGCTGGGCTTTGACTTTCCGCTGATCGACACGCCCGTCGACACGCCGCCCGAGGCGGCCATTGCCAGCATCGTGTTCATCTACGTCGTGGCCGCCGCCATCAACCTGCTGATTCCGAAGACCGGCGTGAAGATGCGCCGCCTGCCCCGGCGCGCCATGTGGCTGCTGCTGCCCGACTTCTGGCGTTGCAACCGCCGCCTGTGGCGCGACCGCCTGGGCCAGATCGCGCTGGCCACCACCACCCTGTTCTGGGGCGTGTCGGGCAACATGCGCTACATCGTGCTGGCCTGGGCCGCCGTGGCGCTGGGCTATGGCACCACCCAGGCGGCGGGCTTGGTGGGCGTGGTGGCGCTGGGCACGGCCGTCGGCGCGGTGGCGGCATCGGTGCGGGTGCGGTTGGACGGTGCGCTCAGGGTCTTGCCGCTGGGCGTGCTGATGGGGGTGCTGGTGGCGGCCATGGTGCTGGTGCGGCACCTGGGGGTCGCCGTGCCATTCCTTGTCCTGCTGGGTGCCTTGGGTGGCTATATCGTGGTGCCGATGAACGCGCTGCTGCAACACCGCGGCCACAACCTGATGGGCGCGGGGCGCTCGATCGCGGTGCAGAATTTCAACGAGCAGGCGGCCATTCTGGGCCTGGGCGCCTTCTACAGCGCCGCCACCGGCGCGGGCCTGCCGGCCTTTGGCGCCATCACGCTGTTCGGCGCCGTGGTGGTGGTCATGATGGCGCTGATTTGCCGTTGGCACCGTCACAACCAGCGCCACCATACGGCCGAGCTGGACCGACTGCTCGAACTGGCGCGCAGCGATCGTTTGCATCGCTGAAAAGTGGCTAACCCCCAGTCTCCACTCGCTGCGCGATGTTGCGCCCACCCCCTTGCAGGGGGCCGAGCCCGCGCACAAAAGGTCCAGTGGACCTTTTGTTGGCTGGCGAGGAGCCGGGCCACTGGCCCGGCGCGGCCTGCAAGGCTCGCCAGTGACCGGGGAGACCCCGGCCACGGGTGCCCTTGGATGGCCTGCTCCGCGGCCATTGGGTTCTTTGGGTTTCATGCTCTGCGGGTGGTGCGCAGCGCCATGGATAACTGAGATGAATCATCCCCAGGCTCCACACGCTTCGCGTTGTTTCTCCTCCCCGTGCGAGGGGGCATCGCCAGCGGGCGGGCCAAGCCCTTCCGCGGCGATCGCTGGCTTGGTCTGCTCCGAGGCCATCCGGCCCTCTCGAATTCAAGCGCCGCCTGTGCCTCGGATACGCCCTGACTCGGTGTGACTACCCCTGCTTTCCAAGACACGCGTTCGGTTGCCATCGGGCCAGCGCTGGCCCTGCTCTTCAACGCCACCGTGTGGGGCCTGGCTTGGTTGCCCTTCAAGGCGCTGCAGGCACGCGGGCTGCACCCGGTGTGGGGCACGGCCGGGGTCTATGTGCTGGCGTTGGCGGCGCTGCTGCTGTGGCGCCCGCAGGGCGCGCGCGCGCTGGCCACGCACCCGCGCCTGTGGGGCCTGGCGGCGGCCGCGGGCCTGACCAACGTGTGCTTCAACTGGGCCGTCACGGCGGGTGACGTGGTGCGCGTGACGCTGCTGTTCTACATGATGCCGGTGTGGTCCATCGGCCTGGCCTGGCTGCTGTTGGGCGAGCGGCCCACGCGCGCCGCAGCGCTGCGTCTGGCGCTGGCGCTGGCGGGGGTGGTGCTGGTGCTGTGGCGGCCCGGTTTGGCCTGGCCGCTGCCGCAAAGCGGGGCCGACTGGCTGGCGCTGGCGGGCGGTTTTTGCTTTGCGCTGACCAACGCGCTGGTGCGCCGCTGGCGCGACACGCCGGAGGACGGGCGCGCACTGGCCATGTTTTGCGGTGGCCTGGGCATGGCCACCGTGCTGGCGCTGGCGGGCGCCGCCGGGCCGTGGCCGGGCGTGCCCTGGAGCGCGTTGCCCTGGGTGCTGGTGCTGACCGTCGGCTTTCTGGGCGGCAACCTGGCGCTGCAATACGGCGCGGCGCGCCTGCCGGCGCAGGTGACGGCGCTGATCATGCTCTCGGAGGTGGTGATCGCCACCGCGTCATCGTTTGTGCTGGGCGCGGCGCACCCCACGCCCCTGGTGTGGGTGGGTGGCGCGCTCATCATGCTGACGGCGCTGCTGGCCGTGCGGCGCTGAGATGAAACACCCCAGTCTCCACTCGCTGCGCGATGTTTCGCCCACCCCCTGAAGAGGGCCGAGCCCGCGCACAAAAAGTCCAGTGGACCTTTTGTTGGCTGGCGAGGAGCCGGGCCACTGGCCCGGCGCGGCCTGCAAGGCACGCCCCTGGCCGGGGAAACCCCGGCCACGGCGATTGCTGGCTGGGCCTGCTCCGCGGCCATTGGCCTCTTTGGGTTTCATGCCTTGCGGGTGACGCGCAGCGCCGTGCAAAACTGACATGCGTTTGACTTGCTTGGCCGCGCGCCGCAAGATGGCACCGGATTTTTGATTGGAGCGCACCATGGCTGTGGCCGAACCCGTTGACCTGAAATTGCAAACGCTGGAGGGCAAGTCCGTGCCCTGGAAGCGCTATCGCGGCAAGGTGCGCCTCGTCGTCAACACCGCCAGCGCCTGCGGCTTTACGCCGCAACTGGGCGGGCTGCAAGAGTTGCACGAGCGCTATGGCCCGCAAGGCTTGGTGGTGCTGGCTTTTCCGTGCAACCAGTTCGGCATGCAGGAGCGCGGCAGCGCCGAGGAGATCGGCGCGTTTTGCCAGCGCAACTACGGCGTGAGCTTTCCGGTCATGGCCAAGACCGAGGTCAACGGCCTGCACACGCACCCGCTGTTTGCCTGGCTCAAGGCCGAGGCGCCGGGCCTGCTGGGCTCCAGCATCAAGTGGAACTTCACCAAGTTTTTGATTGGCCGCGACGACCAGGTGATTCGTCGCTACGCGCCGCAGGTCACGCCGGCATCCATCGGGCCGGATATCGAAGCGGCCCTGAGAGCTTGAGAGCCTTTTGCCCATGCCCGCTGATCACGCCAAAACACGCCCACTCGTCGCAAGCAAATGCTCGCCGTAGC
Source organism: Ottowia sp. (assembly GCF_046348305.1). GTDB lineage: Bacteria > Pseudomonadota > Gammaproteobacteria > Burkholderiales > Burkholderiaceae_C > Ottowia. Next base: position 61,205 of record NZ_JAXMEM010000007.1, read on the forward strand.
CCGAGCTACGTCTGCGCCTTGCCTCTTGATAGGCCGCCTTTTGATGCGCTCCTGGGCTACGTCCAAAAAAACTCTCAACCTCTGGACGCTTGATGGCCAATCGCGAGCAGCTATGGTTTTGATAGAGCCTCGTCCAACACCTCGATCCAGTGCCGCACCGGCACGTCGGTGCCGGCCTGCAGGTGCGTGATGCAGCCGATGTTGGCCGACAGGATGGCGGCCGGGCGCTCGGCTGCCGTCTCGCCCTGCAGGTGGCCCAGCTTGCGCTCGCGCAGCCTCTTCGACAGCTCGGGTTGCAGCACCGAGTAGGTACCGGCCGAGCCGCAGCACAGGTGCGCCTCCTGCGCGGCCGGGCGCAGCGTGAAGCCCAGTTGCGCCAGGTTGGCCTCCACCCCGCCGCGCAGCCGCTGGCCATGCTGCAGCGTGCAGGGCGCGTGCCAGGCCAGCACGTCGGTGCGCGGGCGCACGCGCTCTTGCAGCGCCGCCACCAGCTCGGGCAGCAGCTCGCTCACGTCCAGCGTCAGCTCGGACACGCGCTGCGCCTTGGCGGCGTAGCGGGCGTCGCCCTGCAGCAGGTGGCCGTAGTCCTTCACCAGCACGCCGCAGCCCGAGGCGTTGATGACGATGGCCTCGACCGCGCCGCGCTCGATGTGCGGCCACCAGGCGTCGATGTTGGCGCGCATCTGCGCCCGGCCGCCGGCGTCGTCGGCCAGGTGGAACTTGACGGCGCCGCAGCAGCCCTGCCCGCGCGGGCGCACGCATTCGATGCCGGCGGCGTCCAGCACGCGCGCGGTGGCGGCGTTGATGTTGGGCGCCATGGATGGTTGCACGCAGCCTTCCAGCAGCAGCACCTTGCGCACGTGCCGGCGGCGCGGCCAGGCGCCGGTGTCGCGCCGCTCGGGCACCTTGGCCTTGATCGACTCGGGCAGCAGCCCACGCACCGCCTGGCCCAGGCGCATGGCGGGGCCGAACAGCGGTGAGGACAGGCCGGTGCGCAGCAGCGCGCGTTGGCGTGCGTCGGCGGCCGGGCGTTCGACCTTGCGCTCGACCACCTGGCGGCCGATGTCCACCAGGTGGCCGTATTCGACACCGCTGGGGCAGGTGCTCTCGCAGTTCAGGCAGGTCAGGCAGCGGTCCAGGTGCAACTGGGTCTCGCGCGTCGGCGCGTGGCCCTCGAGCACCTGCTTGATCTGGTAGATGCGCCCGCGCGGGCTGTCCAGCTCGTCACCCAGCAGCTGGTAGGTGGGGCAGGTGGCCAGGCAAAAGCCGCAGTGCACGCACTTGCGCAAAATGGCCTCGGCCTCCTGGCCTTCGGGGGTGTTCTGGAATTCGGGCGCGAGATGGGTTTGCATCAGAGGGGCGTGTTTTTCTTGCGTGATCAGCGGGCGTGAGCCAACGACAGCCGCCGCTCAAAAATCCGGGCTCATGCGGCCAGGGTTGAGGATGCCGGCCGGATCAAAAGCCTGCTTGAGTTGTGCATGAATCCGCGCCAGCGCCGGGGGCAAGGGCGTGAACACCGGCACCCGTTCGTCGCCGCCGCGAAACAGCGTGGCGTGCCCGCCCGCGCGCGCGGCGGCGGCACGCACCTGCGGCGCGGCCTGTGGCGGCAGGCGCAGCCAGCGCAGCGCGCCATGCCATTCGATCAGCGTGGGCCCCAGGTTGAGCGGCGTGGCGGTGTCGGGCACGCTGACGCGCCACAGGGCCTCGCCCGGCGCCAGGCGAAAGGAGGACAGCGACTGGTCGCGCACGGCGGCCCACTGGCGCGTGGCGCGCTCGGGCTCCAGCGCGCTGCCGCCCATGCCGCGCTGGGCCGACTCGATGGCCGCACGCGCGCCGCGCAAGCGCACCGCCAGCTGGCCGCCCGACCAGCAGCTGGCGTTGATCGGCAGCGGCTGGCTGCACCAGCGGTTGAGCTGCTGGCGCGCGCTGGTCTCCGACAGCTCGAACAGCAGCGTGCATTCGGCCGGCGGCAAGGGCAACACCTTCAGGCTGACTTGCACGATCACGCCCAGCGTGCCCAGCGAGCCGGCCATCAGGCGGCTGACGTCGTAGCCGGCCACGTTTTTCATCACCTGGCCGCCAAACTTCAGCAACTCGCCCTTGCCGTTGAGAACCTGCACCCCCAGCACATGCTCGCGCACGCCGCCCACGCTGGCGCGCGCCGGGCCGGCCAGGCCGGCGGCCACCATGCCGCCCACGGTGCTGGAGCTGCCGAACTGCGGCGGCTCGAACGGCAGGTATTGGCCATGCTCGGCCAGCCGCGCCTGCAGATCGAGCAGCCGCGTGCCGGCGCCCACGGTCACCACCAGTTCGCTGGGCTCGTAGGCCTCGATGCCCGCCAGCGGGCGGGTATCCAGCAATTCGCCATGCAAAAGCTGACCATAAAAGTCCTTGGTGCCGCCCCCCCGGACGCGCAGCGGGCGCCTTTGCTCGGCCGCCTTGCGCAGCTTGTCGGCCATGGTTTCGAGTGCGTCTTGCATGGGGCGCAATGGTAAACCCGGATTGCGGTCGCGTTCGGCGCGGGTGACGTCTGGAAACCCTATTCTCGGGCGCTGCCGACCCAGTCGCCCGCATGCACCGCCACGCCCAGCGGCGCCAGCCGCCGGCCCAGGGTCAGCACCTCGCGGTCCTTGCTGAACAGGTGCGCGCGCCAGGCCATGGCCAGGTCGATGAACATCTGGTCGTCGGCATCGGCGCAGCGCACGGCACTGGGCGGCGCGGGAGGCGTGGGCTCGGCCCAGTGGTCAAAGGCGGCCAGCACCTGCGCCGCATCGCGCTGGCGGCGCTGCAACTGGGCGGCGATCAGCGGGTAGTGCAGTACACGCGCCAGCTCGACGCGCATTGCTGCCGTGGCAAGCCAGCGCACCGCGCCGTCCTGCACCGCCCGCCTGAGCGCCGCCACCTGCGGGTCGTCGAACAGCCACAGGTCGAGCACGCGGTTGGTGTCGATCACTACCGCGCCGGCCGGGCCGATGGGACGGTGCAAGATCAACCCACGCCCAGCTTCAAGCTGCGCACGAAGGGCACCCAGCGCTCGCGCTCGCTGCGGCCAAAGGCGTCGGCCTGGGCGGGGGTGGAGGGGCCCAGGTTGTCCGAGCCGCCGCGTGCCAGGCGATCCTTCATTTCCGGCAAGGCCAGGGCGGCGTTGAGGGCCTGGTTGAGCCGCGCGATGTCGGCGTCGGGCACCTTGGCGGGGGCGAACAGGCAGTTCCACGAATAGGCGTCGTACTCGCGCAGGCCTTGCTCGGCAAAGGTGGGCACGTTGGGGATGACGGGGCTGCGCCGCTGGTCGCCAAAGGCCAGCAGGCGCACGCGGCCTTGCTGGGCCATGGGCTGCGAGGTGATGATGCCGTCAAACACCATGTCCACGTGGCCGCCGGCCAGGTCGGCCATGGCCGGGCCGTTGCCCTTGTAGGGGATGTGGTTCAGCCGGATGTCGGCGGCGCGCGCAAAAGCCTCGCCCACGATGTGGCTGATGGAGCCGGCGCCCGCCGAGCCGTAGGTGAGCTGGCCCGGGTTGGCGCGGGCGGCAGCGATCAGCTCCTTCAGCGTCTTGGGGCCGCTGGCCTTGCCCGCCAGCACCAGGGGCGTGCGACCGATCAGGCCGATCTGGCGCAGGTCGGTCTCGACGTCAAAAGGCAGGTGGCGGTACAGCGCCACGTTCATCACCATTTGCGAGCTGGTGCCCAGGCCCAGGGTCAGGCCGTCGGGCGCGGCCTTGGCCACCGCCTCGGTGCCCAGCGAGCCGCCGGCGCCGGGGCGGTTCTCGACGATCACCGGCTGGCCCAGCAGTTCGGCCATGTCGCGCGCCAGCTCGCGGGCGATCAGGTCGTTGGCGCTGCCGGGGCCAAAGCCGACGATGATGCGGATGGGGCGATGGCTGGCCGACTGGGCCCAGGCCGCGGGCGCGGCGAGGGTGCTGGCCAGGGCGAACAGCGTGGTGCGGCGGTCGATCCGCAAGCGGCGAGGTTCGGTCATGCGAAGTCTCCGACAAGAAGATCAGGACAGCCAGGACTTGGGCGCGCGTACCGGCAGCGCCAGCAGGATTTGCCCCATGCCCTTGCCCAGCGGATCGTTGCGCAGCGAGGCCATGCCGCCGCCGCCCAGCGCCTGCTCGCACACGAAGTTGAAGGCGTGAATGCCGGGCACTTCAAAGCGCGTGACGCGACCCTTGACGAGGTGCGCCAGATGCTCGGCCACGCGCGCCTCGGTCAGTTGCGTGCGCAGCAGCGGCAGCCACTCGGGCTTGCGTGCGATCACGCCGATGTTGGAGGTGTCGCCCTTGTCGCCCGAGCGTGCCCAGGCCAGAAGGATCAGGGGGACTTCGACGGTGTCGGTATCGGTTTCTATCGAATGGATAGCTGCTTGCGCTTGTTCAGTGCGGGCGGAGGCCGGATTTGATTCATGACCTTCGGGGCTTGAGGAAGGCGGCTGGCCCTCACCCCGGCCCTCTCCCGCAGGCGGGAGAGGGAGTGAAACCGGGGCGCCATCCAGCGTGACTGCCGGCGTCACGCGTGCCTTGTCCAGCAGGAAGGCGTATTGCCGAATCAGGGGCGAGACGCCGGCACGCCCGCCGCCCGAGCCGGTGGTACCAGGCGCAAACGAGGTGCCGGCGGGGGCGATCTCGCGCGCCAGCAGCTCCAGCGCGGCCTTGTCGGGGTGGCGTGCGGTCAGGCGCAGGATGGCTTCGCGCGTTTGCTGTGCGGCGGGCGCAGCCAGCGGGCCGTAGCAGGACTCCGCGCCCAGCACTTCGATGTTCGTGGCGCTGAAGGGCGCCAGGCCCTGCGCGGCCAGCAGCTCGCCCACGCGTTCCAGGATGGCCTCGCCGGTGCGCTGCGCCTTGGCGGCGGCGTCGAAGCCGACGATGGTCAGCTGCGCCGAGGTCTTGAAGCCGTCCAGGTAGGTGCTGCTTACCTTGTAGCTGGCCGTCGGCGCCCGGCCGCGTGCGCCGCTCACGTGCACACGATGCGCGCCGGCCTGCACCATGCGCACCTGCGTGAAGTCGCACACCACGTCGGGCAGCAGGTAGTGCGCCGGGTCGTGGATTTCGTAGAGCAATTGCTCGGCCACGCATTGCGGCGCGATCAGCCCGCCGGTGCCCTTGGGCTTGGTAACGTCGAAGCTGCCGTCCGACCTGCACTCGACGATGGGGTAGCCGATGTGCGCCCAGTCCGGCACGTCCTGCCAATCCGTATGCAGCCCGCCCGTGCCCTGGCAGCCGCATTCGATGATGTGACCGGCCAGGCACGCGCCGGCCAGTTGGTCGTATTGCTGCGGCGTCCAGCCGAACTCGTGCATCAGCGCGCCCAGCGTCACGGCCGAATCGACGCAGCGGCCGGTGATGACGACTTGCGCGCCGGCATCGAGCGCGGCCTTGATCGGTGCTGCGCCCAGATAGGCGTTGGCGGTGACCACCTTGGCGGGCAGGGGCTTGCCGCTTTGCAGCTCGGCCACGGGCGGCTGGGCGTTGCGCAGATCGGGCAATAGAGGCATCACGTCATCGCCCGTGACGACGGCGATCTTGACCTCGACGCCCTGCTCCTGGGCCAGCGCGCGCAGCGCGGCGGCGCAGCCTTCGGGATTGACGCCGCCGGCGTTGCTGATCACGCGGATGCCCTTGGCCACCACGTCTTTCAGCACGCTTTTCATCGCCACCGTCACGAAATCGGTGGCGTAGCCCAGCTCGGGCTTTTTCATGCGCGCGGCGGCCAGGATGGACATGGTCAGCTCGGCCAGGTAGTCGAACACCAGGTAGTCGATCTGGCCGCTTTGCACGAGTTGCGGCGCACCCACGCTGGAGTCGCCCCAGAAGCCCGAGGCGCCGCCGATGCGAACGATCTTTTCTTGGCTCATGTTCCACTCCATTTCGGCTTGCGCTTTTCACGGAAGGCGGCCTGCCCCTCGGCCGCGTCGTCGGTCAGCGCGAACAGCGCGATCTGGCTTTCGGTGAAAGCCATGGATTCCTCGAACGACATCGCGCCCGTGCGCTTCATCAGATACAGCCCGCGGCGGATCGCGGCGGGGGACTTGTCGAGAAAGCGATCGAGCAGCGCCTGCACGCCCGCGTCCAGGTCCTCGCTCACCCGGTTGATGAGGCCGATCTGCAGCGCCTGCTGCGCGCTGATCGGCTCGCCGGTGATGCACAGCTCGGCGAGAGCCCGCGCGCCGATCAGATGCTGCAGCACGGAGAGCACCTGCGCCGGGAACAGACCCACCTTGACCTCGGGCAGCCCGAAGATGGCGTGCGGCGCGGCCACGACCATGTCGCACATGGCCATCAGCCCCATGCCGCCGGCCATGCAGGCGCCGTTGACGCGTGCGATCAGCGGCACGTTCAGGCGCCGACTGACGCGAAACAGGTTGGCGATGCTCTGCGAGGGCTCGGAATAGTCGAACTTGAAGGACTGGCCGGTAGCCAGGTCGGCGCCGGCGCAAAAGGCCTTCTCGCCCGCGCCAGTGAGCACGATGGCGCGCAGGCTGCGGTCGTCGTTGGCGGCGCTGAGCGCTTCGGTCAGGCCGGCCACCACGGCCGGGCTCATGGCGTTGCGGCGCGCCTCGCGGTTGATGGTCAGGTGCAGCACGCCGCCGTCCTGGCGGCTCAGCAGATCGGGCGCGTTGGCCGAGGGTTCGGTGCTCATGCGAAGGGCTCCTTGGGATGGGGTGCGGGTTTGGCGTTCGAGCGCTTGGCGCCTTGCGCCAGCACCACGTCGATCTCGGCCTGGCCCATGCCCGCTTCGCGCAGCACCTCGGCCGTGTGCTGGCCCAGCATGGGCACGGGCGTGCGCTGCGTTGGGGGCGTGCCCGACCATTCGCTGGGCACGGCGGTCTCCAGGATCTTGCCGACCACCGGGTGCTCGGTGTGCTCGAAAAAGCCCGTCGCGGCCAGGTGCTCGTCGTGCAGCAGGCTGTCGAACGTGTGCATCGGGAAGATCGGGATGTCGGACTCAGGCAGCAGCGCGCGCCACTCGGCCGTGGTGCGGTGCGCCAGTTCGTCGGCCACCATTTGGTACAGCGCGTCGATGGCCTGCGTGCGGGTGCGGATGTTGGCAAAGCGCGGGTCGGTCTTGAGCAGTTCGCCCTTGCCCACGGCGTTCAGAAAGACGTCCCAATGCCGGTCGGTGTAGATCAGACAGCACACATAGCCGTCCTTGGTCTTGTAGGGCCGGCGGTTGGGCGACATCAGGCGCGGGTAGCTGAAGCCCGCCTTGGGCGGATCGAAGGTGTGGCCGTACAGGTGATCACCGAGGATGTAGGGGATCATGGTCTCGAACATCGGAATCTCGATGCTCTGGCCCACGCCGGTGCGCTCACGCGCATACAACGCCGCGCTGATGACGCCAAAGGCATACAGGCCCACCGAGCGGTCCGCAATGGTGATGGGCAGATAGCGCGGTTCGCCGCCGGAAGCTTCGCCCACGGCCGCCGCCAGGCCCGTGGCGGCCTGAATCATGTCGTCGTAAGCCGCCTTCGGTGCGTACGGCCCGCGCTGCGAGAAGCCCACCATGGCGGCGTAGATCAGGCGCGGGTTCACCTCGGCCAGTTGCTCGTAGCCCAGGCCCAGGCGCCGCATGCCGGCCGGGCGCACGTTGGTGGCCAGCACGTCGGCGTCCTTGGCCAGGCGCAGCAGCGCCGCCAGGCCTTCGGGCTTCTTCAGGTCGAGCACGATGCTGCGCTTGTTGCGGTTCAGGCCCATGAACAGCGGCCCCAGGCCCACGTCGCCGTGGGGGCCGATGCTGCGCGTGGAGTCGCCGCCGGGCGCCTCGACCTTGATCACGTCGGCACCCAGGTCGCCCAGCAACTGGGTGCACGAGGGGCCCATGAACACGGTGGTCAGGTCGAGCACGCGCACGCCGTGCAGGGGGCCGGTCGATGTTGGGCTTGTGGTGCGATCGGTCATGCTCGCCGGGGCTCCTTGGTGTGGTTTTCAGACGCGGGCAGGCACGATCATGGCCTGCGTGGGGCCACCACTCGCAGCGGTGCATTCGAACGAGTTGCCTTCGGGCATGGGCGTCTCCAGGTCGGTATATCGAGTCGTCCGAGAAGAATTCATTCGCTCCGCATTCGGCGCAATCATTGCTGCTCGATGCCCGCGGCGCGGATGACCTCGCCCCACTTCTTCGACTCGGTGGCCTGGAACTTGGCCAGGCCCTCGGGCGTGCTGGATGTGAGCGTGCCGCTGGTCTGCTTCATGTACGCCTTGACCTCGTCGGTGGCGGAGGCCTTGTTGAACATCTGGTTGAGCTTGGCCACGATGGCGGGGGGCGTGCCGGCCGGCGCGTAGGCCGCAAACCAGTAGCTCACGTCGTAGCCCTTGACGCCGGCCTCGGCCACCGTGGGCAGGTCGGGCAGGGCCGCCACGCGGTGGGAGCCGCTGGTCGCCAGCGCGCGCAGCTTGCCGCCCTGCACCTGCGGCAGGGCCGTGGGCGTGTCGGAGAACATGAACGTGAAGCGCCCACCGATCAGGTCGGTGATGGCCTGCGGGTTGCTCTTGTAGGGCACGTTGAGCATGTCCAGGTGGGCCATTTGCTGCAGCGCAAAGCCGGCGACCTGGCTGGACGAGGAGCCGCTGCCGAAGTCGAGCTTGCCCGGCGTCTTCCTGGCGGCGGCCAGCAGGTCGGCCACGCTCTTGTAGGGCGAGTCGGGTTTGACCAGCAACAGCATCTGCCCCGTGGCCAGCAGGCCGATGGGGGCGAAATCCTTGACCGGGTCGTAAGGGATCTTCTTGAACAGATGCTCGTTGGCCGCGTGCGTGGTGTTGGTGGTCATCATCAGCGTGTAGCCGTCGGGCGCGGCCTTGGCAACGTATTGCGCGGCGATGAAGCCGTTGGCGCCGCCCTTGTTCTCGACCACGATGGGCACCTTCACCTGGTCGCCCAGCGCCTTGGCATACAGGCGCGCCATCTGGTCGGTGCCGCTGCCCGGGCCGAATGGCACGACCATGGTGATGGGCTTGCTGGGGTAGTCCTGCGCGGCGGCGGGCAGCGCAAGCAGCGTGGCGGCCGCGGTGCCGAGGGCCATCAGGGTGCGGGTGGGCAGAAAGGTCATTTGGATTCCTTGGAGGGTTGGGTCGGGGCGGGAGCGGGAAAGCCGTACGTGGCGTTGCTGGCGCCCAAACGCGGAGCCGGGCCTGGCAGCGGCGGCCGCGTGCCGTCGAACGAGAGCGGCAGCGCGGTGAGCGAAAAGTCCTCGCCCGGCACCGGCGCCAACATGCCGAGCGCCTGCACCTGCGGATCGGCCAGCGCCTCGGGCACCGTGTTGATGGGCGCGCAGGGCACGCCCGCCGCCTCGAAGCGGCCAACCCATTCGGCGCGCGGCCTGGCGCGCAGGATCGGGTCCAACTGCGCGACCAGTGCCGCCTTGTTGGCCAGCCGGGCGCGGTTGGTGACAAAGCGCTCGTCCGTCAGCCAATCGGGGCGGCCCAGCTCGTTGGCGAACTTGCCGAACAGGCGGTCGTTGCCGCAGCAAATGAGCAGCGGAGCGTCTTGCGTGTCAAAGGCCTCGTAGGGAACGAAGCCCGGATGCCCCGAGCGGTGGCGCTTGGGCAGCCTGCCTTCGTTGACGTAGGCGTCCGCCTTCTGGCCGTTCCATGCCAGCGCGGTTTCCAAAAGCGAGGTGCTCACGATGCCGCCGCGCCCGGTGCTCTGGCGCTGCTGCAGCATGGCCAGCGCGCCGATCACGGCCCACATGCCGCTGCCCATGTCGCACATCGAGGCGCCCGAGCGCATGGGCGGGTCGTCGGGCCCGCCGTTGGTGCTGGACAGGCCGCTGAAGGCCTGGATCAGCGGCTCATAACCGGGCCGCATCGCCATCGGCCCGACGTGACCGAAGGCCGAGATCTCGCAGTAGATCAGACGGGGGTGGCGCGCGCACAGGCGGGGGCCGTCAATGCCCATGCTCTGGGGCACGCCGGGGCGCATGTTGTGGATGAAGATGTCGGCCTCGGCCGCCAGTTGCTCGAACGCCGCCAGGCCCACCGGGCTCTTGAGATCGAGCGCTACCGACCGCTTGCCGCGGTTGAAGATGTGGAAGTTGATCGCGTCGCCGTGACGAAACGCCGGTCCCATCTGGCGTGCGTCGTCGCCGCCTTGCACGCGCTCGACCTTGATCACGTCGGCGCCCAGGTCGGCCAGGATGGCGCCGGCAAAGGGGCCGGCCAGCACCTGACCCAGTTCGAGCACGCGCACGCCGCGCAACACGCCGGTCGGTTTGGGTTCCACGGATTTGTCTCCAGATGGATTTCTGCATTCAGTCTAGGCCGGATCCACTGATTTGCGAATACCCACGGCTCTATATGTGTGATACCTTGCACGCATCAATCCATGAGCTCCTCGCGCATCGACCTTTCCCTGCCGCAGCTCGAAGCCTTTGTGCAGGTGGCGGCCAGCGGCAGCTTTCGCGCGGCGGCGGCGCAGATCGGCATCTCGCAGCCGGCGCTCAGTCGCGCCATTGGCACGGCCGAGCGCACGCTGGGCGCGCGGCTGTTCGACCGCGACACGCGGCATGTCGAGATCACCGCCGTCGGGCGCGAGCTGCTGCCCGTGGCACAGCGCATCCTGCGCGACTTCGACAGTGCGCTCGGCGAGCTGGGCGAGTTCATGCAAGGCCGCAGCGGCCGTGTGACGGTAGCGGCGCTGCCCTCGGTCGGCGCGGCCCTGGTGCCCGCGGCGATGGTGGCGCTGCGGCGCACGCACCCCGCCGTCGAATTCACGCTGATCGAGGCACCCGCCGAGGAGTTGCTGGTGTCCGTCGAGGAGGGCCGCGCCGACCTGGGCCTGAGCGTGCGCCCGGCGGCGCAGCAGCGCTTGCGCTACGAGCACCTGCTGGACGATCCGATGGTGCTGCTGTGCCGCGCCGACGACCCGCTGGCGGCACGCGGCTCGGTGCCCTGGTCGGTGTTTGCGCAGCGGCCCTTCCTTGCCAGTGCGCCGGCCAGCAGCATTCGGCCGATCACCGACGCCGTGTTGGTGCAAAAGCGCATGATGCTGCGGCCGGCCTTGGAATACCCCAGCGTGACCGCTTGCGGCGCGCTGGTGGCCGCCGGCCTGGGCATCACCGCGCTGCCGCGCCTGACACTGGGCCTGATGAGCATGAAGGGCCTGGCCACCGTGCCGCTGGTGCGCCCGCAGGCCAGCCGCGCCATCGGCATCGTCACGCGCATCGGGCGCACGCTGCCCCCGGTGGCCCGCGCCTTCATGGCGATCCTGCGCAGCGCCGAGGCGCGCCCGACTATGTCGCCGGCGGCACGGCGCCTGGCGATACGCGCGGCGCGCGCGCCGTCAATTCGAACTTGAACAGCCGGCACTCGATCGGCCCGTTCCACAGCGGCACGCGGCGCGTCTCCTTCAGGCGCAGGCGGCCGGGCAGCTTGAGGTCGGGCGTGAGCAGCCAGGCGCTCCAGCCGGCGTAGTGGCTTTTCCAGTGCGCGGCCAGACGCTGGAAGAACTCGTCGCCGGCATTCACGTCGCCCGCGGACTGGCCTTCGGCGCGCTGGTGCGCCAGCGTGCCGCTCTGAAAGGCCTCGCGCCCGCGCGCCTTGTGCCCGGCCACGCCGGCGGCGGCGATGCGTTCGCCATAGGGCGGGTTCAGCAGCATCACGCCGGGTTGGTCCGACGGCGGCAGACGTTGCAGCGCGTCGCCGCCGCGCAGTTGCACGGCCGCGGCCACGCCGGCGCGTGCGGCGTTGCGCTGGGCAAAGTCGACCATGCGGTGGGCCACGTCGCTGCCGAACACGCGGGGCGCCGGTGGTTCAGAGCCATTTTGGCCGCTAACGCTTGCGGGGCAAGCGCGACCAGCTTCTGTTTTCATAGCGTTCCATTGCCCGGCATCAAAGCCCTTCAGGCGCTCGAAGCCAAAGCGGCGCTGCCCGCCAGCCGGCAAGCCCAGCGCCAGCTGCGCCGCCTCGATGACGATGGTGCCCGAGCCGCAACAGGGGTCGTACAGCGGCAGCGGCGACACGCTGCGCGCAGCCGGCTGCCACCAGCCGCAGGCGGCCAGCATGGCGGCGGCCAGGGTTTCCTTCAGCGGCGCTTCGCCCTTGTCCTGGCGCCAGCCGCGCTTGAACAGCGGCTCGCCGCTGGTGTCGATGTACAGCGTGGCGTCGGTCGCGCTCAGGTGCGCCTGCACGCGCACGTCGGGGCGCTGGGTGTCGATGCTGGGGCGCACGCCGCCGGCCTGCGCGCGAAAGCGGTCGGCCACTGCGTCCTTGATGCGCAGGGTGGCGAACTTCAGGCTCTTGAGCGGGCTGGCCTGCGCGGTGAGGTCCACGCGAAAGCTCTGGCGCGCGCTGAACCAGTCTTCCCACGCGACGCTCGACGCAAGCGCGTACAGGTCCTGCTCGCCCTGGTACGGCGCCTGCGCCAGCTCGATCAGCACGCGCTGCGCCAGGCGGCTGTGCAAGTTCAGGCGCAGCACGGTGGCCCAGTCGCCGCGCACGCGCACGCCGCCGCGCAGGGTGAGCAGGTCTTGTCCGGCCAGGCCGGTGAGGCCGTGCACCTCGTCGGCCAGGAAGTCCTCCACGCCGCCGGCGCAGGGCAAAAACAGGGTCAGCGTATTCACGGGGCTAGCTTTCGCGCAAGGCACTGCGCTGCAGCTTGTGCAGCACGGCCGCGGGGATCGGGGTGACGCGGCGCGTGTCCGGGTCGATGAAGACGATGCCGGTCTTGCCGCGCGCCACCTCGCGGCCCTGGCTCACTTCGGTCATGCAGAACACCAGGTCGAAGCCGTAGCGGTTGAAGTCGGTCGGCTGCATCTGCACGCGCAGGGTCTGGCCGTGAAAGGCCTCGGACTTGTACTGTGCCAGCATGTCGCCGACCACGATGGCGGCGCCCTCCACGTGGCCCTCGCGCCAGCCCAGCGACTGAAAAAAGCGCAGCCGCGCCTCGGACACCAGGCTCAGCAACTGGGCGTTGTCCAGATGCCCACCCTGGTTGACGTGGCTGATGTAGATCTGCAGTTCGGTTGAAAAGCCGAACTGCGCGGGGAGGTCGAAGACGATGCGGGCCATGGTCGGGCTAGAGCTGCTTGCGCAGGGAGGTGGGGGCGATCTTGAGCGCCTCGCGGTACTTGGCCACGGTGCGGCGCGCGCAGTCGATGCCCTGCTCTTTCAGCATCTCGGCCAGGCGGCTGTCGGACAGCGGGTGACGCGCGTCCTCGGCGGCGACGAACTGCTTGATGAGCGCACGCACGGCGGTGCTGCTGGCGTTGCCGCCGGCCTCGGTGCCCAGGGCCGAGCCGAAGAAGTACTTCAGCTCGAAGGTGCCGCGCGGCGTGGCCATGTACTTGGCGGTGGTCACGCGCGAAATGGTGGATTCGTGCACGCCCAGGGCCTCGGCCAGCTCGCGCTGCACCAGTGGGCGCATGGCCAGCTCACCGTGGATGAAGAAGCTGCGCTGGCGCTCGACGATGGCGCGCGCCACGCGCAGGATGGTGTCAAAGCGCTGCTGGATGTTGCGGATGAACCAGCGCGCCTCCTGCAGCTGCTGGGCGAGCGCCGCGTGGCCGGCGCCGTCCTTGCCGCCGCGCAGCGCCTGGGCATAGGCCTCGTGCACGCGCAGGCGCGGCAGCACGTCGGGATTGAGCTGCACGTGCAGCCGCGGGTGCGCCCCGCCACCGACCGAGACGATGACATCGGGCACGATGATGTTGCGTTCGACGTCGGCAAAGCGCCGTCCGGGCTTGGGCTCCAGCCGCGCGATCTGGGCCAGTGCGGCGCGCACGGCAGCTTCGCCCTGGCCGATCGCTTGCGTCATGCGGCGCACGTCGCGCCGCGCCAGCCAGTCCAGCGCGTCGGGCTGGGCCAGCAGGGCCAGGGCGGTCTGGATCGCCGGGTGGTCGGGGTGCGCGGGCGCGCCCGCCGCGGGCAGGGACTTGAGTTGCAGGATCAGGCATTCGGACAGGCTGCGCGCGCCCACGCCCTGCGGGTCCATGGATTGCAGCAGCCTGAGCGCCAGGTTGAAGCGGTGCACCAGGGTGTCCAGCACGTCCAGCTCGTCGTCGTCGTCCACCAGGGTGGCGGCCAGCTGGGCCAGCGAGTCTTCCAGGTAGCCGTCGTCGTTCAGCGACTCGATCAGAAAGCGCAGGATGGCCGCGTCCTCGGGCGCCAGGCGCAGGGCCAGCGCCTGCTGGTGCAGGTGCTCGACGAGCGACGCGTGCGGGGCGCCGCGCTCGCCGGGATCCAGCTCGGCCTCTCCCGTGCCGGCCTGTGCGGACTCGCCGGGGCTCCACTCGCGGTCGTCGGGGGCCAGCTCGCTGTCGGCTTCACCGTCCCAGTCCTGCGGCGTATCGGCTTCAAATACGGCCTCGGCGCTTTCTCCATCGGCGCCGGGTGCTTCCGATTCGGTAGCATCCGGGGTCGATGCGTCCGCGGCGGCAAAGCGCTCCGTGTCGGGCGCGGATGGGGCGGCGTCCGCGTCGTGGGCCTCGTCCTCGCGCTCCAGAAAGGGGTTGTCGCCCAGCATCTGCTCGACTTCGCCCTCCAGCTCCAGCGTGGACAGTTGCAGCAGCCGAATCGACTGCTGCAACTGCGGAGTGAGCGCCAGGTGCTGCGAGGTGCGCAGCGATAGGCCGGGTTTCATGGCCGTCGCCGGACCGCCCCGAGACGGCGAGCGCCCCCTCGGGAGCGTGGGGGCGCCATCTCGCCGCCGCCGGGCCGCCCCAAGGCGGCGAGGGCCCCCTCGGGGCTGAGGGCTGCGGCTCCAGGCTCGCCTGCGCGAGCCTGGACAGCCCGAAGAGGCACGGGCTCTGGCCGTGCCGCGGCCTGCAAGGCCAGCGCACCATGCGAAGCAGGGGAGCGTGGGGGCCTCATAACCTGAAGTGCTCGCCCAGGTACACGCGCCGCACGTCGGGGTTGGCCACGATGTCCTGCGGCGTGCCGGTGGCCAGCACGCGGCCTTCGCTGATGATGACGGCGTGGTCGCAGATGCCCAGCGTCTCGCGCACGTTGTGGTCGGTGATCAGCACGCCGATGCCGCGCGCCTTCAGGAAGGCGATGATGCGCTGGATCTCGATCACGGCAATCGGATCAATGCCGGCAAAGGGCTCGTCCAGCAGGATGAAGCGCGGCTGCGTGGCCAGCGCGCGGGCAATCTCCACGCGCCGGCGCTCGCCGCCCGACAGCGCCGGCGCGGGCGAGTCGCGCAGCTCCTGCACGTGCAGCTGCTCCAGCAGCTCGGTCAGGCGCCGCTCGATCTCGGCGGAGCCCAGGGGCTTGCCGTCGTCGTCGTGCTGCAACTCCAGCACCGCACGCACGTTCTCGGCCACCGTGAGCTTGCGGAAGATCGACGCCTCCTGCGGCAGGTAGGACAGCCCCAGGCGCGAGCGGCGGTGGATCGGCATGTGCTCGACCGCCTGCTCGTCGATGCGGATGCTGCCCGCGTCGGCGCGCACCAGCCCGACGATCATGTAAAACGAGGTGGTCTTGCCGGCGCCGTTGGGGCCCAGCAGGCCCACCACCTCGCCGCTGGCCACGTCCAGCGACACGTCGTGCACCACGCGGCGCGCGCCATAGTTCTTGCGCAGGCCGCGCACCTCCAGGCGGCTGGGGCTGCTGCCCGGGACAATTGGCGCCAGCATCTCAGTTATCCATCGCGCTGGCTACCAGCCGCAAGGCATGAAACCCAAAGAGCCGGGTGGCCGCGGAGCAGGCCATGCCAGCGATCGCCGTGGCCGGGGTCCCCCCGGCTAGGGGCGATGCCCCCTCGAGGGGGTGGGCGAAACATCGCGCAGCGAGTGAAGACTGGGGGTGTTTCATTTCAGGGCTTTGGGCTCGCCGCGGGCAGGGTGGTGGACGGGCGCAGCGGCAGCGGGGCGCCCGGCGGCTGGCTGGCCGCACCGCGTGGCGCCAGCACCGCGCGCACGCGCCCGCCGTTGGCGGGGGCGCCGGCGGCGTGCGGCGCGCTCTCGACGGTGTAGACCTCGGTGGTGTTGTTGTAGACGATGACGTCGCCGTTGACCTGGTCTTGCAGCGTGGTGCCCACCAGGCGGCGCATTTCGGCGTTTTTGACGAAGCGCACGATGTCGGTCTTGCCGTCGTAGGTGATGGTTTCGCCCTCGCCCTCGATGAATTCGTTCAGGCCCTCGCGCTTTTGCCGGAAGAACGCGCGCTTGCCCGGCGCGGCAAACATGATGCCGCTCTGGTTGCCATCGGCGTCCTGGCGCACCTCCAGCTTGGCGCCGCGCATCACGATGGTGCCCTTGGTGACCACCACGTTGCCCGTGAAGGTGGACAGGCGCTGCTGGTCTTCGTAGCGCAGCGCGTCGGCCTCGATGTTCATCGGCTTGTCGCGGTCGGCGCGTTCGGCCAGGGCCGGCAGCACCGCTGTCGCCAGCAGCAGGCCCACGGCCCAGCGGCGCCACGCGGGCGCACGGGATGAAATCGGCGGATCGATTGGCGGCACGTTTTTTGCTTTCGTGTTTGCGACGATTGTACGGGTGCCCGAACGCCGTCCGCGCGGCGAAAACGCACGAAAAAGCCCGCCAAAGCGGGCTGGCACGAAGCGGTCGGGACGAGGTGCGGCGCGGGGCGCTCAACCGCCCTTGCGCACCTGCTCGATCAGCTGGTTGGCGATCTTCAGCATCGGCTCGAAGCCGCCGCCCATGGAGCCGTCGGTGTAGTAGCGCCCGGCGATGCCCAAAGCCGGCGTGCCCTCGACCTTGTAGGCGTCCTGCAACTGCATGGCCTTGCGGATCTGCGTGGCCACGCCGAAGCCCTTGTAGGCAGCTTCGAACTTGGCCTGGTCCAGCCCCTGCTTGGCGATCCAGGGGAACAGCACGTCGGGTTTGTCGAGGCGAATGCGATCGTCCTGCAGCGCCTTGAAGACCTTGTTTTGCATCTCGTCCGTGACCGCGCCCATGGCCTCCAGCGAGTAGAAAATCTTTTGCAGCGGCTCGAAGCTGCTCTGGAAACCCACGTGCACGCGGCGGAACTTGACGTCCTTGGGCAAGGTCTTGGTCCAGGCGTCCACGATGGGCTCGAAATGCTTGCAGTGCACGCAGCCGTACGAGAAGAACTCGATCACCTCGATCTCGCCGGCCTTGGTGTCCACCGGCGCGCGCTGCGCCAGCTCGACATAGCCCTTGCCCTGCTGGGCGCGCGCGGTGGTGCTCAGCAGGCCCGGCAGCGCCGCCACGGCGGCGGCCAGGGTGAATTCACGTCGTTTCATGTTGGGTTTCTCCTTTTTTCGCCCCTATGGAGCCAAGTTGTTACAGGCAAGTTCCCGAGCTCCGCGCGCGATCAGCGGCGCTCGGTAAAACCCAAAGAGCCGAATGGCCGTGGAGCAGGCTGTCCCGCCAACCCCTTGAGCTTCGCACCACCCGCGTTGGATGAAACCCAAAGAGCCAAATGGCCGCGGAGCAGGCCAAGCCAGCGATCGCCGTGGCCGGGGTCCCCCCGGCCACTGGCGATGCCCCCTGCAAGGGGGTGGGCGAAACATCGCGCAGCGAGTGGAGACTGGGGGTGTGTCACTTCTGCACGCGCACCAGCGCCGCGTCGAAGCCATTGTCATCCAGCCGCGCCTTCACGCGGTCGGCGGCGTCGCGATTCTGGAAGGGGCCCACGCGCACCCGGTACACCGTGCGCCCGGCCTGCTCGCGCTCGCTCACGCGCGCCTCCACGCCCATCAGCGACAGGCGCGCGCGCTGGGCGTCGGCGTCTTCCTGCGCGCGGAAGGCGCCGGCCTGCACGAAGTAGGTGAAGGGATCGGCACTGGCGGCGGCACCCCCAGCGCGGGCCGCGGCCAGCTCGCCCAGCGGGTCGTTGGATGGCGCCGTGCGGGCGGCGGTGGCGGGCGGCTTGTCGGCGGCGCGCTCGGGCTTGGAGGCCGGTTTGGCGGCGGCCGTGGCGGTGTCCGCCGGCTTGACCTCGGCCGGCGCGGGCAGCGGGCGCGTGGCCGTGGCGTCGCCCGGGGCGGGAATGGGCACGGGCTGCGGCGCCGGCGCCACGGTGCCACTTGCGCCGGGCGCCTTGGCGTCGCCGCGGTTGCGCAGCGGGGCGTTGGGGTCCCAGTCGCGGTTCTTGGCCGCTTCGGCCGCATCCTGGCCGCTGGTGCGCCCGGCGCCCCGGTTGACAAAGGGCACCGGCACCTTGGCCACGTAAATGGCCACGCCCAGCGCGACGGCCAGGCCCACCAGGGCGCCCAAGATCAGTCCCAGGGCGGTGCCACCCAGTTGTCGAGATTTCATCATCGTGGTGTTGCTTACATGCGAACCGGAGCCGACACGCCCAGGATGGACAGGCCATTGTGCAGGACTTGTGCGGTGGCGGCGACCAGCGCCAGGCGGGCATTTTTGACGTTTTCGTCATCCACCAGGATGCGCTCGGCGTCGTAGTAGCTGTGGTAGCTGGCGGCCAGCTCGCGCAGGTAGAACACCACGTCGTGCGGGGCAAAGTCCTGCGCCGCGCCGGCCAGCACGTCGGGGTAGCGGGCCAGTTGCAGCATCAGGGCCTGGGCCGCGGGGGTGTCCAGCGCCGCCAGGTCCGCGTCCACGAGCGTGGTGGCGTCGCCGCCCCAGGCTTGCAGCACCGAACAGATGCGCGCGTGCGCATACTGCACGTAGTACACCGGGTTGTCGTTGTTCTTCTGCACCGCCAGGTCGACGTCGAAGGTGTATTCGGTATCGGGCTTGCGCGACAGCAGGAAAAAGCGCACCGCGTCGGCGCTGGTCCATTCGATCAGGTCGCGCAGCGTGACGTAGCTGCCGGCGCGCTTGCTGATCTTGACCTCCTGGCCGCCGCGCACCACGCGCACCATGGTATGCAGCACGTAGTCCGGGTAGCCCTCCGGAATGCCCAGGCCCACGGCCTGCAGGCCGGCGCGCACGCGCGCGATGGTGCCGTGGTGGTCGGTGCCCTGGATGTTGATGGCCTTGCGGTAGCCGCGCTCCCACTTGCTGATGTGATAGGCCACGTCGGGCACGAAGTAGGTGTAGCCGCCTTCGGACGTGCGCCCGTCTGCCGTGGACACGGCGGACTTCTTCATCACGCGGTCCTTGTCGTCGCCGTATTCGGTGGTGCGCAGCCACAGCGCGCCGTCCTGCTCGTAGGTCTTGCCGGCGTCGATCAGCCGCTGCACGGTGGCGGCGACGCGGCCGGACGAGTACAGGCTGGACTCCAGGTAGTACTCGTCGAACTTCAGGCCAAAGGCCTGCAAGTCCTTGTCCTGCTCGTGGCGCAGGTAGGCCACGGCGAACTGGCGAATGCCCTCGCGGTCCTGCACGTCACCGCTGGCGCTGAACTGGCGGTCATCGGCGTGCACGGTCTTGCCGGCCAGAAAGTCGTCGGCGATGTCCTGGATGTAGTCGCCGTTGTAGGCCGCCTCGGGCCAGCCGGCGTCGCCGGGCTTGAGGCCCTGCGCACGCAGCTGCACCGAGGTGGTCAGCGTGTCGATCTGCACGCCCGCGTCGTTGTAATAGAACTCGCGGTGCACCCGCCAGCCCTGGCTGGCAAACAGGTTGCACAGCGCGTCGCCCAGCGCGGCCTGCCGGCCGTGGCCCACGTGCAGCGGTCCGGTCGGGTTGGCGCTGACGAATTCCACGATCATCGGCGCACCATCAGTCGCTTGCCGGCCGAAGTCCTGCCGCTGCGCCAGCACCTGGCGCAGCACCTGCTGCTTGGCGGCGGGCGTCAGGCGCAGGTTCAGGAAGCCCGGGCCGGCAATCTCGATGGCCGCCACCCACTGCGCAAAGTCCGCGTTGGCCATCAGGGCCGATTTGAGCTGCTCGGCCAGCTGGCGCGGATTGGCCTTCAGGGGTTTGGCCAGCTGCATGGCTGCGGTGCACGCCCAGTCGCCGTGCGCGGCCTGCCGGGGTGATTCGAAGGCGGCGCCCACCCCGGCGCCGGGCGCCAGGCGCTCGAGCTCGACGGCCAGCGCCGCGAGCAGTTGTTGTTTGACCGACTGCATCGGCGGATTTTACGAGGCCCCGTCAAGCGCAACTTTTGCCACACATTCGGGTTCTGGCGGTCATCCGCCGGGGACGGCGGCGCGTTGTCACCGTCATCGCGGTGTGCCAAGATGGCGCCCGGATACCTTGTCAATCCCGCACCCGAGAAAGAGGAGCTTCCATGACCAAGCTGTTGTCCCTGATGGCCGCCGCCACCCTGGCCCTGTCCCTGTCCCTGGGCGCCGTGCACACCGCCGCCAGCGCCAAGACGGCGCAGCAGGAAAAAATGAGCACCTGCAACACGCAGGCCGCCGGCAAGAAGGGCGATGAACGCAAGGCGTTCATGAAGGAATGCCTCAGCGCCCAGCCCGCGGCCCCGGCCAAGCCGATGACCCAGCAGGAAAAAATGACGGCCTGCAACAAGGACGCCGCCGGCAAGAAGGGCGACGAGCGCAAGGCTTTCATGAGCGAGTGTTTGAAGAAATAAGCACGACGCAAGGTCACACCAGGCCCCGCCCGTCGATTCGGGCGGGGTTTTCTTTTGGCATGATTCGTCCATGAGCGAGCGCGCTGCCCGAATCCCGTCGATTTCCTGCGTGATGCCGGCCTACAACGAGGCGGCGTCGCTGCCCGACGTGCTGGCGCCGGTGCTGGCGGCGCTGAAGGCCCTGTCGCCGCGGGTGGAGCTGGTGGTGGTGGACGACGGCAGCCGCGACGACACGGTGGCCGTGATGCGCCGCCTGTGCGCCGCCGAGCCGGCGCTGCGCCTGGTGCAGCTGTCGCGCAACTTCGGCAAGGAAGCGGCGCTGACCGCCGGGCTGGCCGCCGCGCGCGGCGAGGTGGTGGTGCTGATGGACGCCGACGGCCAGCATCCGCCGGCCCTGCTGGCCGACATGCTGCGCCACTGGCAGGGCGGCGCCGACGTGGTGTATGCCGTGCGCAGCACGCGCAGCGATCAGTCGGCTTTGCACCGGCGCCTGGTGGGCGCCTTCTACGGCATCGTCAACTGGCGCAGCCGGGTGCGCATTCCGCGCGACGCGGGCGACTTTCGGCTGCTGGACCGGCGCGTGGTCGATGCCCTGCTGGCCCTGCCCGAGCGCCACCGCTTCATGAAGGGCTTGTACGCCTGGGTGGGCTTTCCCAGCGCGGCGCTGGACTACGAGCCGCTGCCGCGGCACGCCGGCGAAAGCCGCTACGGCCTGAGCGGCGCGCTCGGCCTGGGCACCACCGGTCTGCTGGCCTTCACGGCCGCGCCGCTGCGCGTGCTGGGCCTGCTGGGCGTGGCCCTGGCGCTGGCGGCCCTGGGCTATGGTGCCTGGGTGGTGGTGGAATATTTCTGGCGCGGCATCAACGTGCCGGGCTATGCCACGCTGGTGGTGGGCATGATGTTTTTGAGCGGCGTGCAGCTGATGTCGGTGGGCTTGCTGGCCGAATACGTGGCGCGCATTTATGACGAGGTCAAGCAGCGCCCCTTGTTTCTGGTGGCCGACGAGGTGGGTCAGGGGCTGCCCCCCCTGGTGCGTTCGTGAGCCTGGCGCGCACCGGTTTCTGGTTTGGCGCTGTCGGCGCAGCCGCGGCGGCCACGCATGCTGCGGTGTTCGGCCTGGCCAAATCCGCCTTGTGGCCCGAGCTGGCCAATGCGCTGGGCTTTGTCGTGGCTTTCGGCGTCAGCTTTGTCGGCCACCGCTGGCTGAGTTTTCGCGGCGCCAGCACGGGGGTTGGGCAAAGCCTGCTGCGCTTTGCCGTCACGGCGATGGCGGGCTTTGCCGTCAACGAAATCGTCTTCAGCCTGCTGCTGCGCGCGGCCGGTTGGCCCTCATGGCTTGCGCTGTTTGCCGCCATGGGCGTGGCAGCCGGGCAGACCTTTCTGCTGGGGCGTTTCTGGGCCTTTCGCTGAGGCCGCGGCCGAGCGGTACAGCGACCACGCGTGGCCGGCAAATACCGGCTGCCAGCCTTCCATCAGCGGGCGCAGCGCGGCGTCCGGCGTGCGTGGGGCCAGCAGCCAGGCGCCGGGTTGGTCCACCGCGCGCGCCAGCGCGGCGGGCTCCAGCAAGGTGCGCGCGGCGTCCGCGGGGTCGAAATGGCCGGCCTCGAACAACTCGCGCCGCCAGTCGTCACCGGCTTCGGCGCGCTCGCGCGGCCAGTCCTGCACCACGCGCAGCGGCGTTTGCGTCTGCGCGACGAAGGCCAGGTCCATCGGGTAGCCGCCAATGACGTACACCGTGTCCGTGGGCGCAGCATGGCAGGCCAGCGCCTGCGCCACGTCGTCGCTCAGCTTGCCCACCTCGATGCGGGGCGCCACCACGGTCAGCACCGCGGGCAGCGCGGCGGCCCCCAGCACAAGCGCCACAAAGGCGCGATCCGCCCGGCGCGGCTGGCCCAGCACCCGCTGCCAGCCCAGCGCAGCCAGCAGGGCCAGCGGCGGCAGCACGGGCAGGATGTAGCCGATCAGCTTGGAGCGTGGCAGCGAGAAAAACAGCACGATCGCGGCCAGCCAGATCCAGCACAGCACGGCCAGGCGGCGGTGCGGGTCGTCCGCCGGCGGCTTGCCGGCGCCGATGGCGCGCAGCCGGGCGACGCCGTCCCAGGCGGCAAAAAAGGCCCACGGAAACAGCAGCAGCGCGCAGGCCGCCGGGTAGAACCACCAGGGCTGCACGTTGTTGAAGCCGCTGCCGGTGTAGCGTGCGAACTGCTGCACGCCGAACAGGTAGCCCCACAGGCCAGGGTAGCGCTCGCCGGCGCGCCAGAACCAGGGCAGCGCGATGAGGGCGAACAGCGCCAGCCCGCTGAGCCAGGGCAGGTGCAGCAGCTTGCGCCACTGGCGCGTGGCCAGCACCCAGGCGCCGATCACCAGGCCGGGCAGCGCCACGCCGATCAGGCCCTTGGTCAGCAGGCCCAGCGCGCAGGCGGCAAAGCCGGCGCGCGCCCAGCCCGCGTGCGGGCGTTCGCCGTCCCAGAGCGCGAACACGAAGCACCAGATGGCGCTGGCAATCCAGGCGGCCACGCCGATGTCGTGGTTGACGTATTGCCCGCCGATCAGAAAGCCCGCGCTGGCGCCCAGCATCCAGGCGGCACGGCGCGCCAGGGCAGCGTCGGCCAGACGGCGGCCGGCCAGCCAGACGCCCGCCAGCATCAGCGTGGCCAGCAGCACGCCCGGCACGCGTGCGGCCCAGGGCGTGACGCCCAGCACCGCCATGCTCACCGCCTGCAGCCAGTGGGTGAGCGGCGGCTTGTGAAAGAACGGCAGCCCGTCCAGCCGCGGCGTCAGCCAGTCGCCCGACACCAGCATCCAGCGGCTGATGTCGGCATAGCGCCCCTCGTCGGGCACCGCCAGCGGGCGCAGCGCGGCCAGCAGCAGCAGCAGCGCGGCAGGGACGATGACGGCGAGCCAGCCGCGCAGCGGCTTTGCAAAGGAGTCGGTCATGGCTTGCGGTGATCGGGCGTCAGGGGCGCGCGGGGCAGGGTGCATAGAGTGCGCTGCCACGCACCAGTTCCACGCCGGCCGTGGCGCACTGCGCGGCAAACGCCGCGCTGGCCAGGTGGGCCCATTCCCACTGGCGGGCGCCGGCGATGGGGTCGGTCCCGTCGCCGGTCGCCGGCGGCCCGCCGGGGTGGCACATCAGCAGCGTGCCGGCGGGCGACGCGGCCAGCCAGTGCGCCATGCGCTGCGCGTAGCCGGCCTGGCCGCCGTTGAAGTCATAAATGCCGGAAAGGGCGGACGCGCACGGCAGATGGGCGCGGGTAGCTATCTTTTGAAGAGCGCCTGCGCCGAGAGTGGCGATCACCCGGCTTTTGGGCGTGCGCTGGCCCACCGGCGCGCGCGACACGCGCAGCCAGGGCGCGCGCGTGCCGTAGCGCCGCGCCAGCAGTTGCACCAGCGGCTGGCGGATGCCGGCAAACTGCTGCACGTGCTGGTGGCCGTCCACGTGGTCGGGTGGGGCGCCCCAGGCGGCTTCGAAGGCGTCAAGCTGGCGCTCGATCGCGGTGCGCGCAGCAGCCGGGTCAAAGCCGCCCAGCAGCGCCCGGCGCATGGCCGCGCCCAAGGGCAGGCCATGCCCGGTGGCGATGGCGAAATCACTGGTGAAGTCCAGGTGCAGCCCCACGTCGATGCGCCCGCGCCGCTCGCGCAGCGGCGCCGCGTCGGCGGGCCAGCGCGGCGACAGCACCATGGCGCTGGTGGCCGTGAGGCGCCCCGCGTCGGCCAGCGCCAGCACCGCTTGCGTCACGCCGGCGTGCTGCGCGTAGTCGTCGGCGCACAGCACCAGGGGTTTGGGCAAGGCGCTCACCACCAGCCGCGCGCCAGAAACACGGCGGGCAGCGGAATCAGCGCGACCAGGTGGGTGCCCAGCATGATCGGCTTGCGCGCGCGGTTGATCTCGGCCTCATCCGGCAGCGCGCCGCCCGCATCCAGCGCGGCCTGCCAGCGCCCGTACGCGCGCGTGGGGCCGACCTGCAGCAGCGCGGCGGCCATGAACAGCATGAACTTGGCCCACAGCAGCGGGTTGCTCCAGTACCAGGCAAAGCCCCTGGCGCCCAGCCAGGTGCGCGTCAGGCCCGTGAGCAGCACGAAAGCGGTGGCAATCCACAGGATTTTGTCCAGCCGCACCAGGCGCGGCACGCTGGCGGAGTTGAACCACGCGGCGCGGCACACCGCCGACTGCGCGGTGGCAAACACGATCCAGCCGATGAAGGCGCTGATGTGCAGGAAAGCGAGAATGGGCTCAAGCATGGGTGAATGGTACTGACCGGCCGTGCCCGTGTTCAGACCGGTCGAACACGGTGGGGGCAGGAATTCGCGGATCGATGGGCAGCAGGGCTTCAAGCCGTGGGCGCACCCGGCGGATGGGGACGGGTCCAGAACGCGGGCTCGGCGTAGCGCTTTCTTAGAAAGTCCACCCACAGCCGCACGCGCAGCGGCAGGTGGCGCGTGGCGTGGGGCAGCAGGGCGTAGATGCCGTTGGGCGGGGCGGCATAGGCCTGCAGCACGGCCACCAGACGGCCGGCGGCGATCTCGGACTCGACCTCCCAGGTGGAGCGCCAGGCGATGCCGTGGCCGGCCAGGCACCAGTCGTGCAGCACCTGGCCGTCGCTGCAGTCCAGCGGGCCTTCGGGGCGCAGATGCGTCAATTCGCCCTCGATCACAAACGCCCAGCCGCGCGACTGCGAGGCGTCGCTGGACAGCACCAGGCAGTCGTGGCGCGCCAGCTCGCGCGGGTGGCGCGGCACGCCGCGGCGGCGCAGGTAGCCGGGCGTGGCCACGGCCTGGCGGCGGTTGTCGGCCAGGCGGATGCTGACCAGCGACGAGTCGGGCAAATCGCCCACGCGCACTGCGCAGTCGTAGCCCTCGCCGGCCAGATCGACGATGCGGTCCGACAGATTGAGCGAGATGCGCAGGCGCGGATGCGCGGCATGAAAGGCCGGCACCAGCGGCGCCACGTGCCGCCGGCCAAAGCCGGCCGGCGCGGTGATGCGCAGCTGGCCGCTGGCTTGCACGCCGCCGGCCGACACGCTGGCCTCGGCGCCGGCCACCTCAGCCAGGATGCGCTGGCAATCGTCCAGAAACGCCGCGCCCTCGTGCGTGAGCGCGATGCGCCGCGTGCTGCGCACCAGCAGCTTCACGCCCAGCTGCGCCTCCAGCGCGTCCAGCCGCCGGCCGATGACGGCAGGCGCCACGCCCTCGGCGCGCGCGGCCGCACTCAGGCTGCCGCGCGCGGCCACGGCGGCAAAGGTCTCGAAGGCCTTGAGTTTGTCCACGGGCGTGAATTATCGACACCGGGCGCGTGAACGGGCGGTGCGCATCGACCGCGGCGTGGCCGGCGTACCCGGCGCTGTGCCATCATCCGGCAGCCTGTCTCGACGTTGATCGCCGTGCCCCAAACCCCTTCGTCTCCCGCTCCCGCGCCGGCTGCGCCCGACGTGCGCCGCCTCAGCCTCACGCAGCTGCATCGCCTGGCCGGCCAGGGCAGCCGCCGCGCCCACGCCGAGCTCGAGCGCCGCATGCGGGCCGCAGGCGCGCCCGCGCCGGCGGCGCCCCGGCCCGCGCCGCAGCCGGCTCGGCCCGCCATGCCGGCACCGCCCGCGCAGGCCTTGCGCCCCCGACAGGATGTCCTGCCCGCTGCGGATGGACCGATGGCGGCGGACCGCGCGGCCCTGGTGGACCAGTGGGCGCTGATCGAGCGCCAGCAAATCGAGCGCTCGCGCGCCGACGGCCCGCCGCGCCTGGTGGGGCTGGTGCTGATCGCCTGGGGTGTGCTGCTGGGCCTGGGCGGCCTGGCGCTGCTGGCGCGCAGCGGCAGCGCCTACTACCTGCTGTGCGGCCTGGCCGCCGCGGCAGTGGGCGCCTTGCTGATGCGCCTGAGCCGCTGGGCCGCGCCGCTGCACGGCGTGCTGATCGTGTTGATGCTGGCCTGGGCCTGGCGCAGCGGCAACGGCGTGCAGGCGCTGCTGCAGGCGGCGCCCTTGTGGCTGGCCGCGGCCTGGTTCGCCGTGCCGGCGGTGCGCGAACCGCTGCGCTGAGGCGACCACCCAGGCAGGCCCCGTCCCAGCACCGGGCCGGATCGCCGCCCCGGGGTGTTTGCCGTGCGAGCGGCGGCATCCGCTATCCTTGAGGGCCGCAACCACCGCACGTCCTGCACCCCCGCACCTTGCCCGACCCTCACCCTGCGCGCCCCCATGAGCGCGAAGACAAGCGCAGCCTGCTGCGCAAGCTGATCGAGTTCATTCGCCCCGGGCCCGACTCCACCGACGAGCTGATCGAGACCTTGGCCGAAGCCGAGGACAAGTCGCTGATCGACGCCGAAAGCCGCGTCATGCTCGAAGGCGTGCTGCGCCTGTCCGGCCAGAGCGCGGGCGACGTGATGGTGGCCGCTCCGCGCATGGACTTGCTGGACATCGACGCTCCCTACGAAGAGGTGCTGCGCGAGGTCATCTCCACCGCGCACTCGCGCTTTCCGGTGTTTCAGGGCGAGCGCGAGAACATCATCGGCATCCTGCTGGCCAAGGACCTGCTCAAGCTGCAGCGCGCGCCCGAGCTGAACTTGCGCACCCTGCTGCGCCCGCCGGTGTTCATCCCCGAGAGCAAGGGGCTGAACGATCTGCTGCGCGAGTTTCGCGCCAACCGCAATCACCTGGCCATCGTGGTGGACGAGTTCGGCCGCACCGCCGGGCTGGTCACCATCGAGGACGTGCTTGAAGAAATCGTCGGCGAGATCGAGGACGAGTTCGACATCGAGGGCGACGCGGGCGACATCTTCGCCCTGGCCGACGACACCTGGCGCGTGGCCGGCAACACGCCGCTGACCCGCGTCAACGAGTCCTTCGGCGTGCAGCTGGGCGTCGATCCCGACAGCGACCTGGACGTCGAGTTCGACACCATCGGCGGCCTGATCGCCCACGAGCTGGGCCATGTGCCCACGCGCGGCGAGCGCTTCAGCCTGGGCGGACTGGACTTCGTGGTGCTGCACATCAAGGGCGGGGCCGTGCGCTGGTTCAAGGTCTCGCGCTCGCCGCAGCCGCCCGCGTGATCGCCGCCCTGATCGCCCTGGCCGCGGGTGCGCTGCACGCGCTGGCGCTGGCCGACCCGTGGACCGGCCAGGCCCACGGCTGGCTGCAGGGGCTCAGCCTGGCGCTGCTGGTGGCCGTGCTGGCGCACGCGGCCGACACGGATCCCGCGCGCTGGCGGCGCGGCCTGGCGCTGGGCTGGCTGTATGCGCTGGCCTGGCTGGCGGGCACCTTCTGGTGGCTGTTCATTTCCATGCACACCTATGGCGGGCTCAATGCCGCGCTGGCGGTGGCCGCGGTGCTGGCGCTGGCCGGCCTGCTGGCGCTGTACTACGGGGTGGCGGGCGCCCTGTTCGTGCGGTGGGCGCAACGCGCACGGCCCGCGGCGGCGGCGCTGCTGTTTGCCGCGCTGTGGACGCTGGCCGAGCTGGCGCGCGGGCGCTGGTTCACCGGCTTTCCCTGGGGCGCCGGCGGCTATGCCCACGTCGATGGCGTGCTGGCGGCCTATGCCCGCTGGGTGGGCGTGTACGGCATGGGCTTTGCCGCCGCCTGGCTGGCGGCGCTGGCGGCCTTGCTGCTGGTGCGTGCGGCGCCGCTGCGCCGCCTGGCGCCGTCCCTGGTCTGCGCCGCCGCCGTGCTGGCCTGGGGCGTCGCGCAGCCGCCGCGGGGCGTGGATGCCGGTCCGGCCGGCCCGCGCATGGCCGTGGCCCTGCTGCAAGGCAACATCCCGCAGGACGAGAAATTCATTCCCGGCACCGGCGTGGTCGATTCGCTGCGCTGGTACGGCCAGCAGTTGCAGGACAACACCGCCCCGCTGGTGGTGGCGCCCGAGACGGCCCTGCCGCTGCTGCCGCGCCAGTTGCCGGGCGGCTACTGGGATGCCCTGCGTGCGCGCTACGCCCGGCCCGGCCAGGCGGCGCTGCTGGGCGTGCCGCTGGGCGACCTGGAAGCCGGCTACACCAACTCGGCCGTCGGGCTGGCGCCGGGCCAGCAGGCCTTGTACCGCTACGACAAGCACCACCTGGTGCCCTTCGGCGAGTTCATTCCGCCGCTGTTCCGGTGGTTCGTGCGGCTGATGGACATTCCCCTGGGCGACTTCACCGCCGGCGCGGTCAACCAGCCGTCGTTCGAATGGCAAGGCCAGCGGCTGGCGCCCAACATCTGCTACGAAGACTTGTTTGGCGAGGAACTGGCCGCGCGCTTTGCCGACCCGGCCCGCGCCCCCACGGCCTTCGTCAACCTGAGCAACATCGGCTGGTTCGGCGACACGGTGGCGATCGACCAGCATCTGGCGATCAGCCGCCTGCGCGCGCTGGAGTTCGAGCGCCCGGTGCTGCGCGCCACCAACACCGGGGCCACGGCCATCATCGACGCGCAGGGCCGCGTCACGCACCAGTTGCCGCGCCTCACGCGCGGCGTGCTGCACGGGTTTTTCGAGGGCCGCAGCGCCATCACGCCCTATGCCGCGTGGGTGTCGCGCTGGGGCCTGGGGCCGCTGTGGGCCCTCGCGGCGCTGGTCGCGGCGGGCGCGGCGTGGCGCGCCGGGCGCCGCGCGCCTTGACATCGCCCTGTCATGCGGGCGGGCGCAGCGCTCAGGCACAATTGCTCTTCTATGGCCGAATCTTTTTCCTATGAGCAGCTGATTGCCTCGGGCGAGGGCCGTCTGTTCGGGCCCGACGCCGGGCGCCTGCCGCTGCCGCCCATGCTGATGTTCGACCGCATCACGCACATCGACGAAACCGGCGGCGCGCACGGCCTGGGCAAGATCGTCGCCGAGCTGGACGTCAAGCCCGAGCTGTGGTTTTTTGCCTGCCACTTCCGCGGCGATCCGGTGATGCCGGGTTGCCTGGGGCTGGACGCCATGTGGCAGCTCATCGGTTTTTTCCTGACCTGGCTGCGCCTGCCCGGCCGCGGGCGCGCCCTGGGCGCGGGCGAGGTCAAGTTCACCGGCGAGGTGGGCCCCGACGTCAAGCGCGTCACCTACGAGATCGACATCAAGCGCGTCATCAAGCGCAAGCTGTGCATGGCCATCGGCGACGCGCGCCTGCTGGCCGACGGGCAGGAGATCTACGTGGCCCGCGACCTGCGTGTGGGCCTGTTTTTGCGTGAGGGCAACGGCAAGGACAAGCAATGAGCAAGAAGCGCGTGGTGATCACGGGCGCGGGCATCGTCTCGTGCATCGGCAACGATCTGGCGTCGGTCGAGGCTTCGCTGCGCCAGGGCCGCTCGGGCATCAAGGCGGTGCCCCAGTTCACCGAGCTGGGCCTGCGCAGCCAGGTCGGCGGCGTGCCCGAGATCGACATCGAGGCGCGCATCGACCGCAAGCAGCTGCGCTTCATGGGTGACGCGGCGGCCTATGCCCACATCGCGCTGGACGATGCCATCAAACAGGCGGGCCTCGCGCCCGCGCAGATCAGCCATCCGCGCACGGGCCTGATCATGGGCTCGGGCGGCGGCTCGCCGGCCAACCAGATCGAGGCCGCCGACACCCTGCGCAGCAAGGGCATCCGCCGCGTCGGACCCTATCAGGTCACGCGCTGCATGGGCTCGACGGTGTCGGCCAACCTGGCGACCAGTTTCAAGATCAAGGGCATCAACTACTCCATCACCTCGGCTTGCTCGACCTCGGCGCACTGCGTTGGCGCGGCGGCGCAGCAGATCGCCTGGGGCACGCAGGACGTGATGTTCGCCGGTGGCGGCGAGGAGCTGTCCTGGGGCCTGGCGCTGCTGTTCGACGGCATGGGCGCCATGTCCAGCAAGTACAACGCCACGCCCGAGAAAGCCTCGCGCCCGTACGACGTCAACCGCGACGGCTTCGTGATCGCCGGGGGTGCCGGCGCGCTGGTGCTGGAGAGCCTGGACCACGCGCAGGCGCGCGGCGCCACCATCCTGGGCGAGGTGGTGGGCTTCGGCATCTCCTCCGACGGCGAGGACATGGTCGCGCCGTCGGGCGAGGGCGCCGTGGCCTGCATGCGCCAGGCCATCGAGGGCCTGGCCGAGCCGATCGACTACATCAACACCCACGGCACGTCCACGCCGGTGGGCGACGTGCCCGAGCTGCATGCCATCCGCAAGGTGTTCGGCAGCCGCATCCCGCCGTTTTCCAGCACCAAGTCGCTGGCCGGCCACTCGCAGGGCGCCACCGGCGTGCAAGAGGCCATCTTCAGCCTGATCATGCTGATGAAGGGCTTCATCGCCGGCTCGGCCAACGTCGAGACGCCCGACCCGGCCGTGGGCGACATGCCGCTGGTGACCCAGGCGCGCGAGGCCACGTTGCGCCAGGTGCTGTCCAACAGCTTCGGCTTCGGCGGCACCAACGCCTGCCTGGTGCTGCGGCACTGGGGCTGATCGCTTCAAAACCAATAGCTGCTTGCGCTTGTCCATCAAGCGCTGGCGGCCGATTCCATTCAAATCATTAAAATAGCGGGTTGCACCTGACCCGGGCCCCGGCCATGCTCACCTTCCAGCAAATCATTCTCAAGCTCCAGCAATACTGGGACGCGCAAGGCTGCGCGCTGCTGCAACCGTATGACATGGAAGTGGGCGCCGGCACCTCGCACACCGCCACCTTTTTGCGCGCCATCGGCCCCGAGCCCTGGAAGGCGGCCTACGTGCAGCCCAGCCGCCGCCCCAAGGACGGCCGCTATGGTGACAACCCCAACCGCGGCCAGCACTACTACCAGTACCAGGTGGTGCTCAAGCCCGCGCCCGACAACATCCTGGAGCTGTACCTGGGCAGCCTGGAGGTGCTGGGGTTCGACCTGAAGAAAAACGACATCCGCTTTGTCGAAGACGACTGGGAGAACCCCACGCTGGGCGCCTGGGGCCTGGGCTGGGAGGTGTGGCTCAATGGCATGGAGGTGACGCAGTTCACCTACTTCCAGCAGGTCGGCGGCATCGACTGCCGGCCCGCCACCGGCGAGATCACCTACGGCCTGGAGCGCCTGGCCATGTACCTGCAGGGCGTCGAAAACATGTTCGACCTGGTCTGGACGGTGGACGGCGACGGCCGCAAGCTGACCTATGGCGACGTGTTTCACCAGAACGAGGTCGAGCAGTCGGCCTACAACTTCGAGCACAGCGACGCGGCCTTCCTGTTCACCGCCTTCGACGCGCACGAAAAGCAGGCCAAAT
Organism: Ottowia sp.; assembly: GCF_046348305.1. Classification (GTDB taxonomy): domain Bacteria; phylum Pseudomonadota; class Gammaproteobacteria; order Burkholderiales; family Burkholderiaceae_C; genus Ottowia. The sequence continues at coordinate 92,714 of NZ_JAXMEM010000007.1, forward strand.
ACCTGGTCGAGCAGCAGCTCGCGCTGCCGGCCTACGAGCAGGTGCTCAAGGCCGCCCACACCTTCAACCTGCTGGACGCGCGCGGCGCCATCAGCGTGACCGAGCGCGCCGCCTACATCGGCCGCATCCGCAACCTCGCGCGCGCCGTGGCCGCCAGCTACTACGACAGCCGCGAGCGCCTGGGCTTTCCGCTGGCGCCGCGCGAGTGGGTGGCGCAGATCGAGAAGCGGGCCGCTTGAAAGAACCCGACACCATGAGCACACAGAATCTGCTGGTCGAACTTTTTGTCGAAGAACTTCCCCCGAAGGCCCTGCGCAAGCTGGGCGAAGCCTTTGCCAGCCAACTGTTCGAGCAACTCAAGGCCCAGGGCCTGACCGCCGCCGACAGCCACGTCACGCCGCATGCCAGCCCGCGCCGGCTGGCCGCACACATCACGCAGGTGGCGGGCAAGGCGGCCGACAAGGCGGTGCGGCACAAGCTGATGCCCGTCAGCGTGGCGCTGGACGCGGCCGGCCAGCCCACGCCCGCACTGCTGAAAAAGCTGCACGCGCTGGGCGCCGACGCTGCGGTGCTGCCGCAATTGCAGCGCGCCGTCGACGGCAAGGCCGAAGCGCTGTTTCTGGACAGCGTGCAGCCCGGCGCCACGCTGGCCGATGCGCTGCAAAAGGCGCTGGCCGAGGCGCTGGCGCACCTGCCCATCCCCAAGGTCATGACCTACCAGCTGCAGCACGGCACGCCGCTGCCCGGCTGGGACAGCGTGCAGTTCGTGCGCCCGGCGCACGGCCTGGTGGCGCTGCATGGCGCCGCCGTGGTGCCGGTGACGGCGCTGGGCTTGACCGCCGGCCGTGCCACGCACGGCCATCGCTTCGAGGCCGCGCTGGACCCCATCGAGATCCAGCATGCCGACCACTACGCCGACACGCTGCGCGAGCAGGGCGCCGTGATCGCCTCCTTCGACGAGCGCCGCGCCCTCATCCAGTCACAAATAAAAACGGCGGCAGCGCGTGCAGGGCAAGCGCTGCACGCTATCGAAGACGAAGCGCTGCTGGACGAGGTGACGGCCCTGGTGGAGCGCCCCAACGTGCTGGTGTGCCAGTTCGACCCGGCCTTCCTCGACGTGCCGCAGGAATGCCTGATCCTGACCATGAAGGCCAACCAGAAGTACTTTCCGCTGCTGGACGCGGCCGGCAAGCTCACCAACCAGTTTCTCGTCGTCAGCAACATCAGCCCGTCAGACGCGAGCGCCGTGGTCGGTGGCAACGAGCGCGTGGTGCGCCCGCGCCTGCAGGACGCCAAGTTCTTCTTCGACCAGGATCGCAAGAAGACGCTGGAATCGCGCCTGCCGCAACTGGCCAAGGTGGTCTATCACAACAAGCTGGGCACGCAAGGCGAGCGCAGCGAGCGCGTGCGCGCCATCGCCCGCGCGATCGGCGAGCAGCTGGGCGGCGCCACGCTGGCGGCGCAGGCCGAGCAGGCCGCGCGCCTGGCCAAGGCCGACCTGGTGAGCGACATGGTGGGCGAGTTCCCCGAGCTGCAGGGCGTGATGGGCCGCTACTACGCCCTGCACGACGGCCTGCCGCCCGCGGTGGCCGACGCCATCGAGGACCACTACAAGCCCCGCTTTGCCGGCGACGAATTGCCGCGCGGCGAGGTGGGCACGGTGGTGGCGCTGGCCGACAAGCTGGAGACCCTGGTCGGACTGTTCGGCATCGGCGCTCTGCCCACCGGTGACCGCGATCCGTTTGCGCTGCGCCGGCATGCGCTGGGGGTGATTCGGATGCTGATCGAACAGACGCTGCCGCTTGATCTGTCCGCCACGGTCGCCGCCGCGGCGCGCCACTTCGGCACACGGCTACCCGAGCCCGACGCGAGCAACGCGCAATTGCTGGCCTTCATGTATGAGCGGGTGGCCGGCGTGCTGCGCGAGCAGGGCGATGGCCAGGCCAGCGCCCAGGAAGCCGACGCCGTGATTGCCGCCCGCCCGATGTGGGGTGAAATGCCCAAGTTGCTGGCCGCCGTGCGCGCCTTCGCAAAATTGCCCGAAGCCCCCGCCTTGGCGGCTGCCAACAAGCGCATCGGCAACATCCTGAAGAAGGCCGATCTGGCGCCCGGCGCGGTCGATCCCGCTCTGCTGCACGAAAGCGCCGAGCAGGCCCTGCACGCCGCCATGCAAGCCGTGCTGCCGCAAGCCGACGCGCAGTTTGCCGCCGGCGACTACACCGCCAGCCTGCAAACCCTGGCCGCGCTGCGCGCGCCGGTCGATGCCTTTTTCGACGGCGTGATGGTCAACGCCGACGATGCGGCACTCAAGGCCAACCGCCTGGCGCTGCTGCACCAGCTGCACCAGGCCATGAATCGCGTGGCCGACATTTCCCGCTTGGCGGCGTGAGCGCCCCCGCCCCTGTCGCCTGGCGCACCCTGGCCTGGGCCATCGGCCCCGTCATCGCCGTGCTGCTGCTGCGCGCCGCCCTGCAGGCCTCGGCGGGCGCGGATCTGGGCGACTTGCAGCCCCTGCGCACCGCCACGCTGGTCAGCGATCCGACGCAGGCCCTGTGGGTGGCGGCGCGGCCCTTTGTCCTGTCCGTGCTGGTGCTGGCTGCGCTGGCCGTTGCCTTGCGCCAGGCCGTGCGCCGCCTGGGCTGGGCGCGCGCCCGGCCGTGGCTGGCGGGGCTGTGGGTGCTGGGCTGGCTGGCGCTGGGGGGCTGGCTGCTGGCCGACCACCTGAACCGCAGCGCGCGCCAGCCGCTGCCCGAGCAGATCGTGCGCGTGCTGCTGGCGCGCAGCGTGCCGGCCAGCGAGCGCAGCGTGGGCGGCACCGAGGTCTATTTCGAGGTGCCGGGCACGCCCGCCCAGCCCCAGCGCCTGCTGGCCGAGGGCCAGTCGCTGGAGCGCTTTGCGCCCGGCCGCAGCGCGCGTCTGCAGGCCGAGGCGGGGCGCTGGTGGGGCCGCTGGGGGCGCCTGGCGAGCGACGGATAATCGCCGCATGAAACTGGTCATCATCGAGCGCGACGGTGCCCTGTGCGTGGAGCGCGAGGGCTACCTGCGCTCGCCCGACGACTGGCAGGCGCAGCCCGGCGCGCTCGAGGCCATAGCCCAGCTCAACCACGCCGGCTACCAGGTCGTGATCTCGGCCATCTGGTCGGGCCTGGGTCAAGGGCAGTTCGACATGGCCACCGTCAACGCCATCCAGGCGCGCATGAGCAAGCAACTGGCGGCCGTGGGCGGGCGCGTGGACGCGGTGTTCTTCTGTCCGCACGCGCCCGACGAAGCCTGCGATTGCCGCAAGCCCCAGCCGGGCCTGCTGCGCCAGATCGGCGAGCGCTACAAGATCAACCTGGCGCAGGTGCACGCCGTGGGCAGCAGCGCGCGCGACATGCAGGCCGCGCACGCCGCCGGCTGCATTGCGCACCTGGTGCTCACCGGCAAGGGCGCGCCTGCGTCCATCGAGCCGCTGCCGCCCGAATTTCCACCCGGCGTGCAGGTGCATGCCGACCTGGCCGCCTTCGCCGCCGCCCGCATCGCCGCCGATGAAGCGGTCGCCGCCGCCAACGCCGCGCCATCGCCCCCCGCATGAACACCATCCGCTCGTTCTTGCACCTGCTGTGGATGGGGCTCACCGTCATCCCGTATGCCACGCTGGTGGTGCTCATGGCGCCGTTTTCCAGCAAGGCCGCCGTGTATCGCGTGTGCCGCGCCTGGCTGGGGCTGACCATGCGTTCGGGCGGCTGGATCATGGGCATCCACAACCGCGTCAGCGGCATGCAGCACCTGCCGCAGGGCGCAGGCGCGCCCGCCGTGCTGCTGGTCAAGCACCAGTCGGCCTGGGAGACCTTCTGCATGCCTCCGCTCATGCCGCGCCCGCTGGCCTATGTGTTCAAGCGCGAGCTTCTGCGCATCCCCTTCTTCGGCTGGGCCATCGGGCGCATGGACATGATCTACATCGACCGCGGCCAGCGCACCGAGTCGCTGCGCAAGGTCATCGAGCAGGGCCAGCGCCTGCTGGGCGAAGGCGCCTGGGTCATCATGTTCCCCGAAGGCACGCGCATCCCGCGCGGCGAGAAGGGCACCTACATGAGCAGCGGCGCGCGCCTGGCCATCGACTGCGGTGCGCCCGTCATTCCCATTGCCGTCACCTCGGCGCGCTGCTGGCCGCGCAAGGCCTTCGTCAAGAAGCCCGGCATCGTCGACATCTCCATCGGCCCGCCGATTGCCACCACCGGGCGCAAGGCGCACGAGGTCATGCGCGAGGTCGAGACCTGGATCGAAACCGAGATGCGCCGCCTCGACCCCGAGGCCTACCCCACGCCCGAGACCCCGCGCTCGTCCGTGCGACCCAGCGAGTAGGGCCGTGATGCAGCAGCTTCTGTTCGACTGGCTCGGCATCGACGCCACCACTGCGATTTCAAAGCCGAACAGGCCGACAGCGCCCGTCCCGCCTGCGCAAGCAGCTCCTGAAGTCGAAGCGTCCCAGGCCCCGCCGGCGCTCGATTTGCACCAGGCGCTGGCGCCTGCCCGCTTCAGCCACCCGCAGGCCAACCGCTCCATCGTGCTGGGCGATGCCCACGTCGCCTACGCCTTCCGGCGCGGCGCGCGGCGCACCATCGGCCTGAGCGTGGGGCCCGAAGGCCTGACGGTGGCCGCGCCGCGCTGGACGCCGCTGGCCGAGGTGGAGGCCCTGCTGCGCCAGAAGTCGCGCTGGGTGCTGGACAAGCTGTCCCAGTCCCGCGAGCGCGGCGCCGCCGAAGCGCTGGCGCGCATCGACTGGCGCGAGGGCGCGAGCGTGCCCTTTCTGGGCCAGCCCCTCGTGCTGCGGCTGGACCCGCGCCAGCGCCACGGCCCGGGCGGTGCCGGCGCGGTGCGCGATGGCGCCACGCTGTGGCTGGGCCTGCCGCAAGGCGCCGCCCCCGAGCGGCTGCGCGACACCACCCAGGCCTGGCTGATCGGGCAGGCGCGCCGCCTGTTTGCCGCGCGGCTGGACCACTTTGCCCCGCAGCTGGGCGTGCGCTGGCAGCGCCTGACGCTCACGGCCGCGCGCACGCGCTGGGGCAGCGCCAGCGCGGACGGCTCGATCCGCCTGAACTGGCGCCTGATCCACCTGAGCGAGGCGCTGATCGACTACGTGGCGGTGCACGAGCTGGCCCACCTGCGCGAGATGAACCACAGCGCGCGCTTTTGGGAGCACGTGGGCGAGGTGCTGCCCGACTACGCCCAGCGGCGCGGCACCCTCAAGCACGAGCGCGTGCCGGCCTGGTAGCGGCCGGCGCGTCCGTTGGCACCGCAAGCCGCGGGATGCAGGCCGCGCCCGGCGCGCCTACAGTGAGGCCATGACCTGCGCCGCCAAAGCCCCCACCCCGATCCCCGCCGCGCCACGCGATGGCCACGGCCCCCACATCGCCGCCGCCTGCCGCCGCATCGAGGCCTGCGTGAAAGCCGGCGCACCCGCGCCCACGCTCCATGACCTGGCCCAGCCCAGCGGCCTGAGTCCGTTTCATTTTCACCGCCTGTTCAAGGCCGCCACCGGCCAGACCCCCGCCGCCTGGGCGCGTGCCCGCCGCGCCGCCGCGCTGCGCCAGGTGCTGCCCCGCAGTCCGCGCGTGACCGACGCGGTGTACGACGCCGGCTTTGGCGCGCCCAGCCGCTTCTACGCCCAGGCCGGCGCGGCCCTGGGCATGCAACCCGCCGACTACCGCGCCGGCGGGCGCGGGCAAACCATCCGCTTTGCCGTGGGCCAGTGCTCGCTGGGCGCCATCCTGGTGGCCGAAAGCGCGCGCGGCCTGTGCGCCATCGCGCTGGGCGACGACCCGCAGGCGCTGGTGCGCCAATTGCAAGACCAGTTCTGCAACGCGCAGCTGGTGGGTGGCGACTCGGCCTTCGAGCAGCACGTGGCGCAGGTGATCGGATTTGTCGAGCAGCCCGCCATCGGCCTGGAGCTGCCGCTGGACGTGCGCGGCAGCGCCTTTCAGCAGCGCGTGTGGCAGGCCTTGCGCGCCGTGCCCGCCGGGCAAACCGCCAGCTACGCCGAAATCGCCCGGCGCATCGGCCAGCCCAGCGCCACCCGCGCCGTCGCCCAGGCTTGCGCCGCCAACCCGCTGGCCGTGGCCATCCCGTGCCACCGCGTGGTGCGCAGCGACGGGGCGCTGTCAGGCTATCGCTGGGGCGTGGAGCGCAAGGCGGCGCTGCTGGCGCGCGAGCAGGCCTGAGGCGCGTCGGCAACTGGCCGCCTGAGGTCTTGCCCACTTACCTCCCTGGGGCGGGGGCTGGGGTGAGGTCTTGCTCCCTCGCCCCTTTGGGGAGAGGGTGGGGGTGAGGGGCTTTCTGGCGTTGGAATCGTTGACGTTGTTTGCTTCGTGGCTGGCTCTGCATGCGCTCGCTGGCCGGGATGTGCGCCCGGCGGCGCACCTCCTTTTCTTGTACGCACAAGAAAAGGAGGCAAAAGAAAGCGCCCCCACGTCTGCGACCCCTGCGCTTCGCTACGGGGCAAACCTGCGTCGCAGCACTTGCGGGGTGCGCCGCAGAACTCACTGCGCGCTGGCGCGCTCCGTTCAGACAACCGCGGCGAGTCAGTCAACGAAGCGCGTGCATGCTGCGCTGCACGCGCCACCCCGCAAGCGCCGCGCCGCAGGCGCAGCCTCAAGGGGGTGGGAAAACCACACGGGCCATCGCTGCGCTCGGCCTTGGTGTCGGTTGTTGTCGGGGCCGAGCGCAGCAATGGCCCGTGTTGGAGTTCAAGTCCCCTCTGGCCGTGCCGAGAAGCGCAGGGCGTGGGGCGGGCATGGGCAACGCAGTATGCCCATGCATCGTGATCTGACTTGCTGCGGCTGTTTGAGCGGCGTGAGCGCAGCGAACAAAGCGAGTTCCGCAGCACCGCCCCAGGCGCGAGCATCGCAGGTTGCCCGAAGCGAAGCGCAGGGACACGGCCAGTGGGGTCGCCTTTCTTTTGCCTACTTTTCTTTGGCGACGCAAAGAAAAGTAGGTGCGCCGCCGGGCGCACATCCCGGCCAGCGGAAAAATGCAGCGCCAACCAAGCATCGAACAACAACCAGCGACTCCAACGCTAGAAAGCCCTTCACCCCAGCCTTCTCCCCACATGGGCGAGGGAGAAAGGCGCACATTGCCGGCGGCAGACGGATTGATCGCCGCGGCTTCTTGTCCGGTGGTCTCCTCGAACCTGGGCAATAGGCGCGCGAGCTCTCGGCACAAGCCCCGACACCCTCAATCATCTGTGCAAAAAAGTCACTGGTTTTGAAGCAATTAACCCATTTTTCACCTAAAACAAATCGAATACAGTGTGCTTTCCGGTCGCCGTCCGTGTCGGGCGGCGCATTTGCCTTCTTCCAGCGGATTCGACATGACCCAACGCATCAACGTGGGCGACCTGCAGGTTGCCGCCGAGCTTCACGATTTCATCAACCGCGAGGTGCTGCCGGACGTGGGCATTGACCCCGGCCGCTTCTGGAAGGGCTTTTCGTCCATCGTCACCGAGCTGGCGCCCAAGAACGCCGCCCTGCTGGCCGAGCGCGATCGCCTGCAGACCGAGCTGGACACCTGGCACCGCGCCAACCCGGGCCCGATCAAGGACATGCGCGCCTACCGCGCTTTCCTGGAGGGCATCGGCTACCTGGTGCCGGTGCCGGCCAAGGTCAAGGTCAGCACCAGCAAGGTCGATGCCGAGCTGGCGCGCCAGGCCGGCCCGCAGCTGGTGGTGCCCATCACCAACGCGCGCTACGCGCTGAACGCCGCCAACGCGCGCTGGGGCAGCCTGTATGACGCGCTGTACGGCACCGACGTGATCGCCGAAACCAAGGGCCTGGAGCGCGGCAAGGGCTACAACGCCCGGCGCGGCGCCAAGGTGGTCGAATGGGCGCGCCACGTGCTGGACCGCACCGCACCGCTCAAGAAGGGCTCGCACGTCGATTCGGTGGGCTACCAGATCAAGGACGGCAAGCTGGTCGTCAAGCTGGCCGGCGGCAAGCGCAGCAAGCTGCTGGACAAGGACCAGCTGGTGGGCTATCAGGGCGATGCCAAGACGCCTTCGAGCATCCTGCTGGTGCACAACGGCCTGCATCTGGACATCCGCATCGACCCCAAGTCACCCATCGGCAAGGCCGACCCGGCCGGCGTGGCCGACCTGGTGGTCGAGGCGGCCGTCTCCACCATCCTGGACCTGGAAGACTCGGTGGCCTGCGTGGACGCCGAAGACAAGGTGCTGGCCTATCGCAACTGGCTGGGCATCCTGCGCGGCACGCTGACCGAGAGCTTCGACAAGGGCGGCCAGACCGTCACGCGCGGCCTGAACACCGACCGCATCTACAGCAAGCCGGCCGGCAAGGGCAGCGTCAAGCTGCACGGGCGCTCGCTGATGTTCCTGCGCAATGTGGGCCATCTGATGACCAACCCGGCCATCCTGTACCGCGCGGCCGACGGCAGCTCCCGCGAGATCCCCGAGGGCATCCTGGACGCGGTCGTCACCACCGCCATCGCGCTGCACGACTTGCAGGGCAAGGGCGCAAACGGCATCCGCAATTCGCGTACCGGCAGCGTCTACATCGTCAAGCCCAAGATGCACGGCCCCGCCGAGGTGGCGTTTGCCAGCGAGCTGTTCACGCGGGTCGAGAATCTGCTGGGCCTGGAAGACAGCACCGTCAAGCTGGGCATCATGGACGAGGAGCGCCGCACCAGCGTCAACCTCAAGGCCTGCATCGCCGCCGCCAAGTCGCGCGTCGCCTTCATCAACACCGGCTTTCTGGACCGCACCGGCGATGAGATGCACAGCTGCATGCAGGCCGGCCCCGTGTACCGCAAGGGCGACATGAAGACCAGCGCCTGGATCGCCGCCTATGAGCGCAACAACGTGCTGGTGGGCCTGGACTGCGGCCTGCGCGGCAAGGCGCAGATCGGCAAGGGCATGTGGGCCATGCCCGACCTGATGGCCGCCATGCTGGAGCAGAAGATCAACCACCCCAGGGCCGGTGCCAACACCGCCTGGGTGCCCAGCCCCACCGGCGCCACGCTGCACGCCATGCACTATCACCAGGTGCTGGTCAGCGACGTGCAAAAAAACATGGAGGCCAAGCTGGCCAAGGCCGACGTGCGCGCGCTGCGCGACGAGCTGCTGAGCGACCTGCTCACCATTCCGGTGGTGCCCGAGGCCCGGTGGAGCGCCGCCGAGCGCCAGCAGGAGCTGGACAACAACTGCCAGGGCATCCTGGGCTACGTGGTGCGCTGGGTGGACCAGGGCGTGGGTTGCTCCAAGGTGCCCGACATCCACGGCGTGGGCCTGATGGAAGACCGCGCCACGCTGCGCATCAGCAGCCAACACATCGCCAACTGGCTGCTGCACGGCGTGGTGAGCGAAGGCCAGGTGCGCGCCACGCTGCAGCGCATGGCCGCCTTGGTGGACCAGCAAAACGCCGGCGATCCGCTGTACCGCCCCATGCACGGCCACTTCGAGCAGTCGGCCGCCTTCCAGGCCGCCAGCGACCTGATCTTCAAGGGCATCGAGCAGCCCAGCGGCTACACCGAGCCGCTGTTGCACGCCTGGCGGCAGAAGGTGAAGGCGGGGGCCTGAGGGCTTTCACTTGCCTCGAATTGCTATAACTATAGTAGCTTCCTGCGATTGATGTGCATGGGTTGCCGGCATTCTCAACTGGAGAGTCGGCAACTGCATCGGCGCCCCGCACGTCTGTCGATCCGGGAGGACGGGCGGACAATCGAGTATTGCGGAGCGCTCGCACCTTCGTGGCGCGAGTGTTGGCCGCTCAACCGCTCGGCGTTGGGGTCTGCGGCGCTCGCGTTGGCACGCAATCGCCGGCATGCGGGCGCTCAGCCGCGTGCGCGCTGCGCCTGCTCGAAGCGCGACTTGCAGGCCACGCAGTGGCGCGTCATGGGCTCGGCCTTCAGGCGCTCGAAGGGGATGGCGCAGCCGCATTCATCGCACAGGCCGTAGCTGTCGTCGGCCATGCGCTCCAGTGCGCGCTTGATGCGGGCGAGCTCGTCCGCGTCGAGCGTGGTCAGCGCGGCATCCACCTCGCGCGTCTGGTTGGCCAGGCGCCCGCTTTCGTCCTGCGACACGCTGCCGGCGGTGTTCTCCACCGGCGCCAGGTTGGCGCGGTTTTGTGTCATCTGCGCCTGCAACTCGTCGCGGCGGGCCAGCAGCAGGTTTTTCAGTTCTTGCCGCTGGGCGGCGGTCAAAGCGTGGCTCATGTCGGATCTCCGGCGAACGTTGGACTGGCGCGGGCGGTCAGCCGCCGCGCGCCCTGTGCCGCAGAATAGCATCCCCATGAGGCCCGCGTCCGCCCCGATCGACCCCACCCGCTGCCCGTTGTGCGGTGGGGCCAATGCATGTGCGATGGAGGCCGAGCGCGCCAGCGGCCAGCCGCAGGCGCCGTGCTGGTGCACGCAGGCCGCATTTGCGCCGGCGCTGCGGGCGCAGGTGCCGGCGGCGGCCCGGGGCCGGGCCTGCATCTGCGCGGCCTGCGTGCGGCAAGCGGCCGAAGGCGCGGTGCCGTGAGCGCAGCGGTGCCCGAGGCGCCGGACTCGGGCGCCGCGCTGCGCGAACGCCACGGCCCCAACTACCGCTGGTGGCTGTTGCTGGCCGTGATGGTGGGCACCATGGCTTCGATCATGTCCTCCACCGTGGTCAACGTGGCCATTCCCGGGCTGTCGCACCAGTTCGCGCTGGGGCAGGCGCGCGCGCAGTGGGTGACCAGCGGCTTCATGGTGGCGATGACGGTGTCGATGCTGACCACCCCCTGGCTGCTGGCGCGCTTTGGCTATCGCGCCACCTACGACGGCTGCATGGGGCTGCTGCTGGCCGGTGGCCTGCTGGGTGGCCTGGCGCAGAACTACCCACTGGTGCTGGTCGCGCGCGTGCTGGAGGGTCTGGCCGCCGGCGTGGTGCAGCCCATTCCGGCCATCATCATCATGCGCGCCTTCGCGCCGCACGAGCAGGGCCGCGCCAGCGGCATGTTCGGCATGGGGGTGGTGCTGGCGCCGGCGCTGGGGCCGTCCATCGGCGGGGTGCTGGTGGACTGGTTCGGCTGGCGCTCGATCTTCTTCATGGTGGGCCCGTTCTGCGCGGCCGCCCTGTGGATGGCCCACCGCTACGTGCCCACCAGCGCGCCCGGTGGCGGCGCGGCGCAGCGCGGCGAGACGCTGGACGCGCTGGGTCTGCTGCTGACCAGCGCCGGCACGCTCAGCCTGCTCAACGGCCTGGTGTCGGTGCGCAGCGGCCCGGGCTGGGAGGCGGGGGCCCTGCTGGCGCTGGCCGCCGCCTGCTTTGCCGCCTTTGCCCTGTGGCAGCACCGGCGCATGCGCGGCGGCCAGGCGCCGCTGATGAACCTGCGGCTGTTTGCCTGGCGGCCCTTTGCCATGGGCGCGCTGGTGGCGCTGATCTACGGTACGGCGCTGTTTGGCTCCACCTATCTGCTGCCGGTGTACATGCAGATGGGCCTGGGGCTGTCGGCCTCCAGCGTGGGCGGCATCCTGATGCCCTCGGGCCTGGTGCTGGCCGGTGCCATTGCCGTGGTGGCGCGGCTGGCCGACCGCCGGCCCGCCAGCGGGTTGGTGATGATGGGCCTGTCGCTGCTGGCGCTGTCGTTTGCGGCCATGGTGACCATCGGCCTGTCGGCCAGCCTGTGGCTTTTGATGACCTGGAGCATCGTCGGGCGCATCGGCCTGGGTTTCATCCTGCCCTCGCTCAACCTGGGCGCCATGCGCGGGCTGGAGAAGGACTTGATCGCGCAAGGCTCCAGCGTCATCAACTTCGTGCGCACCCTGGGCGGCGCCGCCGGCGTGGGCCTGTGCGGCATCGCGCTGGAGTGGCGCCTGGCCGCGCACGGCGTGGCGTTGGGGCAGGGCCCGCCCAGCGCGGCGCGGCTGGCGGCGTTTGACGAGGTGTTCCTGATGCTGGCCGCGCTGTGCGCCCTGGCCATGCTGGCGGCGCGGCACTTGGGCGCGCACACACGCCTGACGCCCCAATAGACGCGGAAAGACCCTTCTGTTGGAAGAAACCGACACCACGATGGCGGGCTTGGTGACACCCTTGCGGTTTTTGAAAACCCCAAGGATCACCCCATGCCCAAGACCCTGATTGAGCCCTTTCGCATCAAGAGCATCGAGCCCATCCGCGTGACCACGCGCGCCGACCGCGAGCAGTTGCTGGCCGCCGCGCACCTCAACGTCTTTTTGCTGCGCGCCGAGGACGTGCTGATCGACTGGCTGACCGACTCGGGCACCGGCGCCATGTCCAGCCGCCAGTGGGGCGCCATCATGGAGGGCGACGAGAGCTATGCCGGCGCGCGCAGCTTCTACCGCCTGGAAAAGGTGATCCAGGACATCACCGGCATGCAGCATTTCGTGCCCACGCACCAGGGCCGCGCGGCCGAAAAGGTGCTGTTCACCGCGGTGTGCAAGCAGGGCGACCTGGTGCCCAACAACTGCCACTTTGACACCACGCGCGGCAACCTGGAATACCTGGGCGTCGAGGCGCTGGACCTGGTCGAGGCCGTGGGCCTGCAGCCGGCCACCATTGCCCCCTTCAAGGGCAACATCGACCTGGCGCGCGCCGAGGAGGTCTTGAAGAAGGAAGGCCAGCGCATCCCCTTCGGCATGCTCACGGTGACCAACAACACCGGCGGCGGCCAGCCCGTGTCCATGGCGAACATCCGCGCCTATGCGGCACTGCTGAAGAAATACGGCAAGCCCTTCATCATGGACGTGTGCCGCTTTGCCGAGAACGCCATGTTCATCAAGATGCGCGAGCCGGGCTACGAGAACACTTCCATCAAGGCCATTGCCCAGGAGATGTTCAGCTACGCCGACGGCGCCACCATGAGCGCCAAGAAGGACGGCATGGTCAACATCGGCGGCTTCATCGTGCTGCGCTCCGACGAATGGCTGGACGAGGTGCGCAGCGACCTGATCATGATGGAAGGCTTTCCCACCTACGGCGGCATGGCCGGGCGCGACCTGGAGGCCCTGGCCGTGGGCCTGGAGGAGGGGCTGGACGAGGACTACCTGCGCTACCGCCTGCGCACCGCCGAGTACCTGGGCGAAAAGCTCGACGCCGCAGGCGTGGGCTTCGTCAAGCCCACCGGCGGCCACGCGGTCTATATCGACGCCAGGACCGTGCTGCCCGGCATGCCGGTGCAGCACTACCCGGCCTGGGCGCTGTGCAATGCGCTGTACCTGGAGGGCGGCATACGCGGCGTCGAAATTGGCTCCGTCATGTTCGGCAAGCGACTGGATGACGGCACTGAGACCTTCCACAGCATGGAGCTGGTGCGCCTGGCCTTCCCGCGCCGCATGTACACCCAAAGCCACTTCGACTACGCGGCCGAGGTGATTGCCGAGGTCAAGCAGAAGGCCGCCAGCATACGCGGCGTGAAAATCGTCAAGCAGCCCAAATTCTTGCGTCACTTCACCGCGCAGTTCGACTGGGCTTGACGCTACCGTTGCATACTTGGCTCCATGTGCCAGCTGCTCGGGATGAACTGCAACACGCCCACCGACGTGACCTTCAGCTTTGCCGGCTTTGCGCAGCGCGGCGGGCGCACCGACCACCATGCCGACGGCTGGGGCATCGCCTTCTTCGAGGGGCGCGGCGCGCGGCTGTTTCTGGACCCCGGCGCGGCGGCCGATTCGCCCATTGCCGAGCTGATCCGCCGCTATCCGATCAAGAGCAAGAACGTCATCGCCCACATCCGCAAGGCCACCGTGGGCGAGGTGCTGCTGGAGAACTGCCACCCCTTCGTGCGCGAGCTGTGGGGCCGCACCTGGGTGTTTGCCCACAACGGCGACCTGAAGGACTACCACCCGCGCCTGCACGGCCACTTTCACCCGGTGGGCGACACCGACAGCGAGCGCGCCTTCTGCTGGCTGATGCAGGAGCTCGCCAAATCCCACGCCAGCGTGCCGCCGGTCGATGAGCTGACCCGCACGCTGGCCGAGCTGCTGCCCCGGGTGGCGTGCCACGGCAGCTTCAACATGCTGCTGTCCAACGGTCAGGCACTGTGGGCGCATGCATCGACCAAGCTGTGCTGGATCGTGCGCCAGCACCCCTTTGCCCGCGCCCGCCTAGCCGACGAAGACCTGGCCATCAACTTTGCCGAGCACACCACCCCGAGCGACCGCGTGGCCGTGGTGGCCACCACGCCGCTGACCTGCGACGAGGCCTGGACCGCGTTTGCGCCGGGGGAGTTGAAGGTGTTCGTGGACGGAGCGCCCGTCGGGGCGGGCGCGTGAATTGCAATTGGTTCACTACAAAAATCAGAGCTGTTTGCGCTTGATCAGCGGGCGATAGAGCCTGGTTTGGCCTAAAAAGCCGGTGTGCCTCCAGGCAGGCCGCCGGCCCTCACCCCAACCCTCTCCCAGAGGGGGAGGGGGCCAAGCGCGGTGCGGCCGATGGCGTTGCCGCGCGCAGGCGATCATGGCTTGAAAAAGCCCAGCCCCTCGCCAGGCGCCGCCCGCACCGTGCTCTCGCGCAGCGCCCGCTGCACCCGCGGTGGCTCGGCGCCGATGTGATAGGCCAGCTTGCGCTCGCGCAGCGCCACGTCGGCGGTGGTGGTGCGCTCGAAGCGGCGCAGGTGCTCGGTCCACGAGGCATCCTCGATCACCTCGATGAATCGTCCCGGCTCGTTGATGTCCGACAGCAGCTCCCAGCTCACGGCGCCCAGGCGCAGGCGCGAGCGGCGGCTTTCCTCCATCAGCGCGCGAAAGGCGGCGGCCTTGTCCGGCTCGATCTGGTATTCGACCGTGACCACCACGTGGCCGTGCGGCGGCGGCGCGCTGACCCGGGGGTGCGGCAGCGGGCCGGCCGGGGTCGGGTCGTCGACCATGCCGCGGTCGGGCCAGTACGCGTTGGCCAGCGCCATGGTGACGATGCCGCTCACCGCGCCGATGCCCAGCGTCAGCGGCACGCTGCTCCAGGTGGCCACCTGGCCCCACACGGCGGCCCCCAGCGCGGTGGCACCCATGATCGCCATCTGGTACATCGACATGCCGCGCGCGCGCACCCAGTCGGGCAGGCTGATCTGCGCCGACACCGACAGCGAGTTGGCGGTGGTCAGCCAGGCCGCGCCGCACAGCAGCATGGCGGGCACGGCCAGCCACAGGCTGCGGGTGACGGCCATCAGCGCCATCATCAGCGCCTGCGTGACGGCGCCGGCCAGCACCAGCCGGTCGCGCGGGAAGGCGCGGCGCAATTGCGGCAGCACAAAGGTGGAGGCAATGGCCCCCGCGCCCATGGCCGCCAGCAGCACGGTGAAGGTGCCGGCGTTGCCGCCCTCGATCTCGCGCGCCACCAGCGGCAGCAGCGCGATCAGCGCGGTGGAGTGAAAGAAGAACAGCCCGATGCGCAGCAACACGCCCTTGAGGTGATACGACTGCATCACGTATTGCAGGCCCACGCGCATGGCGCCGCGCAGGCTTTCGCGTCCCAGCGGGTGCGGCGTGTGCGTGCGCCGCCAGCGCGAGATGACGATGGCGGCCCCCACCGACAGCACGGCGTTGAGCGCGAACACCCAGGCGCTGCCCAGGCTGGCGATCAGCGCGCCGGCGATCAGCGGGCCCCCGATGCGCGCCGCATTCATCGACACGCCGTTGAGCGCCAGCGCCGCCGGCAACTGCGGGCGCGGCACCAGCTCGGGCACGATGGCCGCGAACACCGGCCAGCGCAGTGCCAGCCCCACGCCATTGCAAAACAGCAGCAAGAGCAGCAGCGGCGGCGAGATCACCCCCGCAAACGCCGCCAGCGCCAGCAGCGCGCCCACCACGGCCACCCACAGCTGGGTGAACAGCAGAAAGTGCTTGCGGTTGAGGATGTCGGCCAGCGCGCCCGAGGGCAGGCCCAGCAGAAAGACGGGCAGCGTGGCCGCGGTCTGCACCAGCGCCACCCAGTTGGGTTTGTCGGTCAGCGTCGTCATCAGCCAGGCGGCCGCGACGTCGTTCATCCACATGCACAGATTGGCGATCAGCCAGGTGCTCCATAGCAGGCTGAACACGCGATGGCGAAACGGCGCCAGTGGGCCCAGGTCCTCGTCGGCGACCGGTGCGGCGCTCGGGTGCGGCTGGGAGTCGGGCATGGCCCAGCGATGATAGATGGGATGGGCCCGCGGCGCCGACCAGCGTCTCGATCACTACGAAAATCGTAGCTTGTTGCGCTTGATGGATGCGGGCTGCTACCCGATTTGGCTTGAAATCGCGCGGGGCGTTCAATGGGCCGGCGCCGACACCGTGGGGCGCTTGCGGGCCGGCGGCGGGTGGCCGTCGCGCCAGCGCAGCGCCCAGCGCTCGATGCTGTAGTAGGACAGGGCCGCCAGCGCCAGCGAAATGGCGCCACCCATCACCACCACCAGCGGCCAGGGCAGATCGGCGCGCAAATAGCGCACCACCGGGTAGTGCCACAGGTACACCCCGTAGGACAGCTGCCCCAGCTTGACCAGCGCCGGCGTGCTCAGCATCTGCCAGACCACGCCGCGCTGGCGCTGCACGGCCACCAGCAGCACCACGGCCGCGCCTTCGACCGCCGGCATGCCCCAGGAGAGCGCGTCGCTGCTGTCCCAGCCCAGGCCCATCAGCACGGGCACCGCCAGCGGCAGCCACAGCGCGTGGTGCAGGTGGCGGCGCGCGCGGGCGATGAAATCGGGCTGCTCGTGCAGCAAGGCCGCCAGCAGCGCGCCGGCCAGCAGGCCCGAGGCGCGCGTGTCAAAGCGGAAGAACACCTGGTAGAACGCCTGATCCCAGGACACGCACAGCACCCGCCACAGCGTGGCCAGCACCCACAGCACCGCGATGGCGCGCCACACGTGGCCGCGCTGGCAGCGCGTGACCAGCAGCGCCAGCAGCGGCGGCCAGATCAGGTAGAAGTGCTCTTCCACCGACAGCGACCACATGTGCAGCAGGCTGGCGGGCTGGTCGAAAAAGGCGATGCCATAGTCGGCCAGGTACAGCGCCGACACCAGCGCGTCGGTCAGCGCGTCGTTCTGCCCCGGCCACAGCAGCGGCGCCACCGCCACGTAGACGGCCAGAAACAGCAGCAGCGCCGGCATCAGCCGCAGCAAGCGGCGGCGGTAAAAGCGCCAGCAATCGATCCGGCCCTCGGCCCGCAATTCCAGCAGCAGCAGCGAGGTGATCAAGAAGCCGCTGAGCACGAAGAACAGATCGACGCCGAAGAACGCGCCGTCGAACAGGGGCACGTGGGCGTGCGACAGAATCACCAGCGCGATGGCCACGCCACGCAAGCCGTCCAGCGCGGGGTTGTAGCGCAAGGCGAACCCGTGGGTCTTCAACATCGGACCTCCTATGACTTCACTGGGGGCGCGGGTCGCGACACGTCGCCCATGGGCCCGGCGCGCCGCAGCAGGGCCGGGCGTCGCAGTATCGGTGCGATCGAGCGCGCGCGGGTTACAAGAGGTTGGCTGGGCGGCCGATCCACAACCTCGGCTCACGCGCGTCAACAACTCCAAACACTTCAGCCGCCGCATTTGCACGGGGGCGCCCGCGGATCAGCGGCGGGCGACGGCGCGCTCCAGTGCGTTGACAAACAGCGCCGGCACGTCGCAGCCGGTCTGCTCGTGGATCTCCTGAAAGCAGGTGGGGCTGGTGACGTTGATCTCGGTCACGTGCGTGCCGATGATGTCCAGCCCGATCAGCAGCAGCCCGCGCGGCGCCAGCGCGGCGCCGATGGCGCTGGCCGTGGCGCGGTCGCTGTCGGTGATGGGCTGGGCCACCCCCAGGCCGCCGGCCGCCAGGTTGCCGCGCACCTCGGTGCCCTGCGGGATGCGCGCCAGCACGAAGGGCACGGGCGTGCCGTCGATGATCAGGATGCGCTTGTCGCCGGCGGCGATCTCGGGCAGAAAGCGCTGCACCATCACGCTCGTGGCGCCGCCCGCATTCAGCGTCTCGATGATCGAGCCCAGGTTGAGCGCGTCGGCCTTGACGCGGAAGATGCCCATGCCGCCCATGCCGTCCAGGGGCTTGAGGATGATGTCCTGGTGCTCGGCGTGAAAGCGGCGGATCTCGTCTTCGGAGCGCGTCACCAGCGTCGGCCCGATGAACTGCGGCCACTCCATGACGGCCAGCTTCTCGGGGTGGTTGCGCAGCGCGGCGGGTCGGTTGATGACGTGCGCGCCCTCGCGCTCGGCCTGCTCCAGCAGGTGGGTGGCGTAGATGTACTCGGCGTCGAAAGGCGGGTCCTTGCGCATCAGCACGGCGCCGAAGTCCTTCAGCGCCATGTCTTGCGCGGCTTCCTCGGCAAACCAGTCGGGCGCTTTTCCGGTCAGCGTGATCGGGCGCACCCGCGCGCGCACCACGCCGCCGCTTTGCCAATGCACATCCTGCGGACCGCAGGCCGCAATGCGGTGGCCGCGCCGCTGCGCCTCGCGCATCATCGAGAAGGTGGTGTCCTTGTAGGTCTTGAAGTGTTCGAGCGGGTCGGCGATGAACAGCAGGTTCATGATGGGCAGGGGTTCAACGGTGGCGGGTTCGATGGTGCCTTATCGCGCGCCATCCTGCTTGGGGCCGGGCTTTCGTCCTGCCTGCGTCACCAGCAGCGCCAGCGCGCCGGCCACCACGCCCCAGAAGGCCGAGCCGATGCCGCCCAGCGTGACGCCCGAGGCGGTGACCAGGAAGGTGATCAGCGCCGCCTCGCGGTGCGCCTCGTTTTGCAGCGCCGCGACCAGGCCGCCGCCGATGGTCGACAGCAGCGCCAGCCCGGCAATGGCCGCGACCAGCTCCTTCGGAAAGGCCACCAGCAGCCCCGCCACGGCGGCGCCAAACAGGCCGATTCCCACGTAGATCACGCCGTTGACCACGGCCGCCGTGTAGCGCCGCGCCGGGTCGGGGTGCGCCTCGGGGCCCATGCAGATGGCGGCGGTGATGGCCGCCAGGTTGAGCGCGTAGCCACCAAAGGGCGCCAGCACCAGGGTGGCCAGGCCGGTCAGGCTGATCAGGCGGCTCACGGGCATCTGGTAGCCCGTGGCGCGCATCACCGCCACGCCCGGGACGTTTTGTGAGGCCATGGTCACCACGAACAGCGGCAGCGCCACGCTGACGGTGGCCTGCCAGGTGAAATGCGGCGTGGTCCACACCGGCCGCGCCCATTCCCACTGCACCTGCGACCAGGCAATGTGGCCCTGCGCGGCGGCAAACGCGATGGATACCAGCAGCGTGAGCGGCACCGCGTAGCGCGGCAGCCAGCGCTTGCCCAGCAGATAGGTGGCCAGCATGGCCAGCACCAGCGGCAGCGCCGTGTGCGCCGCGCTGAAGGCCGCCATGCCGAAGTTGACCAGCACGCCGGCCAGCAGGCCGGAGGCAATCGCCATCGGGATGCGGTTCATCACGCGCTCGAACCAGCCCGTCACGCCGCACAGCACAATCAGCCCCGCGCAGACGAT
This sequence comes from Ottowia sp., assembly GCF_046348305.1. Classification (GTDB taxonomy): domain Bacteria; phylum Pseudomonadota; class Gammaproteobacteria; order Burkholderiales; family Burkholderiaceae_C; genus Ottowia. Next base: position 112,108 of record NZ_JAXMEM010000007.1, read on the forward strand.
GAACGCGCCCGTGGCCTGGCCCAGATCGAACCCCAGCCCCGCGCTGGCCAGCACCGCCGCGCCGGGGGTGCTCCAGGCAATCATCACCGGCTGGCGCAGGATCAGCGAGGGAATGGCGCTGGTCAGGCCCATGCCCAGGCCCAGCGCCCACATCCAGGAGCTGATCACTTCCTGCGACGCGCCAAAGGCCTGCGCCGCCTGAAACACCAGCGCCACCGAGCTGGTAAAGCCCACCAGCACCGCCACAAAGCCGGCGCTGGCGGCCGACAGGCTCAAGTCCTTGAAAAATCGCATCGGGCGATTGTGCGCGCGCAGGCGTGGGCACGGCGGGAGTCCATGGCCAACGTGATTTGCCGTGCTTGACGAATTTATTTATGTACGTACAATAATGAAATGGACATCGAGTTCGATCCAGTCAAGGACGCAGCCAACGTCGCCAAACACGGCGTTTCCATGGCCTTGGCCGAGCGCATTTGCTGGCCCGATGTCCTGTGCATGCCCGACAGCCGGTGCGACTATGGCGAGTTGCGAGAAATCGGCTTTGCCGTGATCGACGAGCGGTTGTACGTGGTGGTGTTCGTGCAGCGCGGCGAGATGATGCGCATCATCAGCCTGCGCAAGGCCAACCAACGTGAGGTGAAGCTGTATGACGAAGCGATCTAAAAATTTGGGCCTGCTGCTGCCCACGGCCGACGAGGACGCCGCCATTGCCGCCGGCCTGGCGCAGGACGCCGACACAATGGAGATCACCCGTGCTGACCTGCCGCGCCTAGCGCCGCTGCGCCGGCCCGGCCGGCCACCCGTCGCACACCCCAAGGTTCCCATGACGATGCGCGTGGACGCCGACGTGCTGGCTGCCATCAAGGCCAGTGGCAGCGGCTGGCAAACCCGCGTCAACCGCGTGCTGCGCGAGGCCGTGCGCCGGGGCAAGCTGGCCGCGTGACCGGGCCGGCGCGGCCGGTCAACCATGCGGCGGGCTGAAATTCAATTCCCGCCCAAACGCGCCAGAGGCGCTCAGTTCATTGGTTTCGCGCCCTGCAGCAGCCCCTCCAACTGCCGCTTGGCAATCGGGTGCCCCAGCGCCGCCGCCTTGGCGATCCACATCACCGCCAGTTGCTCGTCGCGCTCGGTGCCACCTGCCGCATGGGCCGTGCCCAGCCACTGCATGGCCTCGGCGCTGCCCTGCTCGGCGGCCGCCCGCAGCCAGTAGAGCGCGGCCTCTCGACCCCCCCCCGGGGGCGTGGACATAAAGCAGCGCGCCGATGTCGGCCTGTGCCTCGGCGTCGCCGGCGTCGGCCTGCAGCAGCACGGCCACATCGTCGTCGCTGAATGGCACGCCGGTGCTGTCACAAATCAAGCCCAGCACATCGCTCAGGGCCAGCGTGGCGCGTCCGCGCGCGTCCTTGTCGCCCTTGGCCAGCACGCCGTCGGCCGCCTTGCGCCACAGGGTGCTGCGGCCCATGCCGGTGAGGGCCGCCACGGCATCCAGACTGATCGAGTTCATGCGTTGGGTCCTTTCATCGCCGGCCCGATTCTAGGGGGCCGCTGAATGGTTCTCCGTGGATGTGGACGCCCGATGTCGGGATGCACGCGCCACGATGGAATTGTTCAGCTGCGCCCTAAAAGCCGCACCACCCCGCGCGGCGGGACGTTGGCCCCCATCCCGAAGGCCAGCCTGAGACGCCCATGGGCGTCCCATCGGTGTGCGGGACAGCCTTTGCCGTCCCGTTTGCCGCGCGAATCCGTGCAAATTGACACAAAAGGCGCCCGCCAGCCGCTTGGCACGCCCCCTGCAACAAACAAGGCGTGCGACGACGCACCTACCCACTCAGGGAGTGTCTCCGAGGGTCTCCAAGGTTCAACCTTACTTTTGAAGGAAATGAAAATGAAACAGATGAAGAAACTGCAGCAAGGCTTTACCCTGATCGAATTGATGATCGTGGTGGCCATCATTGGCATTCTGGCGGCCGTGGCGCTGCCGGCGTACAAGGACTACACCATCAAGGCGCGCATGTCCGAAGTGGTGCTGGCCGCGTCGCAATGCCGCACCACCATCAGCGAGACGATTCAGACAATGAATCCGACCGCCACCCTTTCTGGCACGAACGCCTTCGGCTGCGATGCGACCAACCCGACCAAGATGGTGGCTTCGATTGTGGCAAACGGCACGACCGGTCAAATCGTCGTCACTCCGCACGCATCCAACCTCGGAACGACATTGACGACGTCGGATACCATCATGCTGACGCCGTACCTTAGTGGCTCAACCGCATACAACTTGGCTTCGGCCAACGGAGGGCAGGGAACGCAAGTATTTGAATGGAAGTGCACCTCCAACGGCACTGCGGCGCGGTACGCCCCTGGTTCTTGCCGCTGATCGAGGCACTGCAACTGAATATCCATTTGTGCAAAAAGGGGGCTCTGGCCCCCTTTTTTTCGTTGCTGATACGCTGATTCGACGTGAACCAGTCCCCACCTCCTGCCGCGACACCGCTGATCGGGCTGATGGCCCTCATCCTTTCCGTGTGCTGGCTGCTGCCCAACCACCACGCGCCGTGGACGGATTTTTATTCCGACGCGTGGGCCGCGTTGGTGCTGTGCGTTGTCGGCACTGCGGTGTTGTGGCACAGCCGGCGCACCGCACCGCTGGCTTGGCATATGCTGCCGGTGCTGACACTGGCGTGGGCTGGCGTGGTCTGGATCCAGTATGCAAGCGGGCTTATCCAGACGCTGGGCGTGGCTTGGATCGGCGCGCTATATCTGGCGGGGCTGACCTTGGCCCTGGTAGTCGGGGCCGCCTGGGAGCGCTGGCGGCCAGGAGAGTGCGCCGACTTCTTGTTCATGGCTGTGCTGGCCGGTGCCACGGGTTCGTTTCTGATCCAACTCATGCAGTGGCTGGCGCTGGACCCGGGCGCCGCCTTCTGGCTGTTCATCCCCGCGCCGCGCACCAGGTTTTACGCCAACCTGGGGCAACCCAACCAACTGGCCAGCCTGCTGTGCCTGGGGGTACTCGCCTGCGCCTGGCTGCATGAGCGCAGGTACCTGTCGGGCTGGCTGGCCTGGGCATGGTCGCTGCCGCTTGCGCTGGGCATCGCGTTGACCGAATCGCGTACTAGTTGGGTGGTGGTTTTCCTTTTCCTGGTGGCACTGCTGTCGTGGCGTCGGCGACTTTCCATGGCCCGGACCCTGCTGGCCGGTGTGATCGGCTGGGCCGCAGTGTTCGTGCTGTGCGTCGTTTCACTGCCGCATGTTGACGCCTGGTTGGGCCGCACGAGCGAATTGCGCCACATTTCGTCGAACGAGATCAGGTTTGAGTTGTGGGCCAAACTGTTGAAAGCTTTGCTGCACCACCCTTGGGTCGGCTACGGCTGGACTCAAACAAGCTTGGCCCAGTTCACGAGCGATCCGTTTGATGTGCCCACCGGCGGCACCCTGCGGCACGCGCACAACCTGTTCCTCGATCTGGGGGTGGGCTTGGGCGTCCCGCTGGGGCTGGCGCTGTCGTTGATCCTTACACTGTGGATGCTGCGAGCAGTGTTTCGCGTTCAGCAAATGAAACACCTGCTGATGCTGCTGTTCGTGGTGACGTTGGGTGTGCATGCGATGCTTGAGTTCCCGCTGCACTATGCATATTTCCTGCTACCCATTGGGCTGATGGCGGGCGCCCTGAACGCGGCGCTAGATTTCAAACCCCTTCTGCGTTCGCCGCGATGGGTGGCGGGTGTTGCCATGGCATTGACGGTGCTGGGGCTCGGCATCACGACGCGCGACTACCTGCGTGTCGAGAATGCGTTTTTTGGGTTGCGGTTCGAACAGGAGCGGTTGGCGCCGTCGGGTTCGCAGGCCATGCCAAAGGTGCTCGCGCTAACCCATTTGCAGGACATGTTGTGGCTGGCTCGTGTCGAGCCAACCAAGACGCATTCGAATGAAGATCTGGATAAGGCGCTGCGAACCACAGAGCTTCTGCCCAGTCAGGCCGGCATGTACAAGCTTGCCACCATGTATGCATTGAACGAACAACCCGATCAGGCTGAATACTGGATCATCGTCATGATCCGAATGAACCACCTGACCCAGCGCGCTGTCGACGATCTGCGGCAGCAGTGGCAAGCGCAAGCGCGAATGCATCCGGCCATGGCCAGTGTGGTCTGGCCACCTTGAGCGAAAATTCAGACATTTCAGGGTCACATGAAGGAAAACTGGGGAAAACTGGGGTCAGATGAACATTTCGCACAGCCCCCATCAAAACCCGGATCTCAAGGCTCGCACCGCACATCCTCGTGCGGATCGGCCATCGGCATGCGCAGGCCGACGCTGGCGCACTGCACGTCTTCGCCGACCACGAGGGGGTGAAGGGGTAGGGCGCCCAGTGACCGGACGCGCTGTCGCGGCGCAACACGTCCACGCTCAGGCGCCCGGTGTCGATGACGGCGTATTCGCGCAGGCTGGGCCGCTTGCGGCAGGTGGCCAACTTGGCGTCGCGATCGAACGTGCTGGTGCTGGGCCATAGCACTTCGGCCCCCCGCAAATCAATGGGGTCGGATGAACATGGCCTCATTCGGCCGACGGTCTTGCCGGCATTCGCGGCGGGGGCCGCCTGCACAATGACGGCATGAACCCCCCACCAAGCACCCCCCTCGCCGGCCTGCGCGTGATCGAGATGGGCCAGCTCATCGCCGGCCCCTTTGCCGGCAAGACGCTGGGCGATTTTGGCGCGGACGTGATCAAGATCGAGCCGCCGGGCGCGGGCGACCCGCTGCGCAATTGGCGTTTGCTGCAGCACGGCACCTCGGTGTGGTGGCAGGTGCAGTCGCGCAACAAGCGCTCGCTGGCGCTGGATTTGCGCCAGGCCGAGGGGCAGGACATTGCGCGCCGGCTGATTGCCGAGGCCGACGTGCTGATCGAGAACTTCAAGCCCGGCACGCTGGAGGGCTGGGGCCTGGCGCCCGAGCGGCTGCACGCGCTCAATCCGGGCCTCATCATCCTGCGCATCTCGGGCTATGGCCAGACCGGGCCCTACCGCGACCGGCCCGGCTTTGGCGTGGTGGGCGAGGCCATGGAAAACTGGGGTCAGATGAACATTTCGCACAGCCCCCATCGAAACCTTGATCTCAAGGTTCGAATCGCACGTCCTCATACAGCTCGGCCATCGGCACACTCAGGCCCACGCTGGCGCACTGCACCTCGTCGCCGGCGACAAAGGGGTAGAGCACCCAGTGGCCCGAGTCGCTGTCGCGGCGAAACAGGTCCACGCTCAGGCGCTCGGGGTCGATGACGGCGTATTCGCGCAGGCTGGGCAGTTTGCGGTAGGCGGCAAACTTGGCCCCGCGGTCGAAGGCGCTGGTGCTGGGCGAGAGCACTTCGGCCACCAGCGTGGGGGCGCTCTTGTAGTGGCTTTGCGCGCGGTCGGCCTCGGCGCAGGTGACGAACACGTCGGGGTAGAAGAAGGCGTTGTCCTCGGCCACCTGCAGCTTCATGTCGGAGATGAAGACGCTGCATGGCCCGCCGCGCAGGTGGCGGCGCAGGGCCATGTAGAGATTGCCGGCAATGGTGACGTGCGCGTCGGACGCGCCGGCCATGGCGAAGACTTCGCCATCGACGTATTCGTGCTTGTCGGCCTGCCCAGCCTCCCAGGCCAGGTACGCAGGTGCGTCAAAACGGGGTTGGGGCAGAGGCAGCGACATGGCGGCGTTGAGAGCTGGAGGAATCACTCCAAAGCTTACAGGAGATGGTGCGGCGTGGCGAGCCGCAGCCTTGCCCAACGACGCATAAGCCTGAAGGAGATGGTGGCGGCGGCCGAATGCACAATGACTGCATGAGTGTCCACCAAACCACCCCCTTGGCCGGCCTGCGCGTGATCGAGATGGGCCAGCTGATCGCCGGTCCGTTTGCCGGCAAGACGCTGGGCGATTTCGGTGCCGAGGTGCTCAAGATCGAGCCGCCGGGCGCGGGCGACCCGCTGCGCAATTGGCGTTTGCTGCAGCACGGCACCTCGGTGTGGTGGCAGGTGCAGTCGCGCAACAAGCGCTCGCTGGCGCTGGATTTGCGCCAGGCCGAGGGGCAGGACATCGCGCGCCGGCTGATTGCCGAGGCCGATGTGCTGATCGAGAACTTCAAGCCCGGCACGCTGGAGGGCTGGGGCCTGGCGCCCGAGCGGCTGCACGCGCTCAACCCGGGCCTGATCATCCTGCGCATCTCGGGCTACGGCCAGACCGGGCCCTACCGCGACCGGCCCGGCTTTGGCGTGGTGGGCGAGGCCATGGGCGGCCTGCGCCACCTGACGGCCGAGCCGGGGCGCGTGCCGGTGCGTGTGGGGGTGTCGATCGGCGACACGCTGGCGGCGCTGCACGGCGTGATCGGCGTGCTGCTGGCGCTGCACCACCGCACGGCGCGCGGCGGCGCGGGGCAGGTGATCGACGTGGCGCTGCACGAGGCGGTGTTCAACTGCATGGAAAGCCTGATCCCCGAGTACAGCGCCTTTGGTGCCGTGCGCGAGCCCGCGGGCAGCGCGCTGCCGGGCATTGCCCCCAGCAACGCCTATGCGTGCCAGGACGGCTGGGTGCTGGTGGCCGGCAATGGCGACAGCATCTTCAAGCGGCTGATGCAGGCGATTGGGCGCGATGACCTGGGCCAGGCGCCCGACCTGGCCAGCAACGCCGGGCGCGTGGCGCGCGTGGCCGAGATCGACGCCGCCATTGGCGCGTGGACGCAGCCGCGCACGGTGCAGGCGGTGCTCGATGCCCTGACGGCCGCGCGCGTGCCCGCCGGCAAGGTCTACACCGCGCGCGACATTGCCGAGGATGCGCACTACCAGGCGCGCGACATGCTGCTGACGCAAGTCACGCGCGACGGCGACACCGTGACGGTGCCCGGCATCGTGCCCAAGCTGTCGGCCACGCCGGGCGGCGTGCGATCCAGCGCGCCGCACCTGGGCGAGGATACCGACGCGGTGCTGCGCGAGATGGGGTTGACGGGCGAGCAGATTGCCGTGCTGCGCCAGCGCGGCATCGTTCAATGAGCGTGGGAGCGCCGGCATCTTGCCGGCATTCAAGCGCATCGCCCTACGTGTGGCTCCTTTGCCGGCAAGATGCCGGCGCTCCCAGCGCAACATGCCGGCGCCGCGTCGTTGGTGCGCAGGATTGCTATGAATATCAAAGCTGCTTGCGCTTGCTGGACGGACGCTGGCGGCCGGTTTGGTTTTAAATTTCGATTTGGGTGCCCAGCTCGACCACGGCGTTGACCGGCAGGCGCAAGAACTCGGCCATCGGGCTGGCGTTGAGGTGCAGCCGGGTGTAGAGCTTTTCGCGCCACAGCGCCATGCCGCCGCCGGAGTGCGGCACGATGGTGGTGGCCGACAGGAAGTAGCTGGTCAGCATCGGGTCGATCGGGCCCACCTGGTTGACGGCGCCGTTCAGTGCGCCCGGCAGGTCGATGTGGTCCTTGAAGCCGTAGTGCAGCGTGACGCGCCAGCAGTCGTTGCCCAGATCGACGATTTCCAGGCGTTGATTGGGCGCCACCCACGGCACTTCATGGTTGCGCACGCTCACGAACAGGTTGCGCGTGTGCAGCACCTTGTAGTGCTTGAGGCTGTGCAGCAGTGCGTTGGGCGTGATGCCGGCCACCGCGCACAGGAACACGGCGGTGCCGCCCACGCGCTGCGGCGGGTGCACGAAGACGGCGTCCAGGAACAGCGGCAACTCGACCGCGTGCGCGCGGTTGTGCTCGCGGATCAGCTCGCGCCCGCGCCGCCAGGTGGCCATCACGGTGAAGACCAGCGCCGCGATCAAGAGCGGATACCAGCCGCCGTCGGCGATCTTGAGCGCGTTGGAGCCGAAGAACACCAGATCGACGGCCAGGAAGACCCCGGTGGCCGCCAGCGCCAAGGGCAGCGGGTAGTGCCAGCCGTGACGCACCACGAAGAAGGTCAGGCCCGTGGTGATGACCATCAGCAGGCTGACCGACACGCCGTAGGCCGCGGCCATGGCCGACGAGCTGCGAAACAGGCCCACCGTGAGCACCACGCCCACCAGCAGCAACCCGTTGACGGCCCGAATGTAGATTTGTCCGATCTCTTCCTCGGAGGTGTGATCGATGCGCATGCGCGGCAAAAAATCGAGCTGCATCGACTGCTTGGCCGCCGAATACGCACCCGAAATCAGCGCTTGCGAGGCGATCACCGTGGCCGCCGTGGCCAGCACCACCAGGCCCACCAGGGCCCAGGGCGGCGCCAGCAGGTAGAACGGGTTCTCGACCGCCTTGGGCTGCGCCAGCACCAGCGCGCCCTGGCCCAGGTAGTTCAGCATCAGCGCCGGCATCACCAGCACGAACCAGGCCAGCCGGATGGGGCGCTTGCCGAAGTGCCCCATGTCGGCATACAGCGCCTCGGCGCCGGTCAGACACAAAAACACCGCGCCCAGCGCGATGAAGGCGATGTGCGGCTGCTCCCACACGAAGCGCAGCGCGTGATGCGGGGACACCGCCGCCAGCACCTGCGGATGCTGCGCGATCTGCAAGGCCCCGATGGCGCCCAGCACCAGAAACCACAGCACCATCACCGGCCCGAAGAAGCGCCCGATGCGGCTGGTGCCGTGCCGCTGCACCACGAACAGCAAGGCCAGAACCACCAGCGTGATGGGCAGCACGTAGGGCTTGGCGCCGGGCGTCGCCACCTCCATGCCCTCGACCGCCGACAGCACCGAGATGGCCGGCGTGATCACGCCGTCGCCAAAGAACAGCGCCACGCCGAACGCGCCCACCGCCAGCATGCCCGCGCGCAGGCGCGGGCGGTCGCCCACCGAGCGCGAGGCCAGCGCCAACAGGGCCATCATGCCGCCCTCGCCGTCGTTGTCGGCGCGCATCACCAGCCCCACGTACTTGAAGGCCACCACCACGATCAGCGCCCAGATGAACATCGAGGTGGCGGCCATCACGTGCTCGTGCGAGAAGGACACGCGCCCGTCGGCGAACACCTCGCGAAACGCATACAGCGGGCTGGTGCCGATGTCGCCGAACACCACGCCCACGGCGCCCAGCATCAGCGCGCCAAGACTGGATTTGCTTTGTGCAGTCATCGGGCCTCCGGGTGTTCGATCATCCTCGTCGCGATTCGGCTCGCGTGCAACGCCATGGGCTCACGGCCTCCGGCGGCAAGCGCCGGGCAAGGCAGCGCCCAGCGCGTGGATCGCGGGGGTCATATCTCGACTTTGCCGCCCAACTCGACCACCGCGTTGCTCGGCAAATTGAGGTACTCGGCCGTGCCGGTCGCGTTCTGGTGCATGTAGGCAAACAGTTTTTCGCGCCAAGGCATCAATCCGCTGCCCGGCGTGGGGATGACGATGTTGCGCGACAGAAAGTAGCTGGTGGTCATCGGGTTCAGGTCGATGCCGCGGCCGGCCAGCAGGGCGAGCGACTTGGGCAGGTCGGGGTCGTTCTTGAAGCCGTAGTGCACCAGCACGCGCCAGCAGTCGTGGCCGAGTGGCTCGACTTCCAGCCGCTTGTCCAGGCCAATCCAGGGCACTTCGTGGCTGCACCGCGTGACGAACAGGTTTTGCGCGTGCAGCACCTTGTTGTGCTTGAGGTTGTGCAGCAAGGCGTTGGGGACGATGTCGGGGTCGGTGCTCAGGAACACCGCCGTCCCCTCGACCCGCGTGGGCGGCGAGACGAACAGCGACTGCAAGAAGTCCTTCAGGTTCAGCGCCGTGTCCTGCAGCACGTGGTAGAGCAGCGCGCGCCCGTCGCGCCAGGTCAGCATCAGCATGAAGATGGCGCCGGCAATGGCCAGCGGAAACCAGCCGCCGTGCACCAGCTTGAGCAGGTTGGAGCTCCAGAACAGCAGGTCGACGGCGACGAAGAACCCGGTCGCCGCAATCGTCAGCGCCAGCGAGAACTTCCACGCGTAGCGCACCACGAAGAAGGTCAGCACGGTGGTGATCAGCATGTCGGTGGTGACGGCGATGCCGTAGGCCGCGGCCAGGTTGCCCGACGAGCGAAACATGCCCACGGCCAGCGCGATCAGCACGAACAGGCCCCAGTTGACCAGCGGCATATAGATCTGCCCCGTGTCGCGCACGCTGGTGTGCAGGATCGTCAGCTGCGGCAAAAAACCGAGCTGGATGACCTGCTTGGTGACGCTGAAGGCGCCCGAGATCAGCGCTTGCGAGGCGATCACGGCGGCGGCCGTGGCCAGGCCCACCAGCGGCAGCGTGGCCCAGTCGGGCGCCATGTGAAAGAAGGGGTTCTTCACCGCCTCGTGCCCCTCGGCCAGCAGCAGCGCGCCCTGGCCGAAGTAGTTGAGCACCAGCGCCGGCATGGCGATGCCGAACCAGCCCAGGCGGATCGGCTGCTTGCCGAAGTGCCCCATGTCGGCGTACAGCGCCTCGCAGCCGGTCACGCACAGCACCACCGCGCCCAGGATGATGAAGGTGATGCCCGGGTGCGCGGCGGCAAAGCTGATGGCGTAGTGCGGCAGCACGGCCCACAGGATGCGCGGCTGGCTGGCGATGTGCAACACGCCCAGCAGCGCGATGACGGCAAACCACAGCAGCATCACCGGACCAAAGAAGCGCCCGATGCCCGCCGTGCCCTTTTTCTGCACCAGAAACAGCACGAACAGCACCACCAGCGTGAGCGGGATCACATATTGCGTGAACTCGGGCGAGACCACCTCCAGCCCTTCCATCGCGCCCAGCGTGGTGATGGCCGGGGTGATGACGCCGTCGCCGTAGAAGAGGCAGGTGCCGAAGATGCCCACCAGCAGCATCCAGTGGCGCAGGCGCGGGCGGTCGGCCACCGCGCTGGAGGCCAGGGTCAGCATGGCCACCAGCCCGCCCTCGCCATTGTTGTCCGCGCGCAGCACCAGGGCCACGTACTTGATCGAGACGACGATGGTCAGCGTCCAGAAGATCAGCGAAAGCACGCCGTGCACGTTGTGGGGCGTGAACTGCACGTGGCCGGTGCTGAACACCTCCTTGACGGTGTAGAGCACGCTGGTGCCGATGTCGCCGAACACCACGCCGATGGCGCCGACCGTCAGCGTGGGCAGGGAGGTCCTGGATTCTTGCATGGTGACGGCCGACGGCGGGGGTGCGCCATTGTGCCTGCGGTGGCCAGGGTTTGTGGGGGCTTTTTTGCTGACGAAAACAGCGCCAGCGGGCTCTACTCAACTTCCTGCAGTGCGGGGTCGGTGGCCTCCAGCTCGTAGCTGGCCGCCGCCATGGCCAGGCGCGCGATCACGCCGTACATGTAAAAACGGTTGGGCGCCGCCGCTTCGCCCTTGGCGCCGGGGCGCGGCAGGTGCGCGTTGCCGGCAAAGGGCAGGGGCACGAAGCGGGTGCCGGGCGCGCACAGGCTGTCGTCGCTGTCCCGCTCGGCGTGGATGCGATAAAAACCGCCCACCACGTAGCGGTCGATCATGTAGACCACCGGCTCGGCCACCGCGTCGTGAATGCGCTCGCTGGCCAGCACGCCCTCCTGGATGATCACCTCGCCCGCGGGCACCGGGCTGGGCTCGCCCGCGCGCGTGGGCCTGGGCGCCAGGCGCGCCAGGTCCTTCACGTCGCGCACCGTCATGATGCCCATGCCGCGCGGGCCGTGGTCGGCCTTGACCACGACAAAGGGCTTCTCGTTGATGCCGTATTCCTTGTACTTGCGCCGAATCCTGCCCAGCAGCGTGTCCACGTGCGAGCGCAGGCACTCGCCGCCGCAGGCGTCGTGGATGTCGATCTCGCCGCAGGTGGCGAACAGCGGGTTGATCAGCCAGGGGTCGATGCCGACCAGCTTGCCAAAGCGCTTGCTCACGTCTTCATAGCACTGGAAGTGCCGGCTCTTGCGGCGCACCGCCCCGCCCGCCTGCAGGGGCGGCAGCAGGTATTGCTCGTGCAGGTCTTCCAGGATGCCCGGCGCGCCCGTCGGCAAGTCGTTGTTGAGCAGGATGGTGCAGGGGTCGAAGTGCTTCAGACCCAGCCGAAAGCGCTGGCGCAGCGCCGGCTCCAGCGTCAGCTTGCGGCCGTCGGGCAACGTCATGGACGTGGCGCGCTTGAGCGCCGGATCGACCGAGCCGAAGCGCACGTTCAGCCCCGCCATGCTGAAGATCTCGCCCAGCCGCGCCAGGCTCGTCAGGTAGTACGGGGGCAGCTTGCCGCTCTCGGGCACGATCAGAAGGTTGTGCGCTTCCGGGCAGATCTTCTCGATGGCCGCCTGCGCCGCCTGTACCGCCAGCGGCAGCGTGTCGGGCGAGAGGTTGTGCCAGCCGTCGGGGTACAGGTTGGTGTCCACCGGCGCCAGCTTGAAGCCGGCGTTGCGGATGTCCACCGCACAATACACGGGCGGTGTGTGCTCCATCCACTCCAGGCGGAACCAGCGCTCGATCACCGGCGTGGCGTCGAGCAGGCGCTGCTCCAGCTCGTTGATGGGGCCGTTGAGGGCGGTGATGAGATGAGGGACCATGGGTGCGGCGGTGCAAGAATGCCCGCAGTGTATAGGGACGGGCCTGCTGCCTCGTTTGCAAATAGGAGCCGCGTTTGACTTTTGTGCTGGTTGTGCTGGTGGTGGCCGCCTGGGCCTGCGCGCTGCAGGTGCCGGCGCGCCGCGCCCTGCTGCGCTGGCTGCTGTTCGGCGTGTTCACCTTCATGGGCCTGGCCCTGACGGTGGTGGGCTGGATGGCGTCCCGCTGGGATCCGGCGCCGGGGCCGCATCCCACCGCGCACCTGTTCATGATCGGCGGCTTGCTGATGCTGGCGGCTTCGGTGTGGACGCTGCTGCGCGCGGCGTTGCGCGACGGCACCTGAGAATCCGGCGGAAGGTGCGGCTTCGTCAGCCGCTGTTTCGGCTCGGTGGCCGGCTCAGCGACACGTCGCGGCTCGGCGTGAGCCACGTGGGTGCGCGGCGCCGATCCCATTGCATCACGCGCATGGCCACGTTGACGTGGTACGTGGCGCAATCGGGGTGGGCGGTGGCGGTTATTTCGGCGTAGCCATTGCCGTCCCAACTCTCGGTGCGGACTTCGGCCCGCAGTCCGTCGTCGAGATCAATCGATTCGATCGCGCAAACATCTTTTGGATGGACATTGATGGCCGGATAGGGCGCGTACAGCGGCGGCGCCACGACGGCGCAGGCTTGGCGCACGAGTTCATGGCCCCGCATGAAGCGAATGGTCGAAACGCAGGCGCAGTGGTAGTCGCCGCTGACCAGTGCGACCGCCGGCGCCGTGCTCAGGGCCAGCAGGCGCAGGATCTCGGCGCGTTGCCCCGGCACACGCTGCCAGTTGTCGGCATCCTCGGCCGGGCACCGCAGCTCGGCGTCGCGCCGGTGCTGGAGCAGTCCGGGGACGACCACCGAGCCGCAGGCGAGCACCTTGAGGCGCCCCGATCCATCGTTCAACCAGGCTTTGAGGGCCGCCATCTGCCGGGCCGAACAGATGCGGGCAGCCCCCGCCGCGGCTGCGCGATGACGATGCGAGCGTGCATCGAGAACGAAAACATCGCACGACGACGCCTCGAAGCCGTAGTCGAAGCTGCCGGCGTTGTGGTTGCGCGGTGAATGGACCCACTGGAACGCCGCGAAGCTCGCCATGCCGGTCGCGTGCAGGCGCCGGGTCTCGGTCTGGCTTGGCCCGCTGCCCTCAAGCATGTCGCCGGACCAGTTTTCGGCGATCTCGTGATCGTCGATCGCCATGTAGCACGGAACACGGGACAGGATACGGCGCATGCCATCCGTGTTGAACGCGGTTCGGCTGGCGGTCACCACCTTTTCCACCGCAGACGGGCTGTCGGCCACGCCGGCCGTGGCGTCCGCGTAGATCTGGTCTCCCATCAGCAGCATGAACTGCGGCACCACCTCGCCTTGCGTCATCCGGCGGTCGAGATCAAGCAGGCTGTGGTTGGCGCGCGCGCGCTCGACAGCCCAACCCGGGTGACGGCAACAGGCGACGATGAACCGTGCCGATGGCTCTTGAGGCGTGGTGAAAACCGCGGGATCGATGAGTGCCTGACCCGACGGTCGGTCATTGGAAGGCGAGGTGCCGCGCCGGATGCGCGACGCCGTCCACGGGTTGGCGCGTGCGGCAGCCTCTCGCCTGATCTGCTCTTGCGCGCGAAGATCGTCCACGCATTTGGCCAAGGATTGGCGCTCCGCGTCGTCCATGTGCATCCCGATCCACCACGGCAGATCAGTCGGCCGGCCGGCATGCCTGTCGCGAAACCGCTGTATCCAGTCGAGCGCCGAAACATGCGGTGCCGATGCTTTTGGCGAGCCCAGATTCGATGCGGCAATGGCGTCACGCAACAGGCCAGTGACGGCTACGCCGGGCGATGAATACACGCCGGAACCGGGCCTGCCTATCGGGTCCGTCCTCGGCCGGGCATCGCCGGGTTCGTATTCATGAACGCTCACCATCGTGATGGCGATGGGCGCGCGGGCGTTCAGCATTTCATCTGCGATGAAAACATCCGCCAGGGCCATGCAGATGTATGGCTCATGGGGGACCATCGGGCGCGCCCACTCGGCCAGGGTGACGGGCGGGGCGGGCCAGGTTGCCACGGGCACGCGCAGCACGGGCCACAGCATCGCCTCGCCGGCCGGTTCGATCCGTGTGAGCGCACGATCGGCACGGTCGGAGCTGCTCTCGTCGATTTCGATCCACAGGCGAACGAGCCAGCCGCTCTTGCCGTAGTCGGGCGGCGCGCGTCGAGTCCAACCGATCACGGGTCCGGCGGCCGGCGCGCGCACGCGCGTGGTTTTGGGGTTGTCGTCGCCGTGGGGCGGTTCGAGGGGGCGATCGTATGCCCATGCATCTTTCAGAAATCTGGCGATCGGATCAAGAATCTGTTCACGCATCGGTGCGCCATGGCCGATGGTGCAGTCGAAGTGCCCGAAGTCCTTCGCGATGATCGTTCGCATGAGGCCTTGCCGGCACAGCGCCGAGTGCAGCCGCTCAAGCTGTTGCATCGTTCGATGCGCCGATTCCACGTCGAACAGCGCGTTTTGGTCGCCATGCAGCAACGCAATGGGCAAATCAAGGTAGCGCTGGATGTTGTCTTCCGTCACGTAGGTGTTCTGGCCGTCCGCGTTCACCAGGCGCTCGTGCTCGACACAGCGCGAGCCGTGCACCAGCAGGCTGGTGTTGGCGCGACCATAGTAGATCGGCAGCCGTTCATGCGTTTGCGCAAGGATGCGTGGGTGATGGATCAGGCGGCTCACGATTCCCGTCATGCGCTTGCAGGTGCAGGTGTCCGGGTGCGGCGCGAAGCGAAAGCGCTCGTGCGGGCACTCCTGTTCGGGCTCGACGGGCAGGCTGGCAAACAGGCGATCGAGCACGCTCTCGAAAGGCGTTGCCTGGCGCTCGGCCGCGGACAGACGAAAGTACTTGATGCCCAGAGCGTCGCGAGCGAGCGCGCTGAGGCCCAGGCGCGCCTGGGCGCTGGCGCTGCCGACCAGGTACAGGTGCATTTGCGAGAACACCACGCTGGCCAGCTTCCCGCAGTTCAGCTCCGCGCCATCGTCCGGACGGCGGTACTGCAGGCGTCCGCCAAGCAGCGACATGGCCAGGGACGCACCGCCAACGCAATGGGCGAAAGCATGAATCTGCGCCGGCTCGTCCGAACGCAGTCCGTTCTCCTTGCGCAGGTGGTCGAGCACCCGGTCAACGGCGGCAGGAATGTCGTTGGCCGCGATGTCATCCATCGAGCAAGGCAGTTTGGAGCTCTCCAGGATGGCGCTGGTGCGGTACTCGAAGAGCCATACGTCAAAACCTTGCTGATGCAGCCACGCGGCCAGATTGGAGTCGCCGTTCTCCGGCTTCAGCTCTTCGGCGACGAACGGCAGGGTGGACTGCGCAAATCCATTCAGCAGCAAAATGGATTTGAATCGACGCACGCCGTGCTGGTCTTGCGTCATCGCCACGCTCGAATGTGGATAGCGAATCAGGCGCAGCCAAATCCTCTTTTCTGGCTGCTCGCGAGAAAGCGGGACGTCGAACGCGTCAAACACGTGGGCATTCACGCAGCACCGGCCGCCGGGCCGCTGCGGATCGGGCACGCGCAAGGGCGGAAATCGTCCGGGCCACGCGGTGACGCATTCGACCTCGTCGGTGCCGGGAACCGGCGCCGCCGCGGCGCTCGAGTTGGGGTTCAACTCCGGCGGCCGGTGTGTCGGATAGTCCGGCAAACGAAAATCCCACAGCCTGGTCTTGAGCAAGAATCGGAGCATCCACAGCGGGTAACCCGCCAGCGCGATCAGGGCATCGGGCGTGTTGCCGCGAAGCCCCAACTGCGGCGCATGCAGACGTGACATGTCGATCAAGTCCAGGCCCAGGCAGCCGCGTCCTACCAGGCGCCGCTGTCGATCAAACACCCGGACGTCCATCTCGGACAGCGACATCCAGACGTTGGTGCGGCCAAGTCGCGGCAGCCACTCTCCCGGTGACCCTGGCTGACCATGAGCGCTCAGGAGCCGTTGACACAAGCGCAGCACGGACGGTGGCGTGAGCAAACCCAGGATCTGCCCCCACGTGGCCGGGTATCCAAGCGATTTCTGACCGACCAGTTCATGGCTGAAGCCCGAGTCCACGGGTGCGGCCGAGTCGCGCAACTGCAGCGTGTAGCGCATGGTTCGCACCTCGCTGCAATGCCAGGCCAGTTGAAGCAGGCGTTGGCCGCTTTGCAGCAGCCGGTGCAGCCAGGGCTGCGGTGCTTCGTCGGATGTCGGCGTGGACGGCGGTCGGGGCGTGTTGCCGCGCAGCCAGTTCCAGGCGTCTTCTGCGCCCCGCGAGACCAGCCAGGTGATGAGGGTTCTTGCGAATGCGTCAAGGCGTCGCCACGACCCGCGCGATGAAGCCGCGAGCAGTTGAACGGCGCCACCGGTGACGTGCATCTGGGCACGGAAGGCGGGGGCCTGATCTGCGCTCGCAACGGCCTGCTCGACGAGCAGATGCGCGGGCTCATGATCGGATGCGATGGCATGCGGTTCGGTGCCTTGCGCGGGGATCGCAATGACGTGGTTCGGGTCCGCGGCGAACCGCTCCAGGCTCGGCAGCGGCAGATGCAGCACCAGCTTGGCATCGGCGGCCTGAAGCCGGCCTCGCGGGCCTGGCCGCCACTCGAATCCGGATCCCGAGGCCGCGGGCCTCTTGCCAACGGCTGCGCCGGCCCGCGCGTTGCGCAGCACCTCGGTGAAATGCACGGGCACGTGCCGGGGAACGGCGGCGACCGTTTTCTTGTCGTGCATCGGTGGGGCCGTGGTCGGCGGCGCGGTCGGTGCGACGGGGTCTTTGACGGAAAAGTCCTCTCGCAGCAGCACGCTCATGGCCCGCTCCGCCAGCGCGGTGATGGTGAGCAGGGGATTGACGCCCAGCGAGCTTGGAACAATCGACCCGTCCAGCACGTACAGCCCCGGGTGCACGGCGCCGTCGGCGTCAGCGACCGCCTTGAAAACGCGCCCGGCATGATCGACCACGCCGGTGGATGCGTCGTCGCCCATGGGGCAGCCGCCGAGCGGATGGACGGTAAAGCCGGCGCCGCCCCACGGTGGGCTCTCGAGCGACGCCGCCATGGTGCGTGGCATGGGCTCCGACCAGGGGCTGCGCAACAGCAAACCATGCGCGCCAAAAACCGCAGCCAGGTACCGGTCCTGAATGGCGGCAACGCGTCGGCTTTCTTGCGGTGGATAGATCAGCCGCAGTCGATCGGAGTCCCGGTTGCGCTCCATGCGCCCCAGCGCCGCATCGTGACCCATGAGCAGCAGTGTTTGAGTCCGGGCGAGGCTGCTGGTTTGCAGGGCGGCCCAGTCCACGACGTGCTGCGCTCCGTTCCCCTTTTGCGGCCGCATGGACCACGAGGCGAGTTGCGCGAGCATGCCGCTGGTGGTCACCAGCTCGTGAAAGATGCCGGCCAGCGCCCGTGGAATCGCGGCATCCTGAATCAGGACTTCCTGCTCCAGTCGATCCGGATTGCGCCAGCGCAGGCTGCCGCTGATCGTCGGTCCGACGCCCGGCATCTGCCACGCGAAGCCGGCCGCGCCCTGGCCGATGCCGTTGACGGATCGGTCGGCCAGGTAAGCGACGGCCAGGTTGTCGCCATTGGTCGCCAGCCGACTGCCGAGCCGGCTGGAAAAGCCCAGTCCGGCGCCTGCGTTCTGGCTGCGCAGCAAGAGCTCGGTGCTGCCCAGCGCACCGGCTGCGACAAACACATGCCGCGCCCGGATGCGAAGCTCGGGCACGTCGGCGCCTTCGCGCTGGCGCTGGCGATCGGCGGTGGCAACGCAGCGGATGCACCAATGCTCACCCGCGCGTTCCAGTTGCAGCGCCGTGACCCCCGTGTACAGGCGCGCGCCCGCCGCTTCGGCACGCCGCAGATAGGTGTGCGTCAGGGTCTGCTTGGCATTGAAGTTGCACCCGGCGACGCATTCGCCGCAACCGACGCACGCGTTCGGCGAAAGCCGTCCCCGCGCATCCAGGGTGTCGCGGCTAGGATCGGCCTGACGAATGGTCAGGTGCAGTGGCTCGTCCACATTGCACTGGCTGCCTTCGGGGGCGCTCCCGCGCATCGTTGCAACCAGTTCGCGCAGGCGCTGGGTCTTCAGCGGCACGTCGAGACGCGGTCGTTGCGCGGCATCCGGACTCGCGCCGACCAGGGCGGCGGAGCACACTTCGGCCCCAAGGCATCGGCGCGCCGCTTCAAAATGCGGCGCCATGGCCGGGCCGTCGATTCGCGCCGGCCAGGCGCGTCGGCCCTCGGCGACCTTGTCGAACACCCGCGGATCGGGCTCGATCGCCACGCCGGCGTTGATCTGGCTGCCGCCGCCCAATGCGTTGCCCACCAGCGCACCGATGCCCTGGCCCAGGCGCAAATCGAACAGGGCCGTCTCGTTGCCGGTCAGCTGTGGGGCCGCGCTGTTGTCGATGCGGATCTGGCCAAATGCCCTGGCCAGCCCGTCCGGAAACTCGCCGCTTTGCCATTCGAGGCCACGCTCGAGCACCGCGACCTCCATGTTGGCTTGTGCAAGCCGCTGTGCGGCGACGGCGCCGCCGTAGCCCGAACCAATGATCACCGTCTCCAGCACGGGATCGGATCGGCTGGCCATCCATTCGCGCAGGGCGCCGATGCTGCTGGACAGGCGGCCATCGTCGCTGCGGGCGGTGTCGTCGATCTTCACTCGAGCTCCTGAAACACCTCCAGCAGCCTGCGAAGCTCGGCTGGATCGACCGGCTTGGCCAGCACCGGAAACTCGATTTGCCCGGCGCGATGGGCCTGCATCGCGACGGCGTCGCCGGTGATCAGGGCGGCCGGGATTTCGCCCAGGACTTCGCGCAGTTGATAGATCAACTCGCTGCCCGGCAGTCCGTTGCCGAGCTGGTGGTCGCTGAGCACGATGTCAACCGCCGGGTGCTCGCGCGCCAGGGCGATCGCTTGCTCGGCGGAGCCTGCGTTGATCACGCGCAAACCCCAGGCGTGCAACAGCGCGCTGGTCGCCTGCAGCGAGTCCTCGTCGTCGTCCACGCACAGCACCGTGCGGGGCGCCAAGGGCGCGGGTGAACTGGC
This sequence comes from Ottowia sp., assembly GCF_046348305.1. Classification (GTDB taxonomy): domain Bacteria; phylum Pseudomonadota; class Gammaproteobacteria; order Burkholderiales; family Burkholderiaceae_C; genus Ottowia. Next base: position 131,640 of record NZ_JAXMEM010000007.1, read on the forward strand.
GCGCCATGGCTCGATGGGGCCGGCCTTCCTGGCGGGCCGCACGGCGCTGGCGGGCACATGCACGCAAAAGCGCGTGCCGCCACCCGGGTTGTCGGCGACGGTGACACGCAAACCCAGCACTTCAGCCAGGCGACGGACAATGGCCAGGCCCAGCCCAAGGCCAGTCGCGTTGCGTTCGCCGGCCACCTGAAAATACTCCTTGAACACCTCCTGGCGCAGGTTCTGCGGGATGCCGCGGCCGGTGTCGGCCACCGTGATGGTGCAGGACTGGTCCGCCGCCAGCTCCGCCGTCACGCGGACTGCGCCCGTGGTGGTGAACTTGATCGCGTTGTCCACCAGGTTGCGCACGATGCGCACCAGCAGGTCGGGGTCGGTGTGCAGCTCCACCGCCGCGCTCGCCTGGCCCAGCACCAGTCCCTTGGCCTGGGCCGCTGCCAGCAGCGGAGAGATCGCCTGGTTCATCAGATCGTCGCAGGCGTGCCAACCGGCGTGGGGCTCGATCCGCACGCTGTCCAGGCGCGAGAAGTCCAGCAGCGACGTGAACAGATGGTCAAGCACGCGCAGCGAGCGCCCCATCTGGCTGGACACCTCCTTGGCACGCTCGACCGAGCCGGCGCGCCCCAACAGGCCGTTGAGCATCATCAGCGCATGCAAGGGCTGGCGCAGGTCGTGGCTGGCCACCGCCAGAAAGCGCGTCTTGGCGCGGTTGGCGTCCTCGGCGCTGTCCCGGGCCTGGCGCAACTCGGCCACCAGCTGGTCGTTGGCGTGGCGGATGCTCATGCCTTCGGCCACCAGGCTGGCAAACCTGCGGGCAAAACCCGACAGCACCAGCACATAGACGATCAGCATCACCACGATGTCGGTCACGTAGAGGCTGTCGGTGCCCAGCCAGGCGACGACGATGCCGCCGATGAACAACGTCGCATACACGGCGTAGTCGCGCGCAACCGGGCCAAACACCGCCATCGCCCCGGCCAGCCAGCTGCACAGCACCATGGTCATGTACATGCGCCCGGTGTCGGGCAGTTCGCCGAAGGTCAGCACGGGCCCGGCCGCCACCACGAGACCCGTGACGACGGTGCCCACCAGAAAGCGGCGGCGCCAGCGCGGGTAATCCGCTGCCAATGTCTGGAGCTCGCATGCCGGACGCAGCCACACCGCCCGCAGCATGAAGCTGAGCACCAGCGCCGCCAGCCAGCCAAACGCCACGGCGGGCAAGGCGTGGCGCCACCACGTGAACCCCAGAAAAAAGCAGATCACCCAGATGGTCCAGGCGTTGCGCACCAATTGCGTCACGGTGAAATGCAGCAGCCGCGCCGGCGTGTTCGGCTCGCCCGCCGCTGCTGCCGCCGCTGGTGCGGGCTCGGTGCGCGTGCCTGCGTCGCGCGGCGTCACAGCTTGAACCCGGAATGGGCCGCGAAGTACAGGGCCTCGGTGCGGTTGCGCGCGTTGATGGCGCGGAAGGTGGCCGACAGGTGCGACTTGACCGTCCCTTCCGAGATGTTCAGCTCGCGTGCGATCAGCTTGTTGGGCGTGCCCTTGAGGGCGCGGCGCAGCACCTCGAGCTGGCGCGGCGTCAGGTTTTCGAGCGAACCCGTTTGCGCACCGAGCGCATCGGCCGGAACGTAGACCCCGCGGGCCAACACCACGCGCAGCGCCGCCTGCATCACCTCGGGCTCCGATGTCTTGGGGATGAAGCCGGCGGCGCCGTCCTGGATGGCCGTGCGGATCAGGGTGGGGCTGTCCTCGCCCGACACGACCACCACCGGGCATTGCTTGAACACCGGCTTGATGGCGTCCAGCGCGCTCAGGCCCTGCATGCCGGGCATGTTCAGGTCCAGCAGCACCAGGTCAAAGGCGCTGTCGGCCATGTCGATGGCCGCCGCGCAGCTGTCCGCCTCGCTCACGTCGGCCTCGGGCATCAGCTCGCGCAGCATCAGCCGCAGTCCGCGGCGAAACAGCGCGTGATCGTCGATCAGCAGAACCCGCATGTCGGCTCCCGGCGCAAGCGTGGGTGGTTGGCGTGCTGCGCAGCATACCTGCCATCGCCCGGGTTTGGAAATGCGCTTTCCGTCACAGGGCCCTCAACCAAAGTTCAGTGCCGCATGCGACCGCGGTTGCCACCAAGGACGAATGGCGCCATGGCCGCTGCGCCGTGACACTGGCTGAACCTGCCGGGCGGCAGGCCAGCGGGTGCACTCGAGCCGGCTCGATACGGAAGTGCCCGCCCCAGAAGTCCAACCCCCGATCGAGGAGAAAACCATGACCCGAGAACGAAACATGTGGATGCTCAGCGCCTTGTGTGCGGCGGCCGTGCTGACGCTGTCGGCCTGCGGCGGCGACGACGATGCGCCGGCGCCCGCGCCCGCCCCGGCGCCCGCGCCCGCCCCGGCGCCCGCGCCCGCCCCGGCACCCGCACCCGCACCCGCACCCCAAACAACCTTGCAAAAAGTTCAGGCGCTGCTTCTGGCCGAGCAGCAGCTGTGGGCGACCCAAACGCCCGCCACCGCCGACGCCCGCGCTGCGAACTGGGACGGTTGTTTTCTGGCGGACGGCGGCTCCAAGGCCACCGTGGCCAATGACTACGCCGAGGACGCCGCCGGGGCGATCGCCAGCCAGGCCTACCGGGTCGGCCTGCACTATGAAAACATCACCGTGCTGGCCGAGCGCAACAGCGCCAACGCCGACGGCACGGCGCGCCAGGAGGTGGACGTCAATTACGACATCGTCTATGCCGACGGCACGCGCTCGCTGGCGTCCAGCCGCGCGCCGATGACGATGATTGCCGGCAGCTCCAGCGGCACGCCCGGCTGCAGCACGCCCACCAACAAGCCCGATCTGCGCTTTTTTGGCAACCGGCGCATCGTCGATGCCAGCGTGCAGGCGCGCAACATCTACTACGCCACCAAGCGCATCACCGACGGCGCCGCCAACGGCGCCACCCTGCGGCGCGAGGTGCGCTTTGTCGTGAGCGACCCGGGCAAAGTCGCCACCTACGTGGTGGTGCGCGGGCCTGGGCCCAAGGGCGGCTCGGGGGCCGATTTTTCACTGCTGATGCTCTCGCCCCGGTTGATGCGCGATGCGCCGGCCATGCAAGGCTTGCTGGGCTCAGGCAATTACAAGGACAACGACAACTTCCGTATGTGCCTTGGCGACGACACGAGCAAGGTCCCCGATCAAGCCTACGCGGCCTGCGCCAGCAAGGGCACGGGGGGAGACTCCTGGGGCTGGAGCGTGGCGGCCGGTGCAAGCGCCCCTGAGGTTGCCGGTGCCGATGCATCGTTTGCCGCCTGGGGCTTCCAGGCCGGTGGCACCTACACCTTCGAGGTGTATGGCGACGACGGCTGGGCCACCAAGGGCGGCAGCGTGGGCAAAACGCCCCTGGCCAGCTACCAGGTCACGCTGCCGCGCCTGCCCTACAGCTTTGCCGACATGACGGCGGCGCCGGCAGCCTTCAGCGTGGTCACCAGCTCGCTGGCGTTGGCCGACGTGGCCAGCGCCTTCAAGGGCGCGGGCGGCAGCACCACCCTCAGCTGGACGGCGGCCAAGCCCCCGGCGGGTGGTCTGCCCTTGGCGTTGGGCTCGGTCTGGGCGCACGATCAGGGCCCCAAGCAGGGCGCAGCCAACTACCCGCGCGTGCGCCAGACCGTGTCCTACTACCCCGGCGCCAGCGCCACCAGCGCCACCGTGGCCTTGCCAGGCGTTCTCGCCGGCGCCGCTTCAACCGTGTATGGCGAGTACGCCACGAGCTACACCGACCGCAATCGCGGCGCCGTGGCGACCATCGTGCGTTTTCAGTAGGCAGGCTGATGGCCGGTGGGCGCCGGGAGCGCCCACGCGACCAAGCCCGATTACCAGTACCGCTTTGCCCAGTCGCTGCGGCTCAACGGTGCGGCCTGGTCGGCGTTCAAGACCCAGCTGGGCCTGTAAACCCCAGGCGCCGCGGGCATGCCCGCGGCGCCGCCTTTCAACCTGAAGGAGCGTTCCCATGAAAGCCATTGCCCTGCCCCTGCTGGCCGCCGCGGCCGTCTTGGCCGCTTGCGCCTCCGGGCCGCCGCCCGCCACAGACTTTCCGCCCGGCGCCCGCGCCCCGGCGACCGGCGAGATCACGTCGCTGCTGCGCGGCAAGTCGTTCACCCTGGTCAACCCCAATGGCAGCACCACGCGGGTCGATCATGCCGACGATGCCAGCGGCTCCCTGGTGGCCTACTTCGGCGGCCGCTCCGACAGCGGCACCTGGCGCGCCGAGGACGGGCGCGTGTGCTACCAGTTCAAGACCATTCCCTCGGCGTGCAACGACCTGCGCGTGGCGGGCAACGACGTGTACCTCAAGCGCAGCAACGGCCAGGTCGTGCAACTGGTGCCTCGCTGACGGGCTTCAGCCACAACAACCACGTCTTCAAGGGAGTTTTCGCCGGCGCCGCAAGGGGCCGGCTTTTTTTGTCTTTGCCGGGCCATCGCGACGACGTCAGCCCCGCACCTCGCCCTCGCCCAGCACCACCCACTTCAGCGAGGTCAGCCCCTCGATGCCCACCGGCCCGCGCGCGTGAAACTTGTCGGTGCTGATGCCGATCTCGGCCCCCAGGCCGAACTCGAAGCCGTCGGCAAAGCGCGTGCTGGCGTTGACCATCACGCTGGCCGAATCGACCTCGCGCAAGAAGCGCTGGGCGTGGCGGTGGTCGGTGGTCAGGATGGCGTCGGTGTGGTGGCTGCCGTAGTGGTTGATGTGGGCGATCGCCTCGTCCAGGCCCGCCACCACCTTGATGCTGATGATGGGCGCCAGGTATTCCTCGTACCAGTCCGACTCTTGCGCGGGCTTCAGCAATGCTTCGAAATCAATAGCTGCTGGCGCTTGATTGACAGGCGCTGCAAACCGATTTTGTTTGAGAATCGCCAGCGCCTCGGGGTCGCAGCGCATCTCCACCCCCTTGGCGGCGAACACGGCGCCGATGCGCGGCAGAAAGGCTTGGGCCACGCCGCGCGCCACCAGCAGGCTTTCGGTGGCGTTGCAGGGGCTGTATTTTTGCGTCTTGGCGTTGTCCACCACGGTGACGGCCAAGTCCAGGTCGCAGGGCTCGTCGACGTAGCTGTGGCAGTTGCCGTCCAGGTGCTTGATGACGGGCACCTTGGCCTCGCGGCTGATGCGCTCGATCAGGCCCCGCCCGCCGCGCGGGATGACGACGTCGACGAACTCGGGCATGGTGATCAGCAGGCCGACGGCGGCGCGGTCGGTGGTGGGCACCAACTGCACCGCCGCGGGCGGCAGGCCGGCCGCTTCGAGCGCCTGCTGCACCAGGGCGGCCAGCGCGCGGTTGGACTCGATGGCCTCGCTGCCGCCGCGCAGGATGGCGGCGTTGGCGCTCTTGATCGACAGGCTGGCGGCTTCGATGGTGACGTTGGGGCGGCTTTCGTAAATCATGCCGAACACGCCGATGGGCACGCGCATCTGCCCCACGCGGATGCCGCTGGGCTGCTGCCGCAGGCCCACGACGTCGCCGATCAGGTCGGGCATGGCGGCCAGCTGCTCGCAGCCCTGGGCGCAGGTCTCGATGATGGGCGGCGTGAGCTTGAGGCGGTCGCGCATCGGCGCGCTCAGCTCCCCGGCGCGCGCCAGGTCGCGCGCGTTGGCGGCCTGCAGCGGCTCGACGTGGGCGCGCAGCAGGCGCGCCAGCTCGCGCAGCGCCTGGTTGCGCACGGCGGCCGGCGCGCGCGCCATGGCGCGCGAGGCGTCGCGGGCCTGGCGGCCCAGGGCTTGCATGGTGAGGGAGACATCGGGCGCGTTCATGCCCCGATTGTCCCAAAAGATGGCGCCGAACGCCGGTTCAGCGCGCCGGCGCGCAGGCGCCGGTCAGGCTTTGCGCCAGTCGCTGCAGCGCCTGCCAGGGGTCTTGCGGCCAGCCGGGGTGCTGCAGGCCCTTGACGATGCCGTCCACGCGCCAGGCGGCCTCCAGCAGGGCGTCGAGCTGGCGTTCGCGCAGCAGCGGCAGCACGCGCTCGAACAGGCGTTCGCGCAGGCCCCACACGCGCTCGCTGCGCAGCGCCAGCGGCAGCGGTTTGCCGGCCGCCATGGCGTCCTGGATGCGCTTGAGCGCGCGAATGTCCTCGGCCAGCGCGTAGTGCACCAGCACCGGCGCCTCGCCCTCGGCCTGCAGGCCGTCGATCATGCGCTGCACGCGCTCGCGCCGGCCGGCCAGCACGGCCTCGGACAGCTTGAACACGTCGTAGCGCGCCACGTTGGTGACGGCGGCCGCCACCTGCTCCAGCGTCAGCTCGCCGGCCGGGTGCAGCAGGCCCAGCTTGCTGATTTCCTGGTGCGCGGCCAGCAGGTTGCCTTCCACCTGGTCGGCAAAAAACTGCAGCGTGAGCTGCCCCGCCTCGCCCGCCTGCACGCGCTGGCCCTGCGCGGCCAGGCGCTGGGCGATCCAGGCCGGCAGCTGCGCGCGCTCGATGGTGTCGATCTGAATCGCCACGCCGGCGCCTTCCAGCGCGGCAAACCAGGCCGAGCTGCGCGTGGCCTTGTCCAGCCGCGGCAGCAGCACCAGGCTCAGCACCGCGTCGTTGCCCGCCGCCTGCTGGGCGATCTGCTGCAGCGCCGCGCTGCCGTCCTTGCCCGGCTTGCCCGAGGGCACGCGGATCTCGACGATCTGCTTGTCGGCAAACAGGCTCAGGCTGCCGCCAGCGGCCAGCACGGCGCTCCAGTCGTAGTTGGCACCCGCCACGGTGAAGCTGCTGCGCTCGGTGTAGCCCTGGGCGCGCGCGGCGGCGCGGATGGCGTCCGCCGCCTCCTGCGCCAGCAGCGCCTCGTCGCCGTGCAGGACGTACAGCGGGCGCAGGGTTTTCTGTAGGTGGGCGGGCAGTTGGGTAGGGCTCAGTTGCATGTCAATGTCCCGCTGCGCGGGCGGCTTCCTCTGCGAAGTCGGCATGGCGAACACGGCCTTGGCGATGCGCGAAGCGACTTGGATTGTGAGGGGTGGTCAAAATCGGTTGCATAGCAATTGCACTACACTGAAGCCATGAAAACCGCCCAACTGCCCCCGGTGCGCGTCGCCCCCGCCGTGCGGGCACAAATCGAAGCCGTGCTGCAAGCAGGCGAAACGCTGTCGCAGTTCGTCGAGCAGGCCGCCGTGCAGGCCGCGCAGCGCCGCCAAGCTCAGCAGGCGTTTGTGGCGCGTGGCCGCGCGGCGCTGGCGCGGGCAAAGGAAACGGGTGTGCTGCACGATGCCGACGATGCCTTGGCCGCCATGCAGGCGCGGATGAGTGACCGCGTGGCCGCGCTGCGGCGGCGATGAGCCTCCGCACCGAGACCGCACCGTGAGCTATGTCGTGCGTCTGACGCCCGAGGCGCTGGACGACCTGCAACGGCTGGAAGACTTTCTCATCGAGTCCGCCCTGGCCCATGGAGATTTCGACCTGCCTGCTCGCGCGACGGCCGCCATCCAGCGCGAATTTCGCATCCTGGCGCGCAACCCCTTCACCTGCCGCATCGCCTTCGACGACCGGCTGGAGCGCGAACTGGTGATCCCGTTCGGCGCCTCGGGCTATGTGGCGCTGTTCCACATCGTCAGCGACACGGAAGTGATCGTGTCGGCCATCCGCCATCAGCGCGAGGACGACTATCACTGATGCCCCAGCTTCAGGAGCATGGGGCAGCTCGTTTCCCTATTCCGATTAGCGTGGCGAGCCGAGTAGCGAGGAGCCTCAGACGCCGGGCATGAGGGCCAGCGGTAGCCCAAGCGACCCATCGAACTCCACCGTCAGTGCACCCCGCCACGGCATTCAACTCTTCACTACGGGATAGAACGGCCGCCCCTCGAACCGTGCCGGACAGTCCATCATTACCCCCAGCATCACCGGCAGCACCCGCGCCAGCAGCGCCCGGCCATCACGCACCTGGGCCCGGTTGACCGAACTGTTCCACGTCGCGCCGCCGTGCATCAACTGATTGCGCAGCGTGTAAAGGCGCACGAACACCTCGTACAGCACGCGCTCCGTGTCCTGCTGCGCCAGTGCGCGGTGCACGCGCTGGCGCGCATCGTCGAATGCCTCGCGCCAATGGCCGGGAATGCTGCCGTCGCTTCGCGGGTTGTTCAGCGCGTCCCAGAACGGCTGGAAGACGTACTGGTTGTCCAGCAGCAGGCGAACCGGACCCGGAAACACCTGCCACACCAGCGCGGAAAGGGCTTTGGTTTTGTCCAGCGCGCAGATTTCCGCCATGAAATTGCGAAACGCCTGCCGCTCCGACGTGCCGCTTGCGCCATCGCCCAAATCCTGCGCGTAGGCCGCGTTGAACGCGATCCACAGGCAGATAAATGCCACGTCGTCATCGTCGCCCGCCGTCTCGGCGCGCTGCAGCCAGCTCAGGGCGCGGTGCATGCGCAGGGTGAAAGGGTTGCGTTGCTGGGAGATTTGAGACTGGTAGCGTTTGGCGAGTGCGGCCACGGACGTTGTGTTGGAGAGCATGGTGCGTTTTCGGTCAGCGCTTGAGCCACTTTTTCAAGGCGTTGGCGACTTGGACCATAGCTGCCGGAACGGCTGCCGGCGTTGTGGTGAGTAGAGGCGCATGACCGCATTGGGGGCACGCATCGAAATGGTCGCGGCCCGGCACCAGTGCATCGCTCAATGGGGCGACTGTTTTGCTCCAGTTGCAGGCGGGGCATTGGTGGCGGCGCGGTGTGGGACGGATGGGCAAAATTTACCTCAAGGAAAAGCGGGTGAATACGGTGCCATTCTTGAGCCGTCAATCTGACGCAGCCGCCAGTTTTGCTATGACATAGATCAAGCCATGAAAATTCGCGTAGATGTTCCCTATCATTTCAATCGTAGAACAAAGTCTTTCTTGGAGAGTTGTTCGCGCATATCGGCTACATCCTTGAATGGCGAGCTTTGTATGGTTTTGACCATTCCTTCCATCACGATATGCAATGCCTCCACATTGCCACTCTCAAGCGCCTTGTCCATGGCTCGAATTTGTGCCTGCAATCCTGTCTTGCGCAGCTCAAAAGCCTCCGAAAGCGCCTGCTGGATGACATCGCGGTGCGCGCGAATTTGTTCAAGGGTCGCATCACGATCCGCTAAGATAGCCACTCGTTTAGTTTTCTCCTGTTCACGCAACTTCTGATAGTCCGAACGTGCCTGGTACATGCGCCCAAGACCATCCACCAGCGATGGGCCTGGGATCTGCTTCATAGTCTGTTTTACTCCATTGCTGACAACGTTGCGTGCTACCACATCCACAATTTCGTATTTTTTCGTCATACAGCCTCCATTAGTTGTTGCATTTCGTCGATGAGTGTTCCACTTTTCTTGGTCAGCTCTCCTCGCTTGTTGAGAATCTCAATTTTGGTCACACGATACAGAGCAGACCCTAAGGCAACCATCATATTGAAGCTGTTCTGATCTTTGTCGGAGAGCTTCGCATATTCGATCTTGCGTGCAACGAGGTTGGCAGGAATTGGTTTTCCAGCGTTTACATAGCGTGCCTCGCGCTCGCGCCGCACGCGGCCCAACATTCGCGAGACACGGCTGGCCGCAGCCTGAAAACGCTCATCGAGCGTTTGTAGAATCCACGCAACTTCCCTTGCACGCTGGTCGATGGCGTCCAGCGCGACACTCGCATTCCTGAGCTGTTCCGCCGCCTCATCCAGTTGGGCTGAATGGGCGCGAGCTTGGGTTAGCGCCTCTTCGGACTTACCTGCAGCAAGGTAGCCCATCACCAGCAAGACGGGGCCCGCCACTGCACCACCAAGAATGGCCGTCCCGCCTGCCATGCCCAGCCCGCCTGATGCAAGTGAACCACCACCTAGCCACGCCAGCGTCGCGTTGGTGGCAGCCGCGCCAGAGAGACCGGAGATGGCAGCACCCGTAGACGCAACGCCGAACGTGCCAACCGTCTGCCCGAGGCCGGCTCCCACCAAGGCTCCGGTTACAGCGCTTTGAATCCCATGTTTCAAGAATTCCGTAGCCTCGTACGTTGCCACTTCAATATCTTTGCTGGGGACAACTTCGATGGGAACCTCATAACCATCTACTTCGATCACGTCAAATTCACTTGCGGCGATCTGATCTACTAGGCGCGCGAACTTTGAGAGACTTTTGCTACCGACCTGCAAGCGCTGCATACCCAACGCTTCAAGCTCGCAACTGACCTCTTCGCGGCGAGATTCAAGCGCCTGCGCAGCATCACGCCATTCGCGCCCTGAATTATTTATCCATTGCTCAGCAGTTGAAAAATTCTGCTTGGCATCCCAAGCCTTCTTGAGTCCCGTCGCCGCCGAGGCCAGTGCGCCGGCGCCAAGCACTACGGGAATTAATGGCAGTACCATAAAAGTATCTCCTGAAGTAAAGTTAATAAGTTCTAACACCTGCGATAAATTGCATGGCTTCAATGCCATGAGAGATTAGAAATAGCAGCAATCCGATGCAACCCCCAACGACAGTACCACTGATACGGATGTATTGTAGATCCGGGCCGATGCTCAACTCGATCTGATGTGACAGATCTTCTGCATCCCACTTCCGCACGGTGTCACTAATATGATGTGTCAGAAAATTTGCAAATTGAGGTGCGGCAGCGCTTGAGAATGACTCGATGTGGTCATTGATGGATGCTCGTAACTTATCGTCCTGCATTAGCTTCCCCCCAAGCCAGCGGCCCATTTTTTCGACCTGCTGTTGCAGTTGTGAAGAACTTGTCTCTAAGTCGTTGGAAATCCAGTCGCGCAGGGTGGCCCACAGGCTGCGTGCATAGTCTGTTAGCTCTGGGTTATTTTGAATATAAGCTTTAATTTCATCGCCTTTGCTTTGGAACTTCTCATCCGTCTTGAGGTTTGCCACGAGTGTCCGCAATGCGCCATCGAAGAGCTTACGCAGATCGTGCGTCGGACTATTCGCCACTTCTTCGAGGAAGCGATTCAGCCCACTGCTTGCAGCCTCGGCCGCTTGATCTCCAATCCAATCGGTGGGTAACACCATCTGCTTCCACTTGTGCTCATCCTTTAACCAGGCGACCACCCGTTCGGCAACCTTATGGCGAAATGCGGGCTCGCGTAGCATATTTTTCACATAGGTCAATGCTGCATCAAGCAATTGTTGATGGCGCCCATCTTGAGTCAGCATCTCCAGCACGGCGCCTAGAGCTTTCGAGAAATCCAGTTTGCCCAGTAGGGTTCGCGTCACATCGCTTATGAACAGTTGAATACGCCGATCATCTACCAGATCAAGCCAACCGCTCATCAAATCAGCGGTATGTCGGCCGATCCGTCGAGCGTTGTCAGGGTGAGCTAACCAGCCGGCAAAGCGTTGAGCGGGATCGCTACGCCTTATTAACTGGGTGAGAATTTGAGGATTGAGGAATTTTTCACGTACAAAATTCGCTAAATTGTCCGAGATTCGATCTTTGCTATTCGGAATGATGGCGGTATGCGGTATCCGTAACCCCAGTGGATGTCGGAACAAAGCGACTACTGCGAACCAATCGGCTAGACTTCCGACCATCGCAGCCTCAGCGCCGGCCTTAAAAAAACGCACGGAAAATGTGGGGGGCAGGATGGAGGTACCGATGAAGATCAGCGTTGCCACTGCCAGGCAGCCCAGTGCCAGGTACTGCTTTCGCCGCAGATCTGCTTCGCTGCCAGTGCTTTTTTTTGCCATAGTGTGTATTTTTTTCGGTAGTCGCGAACAAGGATAGCGATAAGTCCGCCGATTTTTAGCCAGGGAGTTTTTGGAAGGCGAATATTGATCTATAAGAATCTATGCTGCCACATTACTGGGCGAATCTGGGTGCGACCTCAATTGATAGTGGTTAGCAATGCTTGTTTGATGTTTTCAAACTCTGTCTGGGTCAACGCGCCTTGCTGGTACAGCGAAAATATTTCCCGCAGTTCATCAATGCTGCGTTGAACGGGCGATGCCTCGGTGGTTTTGGATGCGCCCGTTTCTGATTGGGGTGCTCCTCGCCTCAAAGTTGGTTCATCGGCGGTTTTTGCCGTGGCAGGCGCGAGCGGAGAGGCCAAAGGCCTTTCGTCGGTCGAGTGGTCGCGCGCGCTTCTGGTCAGGTGTGCAAACCCGCGCACGAAGACTTGCACCCCAGCCGAAATCCCATACAGCACACAGCCAATGGCAAACAGCACCAGCAGAATGAAAATGAGTTGCATGGTTCGTAATCCTTGACTCAATGAATGCCGAAACGGCGGCTCAGTGCTTGCCCCACCGCTCCAGCGCCTGCTTCAGCCCATCCACCAGCGCCTCTTGCCACGCTTGCGGCTGGATGATGCGCACATTCGGCAGCCAGTACCGCACCACGGGAAGCAGTTGGTTGATGTGGTTGATGTGGGCGGTGACGAGCAGCGAGCCGTCGCTGTCCGCCCGATGCTGCTGTCGGGGCAATAGCGGGCGGCGTTCGAAGTAGTGGGCCACTGCGGGCGCCACGCGCAGCAGCACTTCGGTGGTGCTTTCGGTGAACCACACGTCGTCCTTGCCGTTGATGTAGTCCTGGTGCGCTTGCTTGGGGGCGAAGCGGGTGGCTTCATCCACTTGCAGCGCTTCGATCAGCTTGACGCTGAAGTTCTTCAGGCGGCCTGCTTCTTCCGCCGCCAGGTACCACGTGCCGTTCTTGTGAATCAGCCGGTAGGGCTGAGCGTGGCGGGGCTTGTCTTTGTAGACAAAACGGCATTCGTGGTGTTGCTCGACGGCGGCTTGTAGTTGGGCGAAGAGCAGGTTTTGAGCGCGCAGGTCTTCGTGCGGCGTGGGCTGAACTTGGGTGGCGCGGCGGGGCTCTGGGGTTTCCAGTTGCTCCAGCAGGTAGGGTAGGCTGGGGTTGGGGAAAAGGTGTTCGGTTCCGGTCAGCCGTGCATAGTCGTGCAGACGCTGGGCCGGGATGGTGCTGCGGTGGCGGTGGGCAAGTTGCCATTGCCCTTTGGGGCTGCGCTCGGCGATGCCGCGCAGGCGCTCGCCCAGGTCACGCTCGATGGTCCGCACGTCCACGCCAAAATCGTCCGCCAGCCGATGCTTGTCGATGGCATCGCCCTGGTGCAGCAGGGCCAGGATGTGAGACAGGCGCTGGGCCAGTTTCTCTCCCTTGCTGCCGGTGTGGCGGGGGGCGACGGTGGCGGTCATGGATAGCGGTGTGCAGTGGCGACGGAGAGACTGTAAGAAGGCGGCGCGACAGGTGATGTCGTAGTGCACGCCCAAAGCCACTGTAACGTATTGTTTTAGTTGTTTCGGTTATTCCGCCTCAATTTGCTGCACCCATGCGGCAAATTTGACACAAGGGGTCACACCTTCGCTCGTGCGATGCGGTCGTGCGGGCGGCGGGGCAATGCCAGCGCAAGTTGCGCACAGGGCGCGGACGCAGCCAATCCGACTTGGTCGTGCGGGCCCCCATCCCAGCCTTCCCCCAGCGGCGGAAGGAGCAGGGCGTGCAGGGTTGCGGTATCAGAGCTTGACGGTGGCCAGCCGCCGCATCACCTGCTGCACGATGTCGCTTTGCATGTTCTGATAGAGCATCAGCGCCTCCTGCTCCTTGGACAGGGCGGCCGTCTCGCTGTAGCTCTGGTCGATCTGCCGCATGATCTCGGTGGACGGCAGCAACTCGCGCCCGGCGGGCGTGCGCACCTTGAAGGTGAAACGCATGCGCAGCTGGTACTCGGTCACCTGGCCGGCGGAGGTGCGGCTGACCACGATGCGCTCGCGCTGCTCGCCGGCGCTCTCCAGCACCACGTCGGCCTTGCTTTTGCGGGCGGCGTCGGTGATGACTTCGATCTGGCCGGTGCCTTCGAGCTGGCGGCGCAGCTCCAGGCCCAGGCCGGAGCCGATGGGCAAGGCCAGGTCGATGCTGTGAAAGCCGAACGTGGGAGCCTTGCGCAGCGCAAAGCCGCAGCCGGCCAGGACCAGCGGCGCGGCGGCCAGCAGCAGGGTGCGGCGTTGGTTGTTCATGGAATCACGACGTCGCTTGTCACCCGCTGCAGACGAATCCCGCAGAATCGTGTGGCCGCGGAGCAGGCCAGGCCAGCAATCGCCGTGGAAGGGCTGGGCCCGCTCACAGGCGATGCCCCCTCAAGGGGTTGGGCGGAACAACGCGCAGCGAGTGGAGACGGGGGGCGAGCCATGTCAACCGACCACGATGTTGACCAGGCGCCCGGGCACCACCACCACCTTGCGCACCGTGGCGCCTTCGCCGAACTTGGCAAAGGCTTCGCTGGCCAGCGCGGCCTGCTCGATGGATTTTTGCGAGGCGCCGGCGGGCACGCGGATGGCGCCACGCAGCTTGCCATTGACTTGCAGCACCAGCTCGATCTCGTCCTGCTCCAGCGCCCTGGCGTCGACCTGGGGCCAGGGTGCGTCCAGCAGGTCGCCGTGCAGCGCGGCAAAGCCGAGCTGTTGCCACAGCTGATGGGCGATGTGCGGCGTGACGGGGTAGAGCACGCGCAGCAGGATGGAAAAGCCCTCGGCCAGCGCCGCCTGGTCGCCGGGCGTGCCCTCGCTCTTGAAGGCCTCCAGCGCATTGAGCATCTTCATGCCGCCCGAGACCACGGTGTTGTACTGCAGGCGCTGGTAGTCGTGCTCGACCTGGCCCAGCACGGTGTGGATCTCGTGGCGCAGGGCCTTGGCGGCCTTGCCCAGTTCCAAGCCTTTTTGGCCATTGGCGCCCACCCCTTGTGCGCTGGCAGCTATGCCTTCAATAGCATTGACCTTAGCGCCGAAGTTCCACACCCGGCGCAGAAAGCGGTAGCTGCCCTCGACGGCGGCGTCGTTCCACTCCAGCGTCAGCTCGGGCGGCGCGGTGAACATGGTGTACAGGCGAGCGGTGTCGGCGCCGTATTTTTCGATCAGGTGCTGCGGATCGACGCCGTTGTTCTTGGACTTGGACATGGTGCCCACGCCTTCGTAGTCGATCGGCGTGCCCACCGGCAGCCGGCCGTCGCCGCTCTCGGCCGGGTTCTTCAGCCTGGCGCCGACGATCTTGCCGGCCTCGTCGGTGACGTTTTCCACGTCGGCGGGCCAGAAGTAGTCCTTGCCGCCCTTGGCCGTGCGCCGGCTGTAGATGTGGTTGAGCACCATGCCCTGCGTCAACAGGCGCGTGAAGGGCTCGTCCACCGTCACCAGGTCCAGGTCGCGCATCACCTTGGTCCAGAAGCGCGCGTACAGCAGATGCAGGATGGCGTGCTCGATGCCACCGATGTACTGGTCCATCGGCATCCAGTGGCGGGTGCCACCGGCCACCATGGCCTCGCTGTTGCTCGGGTCGCAATAGCGCATGAAGTACCAGGACGAATCCACGAAGGTGTCCATGGTGTCGGTCTCGCGCCGCGCCGGCTTGCCGCAGCAGGGGCAGGCCACCTGCAGAAAGGCTTCGCACTTGTTCAGGGGGTTGCCGCTGCCGTCGGGCACCAGGTCCTGCGGCAGCACCACGGGCAGGTCCTTTTCGGGCACCGGCACCGCGCCGCAGTCCGCGCAGTGGATGATGGGGATCGGCGTGCCCCAGTAGCGCTGGCGCGAGATGCCCCAGTCGCGCAGGCGCCAGGTCACTTTCTTTTCGCCCAGGCCCCTTTGTTCCAGCGCCTCGGCCACGGCGTCGACCGCGTCCGCGTACTCCAGGCCGCTGAAGACGTCGGAGTTGATGGTCACGCCCTGCTTCTTGTCGGCATACCAGTCCTGCCAGCGCGTGTCGTCGTATTCCTGTCCGTCCACGTGCACCACCTGCTGGATCGGCAGGTAGTACTTCAGGGCAAAGGCAAAGTCGCGCTCGTCGTGCGCGGGCACGCCCATGACGGCGCCGTCGCCGTAGCTCATCAGCACGTAGTTGCCCACCCACAGGGGCACGGGCTCGTCGGTGAGCGGGTGCGTCACGCTCAATCCCGTGGGCATGCCTTCCTTCTCCTTGGCCGCCAGTTCGGCCTCGGTGGTGCCGCCCTGCTTGCATTTCTCAATGAAGGCAGCCAACGTGGGGTTGCCTTGCGCGGCGTGCGCGGCCAGCGGGTGCTCGGGCGCCACGGCGCAAAACGTGACGCCCATGATGGTGTCGGCGCGGGTGGTGAAGACGTACATCTTGCCCCCCTGGATCGGCTGGCCGTCCGCGCCCCGGATGTCGTGCGTGAAGGCAAAGCGCACGCCCGCGCTCTTGCCGATCCAGTTTTCCTGCATCAGGCGCACGCGCTCGGGCCAGCCGGTCAGCGTGGCCTTGGGGTTGCCGATCTGCACGTGGTCCAGCAGCTCCTGCGCGTAGTCGGTGATCTTGAGGTAGTAGCCCGGGATCTCGCGCTTTTCAACCACCGCGCCGGTGCGCCAGCCCTTGCCGTCGATCACCTGCTCGTTGGCCAGCACGGTCTGGTCCACCGGGTCCCAGTTGACGACCTGGGTCTTGCGGTAGGCGATGCCCTTTTCCAGCATTTTCAGGAACAGCCACTGGTTCCACTTGTAGTAGCTGGCGTCGCAGGTGGCCACCTCGCGGCTCCAGTCGATGGCCAGGCCCATGGCCTGCATCTGCGCCTTCATGTAGGCGATGTTGTCGTAGGTCCACTTGGCGGGCGGCACCTTGTTTTTCAGCGCCGCGTTCTCGGCCGGCAGGCCGAAGGCGTCCCAGCCCATGGGCATGAGCACGTTGAAGCCCTTCATGCGCAGCTGGCGCGCCAGCATGTCGTTGATGGTGTAGTTGCGCACGTGGCCCATGTGCAGCTTGCCGCTGGGGTAGGGCAGCATGGAGCAGGCGTAGTACTTGGGCTTGTCCGCGTCCTCGCTGACGCGGTAGGCGTCGGCCGCGCGCCACTGGGCCTGCGCGGCGGCTTCGACCGCCGAATGCTGGTAAGAGTCTTGCATGGGCAAATTGTAGGCGGCTCTCGGCCGCCCAGGAACTATCAAAATAATAGCTTTCAGCGCTTGATGGGTGGGCGCTTTAGCCTTGAAACTCTTGTAATCGGCAGCGCCCTCAGCGCGTGGTGCCGGCCGCTGGCGCAGGGGCGGTGCCGGGCGGTTGGGCGGCGGCGGGCGCCTCGGCCACGAAGCCGATGCGGTTCAGGCCTGCCTTTTGCGCCTCGCCCATCACCTCGACCACGCGGCCGTAGGGCACGCCCTGGTCGGCGCGCAGCTGCACCTCGGTGTCGGGGTTGTCCAGCTTGGCCTGCTGCAGGGCGACGGACAGCTCGGGCTGGCTGACCGGCTTGTCGTTGAAGAAGGCCTGGCCGGACTTGTCCACCGCCACGGTGACGAAGGTGGGCGGATCGCCCGGCTTGGCGCCCTCGGTCTTGGGCAAGTCCAGCCGGATCGAGCTGGCCAGCAGCGGCGCGGTGAGGATGAAGATGACCACCAGCACCAGCATCACGTCCACCATGGGCGTGACGTTGATGTCGTACATGGGCTCGCTGCCCTTGGTGCGCTCCAGCCTTCCGAATGCCATTTCCGAATCCTTCAGGTCGCGTGCGAGAACAGCTCTCGCAAGTCGCGCGCAAAGCCTTCCAGCTCCGCCTCGATGGCGCCGATGGCGCGGCCAAACCCGTTGTAGGCCAGCACGGCCGGAATGGCCACGGCCAGGCCGGCGGCCGTCATGATCAGCGACTCGCCCACCGGGCCGGCCACGCGCTCGATCGAGATCTGCCCCGAGCCGGCGATGCCGATCAGCGCGTGGTAGATGCCCCACACGGTGCCCAAGAGGCCAATGAAGGGCGCAATGGAGCCGGTGGTGGCCAGCAGCACCTGGCCGAACTGCAGGCGGCCCATGACGGTGTGCAACGCGCCGCGCAGCGTGCGGGTGAGTTGCTGCGCGCGGTCGCCCGCGCCGGCCAGCGTGCCGTCGTCCGTTTGCCGGGTGGCCTGCACCAGCGGCAGCACCAGGGCGCCGCGGTCGAGCTGTCGGATCTGTTCGGCGGCGGCGTCCACCGAAGGCGCCTGCCAGAACGCGGCCACGCCGCGCGCCACGTCGCCGCCGGCACGCCGCAGGACCCAGGCTTTCCAGAGGATGACGACCCAGCTGGCGATCGACATCAGCAGCAGCAGCAGCGCCACGGCCTTGCCGATGGCGTCGCTTTGCGAAAAAATTTGTTGCAGGTTCATGGGGGATCAGCGCAGATTCAGCACGTCAAACATGTCGTACAGGCCGCTGTTTTTGCTTGCCAGAAAGCGCACCGCGCGCAGGCTGCCCTGCGCGTAGCCGGCGCGGCTGGTGGACTTGTGGGCGATCTCGATGCGCTCGCCGGTGCCGGCGAACAGCACGGTGTGCTCGCCCACGATGTCGCCGCCGCGCACGGTGGCAAAGCCGATGCTGCCCTCCTTGCGCTCGCCGGTGTGGCCGTAGCGCTCGTATACGGCGCGATCGGCCAGGCGCGTGCCCTGCGCCTGGGCGATCACCTCGCCCATCTGCAGCGCCGTACCCGAGGGCGCATCGACCTTGTGGCGGTGGTGCGCCTCGATGATCTCGATGTCATAGCCGCTGGCCAGCGCCTTGGCGGCCAGCTCCAGCAGCTTCATCGTGACGTTGACGCCCACGCTCATGTTGGGTGCCAGCACGATGGGAATGTCCTGGGCGGCGGCGGCAATCTGGGCCTTCTGGGCGTCGGAAAAGCCGGTGGTGCCGATCACCATGCCCACCTTGGCCGTGCGGCAGGCGGCCAGGTGCGCCAGCGTGGCCTCGGGCCGGGTGAAGTCGATCAGGCACTGCGCGCTGGCCAGCCCGGCGGCCAGATCGGCCGTGACGACCACGCCGCTGGCCCAGCCGGCAAAGGCACCGGCGTCCTGGCCCAGCGTAGGGCTGTCCGCCCGGTCGAGCGCGCCGGCCAGTTGGCAGTCGTCGGCGGCGCGCACGGCCTCGATCAGCATGTGACCCATGCGACCGGTGGCGCCGGCCACGGCAATGCGGTGAGGGGTGGAGGCAGCGGTCGTCATGAGGATTGCGGATTCGGGGCCGCAAGGGCGCGGCCGGAAACAGTCAGCGCGCCGGCTCGAGGGGCGGGTAACTGCCCGCGGGCGTCGCCGGCGTGTCGGTCTGGGCGGGCGCGGCGGCCGAGGCGCCGGCGGCGGGGAACTTGGCCAGCTGCTCTTCGGTGGCCTCCAGCGGCGGCACCTTGTAGGTCTTGTCGCGGCCGATGCGCTGCACGAACTCGTTTTCGCTGGGCATCTCGTCGCCCTCGAAGTGGTCCAGCGCGTCGCCGTTGAAGAACAGGGTCAGGCGGTACTGCTGCGGCTTGACGCCCTGGCGCGCGATGGTGAACACGTAGTCCCAGCGGTCGTTGTGGAACAGGCTGGTCATCAGCGGCGTGCCCAGCAGGTCGCGCACCTGCACGCGGGTCATGCCCGGTTGCAGCTCGGCCACCTGCTCCTTGGACACGAAGTTGCCTTGCACCACCTCGGGCTTGTACAGGGTCAGCGTATCGGCCATGCCCCGCGTGGCGTCATTGAAGGCGCCGCAGCCGCCCAGGCCGGCCAGCAGCGCGGCGACAAGCACCGCCCGGCCGGCGGCGCGGGCGTGGATGGAGGACGTCAGGGGCATCGATCGGGATTCATGCGCAATTCGATCGGGCATTGTAGCGGCGCGCCTGGCCGCACGCGGGTATGCTGGCGCCATGGACGACACGCTCAACGAACTCAAGAACACGGGCCTGAAGGCGACGCTGCCGCGCCTGAAGATTCTGGAGATCTTCCAGAAGTCGGATCAGCGCCACCTGTCCGCCGAGGACATCTACCGCCTGCTGGTGGCCGAACACTCCGACATCGGCCTGGCCACGGTATATCGGGTGCTGACGCAGTTCGAGCAGGCGGGGCTGCTGAGCCGCCAGCATTTCGAGGCCGGCAAGGCCGTGTACGAGCTGCACGACGAGCAGCACCACGACCACCTGGTGTGCCTGGACTGCGGCCACGTGGAGGAGTTCTACGACGCCGAGATCGAAAAGCGCCAGAGCGCCATTGCCAAGTCCCGGGGCTTTACCCTGGCCGACCACGCGCTGAGCCTGTACGCGCACTGCGACAAGGCGGTGTGCCCGCACCGGGGCAGCGCGCCGGCGCGCCGTATGCCAGGGTGAGGGGCGAGTCAACGCCATTCTGGTGACGTCGTTTGCCGCGCATCACCAGCGGCGCATCAAAATCAATGAGCCAGAAGGCCGCGCAGCAGGCCATGTCCGTGATCGCCGCGGCCGGGGTCTCCCCGGCGGCTGGCGAGCCTTGCAGGCCGCGCCGGGCCAGTGGCCCGGCCCCTCGCCAGCCAACAAAAGGTCCACCGGACCTTTTGTGCGCAGGCTCGGCCCCCTGCAAGGGGGTGGGCGAAACATCGCGCAGCGAGTGGAGACTGGGGGTGTCTCAATTGCCCTGGTTTTTTTCCATGGCCTGGCGGTGGCGGTTGACGAATTCCTGGTAGGTGTCGATGCCGCGCAGCTGCAGGATGTGGTTGCGCACCGCCGCCTCCACCAGCACGGCGATGTTGCGCCCGGCGACCACCGGGATGACGGCCTTCTGGATCGGCACGCCGATCACGTCCTGCGTGAGCGGCTCGTAGGGCAGGCGCTCGTAGTCGCGCTCCATGGTCTCGCGCCGCACCAGGTGCACGATCAGGCGCAGCCGCATGCGCCGGCGCACGGCGGTCTCGCCGAAGATGGCGCGGATGTCCAGCAGGCCGATGCCGCGCACCTCCAGCAGGTTTTGCAGCAGCTCGGGGCAGCGCCCCTCGATGGTGGTCTGGTTGATGCGAAACAGGTCCACCGCGTCGTCGGCCACCAGGCCGCCCCCGCGCGAGATCAGCTCCAGCCCCAGCTCGCTCTTGCCCAGGCCCGACTCGCCGGTGATCAGCACACCCAGGCCCAGGATGTCCATGAACACGCCGTGCATGGTGGTGCGGTCGGCAAAGTGCTTGGACAGGTAGGTGCGCAGCACGTCGATGACGAAGGCGGGGGATTCGGCGGTGGCAAACAGCGGGATCTGCGCGCGCTCGCACAGGGTGACCAGCGCGTCGGGCGCCTGCTGGCCCTCGCACAGCACCAGCACCGGCGGCTCCAGCGTGACGATGCGCGAGACGCGCCGCGCCGCGTCCGCGGACGAGCATTCGCTGAGGTAGCGCACCTCGCGTTCGCCCAGGATTTGCAGGCGGTAGGGGTGGATGTAGTTCAGGTAGCCCACCAGGTCGGCGCCCGAGCGCGCCTGGCGCACCGCCACTTCGTCGAAGCGCCGCTCCGACGCGCCCTGGCCGGCCACCCACTGCCAGCGCA
This sequence comes from Ottowia sp., assembly GCF_046348305.1. GTDB lineage: Bacteria > Pseudomonadota > Gammaproteobacteria > Burkholderiales > Burkholderiaceae_C > Ottowia. Next base: position 152,819 of record NZ_JAXMEM010000007.1, read on the forward strand.
GCGTCGAGCGGTGGTCCTCGAACAGCACGTCCGCGCTGATGACGGTGGGTTTCATGCCGCCAGGATGAGGGTGTGTCGCCGGGGTGGAGCGGCGATCAGCCGCCCTGGGCGGATTGCCAGTCGGCGATCAGGGCGTGCAGCTGCTCGGCCGTGGGCGCGCTCTTGATGCGCTCGCGCAGGCTGGCGTCGGACAGCAGCTCGGCGATCTCGGAGAGGATCTCCAGATGCTTTTGCGTGGCCGCCTCGGGCACCAGCAAAAAGATCAGCAGGCCCACGGGCTGCTCGTCGGGAGCGTCGAAGCCGATCGCCTGGCGCAGTTGCAGCACGGCAGCCATGGGCGCCTTCAGGCCCTTGATGCGCCCGTGCGGAATGGCCACGCCATGGCCCAGGCCGGTGGAGCCCAGGCGCTCGCGCGCGAACAGGCTGTCGGCGATCAGCGCGCGCGACAGGCCGTGCAGGTTCTCGAACAGCAGGCCGGCTTCTTCAAACGCGCGTTTCTTGCTGGTGACATCGACGCCCACCAGCACCTGCGACGCGGGAAGTATGGATGCGAGACGGTTCATGGGTCAAAGCGCGATTATGGGCTGAACTGGCGGCGCCCGAACGTGCACCTCCCGGGCGACGTCGGCGGCTCCATGAAAGCAGAGGACCGAAAAGAAAGCCGCCCGTACGGCGGGGCGGCTGAAAAGTGGAGTCGATCGCAGATGTGTTTTTTTGCGAATATTACATCAGATGCTTGCCCGCCACCCGATCGACGGTTTGGCGCTTGTCCTTGTCGCGCACCAACTGACGATCGAGCTTGTCCACCAGCTCATCGACGGCGGCATACAGATCCTCGTGCGCGCTCTCGGCGTGAAGCTCGCCGCCCTTGACCTTGATGTTGCATTCCGCGCGTTGGCGCCGGTCCTTTTCCTTGAGGTTGTCCACCGACAGCAAAACCCGGACGTCCATCACCTGCTCGAAATGCCGCGTGATCCGATCCAGCTTGTCCGACACGTAGCCGCGCAACGCCGGGGTCACTTCCAGATGATGTCCGCTGATCGTCAAGTTCATATCCAATCTCCTTGCTTGCGGGGGCGCCGGGGGTCTGCACGACCGGCCGGCCGCCGTGGTCACAGGCACGAGGGCAAGTCAAAAAACCGTCATCGTGCAGGCACATGATGCCCTCGTTCCGGGCCGGCCGCAATCGGTCGCCATGGGGGCGGGCAGTGACATAATCGCCGGATCGCCAACTTGTTTTTGAATGCGCGCCGTGGAACCTTCCGCCCCGCGGTAGCTTTCGCCTCCCGTGAACGCGCTGGCGCAGGGGGGCCGAAAGCCCGCCCCCCCTTCATCCGCCAGACGCTTGCCCATGCCGCAGGGAGTGCTTCATGTTGAACGTTTTCACGCTGTCCAACGGCCGCTTGTTTCAGGAAGAAATCGAGTCGCTGGAGGAGCTCTCGCGCTTTCGCCCGATCTGGGTTGACCTGGAAGAGCCCACGCCGGACGAGAAGCGCTGGGTCAAGCAGTATTTCGGCCTGTCGATTCCCGACGACGCGATGGCCGAGGACATCGAGGAGTCGGCGCGCTTTTATGCCGAGGACAACGGCGAGTTGCACATCCGCAGCGACTTTCTGGTGGCCGACCCGGACGACCCGCACCAGGTGCGCGTGGCCTTCATCCTCAACACCGTCAACGAGCAGCTGCGCAGCCAGGGCGTGCTGTTTTCCATCCACGACGAGACGGTGCCGGCGTTTCGCCTGCTGCGCATGCGTGCGCGGCGCATGCCGGGCCTGCTGACCGACGCCAAGGAGGTGCTGCTCAAGCTGCTGGACGCCGACGCCGAGTACTGCGCCGACACGCTGGAGGGCATCTACGACGACCTGGAGACGGCCGGCAAGAAGGTGCTGTCGGACAACGTGAGCGACGAGCTGGCCAGCGAGGTGCTGGCCGCCATCGCGCGCCAGGAGGACATGAACGGGCGCATCCGCCGCAACGTGATGGACACGCGCCGCGCCGTCAGCTTTCTGATGCGCAGCAAGATGCTGGACGCCGAGCAGTTCGAGGAGGCGCGCCAGATCCAGCGCGACCTCGATTCGCTGGACAGCCACACCACCTTTTTGTTCGACAAGATCAACTTCCTGATGGACGCCACGGTGGGTTTCATCAACATCAACCAGAACAAGATCATCAAGATCTTCTCGGTGGCCAGCGTGGCGCTGTTGCCGCCCACCCTGATCGCCAGCATCTACGGCATGAACTTTCGCAACATGCCCGAGCTGGAGCACCCCTGGGGCTACCCGTTCGCAATCGTGCTGATGATGGCCAGTGCGCTGGTGCCGATGTGGTACTTCCGGCGGCGCGGCTGGTTGAAGTAGCTCCCCCTGCGGCGCTGACGCGCCATCCCCCTGAGGGGGACGCACGCACTGGCCGGGGGGACCCCGGCCCGGCGTGCACTGGGTTGGCCTGCTCCGCGGCCATTCGAGTTTGGCACCCTCGCCCTCCGGGAGAGGGTGAGGGCTGGCGGGATTGGGCCAAATCGACCGCTTGCGCAGATGCAGCAAGCGTGAGCAGCTATAAAAATTATAGTTTCTGGAAATAGGCTTCCAGCACCGCCGCGCTGACCGGGCTGGCCACCTGCCGCACGAACCGGCTGAAGTCGAGGTGCGCGCTGTCGTCGGCGCGGTCGGAAATGGTGCGCACGGCGGCAAACGGGATGCCGTAGTCGTGGCAGACCTGGGCCACGGCGGCGCCTTCCATCTCCACGGCCAGCGCGTCGGGCAACTCGCGGCGCAGGGCGGCGCTCTCAAGGGCGGTGGCGACGAAGCGGTCGCCGGTGACGACCAGGCCCTGGTGCAGGCGGGCCGTGTGCAGCAGCGCAAGTTCGCGTGCCACCGCGGTGCCCCATGCGGCTTCGGGCTGCGCCAGCACGGTTTGTGCGGCGTGGGCCAGCGCGTCCGACAGCGCCGCGTCGGCGGCAAAGCGGGCCCGGCCATACAGCGGCACCTCGTGGCGCGGGAACAGGGGCGAGGCGTCCATGTCGTGCTGCAACAGCTCGCGCGCCAGCACGATGTCGCCCACCCGCACGCCCGCGGCCAGCCCGCCGGCGACGCCGGTGAACACGATGCGGTCGACGCCAAAGCGCTCGATCAACACCGTGGCGGTGGTCGCGGCCGCCACCTTGCCCACCCGCGCCAGCACGGCCACCAGCGCGTGCCCGTGCCAGTGACCGCACCAGAAGTCGCGCCCGGCGACCGATTCACGCTGCTCGTCGGGCAGGCGCTGCAGCACGGCCGCCAGTTCCTCGTGCAGTGCGCTGATGATGCCGATGCGGGGCAATTGGGTCACTCTTGGTGCCAGACGTCGTTGGCGTGGCATGAAGCCCAAAGAGCCGGGCGGCCGCGGAGCCGGCCACGCCAGCGATCGCCGTGGCCGGGGTCTCCCCGGTCACTGGCGAGCCTTGCAGGCCGCGCCGGGCCAGTGTCCCGGCCCCTCGCCAGCCAAAAAAAGGTCCACCGGACCTTTTGTGCGCAGGCTCGGCCCCCTGGAGGGGGCTGAGGTCTGCGGCTCCAGACCTGCCTGCGCAGGTCTGGACAGGCCGAAGGGCCGCCGCCTCTGGCGGCGAGCACCGGGCGCAACATCGCGCAGCGAGTGGAGCAACGGGGGTGGGTCATCATTTGTCGCGCAACTCGCGCCGCAGCACCTTGCCCACGGGCGTCTTGGGCAGGTCGGTGCGGAACTCGACGATGCGCGGCTGCTTGTAACCCGTCAGGTTTTCGCGGCAATAGGCGCGCACGGCGTCCTCGGTCAGGCTGGGGTCCTTCTTGACCAGCACCAGCTTGATGGCCTCGCCGGTCTTCGCGTCGGGCACGCCCACCGCGGCCACCTCCAGCACGCCGGGCATGGCGGCCACCACGTCTTCCAGCTCGTTGGGGTAGACGTTGAAGCCGCTCACCAGAATCATGTCCTTCTTGCGGTCCACGATCTTGGTGTAGCCGTGCTCGTCCATCACGCCGATGTCGCCGCTCTTGAAGAAGCCGTCCTCGGTCATGACCTTGGCCGTCTCGTCGGGGCGCTGCCAGTAGCCGGCCATCACCTGCGGGCCCTTGATGGCGATCTCGCCGGGCTGGCCCAGCGGCACTTCGGCGCCGTTGTCGTCCAGGATCTTGATGAAGGTGCTGGGCAGCGGCAGGCCGATGGTGCCAGTAAAGGCTTTGGACGTGACCGGGTTGCAGGTGGCCGAGGGGCTGGTCTCCGACAGGCCGTAGCCCTCGCAGATCGGACAGCCGGTCTTGTCCAGCCACAGCTTGGCCACGGCGCCCTGCACCGCCATGCCGCCGCCCACCGACACCTTCAGGTTCTTCCAGTTGACGGTGCCGAAGTCAGGGTGGTTGGCCAGGCCGTTGAACAGCGTGTTGACGGCCGGAAAGCTGTGAAACGTCTCCTTGGCCAGGTCCTTGAACACCGAGGGCAGATCGCGCGGGTTGGGAATCAGGATCAGCAGGCCGCCGGTGCGCAGCGACAGCATCATGCCCACGGTGAACGCGAAGATGTGATAGAGCGGCAGCGCGCACACGCTGGCGGGCTGCTGGCCGGTCGGGATGCTCTTCATCACCGGGTCGTTCCAGGCCTCGGACTGCAGCACGTTGGCGATCAGGTTGCGGTGCAGCAGCGTGGCGCCCTTGCTGACGCCGGTGGTGCCGCCGGTGTATTGCAGCACGGCCACGTCGTCGGGGCCCACGGGCACAGGCTGGAACGCGCTGGCGCGGCCCTTGGCCACCGCGTCGTTGAAACGCACGGCGCCGGGCATGTCGAAGGCGGGCACCAGCTTCTTGACCTTGCGCACCACGTAGTTGACCAGCGTGCCCTTGAGCCAGCCCAGTCGGTCGCCCATCGAGGCCAGCACCACGTGCTTGACCGGCGTGCTGGCGATGCACTGCGCCAGCGTGGCGGCGAAGTTCTCGATGATGACGATGGCCTTGGCGCCCGAGTCCTTGAGCTGGTGCTCCAGCTCGCGCGCGGTGTACAGCGGATTGACGTTGACCACCACGAAGCCGGCGCGCAGCACCGCGGCCACGGCGGCGGGGTATTGCGGCACGTTGGGCATCATCAGCGCCACGCGGTCGCCCTTGGCCAGGCCCAGGCCCTGCAGGTAGGCGGCCAGCGCGCGGCTTTGCTGGTCGGTCTCGGCGTAGCTGACACTGTGCCCCATGAAGCGATAGGCCGTGCGGTCGGCGTATTTCTTGAAGCTCTCCTCGATCAGCGCCACCAGCGATGGGTATTGCGTGGCGTCGATGTCCGCCGGGACGCCCTGCGGGTAGCCGCTCAGCCAGATGCGATCCGTCATGCCTGAAATCCTCCGTCGATGCGATTGAAAGAATGGGTCTGCAACGTATTGTGACCGGTGGCGGTCTCGGCGCTGCCGGCCGGCCGGCGCACAAAAAAAAGCGAGGCCCAGCGCGCCTCGCCCGATGCGGGTGCCCGCTCCGCCTACTCGATGGCCTTGGTGATTTCCTCGACCACCTTCTTGGCGTCGCCGAACACCATCATGGTTTTGTCCATGTAGAACAGCTCGTTGTCCAGGCCCGCGTAACCCGCCGCCATGGAGCGCTTGTTGACGATCACCGTCTTGGCCTTGTAGGCCTCCAGGATCGGCATGCCGTAGATGGGGCTGCCCTTTTGCAGCGCGGCGGGGTTGACCACGTCGTTGGCGCCCAGGATCATCGCCACGTCGGCTTGGCCGAACTCGCCGTTGACGTCGTCCATCTCGAACACCTGGTCGTAGGGCACCTCGGCCTCGGCCAGCAGCACGTTCATGTGGCCGGGCATGCGGCCGGCCACGGGGTGGATGGCGTACTTGACGTCGATGCCCTTGGCCGTCAGCTTGGCGACCATCTCCTTGACCGCGTGCTGCGCGCGCGCCACCGCCAGGCCGTAGCCGGGCACGATGATGATGCTGTCGGCGTTGCTCAGCATGAAGGCCACGTCGTCGGGGCTGCCGCTCTTGACCGGGCGTTGCTCCTGCTTGCCGCCGGCGGTGGCCGCCTCGCCGCCGAAGCCGCCCAGGATCACGCTCAAAAACGCCCGGTTCATCGCCTTGCACATGATGAAGGACAGGATGGCGCCCGAGCTGCCCACCAGCGAGCCGGCAATGATCAGCATGCTGTTGTTGAGCGAAAAGCCGATGCCCGCCGCCGCCCAGCCCGAGTAGCTGTTGAGCATGGAGATGACCACGGGCATGTCGGCGCCGCCGATCGGGATGATCAGCGTCACGCCGATGACGAAGCCCAGCAGGCACACCAGCGCGAAATCCCAGTTGCTTTGCGAGTGCCAGAAGCCGAAGATGAAGAAGATCGCCGCCAGGCCCAGCAGCAGGTTCAGCCAGTGCTGGCCGGCAAACTGCACCGGCGCGCCCTGGAACAGCCGGAACTTGCTCTTGCCCGACAGCTTGCCCCAGGCGATGACCGAGCCGCTGAAGGTGACGGCGCCGATGAAGGCGCCCAGCGCCAGCTCGATGCGGTTGCCGCCCGGAATGGCCTCGCCCGCCTGCGCCACGATGCCCAGCGCGTGCGGCTCCAGCACGGTGGCCGCGGCGATGCACACCGCCGCCAGGCCGATCATGCTGTGGAAGAACGCGATCAACTCGGGCATCTGGGTCATCTCGACCGTCTTGGCGCGCCAGGCGCCGTAGGCGCCGCCGATCACCAGGCCCAGCAGCACCCAGGCCAGGCCCAGGGCCGAGCCGGCAATCTGCACGATCAGCGCGGCCGTGGTCAGCACGGCGATGGCCATGCCGACCATGCCGAACAGGTTGCCCCGGATCGAGCTGGTGGGATGCGAGAGGCCCTTCAAGGCCTGGATGAAGCAGACGCTGGCGATCAGGTACAGCAGGGTGACAAGGTTCATGCTCATGCCATCTGCTCCTTATTTTGCAGCGCCTTGCGCTTGCTCCGTCTTGGCTGGGCGTTCTTTCTTTTTGAACATCTCCAGCATGCGCCGCGTCACCAGAAATCCGCCGAAGATGTTGACCGAGGCCAGCGCCACCGCCGCCACGCCCAGCAGCTTGGGAAACCAGTCGCCAGTCAGCGCGGCCGCCAGCATGGCGCCCACGACGACGATGGCCGAGATGGCGTTGGTGACGGCCATCAGCGGCGTGTGCAGCGCCGGCGTCACCGTCCACACCACGTGGTAGCCCACGTAGATGGCCAGCACGAAGATGGTCAGGTTGGTGATCGTGTGGGATACGACGTCCATGGGGGCTCCTCGATGGTTCAGGGCTTGCGGCGGGGCTATTGGCGGTCGGCGCGCGGCACGCGGCGCGCGGCGGGCGGGGGCATCACCTGCTCGGCGGTGGCCGCAGGCGGCGCCGTGACCACGCCGGTCGGGATGGTGGCGGGCGCGGCGGCGGGCGGGGCGGCCAGCGGGGCCGAATACGGGAAGGGCGGCACGCGCAGCGGCTGCCCGCCTGCCGTGGCCTGGGTGGCGCTGGCGAACTGCCGGGCCCAGCGCAGGCCGTTCTGGCCGGCGGTCAAAAAGTCGTTGTTGTTGCGCGTGGTCGGCTCCAGCAGCGCCGGCTCGACCAGGGCCACGGCCTCCAGCGCGTCGGCGCTGCCGCTGGCGCGGTCGCTGATCCAGGTGCGTGGGCGCGAGCTCCAGTCGTGCTGCTCGACCCAGCGCTGCAGCACCGGGTTTTGCTGTTGCAGCCAGCGGTCGAAGTCGGCATCGCGGCGCATGCGCAGGCAGCCATCGGCGCCGGCCACGCTGTGGCGGCCCATGGGCGGGCAGGCGCTGCCGGCACCCGGCACGCGCTGCACCACCACCAGGGCCAGCCAGCGGCCGTCCTCGCGCTGCAGGCCGGCCACGCGCGTGGGCACGCTGGCGCCGCTGGCGGGCGGCGCGCCTTCGCCAGCCAGCCAGGGCGCCAGGTGCGCGCCCAGGTCGATCCAGGTGCCGATGCTGCTGGGCGGCACCTCGATCACGGGTGCGCTGGCCGCATCGGGTGCTGTGGCGACAGGACTCGCGGCTGCGGGGGCCGTCGTGGGCGCGGGCGCGGCGCAGGCGGCCAGCAGCGCCAGGGTGGCGGCGGCCAGCGCCAAGCGCGGGCCGCGCGGGGAAATTGAATTTGAAAACATGGGCTTCGTCCTTGGAAGACTTCAGGACTTTCTAGTGACCGCACCTTCGTGCGCCATCAGGCAGGCGACGACGATGTCGTCCTCCGGGTCGATGCGAAAGGCGCTGGCCGGCTCGCCCTTGGGCGCCGGCGGCAGCACCAGCTTGAGAAAGTCCAGCACGTTGCGCGCGTACAGGCTGCTGGCGTCGGCGGCCACCAGCGCGGCCAGGTTGGTCTCGCCGACGATCACCACGCCGTGCTTGGTCACGGTCTTGTCGGCCTCGGTCAGCGGGCAGTTGCCGCCCACGCTGCCGTCCGCATTGGGCGCGCCCTTGCCGGCGGCCATGTCGATGATGACCGAGCCGGGCTTCATGCTTTTGACCATGTCCTCGGTGATCAGCACCGGCGCGGCGCGGCCGGGGATCAGCGCGGTGGAGATCACCACGTCGGCCAATGCCACGCGTTTGGCCACCTCCACCTTTTGCCGGTCGAGCCAGCTTTGGGGCATGGGCCGGGCGTAGCCGCCCACACCCTCGGCGGCTTCCTTCTCCTCGGCCGTCTCATACGGCACGTCGATGAATTTGCCGCCCAGCGACTCGATCTGCTCCTTCACGCTGGGGCGCACGTCGCTGGCCTCGATGACGGCGCCCAGGCGCTTGGCGGTGGCGATGGCCTGCAGGCCGGCCACGCCCACGCCCAGGATGACCGCGCGCGCGGCCTTCACGGTGCCGGCCGCCGTCATCAGCATGGGAAAGAATTTTTGATAGCGGTCGGCGGCCATGATCACGGCCTTGTAGCCGGCGATGTTGGCCTGCGATGAGAGCACGTCCATGCTCTGCGCGCGCGTGGTGCGCGGCGCGGCCTCCAGCGCAAAGCCCGTGATGCGCGCGGCCGCCAGCCGTTGCAACCCCTCGGCGTTGAAGGGTTCGAGCATGCCCACCAGCACCGTGCCGGGCTTCATCAGCGCGATTTCGGCGGCCGATGGGTTGCGCACCTTCAGCACCATCTCGGTGCCGAAGGCGCCCGCGGCGTCGACGATCTCGGCGCCCGCGGCGGCCAGCGCTTCGTCGGTCACGCTGGCGCGCAGGCCGGCACCCGACTGCACGCGCACCGCGTGGCCTTGCGCCACCAGTTTCTTCACCGTTTCGGGCGTGGCGGCAACGCGGCTTTCACCGGCCGCGGTTTCGGCGGGGACGCCAATCAGCATGAAAAATTCTCCTCGTTTCGGACCGCAAGGCGAGGGCTTGACGCCCCGGCGCGCCGGGGCGGGCCGCCATGTTCGAAGGGCATTGTCCTAGATTTCCGCGCCCTCACTCGGTCACCGGCATGTTACCGAAAGCATGATCTGCATAATCGCCGCGATGAGCAAAGCACGATGGGCGCCGCGCGTGACCGTGGCCGCGGTGATCGAGCAGGACGGTCGCTACCTGCTGGTGGAAGAGCACACCGCCGAGGGCCTGCGCCTGAACACCCCCGCCGGCCACCTGGAGCCCGGCGAGTCGCCGCAGGACGCCGCCGTGCGCGAGGCGCTGGAGGAAACCGCGTGCGTCTTCGTGCCGGCCGCTCTGCTGGGCGTGTACCTGGCCGCCTCGCACGACGCCGAGGGCGAGGCCACCACCTGGCTGCGCATTGCCTACAGCGGCACGGCGGGCGCGCCCCAACCCGGCCGCGCGCTGGACGCGGGCATCGTGCGCACGCTGTGGCTGACCCCCGAGGAGATTTGCGCCAGCCAGGAGCGCCACCGCAGCCCGCTGGTCTGGCGCTGCGTGCAAGACCACCAGCGTGGCCAGCGCTTCGGGCTGGACGCGGTGCAGGCGCATGCGTCGGCGCTTGGTTTCAAGCAAAATCCGGCTTGAGCGCTTTCCAGGAAAGCGTTGGCAGCTACAAAAACAATAGTATTCATGGATGACTTGCTGACCTGGGCCGTGCTGGCCGTGGCGGGCTTTGGCGCCGGCGTGCTCAACGCCATGGCCGGCGGCGGCACCTTCCTGACCTTTCCGGCGCTGGTGTGGGCGGGCGTGCCGCCCATTGCCGCCAACGCCACCAGCGCGCTGGCGGTGTGCCCCGGCTACTTCGGCAGCGTGGCCGGATTTCGCCGGGAACTGGCGGCCACGCCGGGCGCGGTCTTGCAGCGGGAGATGCTGGTGAGCGCTGCCGGCGGCGTGATCGGCGCGCTGCTGCTGCTGGTGACGCCTGCGCGCGTGTTTGCCGGCATCGTGCCCTGGCTGTTGCTGCTGGCCACGGTGCTGTTCGCGCTGGGCCCGCGGCTGGCGCGCCGCAGCGCCGGTGCGGGCGGCAGCCTGGCGCGCTGGCGCCTGCCGGGCCTGCTGCTGGTGACCACCTACGGCGGCTACTTCAACGGCGGCGTCGGCATCCTGCTGCTGGCGCTGTACCTGGTGGCGGGCGAGTCGCGCCTGAACACCGCCAACGCGCTGAAGAACCTCAACTCGGCCGTGCTGTCGGTGCTGTCGGTGGCCGCCTTTGCCCTGGGTGGCCTGATCGCCTGGGCGCCGGCGCTGCTGATGGCCGTTTTTGCCACCCTGGGCGGCTTTGCCGGCGCGCGCCTGGCCCGGTGGCTGCCGGCGGCATGGATGCGCGCGATCGTGATCGCGGTGGGGCTGGTGATGAGCGCGGTGTTTTTTGTGCGAGCGTGACGCGAAGGCGTCGCGCACGCGCGGCGTTGAAACGGCCGGACGGGCAGGGCGCAACAAACATCCGTTTCCAGGTTGAATGGGCATCGAACGGACGGCTGGCTCCGCCGGACTGGCATGGGCTTGTGCTTCAGCCAATCAGGCATCGCTTTTGTTTGATTGACCTCGTGCGCGATCTCGGCGCAGACTTGTATCGGCGCGCTGTTCCTTGCAGGCCTCGCTCGTGGTCGTTGCGCAGCGGTCGTGTTCTATAGTTGCAGCGCCTTGGGCCACCCGATCTTCGCCTAGCAAAACATGTCCAACAAGCTGACGTCCAACGCGCCCATCATCGCCATCATCGTGACCACGCTGGTGTGGACCATCACCTGGGTGGTGTCCAAGCACGCCATGCAATACATGGGGCCGTTCGATTTCGCCGCGTGGCGCTTCGGACTGGGAACGCTCACGCTGTTCGTGGTGCTGCTGATACGGCGCGCGCCCCTCAAGCCCACTCCGTTCAAGCTTACCTTCGCCATCGGCATGACGCAGACGGCGGCATTCCAGGCGCTGGCGCAATGGGCGCTGGTCAGCGGTGGCGCGGGGCGCGTCTCGATGCTGGTCTACACGATGCCGTTCTGGGCGGTGCTGTTCGCATGGGGGCTGCTGCGTGAGCGCCCGAGCCCGCGCCAATGGTTGGGCATTGCGGTGGCCGTGGTCGGGCTGGTTTTGGTCATCGAGCCCTGGCACGACCTGGGCGGCTGGCAAAGCACCAGCCTGGCCATTGCCGGTGGCGCCTTCTGGGCGCTGGGGACCGTGCTGACCAAGCAGTTGTTCCAGTTGCACCACCCCGACCCGCTGGCGCTCACCTTCTGGTCGATGTTCTTGGGCTCGCTGGTGCTGGTGGCGCTGGCGCTGCTGGTGCCCAGCCGCCCCGTTGACTGGACGCCTGCGCTGGTGCTGGACGTGCTGTACGTTGCGGTGCTTGCCTCCAGCCTGGCGTTTCTCCTGTGGTCGTTCGTGATCATGCACTTGAGCGCGGGGGTGGCCAGCCTGTCGAGCCTGGGCGTGCCGATCGGCGCGATCTTGCTGGCCTGGGCGTGGCTGCACGAGCGGCCCGATGCGGCCGAGATGGTGGGCGTTGTACTGATTTCGCTGGGTTTGCTGGCGACCAGCAGTGTGGGCACCCGCGCTGGCCGCTTGAACCCGCAGGTTGAAACACCTGCCGCAGGCAAGGGCGCCGACAGCTGACCGCTTCGGTGCGTGCGCGCCCAGCGCTCGACTCAAGGTGCGCCCAGCGACAAAGATGAAAACAAAAAATGGCGCAAGCGCTTGCCAAGAAAGCGCAAGCAGCTATGAATCAGTGAGTTTCGATTCATCCAGACGCGCACAATCGATGCAGCGCGTGTCGCCCCTTGCCGTGGCAAGGGGGGTGCGTCGGCGCCGGCGCGCCGTCACTGAATCCACAGCCGCATGGCGTCCCAGGCGCGGCCGAAGAAGCCCGATTCCTCCACGCCGTCCAGCGCCACCAGGGGCACTTCGCCCAGGGTTTGATCGCCTTGCTTGATCTTGAGCGTGGCCACCGTCTGGCCCTTCTTGAAGGGGGCGATCAGCGGGTCGGGGCGCGCGATCTCGGTCTTGACCTGGGCGGCCGTTCCGGCCGGCACCGACACCACGATGGGCGTGGCGCTGCCCAGCTTGAGCTCGCTGGCCTTGCCCTTCCACACGCGCGGCGTGGCCACGGGCTGGCCGGCGTCGAACAGCTTGACGTCGTCCCAGGCGGTGTAGCCCCAGTTCAGCAGCTTTTGCGATTCGTTGATGCGCGCGCTGTCGCTGGTGGCGCCCAGCAGCACCGACACTACGCGACGGCCCTTCAGGTTGGGGAAGTCGCGCGCCGCGGTGGCCACCAGGCAGTAGCCCGCGGCCTTGGTGTGGCCGGTCTTCAGGCCGTCCACCGTGGGGTCGCGAAACAGCAGCGTGTTGCGGTTGGTGTCGTTGCTGGCCGGGGTGCCGGGGTAGCGGTATTTCTTGATGGCGTAGTACTTGGCGTCTTCGGGAAATTCCTGCATCAGCCGTGCCGAGAGCAGGGCCAGCTCGCGCGCGGTGGTGACGTGGGCCGGATCGGGCAGGCCATCGACGTTGGTGTAATGGGTGTTCTTCAGCCCCAGCGCCTTGGCCTGGTCGTTCATCAGCTCGACGAAGCGCTCCACCGTGCCGGCCACGCCCTCGGCCAGGGCCACCGTGGCGTCGTTGCCCGACTGCACGATCATGCCCTTGATCAGGTCCTCCACGGGCACCTGCATCTTGGGGTCGATGTACATGCGCGAGCCGGGCGTCTTCCAGGCGCGCTCGCTCACGGGCAGGGTCTGCGTCAGCGTGATCTTCTTGGCGCGCAGGGCGTCGAACACCACGTAGGCGGTCATCAGCTTGGTCAGTGACGCGGGCTCGACCGGCGCGTCCATGTCCTTGCCCGCCAGGATCTGGCCCGAGCTCACGTCCATCACCAGATAGGCCTTGGCCGCCACCTCGGGCGGTTGCGGGCTTTGCGCGTGGGCGGTGAGGGCGGCGGCGCACAGGGCGATGGCGGCAAGGGCGTGGGGCAGGCGGGTCATGGGGGCAGTGGGCAAAAACAAGGGGTCAGAAGATCGGTCAGGCGCGCACGTGACGCACCACCAGGGAGCGCAGCAGCGGCAGCTGGCCGTGAAAAAAATGTTCGCCGCCGGGCACCACGGTGACCGGCAGCGACTGCGGGCGGGCCCAGTCGAGCACCGCGGCCAGCGGCACGGTGTCGTCCAACTCGCCGTGAATGACCAGGGTGGCGTCCTGAAGTTCCGTGGGTATGGGGGCCACCTCAAAGCGCGAGCAGGCCGTGCCCACCAGCACCGCGCGCTCGATGGCGCGTGCGCCGTGCAGCGCGGCGATGGCTTGGCTGGCGACGAAGGCGCCAAACGAAAAGCCGGCGATCAGCAAGGGCGCATCGGCCGGCGCCTGCTGCTCGATGGCGGCCAGCATGTCCTGCAGCTCGCCGCGGCCTTCGTCGTACGCGCCCTGGCTCTCGCCCACGCCACGGAAGTTGAAGCGCAGCGCGCGCCAGCCGCACAGCACGCAGGCGCGCGCCAGGGTCTGCACCACCTTGTTGGTCATGGTGCCGCCGAACAGCGGGTGGGGGTGGGCGATGACGGCCGTGCCGCGCGGCGCAACACCGGGATCGAGCAGCGGCGTGTCGAGCAGCGCCTGCAGGGCGCCGGCCGGGCCGTGCAGGCTCAAGGGTTTGGAGAGCGCGTTCATCAGCTATTCAAATTGTAGCTGGCTGCGCCGGCGAGATCAGCGCTGCAAGTTGAAATGGCTTGTAAATGCGAGGCGCTCAGCGGCCCACGTCCGGCGCCAGCAGCAGGCGCTCGACCACGCGGCCTTGTTTGAGGTGCGAGTCGATGATCTCGTCGATGTCGCTCGTGTCCACGTACGAATACCAGGTGCCTTCGGGGTACACCACCGCCACCGGCGCGCCGGCGCAGCGGTCCAGGCAGCCGGCCTTGTTCACGCGCACCTGGCCCACGCCGGCCAGGCCCTCGGCCTTGACGCGGGCCTTGCAGTGGTCGAACGCGGCCTGCGCGCCGTGGTTGGCGCAGCAGTCCTCGCCGTTGGTGCGCTGGTTGAGGCAGAAAAAGATGTGGCGCGCGTAATAGGGCGCGGCGGGTGCGGTGCTCATGGCGCGATTTTAGGCTTCGGGGCGGGCTTGAGCAGTTGCACCAGCAACCAGGCCAGCACCGCAAAGGGCCACAGCCAGCCCACCCACTGCGACAGGCCATAAAAGTGAATGAACTGTCCTTGCTCCCATTTTTGCAGCGTGCTGGCAAAGTACACGTTCGGCGTGGCACTGTTGAGCAGCGTCAGTTGCGCCCCCAGCAGCAGCACCAGCGCGACGGCGCAGGCGCGCGGCGGCAGCGGCAGCAGGACGGCCGCGCCCAGGGCCGCCAGCGGCAGGCCTTGCCGCACCGCCGGCGTGACCCAGGCCCAGGCGTTGGCCGGCCCGTAGGACAGCGCCGCCGACAGCGCCGACACGGCCAGCCCCACGGCCAGTGCCGCCAGCGCAAACACCGCGCGGCGCGCGCGCGGCGCCACCACGGTGTAGCCCAGCACGCACGGCGCCAGCGCGCCCAGCGCCACGCTGGCCGCCGCCGCCCAGGGCAGCATGGGTTGCAGCTCGATGTCGCGCACCGGCAGCCAGTCCAGAAAGGGCGTGTCCATCAGCCATTCGGCCAGGGCCTCCTCGGCGCGCTCATAGACCTGGCCCATGCCATAGGCCAGCGGCATGGGAAACAGCAGGCCCACCGGCCACAGCGCCAGCAGAACCAGCGCGCCGCGCGATTCGCCGCCGAACCAGTCGGCACGCAGCTGCTCCCAGCGCCCGACGGCGCCCAGCCGCGCCAGCGCCCAGGCCAGCAGCGCGCCCAGCCAGCCGCCGGCGGAATTGAGCGCGAAGTCCACGTTGGAGGCCACGCGCATGGGCAGGTACGACTGCAGGCACTCCATGGAAAACGACAGCGCCGTGGCGGCCGCACCGGCCAGCAGGACGGCCACGCCGGCGCGCCGCGTGCGCAGCAGCGCCAGGGTCAGCAGCAAACCCATGGGCGCATAGCCGACCACGTTGACGGCCAGGTCGAACCCCGTCCAGTACCTGGGCCAGGGCGCGCGCAGATAGGCCCAGGGCACGATGCCCTGGTCGCGCCAGCCGGTGAACGGAAACAGGCTGGCGTAGACGATCAGCGCGACGTACAGCAGGGCCAGCGGACCGGCCGCGGAATGGGTGGGGCGCTCCATGGGCGCTGCTCGGAAAGCGTCGGCTTTCAAAAAGGCTTGACGGTCACCAGGATCACCGCCGCCAGCAAGCCCAGCACCGGCAGCTCGTTGAACCAGCGAAACCACACGTGGCCGCGCGCCGGCTCGCCGCGTTCAAAGCGCGCCAGCAGGCACCCGCAGGCCGCGTGGTAGGCCAGCAGCGCCAGCACCACCGCCAGCTTGGCGTGCAGCCAGCCGTTGCCCGGCCCGCGGCCGATGCCGTAGCCCAGCCACAGCACCAGGCCAAAGGCCAGCGCGGGCACCGCCAGCACGGTCATGAAACGATACAACTTGCGCGCCATCAGCAACAGGCGTGCGCGCTCGGCGCCGGAGCCGGGGGCCACCATGGCCAGGTTGACAAAGATGCGCGGCAGGTAGAACAGGCCCGCGAACCAGCTGACGACAAATACGATGTGCAGCGCTTTGATCCACAACATGGCGCGAGTGTAGGCGGTGGAAACGAAAAAACCCCAGCCGCGAACGGCTGGGGTCGAAAAGCCTGTCTGCTGTCACACATCAAGGCTCCCGCTCAGGGAGGAAAAGCGGGGAGCGACGAATCGCCCGCGATAAATATACCAAAAGTGTGCACGATTCTCAACAAAATCCATGAACTTTTCGGGGGCGCTGGAGTCGTATCGCGCGCGACGGGCGGGCGGCCGTTTGGGGCACAATTTTCGCCATGACGATTTTTGCCCCCGCCCCCTTTCCCGCCCTGCGTCCGCGCCGCCTGCGCCGCGACGATTTCACCCGCCGCCTGGTGCGTGAGCACCGTCTGTCGGCCGACGACCTGATCTACCCCGTGTTCGTGCAGGACGGCAAGGGCAAGCGCCAGGCCGTGCCCTCGATGCCGGGCGTCGAGCGCCTGTCGCTGGACCTGCTGCTGCCGGTGGCCGAGGAGTGCGTGCAGCTGGGCATCCCGGTGCTGGCGCTGTTTCCGGTGATCGACGCCAGGCTGAAGGACGACAAGGGCAGCGAATCGACCAACGCGCGCGGCCTGATCCCGCGCGTGGTGCGCGAGCTCAAAAAGCGCTTTCCCGAGCTGGGCATCATGACCGACGTGGCG
This sequence comes from Ottowia sp., assembly GCF_046348305.1. Classification (GTDB taxonomy): domain Bacteria; phylum Pseudomonadota; class Gammaproteobacteria; order Burkholderiales; family Burkholderiaceae_C; genus Ottowia. Next base: position 169,437 of record NZ_JAXMEM010000007.1, read on the forward strand.
CTGGACCCTTACACCAGCCACGGCCAGGACGGCTGGCTGGACAAGAGCGGCTACATCCTGAACGACGAGACCGTGGGCCAGCTGGTCAAGCAGGCGCTGGTGCAGGCCGCCGCGGGCGTGGACATCGTCGCGCCCAGCGACATGATGGACGGGCGCATTGGCGCCATCCGCCAGGCGCTGGAGGCCAAGGGCCACATCCACACGCGCATCATGGCCTACAGCGCCAAGTACGCCAGCGCGTTTTACGGCCCGTTTCGCGATGCCGTGGGCTCGGCCGCCAACCTGGGCAAGGGCGACAAGAAGGTCTATCAGATGGACCCCGGCAACGGCGACGAGGCGCTGCGCGAGGTGGCCATCGACCTGCAGGAAGGCGCCGACATGGTGATGGTCAAGCCCGGCATGCCCTACCTGGACGTGCTGCGGCGCGTGAAGGACACCTTTCACGTGCCCACCTTCGCCTACCAGGTCAGTGGCGAATACGCCATGCTGAAGGCCGCGGCGCAAAACGGCTGGCTCGACCACGACCGCGTGGTGCTGGAGGCGCTGCTGGCCTTCAAGCGCGCCGGCGCCGACGGCGTGCTGACCTACTTTGCCCGTGACGCTGCCCGTTTACTACAAAATAAATAGCTGGTTGCGATTGTCCATCAAGCGCTGCAAGCCGATTTGACTGAAAAACCCGAACCCTCCGTGTCGATCGTCGAATTCACCGCCGGCAGCCTGCGCTTTCTCGACGCGCCGCCGCGCCACGCGCCCCATGACGGCTTTGTCTGGATTTACCTGGAGCGCGCCGAGTTTGCCGCCACGCTGGCCGAGCAGCAGGCCGCCGCGCAGCACCTGGGCGGCGCGGCCCTGCTGGACGTTCATGCACGCGACCTGGCCAACGAGGCCCATCCCTCGAACTTCGACGCCACCTCGGTCTATGACCGCGTGATCTTTCGCCGGCTGGCGACCGCGCAAGAGGCGAGCGCGGTGGCCGCGCAGGACGCTGCCGCCGGCCGCATCGACTCGCGGGCCGTGGGCTTTGCGGTGTTCGGCCATCTCCTGATCAGCGTGCATCCGCCGGGCTGCCCGGTGGCGCTGGGCTTCATCGAGCGCCTGGCCACCGACGCGCGCCTGAGCGTGGACGCCACGGCCACGCGCTCGCGCCTGCCGCAAAGCCCGGCCGACCTCGCGCTGCAGCTGATCAACACCATGGTCGACAGCTACCTGGAGCTGCGCAAGGACCTCACGCGTCGCCTCGAGGCCGCGCAGCAGGTGCTGCTGCGCCCCAACCCCAAGTCCGACACCTGGCCGCAGCTGATGGATGCGCGCCAGCAACTGCACTGGCTGCAGGAGCTGTGCGAGGAGCAGCAGGACGCCATGCAGGAATGGCTCGACACCTTGCGCGAGCAGCCCCTGTCGGACTGGGCCGCCGATGTCGATCAGGCCGTGCGCCGGCGCGACGGCCTGGTGGCGCGCGCGCGCGACGTCATGGAGCACATCGACCGCGTCCTGCACCACGCCCGGCGGCTGGAGCAGTCGGCCGAGACCGCGGTGCAGATCCACTTCAACGCGCAGGGCCAGCGCACCAACGACATCATGCGCACGCTCACGGCCATCACGGCGGTGTTCCTGCCGCTGAACCTGTTCACGGGTTTTTTCGGCATGAACTTCGACCAGCTGCCGCTGATCCACAGCGGCATCGGCATGTGGGTGGCGCTGGCCCTGCTGGGGCTGCTGGCCGTGGGCATCCTGCTGCTGTTCTGGCGCCGGCGCTACCTCAGCCACGAGCGCGAGGACGCGCCTGGATCCTGACGCAACAACGCCCCGACCGGTGGCCCGGGCGGGGCGTTGAATCATTGGCCGGCGTGCGGCCGGCGCGTGCGTCAGGCGGATTCGCCCGAGGCCGGACGGTAGCCGTGGGCAATCGCGTCACGGGTGGCTTCGCGCACCTGGGCGCGCGTCACGGTGCTGGCGGCGGCCGGCGCGGCTTGCGTGTTCATTTCACCGGCGGCGGGCATGTGGCGGGCCGCATCGGCCATCACGTCCTGGCGTTGCACGCTGCTGGCGCTGGTGCTGGCGACCGGCGCGTTGAAATAGGGCGCTTCGCCGGCGGCAGGTTGCGCGGCAAAGGCGGTGCCCGACAGCAGCAGGGCAGCGGCGGCGAGGGTGACTTGAATGGATTTCATGATGCTTTCCTTCTTTCAGTTGAATGGCTGTCGGCTGGGTGCCGGATTCGCTGTCGAAGCGCGTGGTTTCCGTCCTTCGATGGCACGCAGTTTGCGACGGCAAGCCGGTTTGAAAAAGCCCGATCGGATAACTTCACCTTTTCCGAATCGGAAATAATCACCGCCCATGGACTCGCTTGATCTCATTCAAATCTTTCGCGAAGTGGCGCGCCTGGGCAGTTTCTCGGCCGCCGCGCGCGCGCAGGGCGTGTCGCCGCCCAGCGTCAGCAAGGCCGTGGTGCAGCTGGAGGCGCGCTTCGGCGTGCGCCTGTTCAACCGCACCACCCGCAAGGTCTCGCTCACCGACGCCGGCCAGCTGCTGTTCGAGCGCAGCGGGCCGATGATGGAGTTGATCGACCTGACGCAGGCCGCCTTGCACGAGCGCGCCACCCGCCCCAGCGGGCGCCTGCAACTGACCGCGCCGCATGCACTGATGCAGACCGACCTGCCGGCCATGCTGGGGCGCTTCATGCAGCAGTACCCCGAGGTGGCGCTGCACCTGCACGTGACCGACCGCGAGCTGAGCCTGGCCGAAGAGGGCATCGATCTGGCCTTTCGCGTGGGGCCCATCCGCGATGCCAACCTGATCGTGCGGCGCCTGCTGCCCATCGACTTCGTGGCGGCGGCGACGCCCGCGTACTGGCGCGAGCACGGCAAGCCCAGCCACCCCGACGAATTGCGCCAGCACGTGCAACTGGCCCACAGCCTGCAGGATCGCGCGCCGACCTGGCAGTTCAGCGTGCGCGGCAAGCCGCTGGAGCTGGCGCTGCAACCGCGCTTCGTCACCACCAACGTGGCGCCGCTGGCCACGCTGGCCGCGCAAGGCCTGGGCGTGGTGTGGGGCGCGCGGCGCGCGCTGGCTGCCCACATCGAGCGCGGCGAGCTGGAGACCGCGCTGGAGGCCTTCTCGCCCACCGACGTGTGGCTGTACGTGGCCTACATGCAGCGGCGCCACAACAGCGCCGCGCTGCGCGCGCTGCTGGAGCACCTGGACGGATTCGGCCAGGCCTTCCGGCAGGCCGAGGCGCAGGCCGCGGTCGTCAGCGCGCCAGATGCCGCGCGAAAAACGCCAAAGTCCGCTCGCGCGCCAGCGCCGCCGCCGGCGCGTTCCAGGCCGCGCGCTGGTCGCAGTTGAAGCCGTGCGCCGCGGCGTACAGGTGCACCTCGACATCGGGGTGCGCCTGCTGCAGCGCCTGCACGCCGGCCAGCGGCACCGACGCGTCGTGGTCCGACAGGTGCGCCAGCACCGGCACCCGGGGCGTGCGCGCCAGCTCGGCCGGCGCGGTCATGCCGCCGCCGTAGTAGGGCACGGCAGCGGCCAGCCCGCGCAGCTCGCACGCCGCGCGCCAGGTGAGCAGCCCGCCCCAGCAGTAGCCCACCACGCCGACCTTGCCCGCGCCGGCCCGCGCCGCGTGGTCGATGGCGGCCTGCACGTCGGGCAGCACGCCGGGCGCGGGCAGCGCCTCGGCCGCGCGCTTGAGGCCCATGCCGGTCTGCAGGTCGGCTTCGGTGTAGCCCAGATCAACCCCTGCGCGCACCCGCCCGAAGGTGGCCGGCGCCAGCGCCAGCCAGCCTTCGGCCGCAAAGCCGTCGGTCACCGCGCGGATGTGCGCGTTGACGCCAAAGATCTCCTGCAGCACCACCACCGCCCCGCGCGGCGCACCCGCCGGCTCGGCCTGCCAGGCGCTGACGGCCTGGCCGTCTGCTGCCTTCAGTTCAATCCATTGCCCCATGCTTTTGCTCCTGTATGGATGGTTGGGCGTTCAATGCTCATGCGCGCCACAGCCCAAGGTTGAATTTTTCGCGCCCTTTGCGATTTCCCTTTGCGTTCTTGCGTTCGGCTGGTTGGCAGAGGCTCTTGTCAAACCCCCAAGGCCCGGCGCACGAAGTCCAGCCGGTCCTGGCCCCAGAACAGCTCGCCATCGATGACGTAGGTGGGCGCGCCGAACACCCCGGCGTCGATGGCTGCCTGCGTGTGCGCCTCGTAGCGCGCCTGCACCTCGGGCGCCTGCGCCGCGGCCAGGTGCGCGGCCGGCAGGTCGCATTCGTCCAGCAGTTCGGCCAGCGTGCCGGCGTTGGCGATGTCGCGCTGCTCGGCCCAGCAGGCGGCCATCACGGCGCCGGCCAGCCGCAGCGCGGCATCGGGGCCGTCGGCCTGCGCCACGGCGGTGATCAGGCGCGCGGCGGGGGCGCCGTCCACCGGAAAGTGGCGCGGCTCGGCGTGCAGCGCGATGTTCAGGTGCGCGGCAAAGCGGCGCAGTTCCGCCAGTCGATAGGCCTGGCGCTGCGGCGCGCGCTGGCCCAGCGGCAGGCCGCCCGAGAGCGGAAAGATGCGGCCGTAGTCCACCGGCAGCACGCGCACGGCGCGCCGGCTGGCGCGCAGCAAGTCGACGAAGCGGGCGTGGCCCAGATAAGCCCAGGGGCTTTGCGGGGTGAAGAAGTAGTCGATGGGGCGGGACATGGCGGCCTGTGCGAATAATGGGCCTGTTTTAGCAGACCGCGAGCCTGCGTGCCATGGGCCAGGCCGCGCCAATTCATTGACAGGAACCCCCGATGCCGCAAACCCGCGCCAACAAGACCATCAAGTACTACTGGGAAGACCTGCACGCAGGCCAGACCATCGAGCTGGGCAGCGTCACCGTCGAGCGCGAGGAGGCGCTGGCCTTTGCCGGCCGCTACGACCCCCAGCCCTTTCACCTGGACGACGAGGCCGCGGCGCGGTCGATGTTCGGCCAGCTGGCCACCAGCGGCTGGCACACGTGCAGCATGGCGATGGGCCTGATGGTGCGCAACTTCCTGCTCGAATCGTCCAGCCTGGGCTCGCCGGGGCTGGAAAAGCTGCAATGGCTGAAACCCGTTTTCCCCGGCGACACGCTCACGCTGCGCCAGCGCGTGGTCGAGACGCGGCCCATGAAGTCGCGCCCCGACGTCGGCCTGGTGCGCACGATCTGGGAGATGTTCAACCAGCACGGCGAGCAGGTGCTGATGATGGATGGCTACGGCATGTTCCGGCGCCGCACGCCCGGCGCGCCCGTGCCGGGCTGATTCGGGCGCCGGCTGCCAAGCGGCCCCGATCGTGCACTCGGTCACTGCAGATTGTGACGATCGGCACTGTGCCGGCGCGGCCTGCACGCCTATCGTGTGAGCCATGCCTGACGACCCCCGAGGGTCGTCGCTTCAACGGCTTTCTTCGCAGGCATCCCCGAAGCACCGATGAACCAGGAGTCCATCATGAACACGATCATCTTTCAACGCACCGGCCTGCGCTGCGCGGTGCTGACTGCCGCCCTGACGCTGGGCGGCACGCTGGCCGCCCCCGCCTGGGCCGCCGCGCCCAACGCCACCGCACCGGCCCAGACCACGCAGGCCAACAAGTCCGCGGTGGTCGATGAAGACGTGACGATGTTCGACGTCGTGCCCGGCACCACCTATCTGAACGGCGGCGTCGGCCAGGCGAGCGAAGAGCGCATGCACAAGGACGCGCACCACTGGCCGCTGCGCATGACTTTTTCGACCAAGTCCAGCAACGAGTTCGTCGCCGACGTGAAGCTGAAGGTCTTCGACCACAGCGGTCGCGCCGTGCTGCGCCTGAAGGACGCCGGCCCGATGACCTATGTGCAGCTGCCGCAGGGCGACTATCGCATCACCGCCGCCTACAAGGGCGACACGCTGACGCGTGACGTCCACATCGGCCCCAAGGGCATGGATGCCAACTTCCACTGGGTCATGTGACCCACCCCCAGTCTCCACGCGCTGCGCGCTGTTGCGCCTGGTGCTCGCCGCCAGAGGGGGCGGCCCTTCGGTCTGTCCAGACCTGCGCAGGCAGGTCTGGAGCCGCAGACCTCAGCCCCCTTGCAGGGGCATCGCCAGCGGGCGGGCCAAGCCCTTCCGCGGCGATCGCTGGCATGGCCTGCTCCGCGGCCTTCTGCCTCTTTGATGTGGATGCGCTGCTGGCGAAATGACCGCGAGTGAAAACGCCACCGCCGTTGCGCCCTCCGCAAGCGCCGTCGTCCTCTGCCAACTGTCGACTGAAATCTGACCCCTCGAACCACCATGCCCCGTCCCGATTCCCTGCATCAAAAAAGCCCGATGACCGCCCTCGTCCTGCAAGGCGGGGGCGCGCTGGGCGCGTATCAGGCGGGCGCCTACGAAGCGCTGGCCGAGCGGGCGCAGTCGCTGGACTGGGTGGCGGGCATTTCCATCGGCGCCATCAACGCCGCGCTGATTGCCGGCAATCCGCCGCAGCGGCGCGTCGATCGGCTGCGCGCGTTCTGGGAGCGCGTGAGCGTGGCGCTGCCGGTGCGGCCCGACCCGGAACTGCTGGGGCCGGCGCGCGGCTGGTGGGACAACGCGATGGCGCTGTGGGGCGCGCTGGTGGGCGTGCCGGGCTTTTTTGCGCCGCGCCCGCCGCTGGCCTGGTGGCCCCAGCCGCCGGTCAGCTGGTACGACACCGCACCGCTGCACGACACCTTGCTGGAGCTGGTGGACTTTGACCTGCTCAACGACGGGCCGATCCGCTTTTCGGTTGGCGCGGTGGACGTGCAAAGCGGCAACTTCACCTACTTCGACAACCGGCGCGAGCGCATCGGTGCCGAGCACGTGATGGCCAGCGGCGCGCTGCCGCCGGGCTTTGCGGCGGTACCCATCGACGGCCACTGGTATTGGGACGGCGGGCTGGTGTCCAACACCCCGCTGACCTATGTGATGGACCACCTGGACGGCGCCTCCGAGCGTCCGCTGACGGTGTTCCAGATCGACCTGTTCAACGCCCGCGGCCGCGTGCCCGAGACCCTGGCCGATGCGGCCGAGCGCGAGAAGGACATCCGCTATTCCAGCCGCACGCGCCTGGTGAGCGACTTGGCGCGCGAACGCCACGAGCTGCACCAGCGCTTGCACCGCGTGGCCGCGCTGCTTTCAAAAACGCAGCAAAGCAGCGCCGAGGTGCGCGCGCTGCTGCGCGGCACGCAGGATGCGACCGTCACCCTGGTGCACGTCATCCATCGTCGCAATGCCTGCGAGACGCAGACCAAGGACTACGAGTTCTCGCACCTGTCCATGACCGAGCACTGGCAGGCCGGCGGCGCCGACATGGACGCGTCGCTGCAACTGCTGGCGCGCCAGGGGCCGCCGCGGCCCGGCGAGTTTCGCGTGCTCGACCATCAGCCCGACGTCTCGATGGCGCGCCACGTCTCGAATCGCAAGAACCCGGAGAACCCGTCATGAACCTCACCGAAGTGCGCGCCCAGGCCTGGGCCATGCCGCTGACCAGCCCGATCTACCCGCGCGGGCCGTATCGCTTCATCAACCGCGAGTTCATGGTCATCAGCTACCGCACCGACCCCGAGCGGCTGGCCGCCGTGGTGCCCGCGCCGCTGCAGCCCGCGCCCGGCGCCATCGTCAAGATGGAATTCATCCGCATGCCCGACTCCACCGGCTTTGGCGACTACACCGAGTCGGGCCAGGTCATCCCCGTGCTGTTCAACGGCGAGCCGGGCACCTACTCGCACAACATGTTCCTCAACGACGACGCGCCGATCGCCGGCGGGCGCGAGATCTGGGGCTTTCCCAAGAAGCTGGCCGGCCCCAGCCTGGGCGTGGACAAGGACGTGCTGGTGGGCACGCTGGACTACGGCAACGTGCGCGTGGCCACCGGCACCATGGGCTACAAGCACCGCCCGTTTGACCATGACAAGGCCATGGCTGCCGTCACCGGCGCAAACTACCTGCTCAAGATCATGCCGCATGTGGACTGCACGCCGCGCATCTGCGAGCTGGTGCGCTACCACTGCCAGGACGTCACCATCAAGGGCGCCTGGGAGGGCCCGGCGGCGCTGCAATTGTTCGAGCACGCGCTGGCCCCGGTGGCGCGCCTGCCGGTGCTGGAGGTGGTGGGCGCGGTGCACATCCTGACCGACCTCACGCTGGGCCTGGGCGAGGTGGTGCACGACTACCTGACCGACGGCGCCGGCACCCGCAAGAAAGCCGCGTAGTATCAATTTGATAGCTGATTGCGCTTGATCGACGGGCGAAAACAACCGATTTCATTCACAAACACCAGGAGAAAGCTCATGAGCAGCTCACCCGTGCAAGCCAGCACCACCCTCAGCCTCAAGGGCAAGACGGCCCTCGTCACCGGCGCCGCCAGCGGGCTGGGCAAGCGCATCGCCGAGGTCTACGCCGACGCCGGCGCCAACGTCGTCATCGCCGACCTCAAGCTGGCCGACGCGCAAGCCACCGCCGACGCCATCGGCAAGAAAGGCGTCAAGACCCTGGCCGTGGCCATGGACGTGACCGACGAAGCCGCGGTCGATGCCGGATTTGCCCAGGTGCAAAAGGCACTGGGCGCGGTCGACATCGTGGTCAGCAACGCCGGCATCCAGATCGTCGCGCCAATCGAGGACTTCAAGTTCTCCGACTGGAAGAAGCTGCTGGCCGTGCACCTGGACGGCGGCTTTCTCACCTCGCGCGCGGCGGTGCGCCAGATGATCGCGTCCGGCCGCGGCGGCTCGATCATCTTCATGGGCTCGGTGCACTCCAAGGAGGCGTCCAAGCTCAAGAGCCCCTACGTGACCGCCAAGCACGGCCTGGAAGGCCTGGCCAAGGTCATCGCCAAGGAGGGCGCGCCGCACAACATCCGCAGCAACGTCATCTGCCCCGGCTTCGTGCGCACGCCGCTGGTTGAAAAACAAATCCCCGAGCAGGCCGCCGAGCTGCACATCAGCGAGGACGACGTGATCAAGACCGTGATACTCAAGGACACGGTCGATGGCGAATTCACTACCGTGGACGACGTCGCCCAGGCCGCGCTGACCTTTGCCGCCTGGCCCAGCAACGCCCTCACCGGCCAGTCGCTGGTGGTCAGCCATGGCTGGTTCATGCAATAGACCTGCGCTTCACAGGAGGCCGGCATGAAAACCTTCACCTGCCTGTCGGCACTGGCCGTTGCCCTGAGCGTTGGCGCGCCGCTGGCGCAGACCGCGCCGGCCGGCAGCGGCCCGCCCAAGCTCAGTTGCAGGGACTACCTTGCGATGGACGAAACGGCAAAAACCAATTTCATCCAGGGCACTGCGCAACGCGCCCCAGCAGCCACGAAGGTCACCTCGATCATCGTGGACAAGCTGGGCGTCGAAGAAAGGCTGAAGCCCGAGCTGGACCAGTACTGCAAGCTCAACCTGGACAAGTCGGCCTCCGAGCACGTGATGAAGTCCAGCATGGCGACCGGGAAAGCCCGTCAATGAGGGGTGCGGCGCCCGTCAACCGTGCCGGCCCGTCGCCTTCACCGCCAGCTCGGTGCGGTTGCGGGCATGCAGTTTTTCCATGATGCGGCTGACGTAGTTCTTCACCGTGCCTTCGGCCAGAAACACCTGCTCGGCGATCTGCTTGTTGGAGCAGCCGTCGGCCAGCAGGGCCAGGATGCGCTCCTCCTTGTCCGACAGGGGCTCCTCCAGCGCATCGGGGGCGTGTTCGGCTGGGGCCGGCGCGGCCGCCGGCGCCGCGCCGTGCCAGCCCTGCGCCAGTGCCCGAAACTGCTCCAGCACCTTGCGTGCCACGGCGGGCGACAGGCGCGATTCGCCGCGGTGCACGGCGCGCACGGTCTCCAGCACCTCGGCCTCGGCAGCGTCCTTCAGCAGATAGGCGCGGGCGCCCGCGCGCACGGCTTCGAACACCAGCTCGTCGTCGTCGAAGGTGGTCAGCACCACCACCGCCACCCGCGGCAATTGCGCGCTCAGCAAGCGGGTGGCGGCCACCCCGCTCACGCGCGGCATGTGCAGGTCCATCACCACCACGTCGGGGCGCAGGGCGTGCGCCAGCTCCAGCGCCTGCTGGCCATCGGTCGCCTGGCCCACCACCTCGATGTCGGGTTCGGCGTCCAGCATCAGCGCCAGGCCGCGGCGGATGATGGGCTGGTCGTCGGCCACCAGCAGGCGCAGCGGCGCGCCGACGGCGGGTGCGGCGGCGTGCTCAACGCCCATGCCACCGCAGCGCGCGCTGGCTGCCGCACAATCGATTCGAAGCACTGTCCCTGCGTTGCATGACCCAAAGCTTATCGCATGCCACCCCGCCCGGTGACGAGCCGCCGGCGGGGCCCTTTTGGCAGCCGCTGGACCCGCGCCGGCACATCGCCGCGGCCGTGGGTTGGGCGGTGTTCGTCCTGATGACGGCGGGGGCGTTGATCCTGGGCGAACTGGCCGCTGGCGCCGCTGAGCGTGACATGCGCGCCGACACCCAGGCCCGCCTGGTGCAAACGGCCGGCCAGACCGCCGACGCGCTGCTGGCCCAGGTGGAGGTGCTGCTGGCCGCGATGCAGGCCACGACGGCGCAGTGGCCCCAGGGTGGTGCAGCTGCCACAAACCTGGACGAACGCTTGCGCGCCTTGCAGCGTGCGCAGCCGGCCCTGGGCTGGATCGGCTTGCAGGACGCCAATGGTGCGCTGGTGGCGGCCACCGACGGCACGGCCGCCCCCGTGGCGCTGCCGCGCGAGCTCCAGCAAGCCCTGCGCGCGCCCCGGGTCATCCTGCACCGCGCCCGCGCCGCCGCCGGATCCGACGCGCTGGTGCTGGCCGTGCCGCTGGCTGGCGCCGACCAGCCCCCCGCCGGCGTGCTGGTGGCGCAACTGCCCTGGCTGTGGCTGCAGGCCGAGCTGGACGCCCGCCTGCGCGCGATGGCCGGGGCTGCTTCGATGCAACTGCTGTTGCTCGACCCCGCCGGCCGCGTGCTGGCGGGCCCCGCGCACCTGGACGGCGCCGCGACCATGGCGGATTTGAGCGAAGGCGGGCGCTATCTGCTGGGGCGGCCCGCATCGGGTGTCGAGCGCGGCATGCCGGCGCAAGGCATGGGCTGGCAGGTGCTCGTGCGCGAAGATGCGGCGCCGGCCTTGGCGCGGGCCCGCCAGACGCGCCGCGCCGTGCTGGCCGGCGTGCTGGCCGTGGGCTTGCTGGCGGCGCTGGCGGTGGTGCTCGTGGCGCGCCGGCCGTTGCGGCGGCTCGATGAACTGGCGCGCCAGGCGCGCGCCGTTCAAGGCGGGCGCCGCGACACGGTGGCCGTGCCGGCGGGCCGCGACGAGGTGCACGCCATTGGCGCCGCGCTGGCGCAACTGATCGGCCACCTGCAGGACGAAAAAGCGGCGCTGGCCCGCCTGAACGCCGAGCTGGACGCACGCGTGGCCTCGCGCACCGCGCACATCGAGCGCCTGGCGCAGGACGCGCGGCGCGCCGCCGTCACGCGCGAGCGCCTGCGCCTGGCGCGCGGCTTGCACGACACGCTGGCGCATTCGCTGATGGCGCTGCTCACGCAGATTCGCCTGATGCGCAAGCTGGGTACGCGCTGGAGCCACGCGCAACTCGACGCCGAGCTGGCCGAGGCCGAACAGGTGGCCGCCAGCGGCCTGGCCGACGTGCGCCTGGCGATCGGGCAAATGCGCGCCAGCGGCGTGCACGACAACGGCCTGGGTCCCGAGTTGCAGACCCTGCTGGAGCGGTTGGGCGAGCGCAGCGGGGCAGCGGTGCATGCGCACATCGATCCGGCCGCGGCCGAGCTGACCGACGAGCGCGCGGCGATCGTGTTTGCCATCGCGCGCGAGGCCCTGCGCAACGCCGAGCACCACGCCCAGGCCCGCCAGATCACGCTGACGCTGACGCCCGAGACCGTGCCCGGCGCCGACAGCGACGAGCCGGCGCGCTGGCGGCTCGAGTTGCACGACGACGGGATCGGTTTCGACCCCGGCGCCCGCCACGACGGGCACTACGGCCTGGTGGGCCTGCGCGAGCAAGCCGCGCAATTGAGCGGGCAACTGGCCATCGACAGCGCGCCTGGCCAGGGCTGCCGCGTGGTGCTGCGCTTCGAGGCTTGAGGCGCGCCGGCGCTCACGCTCCGGTGCCGGGCGTGGGTTCGTCGCAGGCCGAGTCGCGGTTGCGCAGCACCACCGTGATCTGGCCGTTGGTCTCGATGGTGGCGCGCTCCACCTCGTGCGTGTGCAGGCAGCCGGCGGCGCGCAGGGCGGCCTGCACGTCGTCCAGCGTCAGGCGCTCGTCGCGCAAGGTGTCCTTGTCGATCTGGCCGCTGCGAATCAGCACGCGCGGCGAGCCGTCCAGCCAGCGCGCCAGCCGCGGGCTGGCCCAGGCCAGGCGCGAGATCAGCACATGGCAGCCGATCAGCGTCAGCGCCGAGATGAGGCCGCCGATCAGCGAGTTGTCGCCCGCGTTCATCGAGTTCTGCACGGCGTTGGACAGAATCAGCAGCAAGATCAGGTCGAACGGGTCGTACTGGCCGATCTGCCGGCGCCCCGTCAGGCGCAGGAACACCAGCAGGAACACGTAGACCACGATGCCGCGGACGATGAATTCCCACCAGGGGACGCTGAGCTGGAACATGGGATGCGCCTTGTTGAATGGGCTTGAAAAACCGGACGCAGAGGACGCAAAAATCACGCAAAGAACGCAAAAGAAACCAAAAAAATTGCTGGCGCTCGCTCAAGCCATCCCAGGATGGGCATGACACGTGATCCTCTTGAAAGCTTTTTTACGGCTGTTCTTTTTGCGTCCTTTGCGAATCCTTTGCGTCTTCTGCGTCCGGCTGTTCGAATTTCGCGATCACGACCGCGGCACAGCCAGCGTGCCCACCCAGTCCACCACTTCGCGCACCAGCGCGTCGGTGGCTTCGCGCAGGGCCAGCGCGCCGCCGGGCGCGTCGGCCGTGGGGGCCGGGCGGCGTTGCGTGAAGGTGCGTTGGCCCAGCAGGCGATTTTGTTTGGCTTGGGGCGCCAGCACCGTCACGCGCAGGCGCACCACGCCCTCGCTGGCGGTGGGCGTGCTGAACACCTGGTCGAACTCCTCCAGGTCGGCGCGCAGCTCCAGCGCGGCCAGGCCCGTTCCCGGCTCCAGCACCGGGCGGGTGGCGGCCAGCGCGTCGCGCAGGCGCTGGCCCACCAGTTGCGGCGGCGCCATGCTCCAGCGCGCCTGGGCGTAGGGGCGCGGCTGCTGCTCGCCGCCGGCATACAGCAGGCGGTAGACGAGGGCGCTGGTGTCGATGGCGGCGGGGGCCTCCACCCGGTCGAAGGCCAAGGGCGCGCCGGTGGTGGCCGCGGCGGCCGGCGCGGTGGCGAGCGCACCCAGGTCATAGGCGGCGGGGCGCACCGGTTTGTCGGGCAGCGGCAGCGCGCAGCCCGAGGCGATGGCAAGCGCCAACAAGGCGCTGGCGCGCACGGGAAAAGCGGTGATTGCTATCAATTTCATGGCAATTCTCAGTGCGTGCCCGGGGCGGTGGTGGGAGCGACGAAACCGGGCTCGCCCGGCCCGGGCGCGACGGCGCCGCTGCCGTAGAGCAAGGCCTGCGGGTTCTCGCCCAGGGTGTTGGCGATGCGGTCCAGCCGGCGGATGGTGCGGCTGGCGTCTTCGGTCAGGTTCTGGATGCGCGGCAGGGTGGTCTGCGTCACCGTGCTGGCGCCCTCGTCCACGCGCTCGATGACGCCGCCCGATCCGCTCAGCCTGGCCATGCCCTGGCGCGCATCGCTCACCAGCCGGTCCACGCCCGTCAGCGTGCCACGCACGCCGGTGGCGGCGCCCTCGATGGACTTGAGCGTGGCGCCGGCCTGCCGGATCAATGCCGGCAGGTCGGTGCGCGCCGGGCCAAGCTGGGTGCGCAGGGTCTCGTCGGCGGTTTGCGCCAGTTGCCGCGTGCTGGCGGCGGCGGCGCCGATGTCGGCAATGGCCTGCGTCAGCGCGGCCTGGTTTTGCGGGGCGAGCAACTGGTTCAGGCGCTCCACGGCCTGGTCCACCTTGCCGATCAGCACGCCGGCCTGGTCCGAAATCTGTCCCAGCGCATTGGGGTGCAGCGGAATGCGCGGCACGCCGTTGGGGCCCGGCGGCGGTGGCTGGGTGGAGCCGCCGTTGTCGTCCAGCTGGATGAAGGACAGGCCGGTCACGCCCTGAAAGGCCAGCGTGGCAAAGGTCGATGCGGTGATGGGCGCCTGCGGACTGATGGCCACCTTGACCAGCACGTTGCGGCGCTGCGCGGGGTCGAAGCTGATGGAGGTCACCTTGCCGACCGCCACGCCCTTGTAGCGCACGGCGGCCTGCACCTGCAGGCCGTTGACACCGTTGGCGGTGGTCATTTCGTAGGTGGTGGTGTTGGTCACGTCGCGCGAGAGCCACATGGCCATGGCCACCAGCAAGGCCGAGACCAGCAGCACGAACATGCCGGCGGCGAGCGCGTGGGCTTTGTTTTCCATGGCTTATTGTCCTTTTTCGCCGTGACGGGTGCGCAGCAGCTCCATTGCACGCTGGCCGCGCTCGCCCAGGAAGAAGTGGCGGATGAAGGGATGATCGAAGGCCAGCACCTCGGGCACCGGCGCGGCGATGATCACATGCTGTTCGGCCAGCACCGCCACCCGATCCGCCAGCTCGAACAGCGTGTCCAGGTCATGCGTGACCATCACCACCGTCAGGCCCAGCTCGCGGTGCAGCGAGCGCAGCAGGGCGACGAAGGCATCCGAGCTGTCCGGGTCCAGCCCCGCGGTCGGCTCGTCCAGCATCAACAGCGGCGGGTCCATGATGAGCGCGCGCGCCAGCGCCACGCGCTTGATCATGCCGCCCGACAGCTCGGCCGGCATCTTGTGCGCGTCGCCGGGCTTCAGGCCCACCATTTGCAGCTTGAGCAAGGCCGCCTCGCGCGCCAGGGCGTCGGGGATGGCGCGCGTTTCGCGCAGCGGCAGGGCGATGTTGTCCAGCACGCTGAAGGCCGAAAACAGCGCCCCCTGCTGAAACAGCATGCCCACGCGCGCGGCGGCGCCGGCGTCGGTCAGCTCGCCCACGGGCCGCCCCAGTACCGTGATGCTCCCGCGTGCCGGGCGGTTCAGCCCCAGCATCTGGCGCAGCAACACGGTCTTGCCTGTGCCCGATCCGCCCACCAAGGTCAGAATCTCGCCGCGGCGCACGGTCAGGTCGAGATCCTTGTGCACCACCACCTCACCGCCGCCGGGCACCGGAAACACGCTCCACAGGCCGCGCACCTCGATCATCGGGGCGTCGTCGGCCGGGCGGGTCATGGCAGAAGCCAGGGTGCTGCCTTCAACCATCACTTCCCCAACAGATGCGGCTTCACCCGCCGCGTATCCGCCACCATGGGGCCGCTGGCCGCGGAGCAGGCCATGTCAGCGACCGCCGCGGACGGGCTTGCACCGGCCGCAGGCGGTGCCCCCTTGACGGGGGTGGGCACAACAACGCGCAGCGTGTGGAGACTGGGGGTGGTCATATGCCCACACTCTTGAAGACGACGGCAAACAGCGCATCGATCAGGATCACCGCGGTGATCGAGGTGACCACCGACGCGGTCGTGCCCTGGCCCAGGCTTTCGGTGTTGGGCTTGACGCGCAGGCCGTAGTGGCAGGCGATCAGCGCGATGAAGATGCCGAAGACGACGGACTTGCCAACCGCCAGCGTCAGGTTGGCCAGGGGCACCACCTTGGGCAGCGCCTCCAGGAAATAGCTGGCGTTGATGCCCAGCGTCACGTCGGCGGCCAGCACGCCGCCCACCAGCGCGGCCACCGCGGTCCACACCGCGATCAGCGGCATGGCGATGGCCAGCGCCATGGCGCGCGGCAGCACCAGCCGAAAGCCCCTGGGGATGCCCATCACGCGCATCGCGTCCAGCTCCTCGGTCACGCGCATCACGCCGATCTGCGCCGTGATGGCCGAGCCCGAGCGCCCGGCAATCAGCACCGCGGCCAGCAGCGGCCCCAGCTCGCGGATCAGCGCCAGACCGAGGATGTTGACGATGAAGGTCTCGGCGCCGAACTGCCGCAGCACCTGGCTCATCAGGTAGGCCAGCACCACGCCGATCAGAAAGCCCACCAGCGCCGTGATGGGCAGCGCCTGCGCGCCGATGCGGTACAGGTGGCCGGAGAAGTCGCGCCAGGGCCCGCGTTGCGGCGCGGCCAGCAGGCGCAGCGAGGACAGCAGGAGCTGGCCGGCCAGGGCGATGAAGTCGCGCAACTGGGCCAGCGCGCCGAGGACGACGATGCCGAAGGCATCCCAGCCCTGAGCCCAGCCCTGGCGCCGTGCGGGCGCGGCCGGAGCGCCCTGCGCCGCCACGCGCTCGAGTACGGCGCGCTGTCGCTCCAGCGTCAGCACCTGCGCAGGCCACTGCCGGCCCCAGTGCTGCCACAGCGTCAGCGCGCCCAGGTGGTCAAAGGCTTGCAGCGCGCGCAAGTCCCAGGCGCTGCCGGGCGCCACGGCCGCC
The DNA here is from genome assembly GCF_046348305.1 of Ottowia sp. Lineage (GTDB taxonomy): Bacteria > Pseudomonadota > Gammaproteobacteria > Burkholderiales > Burkholderiaceae_C > Ottowia. The sequence goes on from NZ_JAXMEM010000007.1 coordinate 185,879, forward strand.
AAGGCCACCTGGGCAGCGCGCCAGGCGGTCTTGTTGCCCAGGCCACCGGCGGTCCAGCGGCCTTGCAGGACCGCGCACGGTCCATCGTCGCCAGAAGCGGACTCGATCCAGGGGGAGGGACTGGGCATGCGGGCTTGAAAATTGGGAGGGGCGCCCATGCAGGCCGGCGCCGGTGCACATTGTAACGTCTGCGTACGACACCCGCGTGCACCGCGCGATGTACTGATTTGGTTACGACTCTTGCGCCTTGTTGGGTCGAGTATCCCGGACACCCTCGTAGGATCAACCGATTGTTATCAGGAGAAAGCATGGCACTACAAGGACCGTTTTTCGGCAAGCGTGACAACGAACCCGCGACGCCCACCCGCCCCGCCGGCGGCACGCACGGCGGGGCCAGTTCGCTGGGCTCGGCCGGCGGCAGTGCTCAGCCGTTTGCGGCCCCGGCTTCGGTCGGCACAGCCGCCAGTCCCCTGGCTGCGGCGGCGCCGGCGGCGTCCGAAAGTGGCGCCAAGCTGACGGTCGGCCCCAACATCAAGCTCAAGGGCGTGGAGATCACCGACTGCGACACCCTGGTGGTCGAGGGCACGGTGGAGGCCACCATGAACTCGCGCGTGATCCAGATCGCCGAGCAGGGCGCGTTCAAGGGCTCGGCCGAGATCGACATCGCCGAGGTGCGCGGCAGCTTCGACGGCAATCTGACGGTGCGGCAAAAGTTGGTGATTTTCTCCACCGGCAAGGTCACCGGCAAGCTGCGCTATGGCAAGATCGTGATCGAAGAAGGAGGCCAGCTTTCCGGTGAGATCACGTTTGGCACGGACAAGGACGGCGGCAAGAGCGCCTGACGCACCGCACGCGGCGCAGCCCCAGCCGGGCCGCGCCACGCGCCAGACAAGCGGGGCCGTTGCGACGGTCCTTTTTCTTGCCCTGTTCCTTGCCGGTGCGCTGGCCGGTTGCGCGAGCGACGCGCCCACTTCACGCGGCCAAGTCCAAGGCGCCCGCTTCAACGCGGATGAGCTTTTGCAAAGCGAGGGCAACCGCCTGACGCAGGCCATCATGCAGGCCAACCTGGCCAGCCTGCAACTGCTGGCCGACAAGCTGTATCGCCGCAACCCGGCCGAGTGGCGCAAGAGCGCAGCCACGCGCGAGCAGGCCCTGCAAAAGCTGGCCGCCAGCGTGCAGGGCGGCCAGCCCTGGCTGCCGCTGGACGGCCAGCGCGACGTCGCGGCGCTCTCAACGGCCCTGTCGCCCGGCTTCACGGGCGATCGGGTGGGCGCCTTCATCGCCGCCTGCGCCGACACCATCGTCACCGCGCAAGGCGGCAAGCGCGAGTTCTACTACCTCGACGGCGTCGATCCGCAGCACGTGTACAACGCCGCGCGCAACATGGAGACGGCGCTGTGGGTCCTGAACACCCGGCAGGGCCCGGGCGGGCGACCCCTGCTGCTGGCCAACGAGATCGCGGGCGACACGCGCAACCTCAGCTTCGAGCGGGAGTTCGGCAAGATCATCGGCCGGCTCGACCTGCTGGCCGGCTACATGACCGAGCGCTATCGCCGCGCCGGCATCAACTACGTGCAGGGCCTGGTGGCGGCGCCCTTTTTGGCCTTTCTGCCGGTCAAATAAGGGGCTGAAGGCCTCGACAAGAGGGCTCGTGCGCGACGCCGACAGCGCCTGAAACACAAGGAGCCAGAAGGCCGCGGAGCAGGCCGGGTCAGCGATCCCCGCGACCGGGGTTTCCCCGGCCGCTGGCGATGCCCCCTTGGGGGTGGGCGAAACATCGCGCAGCGAGTGGAGACTGGGGGTGGTTCACTTGCGCGCGGCTTTCACCTGCTCGGCGGTGATGGTCTTGCCCTGGTTGCCCCAGGCGGTGCGCTCGTGGTTGACGATGTCGGCCACCTCGCTGTCGCTCAGGGTGGCGGCAAAAGGCGGCATCGGGCTGGGATACGTCGTGCCGCCGATGCTCTCGCCCTGCGCGCCGTTCAACACGGTCTTGATGTGCTGGGTGGCGTCGGGCGCCAGCACCACCGGATCGCCCTTGAGCGGCGGGAAGGCGCCCGGCAGGCCCAGGCCCGTGGCCTGGTGGCAGGCGGCGCAGTGGGTGGCGTACAGCGAATCGCCGCGCGCGGTGTCGAACTGGTAAGGGCCGGCCGGCTCGGGCGCGGCGGCGTGCGCCGGCGCCGCCGCGCCTGCGGTCTTGGTCAGCGTGGGTTTGGCCGGCGTGGCGGCCGGGCTGTCGCCCCTGGCCTCGAAGACACCCACGGCGCCAATGGCCATGTGGGCCATGCTGTGGTCGACGAAGGGGTACTTGCCGGCCTTGGGCACGACCAGGTCGAACACGGCGCCTTCGCCGGGCCCCACCGTGTGGGTGGACACGCCGGACAGCGCATGCGCCGCGTCGGCGTCGGGGTAGACCTTGTCGAACATGCCGCCGATGACATGGAAGGCGCTCCACAGGCTGGGGCCGGCGTTGACGAAATAGATGCGCGCGCGCTTGCCGGCGGTGATGGGGAGCGGCTGATCGTGGTACTGGTTGGCGATGCCGTTGAACACGATTTCATCCGGGCGCATGGCCAGCATCTTCTCGAAGCTGGGGCCCATCAGCTTGCCCGACATCTGCTGCGTGTACCACTCGCTTTGCACGATGACGTAGCTCTCGGCCGCCTCCGGCAGCGGTGTGGCCGGATCGACGATGATGGCACCGAACATGCCGTTGGCCATGTGCAGCAGCACCGGCGGCGTGCCGCAGTGGTAGACGAAGGCGCCCGGCGTGTTGGCCACGAAGGTGTACTCCAGCGTCTCGCCCGGGTTGATGTCCACGTAGTTCAAGTCCGGCGGCGTGATGGCGGCGTGAAAGTCGAGCGCGTGGTGCATGGTGCCGCGGTTGGTGAATTTGACGGTCACGACCTGGCCCTGGCGCAGGTGGATGACGGGCGCCGGCACCTCGCCGCCGAAGGTCCAGGCCTGGTACTCGACGCCGTTGGCGATGGTGACCGTCTTGTCCTCGGCGATGACCTCGATGGTGGCGGTCTTGCCGTCGCCCGCCACCGGCGGCAGGCGGGCGTCGCGCGCCTTGGCGATGGGCTCCTTGGCTGCCAGCATCAGCGGCGATACGGCCTGCGCGGCCGTGGTGGGCGAGGCCGACTTGACGTTGAGCGTGCTGGGCAGGCCGGCGATCAGCAGGGCCAGCACCACCACGATGCCCAGTACCGAGGCGATCTGCACGCCAGGCGGCAGCGCCTCGGGCGCGGGCGGCGGCTCGGTGGCGTTGCTCCACTCGGCGATCTTCTGCCAGCGCGGCCAGTGCCGCTCGATCAGGTAGTCCAGGCTGTAGGGCACCAGGCCGGCGCGGTAGTGCAGGCCGATCAGGGCCAGGAAGATCAGCACGTAGGTGATGGCCGTGCCGATGTTGGACACGCCCACCGCATACGGGCCGCCAAAGCCCTCGGCGGTGCTCCACACCAGCAGGCTGAACAGGGCGCCCAGGGCGTACAGCGTGCGCCCGCCAAAGCCGATCACCAGGCTGATGGCGATGGCCGAAACGGCCAGGCGCGTGAGCCAGGTGAAGAGCGCCGCGTGTGGCGTGACCAGCGCGATCCACATCGAGAACCACCAGGAGTTCCAGCCCGGCTGGCCCTGCGCCGCGTTGTGCAGGTAGCCGACGTAGTGCGACGCGAAGTCGGGCAGCCAGGTGAGGGCGGCGGCCACCATCCAGATGATGCCGAAAGCCACGCGCAGGGCCGTGGTGGCAATGCCGGGCCAGGTGGATGGGTGCTTGCTGTCGGATGGGGCAGTGGTCATGGCGCGGACTCCAGGGTGGGCCGCCTGCCGTGCGGGGTTGCACCGGTGCGCCGACGGGTGCCGTCCGTCAGCGGCTGCAAGGGCCGTGTCGAATCATATATCTCACGCCGTGATATAAGTCACAATCCGAGTGGGGTTGTCGGATTTCAGCGGCCCGCTGCACGCAGCGCGCGGCGGTACTGGATGGCCTCGGCCACGTGGGCCACGGTGGTGGACTGGCTGCCGGCCAGGTCGGCAATGGTGCGCGCCACTTTCAGCGCGCGGTGGGTGGCGCGTGCGCTCCAGCCCAGGCGGGCGGCGGCCGTGCCGGCGAAGGCGGCAGCGGCGGCATCCAGTTGCAGGTGCGCATCGAGCGCCTGGCCTTGCAGGGCCTGGTTGGGCGTGCCCTGGCGCGTCACCGCGCGTGCGCGTGCCGCGATGCAGCGCGCACGCACGCTGGCGGTGCTTTCACCCGCCGGCGCCGCCAGCAGTTCATCGCTCGCCAGTTGCGGCACCTCGATGTGCAGGTCGATGCGGTCCAGCAGGGGGCCCGACAGGCGGCCCTGGTAGCGTGCCACCTGGTCGGGCGTGCAGCGGCAGGCCGGCTGGCGCTGGCCCAGGTGGCCGCAAGGGCAGGGGTTCATCGCGGCGACGAGCTGAAAGCGCGCCGGAAAGTCCGCCCGCCGCGCGGCGCGGCTGATGGTGATGCGCCCACTCTCCAGCGGCTCGCGCAGGGCCTCGAGCGCGGCGCGCGGGAACTCGGGCAGCTCGTCGAGGAACAGCACGCCACCGTCGGCCAGCGAGATTTCGCCCGGCCGCGGCGGCGAGCCGCCACCCACCAGCGCCACCGCGCTGGCCGTGTGGTGCGGTGCGCGCGTGGGGCGCTGGCCCCAGCGCGCCACATCGAACGCGCCGTCCAGGCTGGCAATGGCGGCGCTCTGCAGCGCCTCGTCGTCGTCCATGGGCGGCAGCAGGCCGGCAAAGCGCTGCGCCAGCATCGACTTGCCGCTGCCGGGCGGGCCCATCATCAACAGCGAATGGCCGCCGGCGGCGGCGATCTCCAGCGCCCGCTTGGCCGACGCCTGGCCCTTCACGTCGGCCAGGTCGGGGTATGTCGGCTCGGGCGCGCGCGCGGCGGGCGGCAGGGGGGTCCAGCCTTCGGCGGGCGCAGCGGCGTCGGCCGCGCCGGCGGGCAGAAACTGCGCCACCACGTCCAGCAGGTGGCGCGCGCGGTGCACGGCCAGGCCGGGCACCAGGGCGGCTTCTTCGGCGCTGCCCGGCGGCAGGGCCAGGCGCGGCGCTTCATCGCTTTGGCGCAGTGCGGCGGCCATGGCCAGCGCGCCGCGCACGGGCCGCAACTCGCCCGACAGCGACAGCTCGCCGGCAAAGGCCCAGCCAGCCAAGCGCGTACCGTCGATTTGCCCGCTGGCAGCCAGGATGCCCAGCGCGATGGGCAGGTCAAACCGGCCCGAATCCTTGGGCAAATCGGCCGGCGCCAGGTTGACGGTGATGCGCTGGTTGTGCGGAAACGCGAGGCCGCTGTTGAGGATGGCGCTGCGCACGCGCTCGCGCGCCTCTTTCACCTCGACCTCGGCCAGGCCCACCAGGGTGAAGCTGGGCAGGCCGTTGGCCAGATGCACCTCCACCGTGACGGCGGGCGCGGCCAAGCCCAGCAGCGCGCGGCTTTGCACCTCACTCAAACCCATGCAGCGACTCCCCCCGTTGCGACGTTGTCACTGTAGCGCGTGCGTTGGGGGTGGCTTTGAGTGACCTCCGAAACAGCCGGACGCAGAGGACGCAAAAGTTGCGCAGAGGACGCAAAAAATTCAAAAAATGGACGTTTTCACCCGGATGCGCCTGCGTGCAAAGGGCCGATTACTCTCAGTTTTAAAGCAATTTGTTTTGTCTCTTTTGCGTCCTCTGCGAGTCCTTCGCGTCCTCTGCGTTCGGCTGTTCTGTCTTTTTCTCAACCGCCCGCCGCCTGGCGCGCCCGCTCGGCCAGGTAGCGCTCGGTGGCGTCGCGCGCCATGGCGGCCGAGCCCAGGGCGTGGCCGGCTGCGTCGCGCACCACGCTGAAGGTCATGTCCACGTACAGGCGGCGCCCGTCCCGGTGGGTGGCGCGCGTGGTGCGCACCTCGGCGCCGTGGCGGGTGGCGCCGCGCGCCATGGCCTGTTCGAAGGCGTGCCAGTGTGCCGAGCGCAGATGCTCGGGGATGATGAGGTCCACGCTTTGCCCCAGCGCCTCGCCCGCGCTGAAGCCGAACAGCGCCTCGCAGCGCGCGTTCCAGACGCGGATCACGCCCTGGGTGTCGATGAAGATCAGCGCGTCGGCCACGTCGGCGACGATGCGCTCCCAGGCAATGGGATCACGAGGAGAAGCGGTCATGGCGGCGAACCTCTGGGGGTGGTGGCGTTGGCCAGCGCACGGCCGGCGCGCAGCGCGCCCAGCTCGTCGCGGTGCAGGCGGGCCAGGCGCCGGCCCAGCGCGCGGCCGGCGGGCGTGAGGTGCACCTCGACCAGGCGCTGGTCGCCCCGGCTGGCGCGCCGCTGCACCCAGCCGGCCTGCTCGCAGCGCGTGACCAGGGCCACCACGCCGTGGTGCTGGGCTTGCAGGCGCTCGGCCAGCTCGGCCACGCTGGCCCAGCGCCGGCCGGGGTAGCCCAGCAGTTGCAGCAGCAGCTGGTATTGCTGCGCGGTGCAGCCGTGGGCATGGGCCAGGGTTTCGCTCACGCGCAGGAACTGGCGCAGCCGGTAGCGAAAGTCGGCCAGCTGCTCAAGCTCGTCCTGGGTGAGTGGAGCGCTCATGGCGTGGATGATACGCATCACGGCGTGATGAAAAAACGGCCTGCATCCAGGCGCGGCGCGCCCGATCGCCGCCATCCGCCCGGCCGGCAGCGGCCGATCCCCCCAGGCTGGCTTGCGTTTGACGCTGGCTTCGGTCAGGCGCCGCTCGCGTCGCGGGCCGGCGCAGGTCGGGTGTGCGGGTTTCAATGCCCGCCAGCAATCGGGGTCACGGACTGGGTCGCGGCTGTCATGCGCCCGGGCCCTGGCCGGCCAGCTGCGCCACCAGAAAATCCACCATCGCCCGCACCTTGGCCGGCGGGTGGCGGGTGGCGGTTGGCGGGCCACACGGCGTGGATGCCGCCCAGGTCGTGCGGCGGATGCTCCAGCGGCAAGGCCTGCAGCGCGCCGCGCGCAACGGCGTCGCCGACGATGAAGCTGGGCTCGTACACCAGGCCCAGCCCGCCCAGTGCGGCGGCCAGCAGGGCTTCGCCGCTGTTGGCGTGCAGGTTGCCGCGCACCGGCTGGCGCACGCGGCCGTCTTCGCCAAAGCGCCATTCGCTGACGGTGTTGGTGGACGACAGCGTGTAGCCCAGGCAGCTGTGCTGCGCCAGATCGGCCACCGTGCGCGGCACGCCGTGCTCGTCCAGGTACGTGGGCGCGGCGCACAGCAGCATGCGGCAGTCGCCCAGGCGGCGCGCCTGCAGGCTCTCGTCGTGCAGCGCGCCGATGCGCACGGCCATGTCCCAGCGCTCGTCTACCAGACTGACGGCGGCGTCGGTCATGCCCAGTTCCACCGTGACGGCCGGGTGCGCGCGGCTGAAAGCCGGCATCAGCGGCGCGAGGTGGCGCACGCCCCAGGCCAGCGGCGTGTTCAGGCGCAGCAGGCCGCTGACCTGCGTGCGCTGCGCGGTGACGGCCGCGTCGGCCTCGTCCAGCTCGGCCAGGATGCGCTGCACCGCTTCCAGGTAGGCCAGGCCCGCTTCGGTCAGCACCAGCTTGCGCGTGGTGCGGTGCAGCAGCTTGATGCCCAGGCGCGCCTCCAGCGCACCCACGTGCTTGGTGGCCATGGCCGGCGACATGTCCAGGATGCGGGCGGCGCCCGACAGGGTGCCCGCCTGTGCGGTGAGCGCGAACACGCGCATGCTGGTCAACTGGTCCATGTCCGGCCTTGATTTCACACTCGGGGTTGAAACTGACTGGCGATTGTGGGGCTTTGAAACGGTGCGGCAAACGCTCAAACTGGAGGCCACCATGACCACCATCGTTCACACCCCATCACCCGGCGTCCGCGCGGCCGGCGCGCGCATGCCCGTCTTCTACATCCCGCACGGCGCCGGTCCCTGCTTCTTCATGGACTGGAACCCGCCTGACACCTGGGACCGCACCGCCGCCTTCCTGCGCGGTATTCCGGCCAGCCTGCCGGCCGCGCCCAGCGCCATCGCGCTGGTCACGGCGCACTGGCTGGCGCCGCAGGTCACGCTGACGGGATCGGCGCAGCCGGGCCTGCTGTTCGACTATTACGGCTTTCCGCCGCACACCTACGCGCTGCGCTACCCCGCGCCCGGCGCGCCGGCGCTGGCCGAGCGCGCGCGTGGCCTGCTGGCGGACGCCGGCATCGCCGCCGCCGTGGTCACCCAGCGCGGCTACGACCACGGCACCTTCATTCCGCTCAAGGTGGCCTTTCCGGATGCCGACGTGCCGGTCTTGCAGATATCACTGCTGGCCAGCCTGAACGCGCCCGCGCATATCGACTACGGCCGTGCGCTGGCGCCGTTGCGGGACGAGGGCGTGCTGATCATCGGCAGCGGCATGAGCTATCACAACATGCGCGGCTACGGCGATCCGCGCTCGACGCCGATCAGCGCCGCTTTCGACCGCTGGCTGAGCGATACCGTGGCCCAGCCCGCGGCCGAGCGCAACGCGCGCCTGGCCGACTGGGCCAGCGCCAGCGGCCCGGCCGGGCGCCTGTCACACCCGCCGCGCGCCGAGGAGCACCTGCTGCCGCTGCACGTGGTGGCCGGCGCCGCCGGCGACAGCGTCGGGCGCCGGGTGTTTTCGGACGAGGTGCTGCGCACCACCATTTCGGCCTTCCGCTTCGATTGATCGAGGCCGCCGGCCGCCCGCATTTTTTTGGACCTTGCATCATGACCGACGCCCTTTCCACCGACCGCTTCGTTTCCACCGCCACCATCGCCACCGTCGAGCCGGCGCGCATCATCGCGCGCCTGTGCAAGCACTGGGGCCACAAATTCGCCGTCAGCTACGACGACACCCAGGGCCGCATTGAACTGCCGCTGGGCCTGTGCCTGCTGACCGCCGGCGACGGCCACCTGACCGCGCGCCTGCACGGCGTGTCCGGCGCCGACATGGCCCGCTTCGAGCAGGCCGTGGCCGAGCACGCGCAGCGCATGGCGCGCGGCGAAAGCTATGCCTGGCACTGGCAGCGCGAGCCCGCATGAGCGACGCGGGCGTTTGGCTGACGCTCCGATTTCAGGAGCTGTTTGCGCTGGTCCAGTCTGCGCCAGGGGCCGATTTGGCTGTGAATCTGTCATTGCCCCTGAGCGCCGATGCGCTGGCGCGCGAGCTGCTGCGCCACGCGCCGCCCAGCCCGCTGGAGATCGAGCGCGCCATCGAGCGGGTGGAAGACGCCGTGATGCCCGCGCGGGCGCGCCTGCCCGCCGCGCTGCGCCTGCAGACGGGTGACGCGCGGCTGCGCGCCCTGGTGGGCGCCGCCGCTGGCGCGGCGCGCGCGGACGCCCCCGTCTGGCTCGACGTCGACGCCGTCGAGCAGCTCTTCAACCGCCTGGTCGCCCGCGCCCAGGGCCGCCCCGCGTCGCAAGATCCGCTGCCCGTGGACGGCCCCAGCGCCGCGCGCCTGGTGATCGTGCGCGAGCTGCTGCATCACTGGCGCCTGGATGGGCTGCGGTTGACGGCCTGAGCGCGCGCAGGCCGCGCGGCCTGCGCCGTGGGGTGGGCCATCGCCGCGGCCGGCCCCTGTATGCTGCGCACCGATCCGGGAGGAGATCATGAGCAAATCGCTTCGTCTGTCTGAAAAATGGTTTCGCCGCGGCCTGTGGCTGGTGGCTTTCATCTTCGCCAGCTTCCTGATCGGGCTGGGCGGCACCATCGTGGGTGACCTGCCCCAGGTCGAAAGCCACGTCACGCTCGAGCGCTTCATGGACCAGGGCCGCGCCGATGCCGCGCGCGGCACCATCAAGGCCGCGCAGGACAGCGAACAGCAGGCGCGGGACGCGCTGGCGCAGGCGCGCCTGAAGCTGCAAGTGGCGCAGGTCGACGTGACCAACGCGCGCAAGAGCTTCGAGAACTGGATCGCCACGCGCAGCGCCACCGAGCGCGCCGAGCAGGACCCCGAGCTCGTCTCGCGCACCCAGGCGCTGGACACGCTGCAGGCGCGCGAGCGCGCCGCACGCGCCGACGTCGAAAAGCAGCAGCAGGCGCAGCTGGACGCCCAGCAGGCCAGCGAGCGCGCGCAGCGCGAGCTGCAGCAGTTGCAGGATGCCGCCGGCGAGCAATACAGCCGCGCCATGCGCGCGCAGGAGCTGCGCGTGTTCGGCTACCGCCTGGCGCTGACCCTGCCGCTGCTGCTGATTGCCGGCTGGCTGTTCGTCAAGAAGCGCAAGAGCGCGGGCTGGCCCTTCGTGTGGGGCTTCATCTTCTTTGCGCTGTTTGCCTTCTTCGTCGAGCTGGTGCCCTATCTACCCAGCTACGGCGGCTACGTGCGCTACATCGTGGGCATCGTCATCACGGCGCTGGTGGGGCGCTGGGCCATCGCGGCGCTCAATCGCTACATGGAGCGGCAAAAGCAGGCCGAGGCCCAACCCGAGCAGGAGCGCCGGCGCGAGCTCTCGTACGACACGGCGCTGGCGCGCCTGGCCAAGGGCGTGTGCCCCGGCTGCGAGCGCCCGGTCGACCTGAAGGACGGCAAGACCGACTTTTGCCCGCACTGCGGCATCGGCCTGTTCGACCACTGCGGCACCTGCCGCACGCGCAAGAACGCCTTTGCCCACTATTGCCATGCCTGCGGCACGGCGGCGGGGCAGGCGGCTACGTAGTCATCAATTGATAGCTGCCCGCGCTTGCTGGGCGGGCGCTGGCGGCTGTTTTGGCTTTTAACCTAAAAACGGCAGTTGACCGCTTGTCACCTTCGGGAAACCCGCTTGAACATTGAATTTCGCGGCTTCGTTGATCCTCACCGGTTGGGTGAACGCGCTACGCACTCGCCAGCACCGCGCTCAGCGCGCCATGCGGCGTTGCTCCTCCTTGTGGGCACCAGCCCGCCGCGTCGTCGCGCCTTGCCTGACGCACCGATCACGGCACTGACGAGTGCGTCCAACTGCCGTTTTTAGGTTCAATTTGCGCGGGGCGGCCCCTCACCCTCCCGCTGCCCAGAGGGGCGAGGGCGGTCGGCCGGCGGGTTTTTGCCCCCTCTCCCTCTGGGAGAGGGTTGGGGTGAGGGCCTTCAGCGCAACATGCCCGCCAGACGCTTTTCAATCAGCGTATCGGCCTCGGCCATGATGCGATCGACCAGCGCCTTTACCGTCGGCACGTCGCGGATCAGCCCCGCCACCATGCCGCAGCTCCAGGCGCCGGCGTCCATGTCGCCGTTTTGCATGATGCGCGGATACACACCCGCCACCTGCTCGATGATGTCCTCGAAGCGCAGCTTGTCGCCCAGCTCTTTCTCTTTGGCCAGCAGGCGCTCGACGGCGGCGTTGTTCAGCACGCGCTCGGTGTTGCGCAGCGGGCGCATCACCAGGCGCGTGTCCAGCTCGCTGGCGGCCACGATGGCCTGCTTGACGTGCTCGTGGATCGGCGCCTCTTGCGTGGCCATGAAGCGCGTGCCCATGTTCATGCCCTCGGCCCCCAGCGCCAGCGCCGCCACCAAGCTGCGCCCGTCGGCCATGCCGCCCGAGGCGACAAACGGAATCTTCAACTCCTCGGCCGCGCGCGGCAGCAGGATGAAGTTGGGCACGTCGTCCTCGCCCGGGTGGCCGCCGCACTCGAAGCCGTCCACGCTCACCGCGTCGCAGCCGATCGCCTCGGCCTTCAGCGCGTGGCGCACCGAGGTGCATTTGTGAATCACCTTGATGCCGTGCTCGTGCAGCAGCGGCATCCACTTTTGCGGGTTGTTGCCCGCGGTCTCGACCACCTTCACGCCGCCCTCGACGATGGCCTTGATGTAGCCCGGGTAGTCCGGCGAGGTGACGGTGGGCAAAAACGTCAGGTTCACGCCGAAGGGCTTGTCCGTCATGGTGCGGCAGCGCGCGATTTCCTTGGCCAGCAGCTCGGGCGTCTTCTGCGTCAGGCCGGTGATGATGCCCAGGGCCCCCGCGTTGGACACGGCCGCCGCCAGCTCGGCCAGGCCGACGAAGTGCATGCCCCCTTGGATGATGGGGTGCTGGATGCCAAAGAGTTCGGTGATGCGGGTTTTCATGGGCCGGGCTCCGTCAGATGGGGTCGCAAAGCCAAAAGCATAGCTGCTGCGCCGCCCGTTTTCAGTCGCCTGCGCGGCAGACTGCCCTCAGATGCCGCGCGCCCGGTCGGCCTTGAACTGCGCGCGAAACGCGCTGAACCCGCCGGCATCCAGCGCCGCGCGCACTTCGCGCATCAGGTTGAGGTAGTAATGCAGGTTGTGGAGGGTGGCCAGCATGGGTGCCAGCATTTCGCCGCAGCGCTCCAGGTGGTGCAGGTAGGCGCGCGAGAAGCCGCCGCGCCCGCCTGCGGCCCAGGGCACGCCGGACTCGCCCGCGCAGGCGTGGCAGCGGCAGGTTTCGTCGATCGGCTGTGGGTCGCTCTTGTGGCGGGCGTTGCGGATTTTCAAATCGCCAAAGCGGGTGAACAGATGGCCGTTGCGCGCGTTGCGCGTGGGCATGACGCAGTCGAACATGTCCACGCCGCAGGCCACGCCTTCCACCAGGTCTTCGGGTGTGCCCACGCCCATCAGGTAGCGCGGCTTGTGCGCAGGCAGGCGGTGCGGCGTGTGCGCCATGATCCGCAGCATCTCGTCCTTGGGCTCGCCCACGCTGACGCCGCCGATGGCGTAGCCGGGAAAGTCCATCTCGACCAGGGCGTCCAGCGACTCCTGCCGCAGGTGCTCGAACATGCCGCCCTGCACGATGCCGAACAGGGCGTTGGGGTTGTCAAGGCGCGCGAATTCGGCCTGCGAGCGCTTGGCCCAGCGCAGGCTCATGGCCATGCTGGCGCGCGCCTCGGCCTCGGTCGTCACGTGGCCCTGGGTTTCATACGGCGTGCATTCGTCCAGCTGCATCACGATGTCGCTGTTCAGCACGGTCTGGATCTGCATGCTGACCTCGGGCGACATGAAGAGCTTGTCGCCGTTGACGGGGCTGGCAAAGTGCACGCCCTGTTCGGTGATCTTGCGCATGGCGCCGAGTGACCAGACCTGAAAGCCGCCCGAGTCGGTGAGGATGGGTTTTTGCCACTGCTCGAAGGCGTGCAGGCCCTTGAACGCGCGCAGCACGTCCAGCCCCGGGCGCATCCACAGGTGAAAGGTGTTGCCCAGGATGATTTGCGCACCCATCTCGTGCAGGCTGCGCGGCAGCACGCCCTTGACGGTGCCGTAGGTGCCCACGGGCATGAAGATGGGCGTCTCGACCACGCCGTGGTTCAGCGTGAGGCGGCCACGGCGGGCGTGGCTGTGCGCGTCCTGGCCCAGCAGTTCGAACTGCAGCATCGCCGGGTGTGTCAGACGGCCGCGGCCGGCTTGCGGGCCGTCACGATGAAGCCGGGCAGCGGCTGGTTGTTTTCCATGCGCAGCGTCGGCAGGTGCTCGATCTGGACGTCGACAAAGCCCGCTTCGCGGCACAGGCGCTCGACGGCCGAGGCCTTGTGGGCGTAGCGCTGGCTGGGGCGCAGCACCAGGTCGGCCTCGTCCTCGGTGGCCAGCTCGCACGAGAAGATGAAATGCCCGCCGGCCTTCAGGATGCGCAGCGCGTTGGGGATCACCGGGGTGAGGTCGCCCACGTACACCAGCACGTCGGTGCAGGTGATGGCCTCGTAGTGGTCGGCCGGCGTTTCGCGCAGCGCGTCGAGCACGTTGATGTGGTGAAAGCGCGAGTAGATGCCGTGGCGCGCGGCCTGCTCGATCATCTTCTCGGACAGATCCACGCCGATGATGTGGCCGTCGATGCGGCCCAGGTACACGCCCACCAGGCCGGTGCCGCAGCCCAGGTCGAGCAGGTTGAACTTGCGGTCTGGAAAGCAAGCCAAAAGGGCGTCTGCGACCACCTTCGGCGTTTGATATTTGAGCCCGCGCACCAAGTGCAGATCGAAGCTGGGCGCGTAGTCGTCGAAGATGCTGGTGACCACCTCGGGGGGCTGCGTTGTCGGCATCTGTCCATGCGTGATGGCGTGCCAATATTGAACAAGCGCGTCATCGGGCTTGAGCGTGAGCAACTGCTCGGCCCACTGTGCGGCCTTGTCGTTGTCACCCGCCCGCACGGCGCAACTCAGCAGCCCGCGCAGGGTTTCCTCGTGCTCCGGCACGCGGCTGTGCATGTACTCATAGTGCACCTGGGCGTCGCTCGGGCGTCCCAGCGCCACCAGCAGGCGCGCCAGGAACAGGCGGATGCCGGCCACCTCGGGAAAGCGGCGCACGCCGTCCTCGGCCCAGGCCACGGCCTGCTCCGACTGACCGCTCAGGTGCGCCACGTTGATGGCGCCGACCATCACCTGCGCGTCCTTGGGCGCGCCGGCCAGCGCCTGCATGGCCAGTTGCACGGCCTCCTCGCCCTGCTTTTGCTGGGCCAGCAGCAGGGCCAGCTCGATTTGCGCCACGTGCCAGCCGGGCGCCAGCGCCAGCGCGCGGCGCGCGGCCTGGGTGGCGCCGGCCAGGTTGCCGGCGCGCTGGGCCAGGCGCATGCCGACCAGGGGCACGCGCGCATCCAGCGGGGCTTGCTTTTGCGCGGCGTTGAGCGCCTGCGCGGCGGGCTGCAACTGGCCGGCTTCGATCAGGCCGCGGATTTGCTGCAGCGCGTGCGTGAGGGGATCGGGGGTCGAGGCGGGGCTGGACATGGGTTGGGGTCGGCGGGGCAGGGCGCGCCAAGGCGCGCTGGGTTCGGAAAACGTCAGTGCCGGATTATCCCGGAGCGGACGGCTGCCGCCGGCGCAGCAGCCACATCGCATCGCCATAGCTGAAGAAGCGGTAGCGCGCGGCCACGGCGTGGCGGTACAGCGCCATCACGTGGTCGTATCCCGCAAAGGCGCTGATCATCATCATCAGCGTGCTGCGCGGCAGGTGAAAGTTGGTGACGAGCGCATCCACCACCTGAAAGCCGAAGCCCGGCGTGATGAAGATCCCGGTGTCGCCGCTGGCCTGGCCGCTTTGCGCCCAGCTCTCCAGCGTGCGCACCGTGGTGGTGCCCACGGCCACCACGCGGCCGCCCCGCGCGCGGCAGGCGGCGATGGCGGCTTGCGTCGCCTGGGGCACGTGGTAGCGCTCGTGGTGCATCACGTGCTCGGCGATGCTTTCGGTCTTGACCGGCTGGAAGGTGCCGGCGCCCACGTGCAGGGTGACGGCGGCGCGCTGCACACCACGGGCGTTCAGCGCGGCCAGCACCGTTTCGTCAAAATGCAGCGCCGCCGTGGGCGCGGCCACGGCGCCGGGGTTTTTGGCAAACACGGTCTGGTAGCGCGCCACGTCCTCGTCGCTGTCGGCGTGTGTGATGTAGGGCGGCAGCGGTACGTGGCCGTGTGCGGCCATGATGGCGTAGGCGTCGCCCGACAAGCGCAGATGAAAGAGGGCGCCCTCGGCATTGGGCCAGCGGCCCAGCAGCGTGGCCGCAAAGCCGCCGTCCATGCGCAGCACCGTGCCCACGGGGGGCTTCTTGCTGACCTTCATGTGCGCGGCCACCGTGCCGCCTTGCAGCACGCGCTCGATCAGCAGCTCCAGCCGGCCGCCCGTCGGTTTGGCGCCGAACAGGCGCGCCTTGACGACCTGCGTGTCGTTGAACACCAGCAGGTCATCGGGCGACAGCAGCGTGGGCAGATCGCGAAAGATGCGGTCCACCGGCTGCGTGCCGCTGCCGTCCAGCAGGCGCGCGCTGCTGCGCTCGGGCGCGGGGTGCTGGGCGATGAGTTCGGCCGGCAGAGCGAAGTCGAAGTCGCTCGTGGTGAAGATGCGTTCAGTCATGCTTGAGGGCCGGACGGGCCCGTGCCAAGGGGAAGGCGTCGCAAGGATGGGTACAGCACCGCCTGAAGGCAGAATTGTCCCATGCCCGATGCCCCGGCCCCTGCCGCGCCCCAGCCGCTGTCCGCCCCGCAAAAGGCGCTGCGCAAGCTGGGCCTGGTGCGTCCGATCGATCTGGCGCTGCACCTGCCGCTGCGCTACGAGGACGAGACGCGCCTGACCCCGCTGGCCGAGGCCGCGCGCACGATGGGCAGCGAGCCGGTGCAGTTCGAGGCCACCGTGGTGCACCAGGAGGTGGCGTATCGGCCCCGGCGCCAGTTGCTGGTGACGGTGGAAGACGGCGGCGAGCGCTGCCTGCTGCGTTTTTTCAACTTCTACCCGTCGCAGCTCAAGCAGATGGCGGTGGGCGCGCGCCTGCGCTTTCGGGGCGAGCTGCGCGGCGGCCTTGGACCGCCGGGCCGCCCCAAGGGCCAAGGCGCCCCCTTGGGGGGCAGCGGATCGCGCGCAGCGCAGGAGCGTGGGGGCCCGCTGTTCGGGCTGACGATGATGCACCCCACCGTGCACGCGGCCGGCGGCGCGCTGCCGGGGGCGCTCACTCCGGTGTATCCGACGGTGGCGCAGCTGCCCCAGGCATATCTGCGCAAGGCCGTGCTGGCGGGGCTGGCGCAGGCCGACCTGAGCGCCACCGTTCCCGATGAGTTTTCAAGCCAAATCGATGCCTTGCGCGCGTGGGACTTGCGTCGGTCGCTCACTTTTTTGCACCATCCCGCGGCCGACGTCACGCTCGGCGCGCTGCAGGATCACAGCCACCCGGCCTGGCAGCGCCTGAAGGCCGAGGAGCTGCTGGCGCAACAGCTGTCGCAGCACCAGGCGCGGGCCGAGCGCGCCCGCCTGCGGGCGCCGGCCCTGCACGCCGCGCGCGGCGGCTTGCCCGAGCAGTTGCTGGCCGCGCTGCCGTTTCAGCTCACCGGCGCGCAGCGCCGCGTGGGCGAGGAGATCGCGCACGACCTGGCGCGCACCCAGCCCATGCACCGCCTGCTGCAGGGCGATGTGGGCAGCGGCAAGACCGTGGTGGCCGCGCTGGCCGCCTGCGTGGCCATCGACGCCGGCTGGCAGTGCGCGCTGATGGCGCCCACCGAGATCCTGGCCGAGCAGCACTTTGCCAAGCTGGCCCAGTGGCTCGCGCCCCTGCTGGCCGCGCGCGGGCAGCAGGTGGCCTGGCTCACCGGCAGCCAGAAGAAAAAAGAGCGCGCGCCCATGCTGGCCGCCATCGAGAGCGGCGCGGCGGCGCTGGTCATCGGCACGCACGCCGTCATCCAGGCGCAGGTGCAGTTCGCGCGCCTGGGCCTGGCAATCATCGACGAGCAGCACCGCTTTGGCGTGGCGCAGCGCCTGGCCTTGCGGCAAAAGGCCGGGGGATTGCCCCCTCCCCCGCTGGGGGAGGGCAGGGGTGGGGGCGCGGCGGTTCACGAGGTGACAACGGCGGGCCCCCATCCCAACCTCGGTGCTGGCGGCGAGACGCCGCCGCCCTTCAGGCCGTCCCCTTGCGCACTGGCGCAAGCGGAGCCGCGGCCTTCAGCCCCAGAGGGGGAAGGAGCAACAGCCGAGCCGCATCTGCTGATGATGAGCGCCACCCCCATCCCGCGCACCCTGGCCATGAGCTACTACGCCGACCTGGACGTCTCCACGCTCGACGAGCTGCCGCCCGGCCGCACCCCCGTCGTCACCAAGCTGCTGGCCGAGCACCGCCGTGATGAATTGATCGAGCGCCTGCGCGCGCAGATCGCCGAGGGTCGGCAGGCCTACTGGGTGTGCCCGCTGATCGAGGAGAGCGAGGCGCTGGACTTGCGCCACGCCAGCCAGACGCATGAAGAGCTCTGCGCGGCCTTGCCCGAGGCCACCATCGGCCTGCTGCACGCGCGCCTGCCGCCGGCCGAAAAGAAAGCGGTGATGGCCGATTTCGTCGCCGGCCGCATCGACGTGCTGGTCAGCACCACCGTCATCGAAGTGGGCGTGGACGTGCCCAACGCCAGCGTGATGGTGATCGAGCACGCCGAGCGCTTTGGCCTGTCGCAGCTGCACCAGCTGCGCGGGCGCGTGGGGCGTGGCGCGGCGGCCTCGGCCTGCGTGCTGCTGTACAGCGTGCCCGAGGGCGGCCGCCTGGGCGAGACGGCGCGCGCGCGCCTGAAGGCCATGCTGGAGACGAGTGACGGCTTCGAGATCGCGCGGCGCGACCTGGACATCCGCGGCCCCGGCGAGTTTCTGGGCGCGCGCCAGTCGGGCGACGCCCTGCTGCGCTTTGCCGACCTGGCCGAGGACAGCGCGCTGCTGCAATGGGCGCGCGCCGCGGCGCCGCAAATGCTGGCGCGCCACCCCGACCTGGCGGCGCGCCATGTCGAGCGCTGGTTGGGCGCGCGCGCCGACTACCTGAAGGCGTAACTGCCGCCCCGCGCGCCGGAACGCAGCGCGTGGTGCTCCCATCCTATGACGTGACAGGTACGTGCACGGCCGATGCAACTATTCAATCGGCGCTACACCTGCCTCATTGTTCATCGAGAAGGAGACCACCATGAAATCCCGTCTTGTCGCCCTTGCCGCCGCCACCGCGTTGGGCGCCGTGCTCTCGGGCTGCGCCGCCACGCAACCAGCCAACACCGCTGCCGCCACGGCCAGCACCTCGGCCAGCGCCGCCACCGCGCCCAAGCTGCACGCCGCCATGCGCGCGCTGTGGCAAGGGCACATCGCCACCACGCGCGACTATGCGCTGGCCGTGCACGCCGGCAACGCCGCGGCCGAGCAAACGGCCGAGACCGCCGTGATCGACAACGCCAGGCAGATTGCCAACGCTGTGGGCGGCTTCTATGGCGCGCAGGCCGGCGACGCCACGCTGAAAGCCCTGGGCGGCCACTGGGCCGGCGTCAAGGCGCTGACGCTGGCGGCCAAGGCCAAGGACGCCGCCGCCGAGCAAAAGGCCATGGACGATCTGGCCGCCAACGCCACGGCCATTGCGCAGTTCTTTGCCGGAGCCAACCCGCAGAACTGGACCGTGGGCCAACTGCAAGGTGCGCTGCTGATGCACGTGGGTGACCACAAGCAGCAGGTCGATGCCATGATGGCCAACGCACCGGCCGCGCAGCAGGCCCAGCTGTGGTCCGACATGCAGCACCACATGGACATGATTGCCGACGTGCTCTCGGATGGCATCGCCAAGCAGTTCCCGGACAAGGCCAACTGAAGAACTGAAACACCCCCGGTCTCCACCCGCGGCGCGATGGCATGCCCGGTGCTCGCCGCCTGAGGCGGCGGCCCTTCGGTCTGTCCAGACCTGCACAGGCAGGTCTGGAGCCGCAGAGTTCAGCCCCCTTGCAGGGGCCGAGCCTGCGCGCAAAAGGTCCGGTGGACCTTTTGTTGGCTGGCGAGGGGCCGGGCCAGTGGCCTGGCGCGGCCTGCAAGGCTCGCCCCTGACCGGGTAGTCCCCGGTCACGGCGATCGCTGCCTTGGCCTGCTCCGCGGCCTTTGGGCCCTTTCGGTTTCGTGGACTGCGGATGGCACGCGGTGCCGTGAATCCCTGAGAGCTTGAGAGTCTTTTGCCCATGCCCGCTGATCACGCCAAAACACGCCCACTCGTCGTTGCAAATGCTCGCCGTAGCTCAAGCTACGACTGCGCTTTGCGTCTCGATTGGCCGCGTTTTGACGCGCTCCTCGGGCACGTCCAAAAAACTCTCAACCTCTGAGTCGCAAACGACCTCGGTCGGCACCGAGGCCGTTTTCATGTTCTGGCGGCGCTGGCGTATCCTTGCCGCCGTGACCCTCACCGAGCTCAAATACATCGTGGCCGTGGCCCGCGAAAAGCACTTCGGCAAGGCTGCCGAGGCTTGCTTCGTCTCGCAGCCCACGCTGTCGGTTGCCGTCAAGAAGCTGGAGGACGAGCTGGAGCTCAAGCTGTTCGAGCGCGCCAGCGGCGAGATCAGCGTCACCCCGCTGGGCGAGGAGATCGTGCGCCAGGCGCAAAGCGTGCTGGAGCAGGCCGCCGAGATCAAGGAGATCGCCAAGCGCGGCAAGGACCCGCTGGGCGGCCCGCTCAAGCTGGGCGTGATCTACACCATCGGCCCCTACCTGCTGCCCGAGCTGGTGCGCCACAACATCGAGCGCACGCCGCAGATGCCGCTGATGCTGCAGGAGAACTTCACCGTGCGCCTGCTGGAGATGCTGCGCACCGGCGAGATCGACTGCGCGATCCTGGCCGAGCCCTTCCCCGACGCGGGCCTGGCCGTGGCGCCGCTGTACGACGAGCCCTTCGTCGCCGCCGTGCCCGTGGGCCACCCGCTGGCCGCGCAAAGCTCGGTCACCTCGCAGCAGCTGCAAGGGCAGACCATGCTGCTCCTGGGCACCGGCCACTGCTTTCGCGACCACGTGCTGCACGTGTGCCCCGAATTCGCGCGCTTTTCCAGCCAGGCCGAGGGCATCCGCAAGAGCTTCGAAGGCTCCTCGCTGGAAACCATCAAGCACATGGTGGCCGCCGGCATGGGCGTCACCCTGGTGCCCGCCCTGGCCGTGCCCGCGCCCGACCTGCACGGCACCGAGCCGCTGCTGCGCTACCTGCCGGTGGTGGACGAGCACCCCGGCACCACGCCGCCCACGCGCCGCGTGGTGCTGGCCTGGCGCCGCAGCTTCACCCGCTACGAGGCCATCGCCGCGCTGCGCAATGCCGTCTATGCCTGCGCCTTGCCCGGCGTCACGCGTCTGTCGTGACGGGTTCTTCTTCCTCCCCCGCTGGGGGAGGGCAGGGGTGGGGGCGAGCGGCGGTGCGGCAACCCCAAAATCCCACCGATGCCCCGCGCCCCCATCCCCACCTTCCCCCAGCGGGGGAAGGAGCAAGAGGGCGCCGCGTCATGCACCACAACTCAAGCAAAATCAGCTTCCAATGCCCGCCCATCCAGCGCAATCAGCTATCAATTCAATTGCATGACCGCCCCCGCTGAACCCCGCAGCAAGCTCGCCCAATACCTTGACCTCGTCCGCTGGAGCCGCCCCGCCGGCTGGCTGGTGCTGCTGTGGCCCACGCTCAGCGCGCTGTGGCTGGCGGCGGGCGGCTTTCCGGGCTGGCACCTGCTGGGGGTGTTCGTGGCCGGCACCATCCTCATGCGCTCGGCCGGCTGCTGCGTCAACGACGTGGCCGACCGCGACTTTGATCGCCACGTCAAGCGCACCGCCCGGCGCCCCGTGACCACCGGCGAGGTCAGCGTGCGCGAGGCGCTGGCGCTGGGCGCCGTGCTGGCCCTGATCGCCTTTGCCCTGGTGCTGACAACCAACGCCACCGCCATCGCCCTGTCCTTTCCGGCGCTGGCCATCGCCATCGCCTACCCCTTTGCCAAGCGCGTGGTGTCCATGCCGCAGGCCGTGCTGGGCGTGGCCTTTTCCTTCGGCATTCCCATGGCCTACGCGGCGGTGCAGGGCCGCGTGCCGGCCGAGGCCTGGGTGCTGCTGGTGGGCAACGGCTTCTGGGTGCTGGCCTACGACACCGAATACGCCATGGTCGACCGCGACGACGATCTGAAAATCGGCATGAAGACCTCCGCCATCACCCTGGGCCGCTGGGACGTGCCGGCGGTGATGGGCTTTTATGCCGTCTACCTGGCCGTGTGGCTGTGGGTGGCGGCCGCCCGTACGCCATCGCCGATTTTGTACGTGGCCTTTGCCGTCGCCGCCGCGCAGGCCGCGTGGCACTACACGCTGATCCGCGGCCGCACGCGCGAGGGCTGCTTTGTCGCCTTCAGCCAGAACCACTGGCTGGGCGCCACCGTGTTTGCAGGGATCGCACTGGCCTTGATACTTACTTCGCCGTAGCGGTCATTTTTCGTAAGTTGACCCTATATTGTTTCGCATATACAACGGGCCTGTCATCAAACGGCGTTGCGCAGCCGCTAGAATTTTCATATCAATTTGGACAGGTTTACCTGATTGGAGGTCGGAGTTTCATGGTCAATCCACCCATTCGTGGCGCGGGTGCGTCCGCCACGCACAAAAGCGCGGGTTCGTTCCCCCGTTTCATGTCGTTTTCCACCCGTCTGCAGCGCGTTGCGCTGCGCAGCGCCATGGCCCTGGGCGCGCTGGTGTTCGCCACCGGCGCCTGGGCGCAGTCGGCCGACATGGTGCTGTCCAGTCAAATCGTCAACCCCGACCCCGTGCCGGCCGGTGGCACGGCGACCATCACCATCCGCGTCGACAACAACGGCCCCGGCGCGGCCAGCAACGTCTCGCTCACCGACACCCTTCCGCCAGGGTCCACGTTTGTCAGCATGACCGCCAGCGACGGCGGCACTTGCAATGGCGCTGCTCCCTATCACTGTGACTGGGCCAGCGTGCCGTTTCAGGCGTTTCGCACCGTCACGCTGAAGGTCACCTTGCCGACGGCGGGCGTGTGGCCCAACGCCGCCACGGTGAGCGCCGCCACGCCCGACAGCAACGCCAACAACAACACGCTCACGCGCAACATCACCGCCGTCGCGGCCGCCGACCTGCGCATCACCGCCACCAGCACGGCTGGCGCCGGCGCTGCGGCGGGTACGCCCTACAACTACACCCTGCACGTGGACAACGCGGGCCCCAACGCCCTGCCCGCAGGTCAGGCGCCCACCGTGACCTTCAACGTGCCGGCCGGCGCCACCATCACCGGTGTGCCCACAGGCACCGGCTGGAGCTGCACGCCCGCTGGTGGCTACCCGCGCTCCAACCCGCCCGCGCCCGGCGCCACCATCACCTGCACCCGCACGCCGGGCAACGACACCCTGGCCAACGGCGCCGCCTTCCCCGACATCAGCGTGCCCGCCGTGGGCCACCTCAACGGCACGGTCACGGCCAGCTTTGGCGTGGGCTCCAGCTACCCCGATGGCGACCTGACCAACAACACCGCGCTGGTCAATGTGCCGTTCACCAGCGGCACCGACATGACCATCGGCAAGTCGGCCAGCCCGTCCGGAACCGTCGCCACCGGCGCCGCCGTGGCCTATACCCTGCGGGCCCGCCAACAGGGCGGCACGCCCCCGTCCAACATCGTGGTGACCGACACCCTGCCCGCCGGCCTGACCTACGTCAGCCACAGCGCGCCGGCGCCATGGAACTGCACCTGGACCGCGCCCCAGCTCAGCTGCACCTACGGCGGCACCTACAACGGCGGCCCCTACACCGATCTGCCGGACATCACCCTGAACACCACGGTGAACGGCACAGGCAGCATCCAGAACACCGCCAACGTGGCGCTGCCCGCCGGGCAGACCGACCCGGTGCCGGGCAACAACAGCAGCAGCGTCACCGTCACCGGCAGCAACGAGGCCGATCTGCGCCTGACCAAGGCCGCCAGCATCTCGCCCGTGGTGCCAGGCCAGAACTACAACTGGAACATCACCGTGCGCAACCTGGGCCCGCTGGCCGTGGCGCCGGGGCAGTTCATCGACGTGACCGAGAACATTCCCGCCGGGCTGACGGTGCGCGCCGCCCCGTCCAGCGCTGGCTGGAGCTGCACGCCCCCGCCCGGCGGCTACCCCGCCAACGGTCCGCTCAACCTGTCGTGCAGGTACACCGTCCCGGCCGGCGGCTTGGCCGCCAACGCCAACGCGCCCAACCTGGCCATTCCCGTGGTCCAGCCCGCAGCCGGCTCGATCAGCAACCGTGCCTGCGTGGCGCTGTCCGGCCCCGGCCGCGTCGACGGCAACGCCGGCAACGACTGCCAGACGGTGGGCAACGCCAGCACGGCGACCAGCGCTGATTTGTCCATCACGAAAACCGCCAGCCCCAACCCGGTGGTCGTGGGCCAGAACCTGACCTATGTGCTCACGGTCAACAACGCCGGCCCCGATGCCGCCACCGACGTGCACGTGCGCGACGCGCTGGCCAACCTGCTCAATCCCGGCGGTTTGGTGAGCGCGGCCGTCACCACGGGCAGCGGCACCTGCAACCCGGCCGGCCCCGCCAACGGTGACGTCACCGTCGACTGCACGATCCCGACCCTGGCCAGCGGCGCCACGGCGGTGGTGACCATCGTGGTCAAGCCCGGCAACACCGGTTCAACCGACCTGACGCGCACCAACTCAGCCACGGTGCACTCCAACGACGTCGGTGATCCGAACCGGGGCAACAACACCAGCAACACCACCAGCACCACCGTCCAGCCGCGCGTGGACATGACCGTGACCAAATCCGTCACGCCCAACCCGGTGCACGTGGGCGAGCCGCTGGTCTATGTGGTCACGGCGCGCAACAACGGGCCGTCCACGGCGACCAACGTCAAGATCACCGACGTGCTGCCCGCCAACACCGCCATGCTGGGCACCGCCACGGCAACCAACGGCGGCAGCTGCACTGCGCCGGCCGATGGCGCCACCAGCGGCACGGTGGAGTGCACCTGGGCCTCGGTGCCACCGAATACCCAGTACACCGCCACCTTCCGCCTGCGCCCGCTGGCGGCAGCGCTGAACACCACCATCCACAACGTGGTGAACGTCACGACCGACAGCACCGAAACCAATACCAACAACAACTCGGGCAGCGCGGACGCCACGGTGATCGCCGCCGATCTCGACATTCTGGTGCACAAGACCGACAGCGTGGACCCGGTGGTCCTGGGTGGCGACACGATGTACACCATCACCGTCACCAACGTCGGGCCGTCCTACGGCACCAACCTGGTGGTGACCGACACCTTCCCGCAAGGCAGCCCGACCGCCCGCTTCAGCTGGCAGGGCAGCCTGACGGCGTCCATCGCGGGCACCGCCGTGCCCAATGCCAGCACCTATTGCACCACCGTGCCGGCGATCGGGGACACCAGCGGCACGCTGACGTGCAGCTTTCCGACCATTGCCCCGGGTGCCGCAAACCAGATCGTCCTGACCTACATGATGCGTGCCGAAAGCATCGTCACGGCGGGTGCCTACAGCGGCACGCAGAGCAACCACGTGGAGGTCAAGGTTGACGAGACCGAGCGCGAAACGAGCAACAACGCCACCAACGAGGACACCACCACGCGCCGCGTCGACATCGCCACCGACCTGGCGCTGACCAAGGCCATCGACAAGCCGCAGATGCACGCGGGCGACACGGCCACCTACACCCTGACGGTGACCAACAACGGCCCGCTGGCCAGCAACGGCGCGCAGGTCATGGACCCGCTGCCCGCCGGCCTGAGCTTCGTGTCCTCGCCCGACGGCTGCGTGGCCGCCGGCAGCAACGTGAGCTGTGCGGTCGGGGCACTGGCGGTCAACGCGACCAAGACGTTCCACGTCCTGGTGCAGTTGGCCAACCCCTACACCGGCAACAGCCCGATCATCAACACCGCCACGCTGGACGCGCCCGGCGACACCAACCCGGGCAACAACACGGGCACGGCGCGCACCGAGGTGCCCGGGGCGCCGGTGGATCCGGCCGTCGCGGCCTCGATTGCCGGCACGGTCTATCACGACCGCAATGACAACGGCATCATCGACCCGGGTGAGGAGGGCATTGCCGGCGTCACCATCGAGCTGCTGCAGGGCGGCGTCGTGGTCGCCACCACCACCACCGACGCCAACGGCCACTACAGCTTCACCGGCCTGATGCCCGGCACCTATACCGTGCACGAGGTTCAACCGGGCGGCTGGATCGACGGCAAGGACACGCTGGGCACCGGCGCCACGGGCGGCGCGGGCACGGCGGGCAACGACGTCTTTTCCGATGTCGTGCTGCAAGATGGCAACCACGCGATCGACTACAACTTCGGCGAGCACAAGCCGGACGTCAGTGCGATCCCGACCCTGTCGCAGTGGAGTCTGGCCCTGTTGGCCCTGCTGATGGCCGGGTTTGCCGTGCGTCGCCGCGTACACGGCTGACCACGGCGGCGGGCGGCGGCGCACTTCGCCCCGCCTGCCGAGCCCATGCAAAAGCGCCCCTTCGCGGGGCGCTTTTTCGTGGCCGGTGCCGACCGCGGCAATGGGCGCCGGCGATCAGCGCTGGCGCTCAGCGCCCAAACTCGTCGCCCAGCTCCTGGGCCCGCACGCACGCGGCGTGCATCGCCTGCACGAAAGCCGCCTTCACGCCCGCCTGATCCAGCGCCGTCAGCGCGGCGTGGGTGGTGCCGCCCTTGCTGGTCACGCGCTCGCGCAGGGTGGCCAGCGGCTCGGCGGATGCGGCGGCCAGGTGCGCGCCGCCGGCAAAGGTGCCCACCGCCAGCGTGCGCGCCTGCTCAGGCGCCAGGCCCAGCTCGGTGCCGGCCTGCTGCATTGCTTCCAGAAAATAAAACACGTAGGCCGGGCCGGAGCCCGACAGCGCGGTCACGGCGTCGAGCTGTTCCTCGCGCTGCACCCACAGCGCGTCGCCGGTGGTGCGGATGACGGTCTCGGCCAGCGCGCGGTCGGCGGCGCTGGCGGCGGGGCCGGCAAACAGGCCCGTCATGCCGCGGCCCACCAGCGCCGGCGTGTTGGGCATGCAGCGCACGATGCGCGCGCTGCCGGTGGCCTTGGCAATGGCGTCCGAGCGGATGCCCGCCATCACCGACAGCTGCAGCGCGCTGCCGACGTGCGGCGCCACGGGCGCGGCGGCGGCCAGAAAGCTTTGCGGCTTGATGGCCCAGACCAGCAGATCGCTGCCAGCCAGCGCGGCGCTGGCGGCGGGCAGGGCGTCGATGCCATGGTGCCCGCGCAGCGCGGCGCGCGCCGCCTCGAAGGGCTCGACCACGGTGATCTGCGCTGCCGGCAGGCCGCGCTGCACCAGCCCGCCGATGATGGCGCTGGCCATGTTGCCGCCGCCGATGAAGGCGATGCGGGTGGAGGGGGCAAGGGTGGGTGCGCTCATGTCGAATTCCGGTGGGCAGGTTGGCGGCGGGCCGCTGGCGGCGGCCGCGGGAGGACGCAGTGTAGGCCCGCTGGCGCCGGCCGGGGCCATCCGCTACGCTTGCCGCCATGCGATATCTCCTTGCACTCGATCAGGGCACCACCAGCAGCCGCGCCATTGCCTTCGACGAACGCGGCCAGGTGGCGGCGCTGGCGCAGCGCGAGTTTGCCCAGCACTTTCCGCAGCCCGGCTGGGTGGAGCATGACGCGGGCGAGATCTGGGCCACGCAGCTGGCGGTAGCGCGCGAATGCGTGCAAAAACTGGCGATCGCCCGCTCTGGACAAGCGCAACGCGCTATAGCAATAGAAGCAATCGGCATCACCAACCAGCGCGAGACCACGGTGCTGTGGGAGCGCGCCACGGGCCAGCCGGTGGCGCGCGCCATCGTCTGGCAGGACCGGCGCACCACCGCGCGCTGCGACCGGTTGTGGCGCCAGGGCAAGGCGGGGCTGATCCAGCGCAAGACCGGGCTGGTGCTGGACGCGTATTTTTCGGCCACCAAGCTCGAATGGCTGCTGGAGCAGGTGCCCGGCGCCCGCGCCCGCGCCGAGGCCGGCGAGCTGGCCTTCGGCACCGTCGACAGCTGGCTGATCTGGCAGCTCACGCAAGGCCGCGTGCACGCCACCGACCCCAGCAATGCGGCGCGCACCCTGCTGATGAACATCCACACGCTGGACTGGGACGATGAGCTGCTGGCGCTGTTCCACATTCCGCGCGCGGTGCTGCCGCGCATCGTGCCCTCCAGCGGCCTGCTGGGCGAGGCGGCGCCCGAGTGGCTGGGCGCGGCCGTGCCGATCGCCGGCGTCGCGGGCGACCAGCAGGCCGCCACCTTCGGCCAGGCCTGCTTTGCGCCCGGCATGGCCAAGAACACCTATGGCACGGGCTGCTTCATGCTGATGAACACCGGCACGCAGGCGGTGGCCAGCCGCAACCGGCTGCTCACCACCGTGGGCTGGCAGGGGCCGGTCGAAGCCGCACGGCAGCGCACCGCCTACTGTCTCGAAGGCTCGGTCTTCATGGCCGGCGCCACCGTGCAGTGGCTGCGCGACGGCCTGCAGATGATCCGCAGCGCGCCCGAGATCGAGGCCCTGGCCGCCAGCGTGCCCGACACCGGCGACGTCCATCTGGTGCCGGCCTTTGCCGGCCTGGGCGCGCCCGACTGGGACGGCCGCGCGCGCGGCACCCTGGTGGGCCTGACGCGCGGCAGCACGCGCGCGCACATCGCCCGCGCGGCGCTGGAGGCCATCGCCCTGCAGTCGGCCGACCTGTTTGGCGCCATGGTGCGCGACGCCGGCATTCAACTGACCGAGCTGCGCGTGGACGGCGGCGCCAGCCGCAACGACCTGCTGATGCAGATGCAGGCCGACCTGCTGGGCGTGCCCGTGGTGCGCCCGCGCGTGACCGAGACCACCGCCCTGGGCGCGGCCTACCTGGCCGGGCTGGCCACGGGCGTGTGGTCAGGCGCGGACGAAATCGCCGCGCAATGGGCGGTGGACCGGCGCTTCGAGCCCCAGCTTGCCGAGCCGGCGCGGCGCGCGCGCGTGGCCCGCTGGCGCGAGGCGGTGGCGCGTGCGCGCGGTTGGGCGAAAAAATGACCACCCCCAGTCTCCACTCGCTGCGCGATGTTTCGCTTGGTGCTCGCCGCCAGAGGCGGCGGCCCTTCGGTCTGACCAGACCTGCGCAGGCAGGTCTGGAGCCGCAGACCTCAGCCCCCTTGCAGGGGGCCGAGCCTGCGCACAAAAGGTCCGGTGGACCTTTTGATGGCTGGCGAGGGGCCGGGCCACTGGCCCGGTGCGGCCTGCAAGGCTCGCCCCTGGCCGGGGGGACCCCGGCCACGGCGATCGCTGGCACGGCCTGCTCCGCGGCCATTTGACTCTTTGGGTTCGGTGCGTTGCTGGTGGTGCGCTGCGCTATCCGTGACGGACACGCCTCGATTGGCCTGCAAGCATAAAATTCGCCTCTGACGCTTTGCCAATAAGCGCAAGCAGCTATCAAAAATAGAGTTAAACAGTCATGGCCAACACCCCCTTGCCCACCGACCGCGCCGCCTTGCTGCAGCGCTTGGCCGAGCCCGTGCGCTACGACCTGGCCGTGGTCGGCGGCGGGGCCACCGGCCTGGGCGTGGCGCTGGACGCGGCCCAGCGCGGCCACCGCGTGCTGCTGGTGGAGGCGCACGACTTTGCCAAGGGCACCTCGTCGCGCGCCACCAAGCTGGTGCACGGCGGCGTGCGCTACCTGGCGCAGGGCGACATCCACCTGGTGCGCGAGGCGCTGCACGAGCGCGTGCACATCCTGCACAGCGCGCCGCACCTGGCGCAGCCGCTGGCTTTCGTCATGCCGTCCTACAAGCTGTGGGAGACGCCGTTCTACGGTGTTGGCCTCAAGCTGTACGACCTTCTGGCCGGCAGTGCCGGGCTGGGGCGCACCGAATGGCTGGGCGCGGGCCAGACCCAGCGCCTGCTGCCCGGCGTGCAGCCGCAGGGCCTGAAGGGCGGCGTCAAGTACTGGGACGGCCAGTTCGACGACGCCCGCTTGGCGCTGGCGCTGGCGCGCACGGTGGCAGCGCTGGGCGCGCTGGTGATCAACTATTGCGAGGCCACCGAGGTGCTGCACGAGGCGGGCCGTGCCGTCGGCCTGCGCCTGCGCGATGCAGAGAGCGGGCGCGAGTTTTGTGTGCAGGCCGGCTGCATCGTCAACGCCACCGGCGTGTGGGTGGACGCGCTGCGCCAGCAGGACGCGCGCGCCGCCGGCCAAACCGTGCAGCCCATGGTCGAGCCCAGCCAGGGCGTGCATCTGGTGGTCGACCAGTCCTTTCTGCCCGGCGAGCACGCCCTGCTGGTGCCCAGCACGCACGACGGCCGCGTGCTGTTTGCCGTGCCCTGGCTGGGCAAGCTGATCCTGGGCACCACCGACACCCCGCGCAGCGACGTGCCGCTGGAGCCGCGCCCGCTGGCCGCCGAGGTGGACTTCATCCTGACCGAGGCCGCGCGCTACCTGCGGCGCGCGCCCACGCGGGCCGACATCCTGAGCAGCTGGGCCGGCATGCGCCCGCTGGTCAAGCCCTCCGACGAGCCGGGCGCCACCAAGGCCATCAGCCGCGAGCACACGGTGCGCGTGGCGCGCTCGGGCCTGGTCACGGTGACGGGCGGCAAGTGGACCACCTACCGCGCCATGGCCGAGGACGTGCTTCAGCACTGCGTGGACAGCGGCCGCTTGCCGCCGCGTGGGCCCTCACGCACGGCCAAGTTGCAACTGCTGGGCGCCGCCGGAGCGCAGCCGGTCCCCATGAGCCTGCCGCAGGGCCTGCACACCTACGGGGGCGAGGCCGCCGCCGTGACCGCCCTGCCGGGGGCCGGGCATTGGCTGGCGGCGGGCCTGTCCGAGGCCATGGTTCGCTTTGCCGCGCGCCACGAATACGCCCGTACGGTCGAAGACGTGCTGGCGCGCCGCTGCCGCATGCTGTTTCTGGATGCGGCGCAGGCGGCCGGCGCCGCGCCCGCCGTGGCCGACATCCTGCGCCAGGAGCTGGGACGCGACCCCGACGCGGCCGGCTTCGAGCGACTGGCCGCGGCCTACGCCAAAGCCCCGGCCTGACGGGACGCTTGACTCGCCTTTTGCAATCTGCCATAATCAAGAGCTTCGCCCATTGCTGGGCGCAAGAATTTCAGCCCCACAAGGTGTTTTTTGCAGAGGTCGGCATTCAAGGTTTGAGTGCCGGCTGGCAGGAGACGCCGGGCCCAAGACTGATCCGGCGCGTTTTGGCGCGCCGGGTGCAAGTTGGGAAACATTGAACAATGATCCAGACTGAATCCAGGCTCGAGGTTGCCGACAATACCGGCGCCAAGTCCGTCATGTGCATCAAGGTGCTGGGCGGCTCCAAGCGGCGTTACGCCAGCGTGGGCGACATCATCAAGGTGAGCGTCAAGGAGGCTGCGCCGCGCGGTCGCGTCAAGAAGGGCGAGATCTACAGCGCCGTCGTGGTGCGCACCGCCAAGGGCATCCGCCGCGGCGACGGCTCGCTCATCAAGTTCGACGGCAACGCCGCCGTGCTGCTCAACAACAAGCTGGAGCCCATCGGCACCCGCATCTTCGGCCCGGTCACGCGCGAGCTGCGCACCGAGCGCTTCATGAAGATCGTGTCGCTCGCTCCCGAAGTCCTGTAAGGAAAGGCGCCAGTCATGAACAAGATTCGCAAGGGCGATGAAGTCATCGTGATCGCCGGCCGCGACAAGGGCAAGCGCGGCACGGTCAGCTTGCGCGTGGACGAAGACCGCGTGGTGGTGGACGGCATCAACATCGTCAAGAAGCATGCCAAGCCCAACCCCATGAAGGGCGTGCAGGGCGGCATCATCGAAAAGGCCATGCCGATCCAGCAGTCCAACGTGGCCATCTACAACAAGGCGAGCGGCAAGGCCGATCGCGTGGGCATCAAGACCCTGCAGGACGGCACCCGCGTGCGCGTGTTCAAGTCCAGCGGCGAAGAGATCAAGGCCTGAGGTAAACCATGGCACGACTGCAACAACACTACCGCGAGAAAGTGGCGCCCGAGCTGATCAAGAAGTTCGGCTACAAGTCGCCCATGGAGGTGCCGCGCCTCACCAAGATCACGCTCAACATGGGCGTGAGCGAGGCCGTGGCCGACAAGAAGATCATGGACAACGCCGTGGGCGACCTGACCAAGATCGCCGGCCAGAAGCCCGTGGTCACCAAGGCCAAGAAGGCCATCGCCGGCTTCAAGATCCGCGAGCAGCAGGCGATCGGCACCATGGTCACCCTGCGCGGCGCGCGCATGTATGAATTCCTGGACCGCTTCGTCACCGTGGCGCTGCCGCGCGTGCGCGACTTCCGCGGCATTTCGGGGCGCTCGTTCGACGGCCGCGGCAACTACAACGTGGGCGTCAAAGAGCAGATCATCTTCCCCGAGATCGAATACGACAAGGTCGACGCCCTGCGCGGCCTGAACATCAGCATCACGACCACGGCCAAGACCGACGAAGAGTGCAAGGCACTGCTCGCGGCTTTCCGTTTTCCGTTCAAGAACTGAGGGTGACGTTGTGGCAAAAACCGCATTGATCGAACGCGAACTCAAGCGCGAGAAACTCGTCGCCAAGTACGCCAAGAAGCACGCCGAGCTCAAGGCCATCGCTGGCGATGTCAAGCGCAGCGACGAAGAGCGCGCGCAGGCCCGCCTGGCGCTGCAAAAGCTCCCGCGCAACGCCAATCCCACGCGCCAGCGCAACCGCTGCGAAATCACCGGTCGTCCGCGCGGCACGTTCCGCCAGTTCGGCCTGGCCCGAGCCAAGGTGCGCGAGCTGGCCTTCGAAGGCCAGATCCCCGGCGTGACCAAGGCCAGCTGGTAATCGGCAGGAGAAACACAACATGAGCATGAGTGATCCGATTGCCGACCTGCTGACGCGCATCCGCAACGCGCAGATGGTGGCCAAGCAAACCGTGTCGGTGCCGTCGTCCAAGGTCAAGGTGGCCATTGCCCAGGTCCTGAAGGACGAGGGCTACATCGACGGCTTTGAAATCAAGTCCGAAGGCGGCAAGTCCGAGCTGGAAATCGCCCTCAAGTACTACGCCGGTCGTCCGGTCATCGAGCGCATCGAGCGCGTGAGCCGCCCCGGCCTGCGCGTGTACAAGGGCGCGGGCGCCATCCCCCAGGTCATGAACGGCCTGGGCGTGGCCATCGTCACCACCCCCAAGGGCGTGATGACCGATCGCAAGGCGCGCGCCACCGGTGTCGGCGGCGAAGTGCTGTGCTACGTGGCCTAAGGAGAAATTCAGATGTCGCGTATCGCAAAAATGGGTGTGTCCGTGCCGGCTGGCGTGGACGTCAAGCTCGGTGACGAGCTGATCACCGTCAAGGGTTCGGGTGGCGAGCTGAAGCTGGCCGCCAACCCGCTGGTCAAGATCGCTGCCGATGGCGCCAACCTGAGCTTTGCTCCGGTGGGCGACTCGCGCGAAGCCAACGCCATGAGCGGCACCATGCGCCAGCTCGTCAATAACATGGTGGTGGGCGTGAGCAAGGGCTTCGAGAAGAAGCTGACCCTGGTGGGCGTGGGTTTCCGCGCGCAGGCCCAGGGCAACAAGCTCAACCTGTCCATCGGTTTCTCGCACCCGGTCAACTTCGACATGCCCGCGGGCCTGAAGGTCGAAACCCCGGCGCCGACCGAGATCGTCGTCAAGGGCGCCGACCGCCAGGCCGTCGGCCAGATGGCCGCCGTGATCCGCGCCGCTCGTCCGCCCGAGCCCTACAAGGGCAAGGGCATCCGCTATGCGGACGAGAAGGTGACGATCAAGGAAACCAAGAAGAAATAAGGACCTGCATCATGATGACCAAGAAAGAGCAGCGTCTGCGTCGGGCCCGCCAGACGCGCATCCGCATCGCCAAGCAAGGCGTCGCGCGCCTGACCGTGAACCGCACCAACCTGCACATCTACGCCGCCATCATTTCGGGCGACGGCGCCCGGGTGCTGGCCAGTGCCTCCACCGCCGAGGCCGAGATGCGCAAGCAGCTGGGTGCCGCGGGCAAGGGGGGCAACGTGGCCGCCGCCCAGGTGATCGGCAAGCGCATTGCCGAGCGCGCCAAGGCCGCCGGTGTCGAGCAGGTCGCGTTCGATCGCGCCGGTTTTGCCTACCACGGCCGCGTCAAGGCGCTGGCCGAAGCAGCCCGTGAAGCGGGCCTGCAATTCTGATCGCAAGGACGGACAAGATGGCTAAGTTTCAAGCGAGAACGCAAGGCGACGGTCCCGAGGACGGCCTGCGCGAGAAGATGATTTCGGTCAACCGCGTGACCAAGGTGGTCAAGGGCGGCCGGATTCTGGGTTTTGCCGCGCTCACCGTGGTGGGCGATGGTGACGGCCGCGTCGGCATGGGCAAGGGCAAGTCCAAGGAAGTGCCCGCCGCCGTGCAGAAGGCCATGGACGAGGCGCGCCGCAACCTGCGCAAGGTCTCGCTCAAGGACGGCACGATCCATCACAACGTGACCGGCCACCACGGCGCCGCCACCGTGATGATGGCGCCGGCGCCCCGCGGTACCGGCATCATCGCCGGCGGCCCGATGCGCGCGGTGTTCGAGGTGCTCGGCATCACCGACATCGTGGCCAAGAGCCACGGCACGTCCAACCCCTACAACATGGTGCGCGCCACGCTGGACGCCCTGAACAAGGGCACCACGCCCGCCGAAGTGGCGGCCAAGCGCGGCAAGTCGGTCGAAGACATCTTCACCGCCTGAACCGGAGAGATGGCATGACAACCCAACAAAAGACCGTCAAGGTCCAACTCGTGCGCAGCCCCATCGGTTGCAAAGAGGACCATCGCGCCACCGTGCGCGGCCTGGGCCTGCGCAAGGTCAACAGCACCCGCGAGCTGCAGGACACGCCGGCGGTGCGCGGCATGATCAACAAGATCGACTATCTGGTCCGCATCGTCTGAGGAATTTGCGACATGGAACTCAACAGCATCAAACCCGCGGACGGCGCCAAGCGCGCGCGTCGGCGCGTCGGGCGCGGCATTGGTTCGGGCCTTGGCAAGACCGCCGGCCGTGGCCACAAGGGCCAGAAGTCCCGTGCGGGCGGCTACCACAAGGTCGGGTTCGAAGGCGGCCAGATGCCGCTGCAGCGCCGTCTGCCCAAGCGCGGCTTCAAGTCGGTCACGCTGCGCTTCAACGCCGAGATCACCCTGGGTGACCTGGAGCGCCTGGGTCAACCCGAGGTGGACCTGCTGGCCCTCAAGCAGGCCGGCCTGGTGCGTGGCCTGACCAAGGTGGTCAAGGTCATCAAGAACGGCGAGCTCACGCGCGCCGTCAAGTTGACGGGCATCGGGGCCACGGCCGGCGCGAAAGCGGCGATCGAGGCCGCGGGCGGTTCGTTGGCCTGATGCCGGCATTCTTGAAGGTGGATTGACCAAGTGGCCACGGGCGCAAACCAAGTCGCGAAGACAGGCAAGTACGGCGATCTGCGCCGCCGCCTGTTCTTTCTGCTGGGCGCGCTGGTCGTGTACCGGATCGGTGCGCACATTCCCGTGCCCGGCATCAATCCCGACCAGCTGCGCCAGCTGTTCCAGAACCAGCAAGGCGGCATCCTGAACCTGTTCAACATGTTCTCGGGTGGCGCGCTGTCACGCTTTACCGTGTTCGCGCTGGGCATCATGCCCTACATCTCCGCGTCGATCATCATGCAACTGATGACCTACGTGTTGCCGACCTTCGAGGCCCTCAAGAAAGAGGGCCAGGCCGGCCAGCGCAAGATCACGCAGTACACGCGCTACGGCACGCTGGGTCTGTGCATGTTCCAGTCTTTCGGCATCGCCGTGGCGCTGGAGGCCTCGCAAGGCCTGGTCATCAACCCGGGCTGGGGCTTTCGTCTGACGGCGGTGGTCAGCCTGACGGCGGGCAGCATGTTCCTGATGTGGCTGGGCGAGCAGATCACCGAGCGCGGTCTGGGCAACGGCATCTCGATCCTGATCTTCGCGGGCATCGCGGCCGGTTTGCCGGGCGCCGTCGGCGGTTTGATGGAGCTGGTGCGCACCGGGGCGATGAGCATCATCGTCGCGTTGTTCATCGTCGCCGTGGTGTGCCTGGTGACGTACTTCGTCGTGTATGTCGAGCGCGGGCTGCGCAAGATCCTGGTCAATTACGCGCGCCGTCAGGTGGGCAACAAGGTATACGGGGGCCAGTCCTCGCACCTGCCGCTCAAGCTGAACATGGCGGGCGTGATTCCGCCGATCTTCGCCTCGTCGATCATCCTGCTGCCGGCCACCGTGGTGGGCTGGTTCAGCACGGGCGACTCGATGCTGTGGCTCAAGGACATCGCCTCCACGCTGTCGCCGGGCCAACCGATCTACGTGATGCTGTACGCGGCGGCAATCATCTTCTTCTGCTTCTTCTACACGGCGTTGGTGTTCAACAGCCGCGAAACCGCCGACAACCTGAAGAAGAGCGGCGCGTTCGTCCCCGGCATTCGCCCGGGCGAGCAGACCGCCAAGTACATCGACAAGATTCTGATGCGGCTGACGCTGGTGGGCGCGATCTACGTGACCCTGGTGTGCCTGCTGCCGGAGTTTCTGATCTTGCGCTACAACGTGCCGTTCTACTTCGGCGGCACCTCGTTGCTGATTCTGGTGGTGGTCACCATGGACTTCATGGCCCAGGTGCAGAACTACATGATGAGCCAGCAATACGAGTCGTTGCTCAAGAAGGCCAATTTCAAGACGACGCTCAACAGTTGAGCCCGTCGCAGACAACAGAGAAGGCGGTCCGGCCGGGCTGTCGGCATCGGACACACAAGGGTTTTAGGAGAGTGAAATGAGAGTTTCAGCTTCGGTCAAGAAAATTTGCCGCAACTGCAAAATCATCCGTCGCAAGGGCGTGGTGCGCGTGATCTGCACCGATCCGCGTCACAAGCAGCGTCAGGGCTGATTCGGCAAGGCGACTTCAGGTTTACAGGACGACACAAGCATGGCACGTATTGCTGGCATCAACATTCCGCCGCATCAGCACACCGAAATCGGTCTGACGGCGATCTTCGGCATTGGCCGTCAGCGCGCGCGCAACATCTGCGACGCCTGCGGCATTGCCTACTCCAAGAAGGTCAAGGACCTGACCGACGCGGACCAGGAAAAGCTGCGCGACCAGATCGCCAAGTACACGATCGAGGGTGATCTGCGTCGCGAGACCACGATGAACATCAAGCGCTTGATGGACATCGGCTGCTATCGGGGTTTCCGCCACCGCCGCGGCCTGCCGATGCGCGGCCAGCGCACCCGCACCAACGCCCGCACGCGCAAGGGCCCGCGCAAGGCGGCCCAGTCGCTGAAGAAATAATCAAGGAACCATCGAAACATGGCCAAAGCACCCGCCAGCAACGCCGCGCAACGCGTTCGCAAGAAAGTCCGCAAGAACATCGCGGATGGCATTGCGCACGTGCATGCGTCGTTCAACAACACCATCATCACCATCACCGACCGCCAGGGCAACGCCCTGTCGTGGGCGTCCTCGGGCGGCCAGGGCTTCAAGGGCTCGCGCAAGTCCACTCCGTTTGCCGCGCAGGTGGCCTCCGAAGTGGCCGGCCGCGCCGCGATCGACCAGGGCATCAAGAACGTGGACGTCGAGATCAAGGGTCCCGGCCCCGGTCGCGAGTCCTCGGTGCGCGCGCTGGCGGCGCTCGGTATCCGCATCAATTCCATCTCCGACGTGACGCCGGTGCCGCACAACGGCTGCCGTCCGCAAAAGCGCCGCAGAATTTGAGATAACGAAGGGTCAACACGGCGTTGCTGCGCGCGTCGTGTCCTTTTGTTTTTTGCTTGTTGGTTGTTTTAAGCCCACCGCCGCCTGCGTGCTTGCACTGGGCGGCTCCCTCGGCAAGTGGCCGGGGCAGATGATGTTCAAAGGATAGAAAAGTGGCACGTTACCTCGGCCCCAAGGCCAAACTCTCCCGCCGCGAAGGCACCGACCTGTTTCTGAAGAGCGCGCGCCGCTCGATCACGGACAAGGTCAAGTTCGAAACCAAGCCCGGCCAGCACGGCCGCACCTCGGGCCAGCGCACCTCCGACTACGGCCTGCAGCTGCGCGAGAAGCAAAAGGTCAAGCGCATGTACGGCGTGCTGGAAAAGCAGTTCCGCCGCTACTTCGCCGAAGCCGAACGCCGCCGCGGCAACACCGGCTCCAACCTGCTGTCGCTGCTGGAGTCGCGTCTGGACAACGTGGTCTATCGCATGGGCTTTGGCTCCACCCGCGCCGAGGCGCGCCAGCTCGTGTCGCACAAGGCCGTCACGGTCAACGGCCAGCCGGTCAACATTCCCTCGTACCTGGTCAAGACCGGCGACGTGATTGCCGTGCGCGAGCAGTCCAAGAAGCAGACCCGCGTGCAGGAAGCGCTGCAACTGGCCGGCCAGGTGGGCTTTCCGGGCTGGGTCGAGGTCAATGCCGACAAGGTCGAGGGCA
Organism: Ottowia sp.; assembly: GCF_046348305.1. Classification (GTDB taxonomy): domain Bacteria; phylum Pseudomonadota; class Gammaproteobacteria; order Burkholderiales; family Burkholderiaceae_C; genus Ottowia. Next base: position 223,414 of record NZ_JAXMEM010000007.1, read on the forward strand.
CCTTCAAGAAGCTGCCCGACCGCGACGAATTCGGCGCCGACATCAACGAATCGCTGATCGTCGAACTTTACTCGCGCTGATTTTCCGTTGCGCGCGAGCGTCTCCCATGTTCCGGCCCGCCATCCCTGGCGGGTTTGGTGCTTCACCAGCCTTACCGGTGTAACGAGCCGGGGGTATTGAGAGGAAGTCTGAAGAATGCAAACCCAATTGCTGAAACCCAAAGCCATCAACGTCGAGCCCCTGGGCGAGCACAAGGCCAAGGTCACGCTCGAACCCTTCGAGCGCGGCTACGGGCATACCTTGGGCAACGCCCTGCGCCGCGTGCTGCTGTCTTCCATGGTTGGCTACGCGCCCACCGAGGTGACCATTGCCGGCGTGGTGCATGAATACTCCAGCATCGACGGCGTGCAGGAAGACGTGGTCAATCTGCTGCTGAACCTCAAGGGCGTCGTGTTCAAGCTGCACAACCGCGACGAGGTCACGCTCAGCCTGCGCAAGGACGGCGAAGGCATCGTGACTGCGGCCGACATCCAGACGCCGCACGACGTCGAGATCGTCAACCCCGGCCACGTGATCGCCAACCTGTCGCAAGGCGGCAAGCTGGACATGCAGATCAAGGTGGAAAAAGGCCGCGGGTATGTGCCCGGCACCGTGCGCCGCTATGGCGACGAGCCCACCAAGTCGATCGGCCGCATCGTGCTGGACGCTTCGTTCTCCCCGGTCAAGCGCGTGAGCTACGCGGTGGAGAACGCACGCGTCGAGCAGCGCACCGATCTGGACAAGTTGGTGATGGAGATCGAGACCAACGGAGCCATCACCGCCGAGGAGGCCGTGCGCGCCTCGGCCAAGATCCTGGTGGAGCAGCTGGCGGTGTTCGCCCAGTTGGAAGGCACGGCCGTGGACGGCCTGTTCGAGCCGACCCAGCAGCGCGTCCCTCACCAGTTCGACCCGATCCTGCTGCGCCCGGTCGACGAGCTGGAGCTGACCGTGCGCTCGGCCAACTGCCTGAAGGCCGAGAACATCTACTACATCGGCGACCTGATCCAGCGCACCGAAAACGAGTTGCTCAAGACCCCCAACCTGGGTCGCAAGTCGCTCAACGAAATCAAGGAAGTGCTCGCTTCGCGCGGTCTGACGCTGGGCATGAAGCTCGAAAACTGGCCGCCGTCCGGTCTGGATAAACGCTGAGATCAAGCACACCCCCAGTCTCCACACGCTGCACGTTGTTTCGCCTTCCCCCCTTGCCGGGGGTATCGCAAGTGACCGGGGAAACCCCGGCCACGGCGATTGCTGATATGGCCTGCTCCGCGGCCTTCGGGCTCCAAGCGGTTCATGCGTTTCGGGTGGTGAGCAGGGTCACGGATAATTGATTGATTTTTAGTCGTCGCATCTTCGGATGCGGCATTTCGTGCACCAGGCCGTACCTGATCCGGCGGCCTGCACAACAAGGAAAGAAAGGAAAAGCACCATGCGACACGGTAACGGCCTGCGCAAACTCAACCGCACCAGCGCCCATCGCCAGGCGATGCTGCGCAACATGATGAATTCGCTGATCGCGCACGAGGCGATCAAGACCACGCTGCCCAAGGCCAAGGAACTGCGCCGCGTGATCGAGCCCATGATCACCCTGGCCAAGGCCGACAGCGTGGCCAATCGTCGCCTGGCCTTTGCCCGCCTGCGCGACGACGCCAGCGTGGCCAAGCTGTTTGCCGACCTGGGCCCGCGCTTCAAGGCGCGTCCGGGTGGCTACACGCGCATCCTGAAGATGGGTTTCCGCGTGGGCGACAACGCCCCCATGGCCTTTGTCGAGCTGCTCGATCGCCCGGAAGCGGCCGATGGCGCGCAGGCTGAATAAAAATAGAGTATAATTTCCGGCTTACCGCGCGATGGAGCAGTCTGGTAGCTCGTTGGGCTCATAACCCAAAGGTCGGAGGTTCAAATCCTTCTCGCGCAACCAAATGCCTCGCAAAAAGCCCGCCTCTTGGCGGGCTTTTTGTTGGGCGCTCGAACGGGTGGCAAGTCAAGTCCCCGGTGCAAACCCATGCTGACGTCCCCGATTTGTCACAGGTCAAGGTGACAAGTCGGCGCGGGTGGAGCATAAACGAGCCCCGCGCGGCACGCGAGCCGTGTTGCTGCGCGTGCGCGGGCGGGTCGGCGCCGCGCCGGGGGCAGGCTTGGACAGGGCTTGCAGTTTTGTCACCATCCAAAGGAACCCATCATGGACAGCGCCGTCGTCAGCCTGTTGTCGGCCTTTGTGCTTTCCCTCATCGGGCTGTTTGCCTTCATGTGGTCGATGCGCAAGGGCCTGTTCGTCGAAAACCCCAAGGCCGCGGGCAGCATCTTTGCCGCGGGCGAGGTCGGCAAGGCGGATGACCCCTCGCTCACGGGCCACGACCAGGCGCGCTTGCAACAGGCCATCACCGAGACCAACGACAAGGGGCGCGACTTGCAGCAGGCCGAGGACCCCGAGGGCCTGGACGACCGCTACGACGCCGACCGATCGACGGCGTTTCCGGTGTTCATGTTCATCGGGTTCGCCGTCATGTGGCTGGTCTTTGGCTCCATTGCCGGGCTGACCGCGTCGCTCAAGTTGCACTGGCCCGATTTTCTGGTGAGCGAAGGGTGGGAAACCTTCGGGCGCATGCGCACCTACCACCTCACGGCCGTGCTCTACGGCTGGATCACCAACGCCGAGCTGGGCATCATCGTCTGGCTGCTGCCGCGCATGATGCGCACGCCGCTGCGCGGCCCGCTGTGGGTCATGATGGGTGGCGCGCTGATCAACGTCGGAATCGCCAGCGCCATCGGCGGCTTCGGCATGGGCTGGACGGCCGGCATGGAGTACCTGGAGATCCCGTGGCAGATCGGCATCTTCGTCGTCGCGGGTTTTCTGTGCATCATCCCGCCGGTGCTGGCCACGGTGGCCTTTCGCAAGTCGCACGAGATCTACGTCAGCGCCTGGTATCACGTGGCATCCGTCCTGTGGATTGCCATGCTCTTCACGGTCGCCAAGATCCCGGGTGCGCACTTCGGCGTGGAGCAGGCCACCATGAACTGGTGGTACGGCCACAACGTGCTGGGCCTGTGGTTCACGCCGGCGGCGCTGGGCGCGATCTATTACTTCCTGCCCAAGGTGATCGGGCGGCGCGTGAGCTCCTACAACCTGTCGATCCTGGGGTTCTGGACGCTGGCCTTCTTCTACGCCCAGGTCGGCGGCCACCATCTGATCGGCGGGCCCGTGCCCGAGTGGATGATCACCCTGTCGATCGTGCAGAGCATGATGATGATCGTGCCGGTGGTTGCTTTCTCGGTGAACATGGCCGGCACCATGTGGGGGCGCATGCGGCTGGCGCGCTATTCGCCCACGCTGCGTTTCATGATGTTCGGCGGCTTCATGTACATGCTGTCGTCCGTCCAGGGTTCGTTCGAGGCGCTGCGCTCGATCAACCAGGTGACGCACTTCACCCATTTCACCGTGGCGCATGCCCACTTGGGCGCCTACGGCTTCGTCACCATGGTGCTGTTTGGCGCCATCTACTTCATGCTGCCGCGCGTGCTCAACTGGGAATGGCCCTTCCCGCGGCTCATCTCGGCGCACTTCTGGCTGGCGGCCATCGGTATCCTGATCTACTTCGGGCCGCTGACCTACGGCGGCTGGTTGCAAGGCCTGGCCATGCTGGACGCCAGCAAGCCCTTCATCGAATCGGTGCAGCTGACCATTCCCTACCTGGAGTGGCGCAGCGTGGGCGGCTCGCTCATGCTGGCCAGCCACCTGATCTTTGCCTTCCACGTGCTGGTGATGGTGCTGCGCTTTGGTCCCAATCGGGTCGGCGCCGCCTTGTTCCATCCTCAATCCAGCCCCCTGGAGCCCGCTCATGGAAAATGAACCGAAACTCGTCACCGGCGCCATGGTGACCTTCAGCATCGCCGTCGTGGCGCTGGTGCTGATTCCCTATTTCCAGATCCGCGACGTGCCGGCGCCCGAGGGCCTCAAGCCCTACACCAGCGCCGAGCTGCGCGGCCGCGAGGTCTACATTGCCAACGGCTGCGTGTACTGCCACACGCAGCAGCCGCGCGACCCCAGCTTCGGCCCCGACGCCAAGCGCGGCTGGGGGCGCGCGGCCGTGGCGGGCGACTACGTCTACGACCGGCCGCACCTGCTGGGCAGCATGCGCACCGGGCCCGACCTGTTCAACATCGGGGTGCGCCAGCCCAGCGCCGACTGGCAGCTCGGACACCTGTTCCAGCCGCGTGGCTACGTCAAGGAGTCGACCATGCCCTCGTTCCCCTTCCTGTTCGAGGTGAAGGACAAGGCCGACAAGGACGAGGTCGTGGTGCACCTGCCGCCCGACGTGCAGCCCCAGGGCAAGGTGGTGGTGGCCAAGCCGGAGGTGCTGGACCTGGTGAAGTACCTGCAGGCACTCAAGCGCAACTACCCGGTCCTGCCGCCCGAGCCCAAGTGAGCCGCGCCGCCTGCGCGATCGTGCCACCCAATCCAGTGAGGTCTTCCCATGTCTGAATCCGACCAGCCAGCCGTGCATGCCCAGGACCGCGAGCGCGTCGATCCGGAAGAGCGCATTCGCCCCATGCCGATCCTGCCCGCCGTGATTGCTGTCGGCATGGTGTTGTTCGGCATCATCTACATCATCAACTCCGGGCCCTACACCAATCCGGCTCTGGGCGACCACCGCACGCTGGCCGACCTGCGGCCCCAGGCGGCTGGCGGGGGCGCGGGCGGCGGCGCGGTGGACGGCGGCGCCATCTTTGCCGCCAATTGCGTGGCCTGCCACCAGGCCACCGGCAAGGGCTTGCCGGGCGTCTTTCCACCGCTGGACGGCTCCGACTGGGTGCATGGCGAGCCGCGCGTGCTGGCCAACATCCTGCTGCACGGCATCACCGGCGAGATCGAGGTGGAGGGCCAGAAATTCAATGGCCAGATGCCCTCCTTCGCGCAGCTGAGCGACGCCGAGCTGGCCGGCGTGGCCAGCTACATCCGCAGCAGTTGGAGCAACAAGTCCGAGCCCATCGACGCGGCCGTGTTCGCCGCCGAGCGCAAGGCCGGCGCAGCGCGCACCACGCCCTTCGAGGGCGGGGCCGCGCTCAAGGCCCTGGCCGCCACGGGCAATTGAGCGGCAGCGGGAGCCGGTGATGTGGCGCACCGCGATCGTCAGCGTGCTGTTGCTGCTGTGCGGCTACAGCGCCGCGGCCTGGCTCACGCGCGACTTCCAGGTGTGGACCGACGAGGGCGCGCGCCGCCACGACGTGGCCCTGCACCCGGTGCCCGCGCCCGCCGTGGCCGTGCAAGGACCCGGGGTCACCGCGGCCACGCTGCCCGCCCTGCTGGCCGAAGGCGGGGACGTGCACATCGTCGATTTTTTCTACACGCGCTGCCTGACGGTGTGCCGCACCCTGGGCGGCAGCTTTCAGCAATTGCAGGCCGCGCTGCAAGCCGACGCCGCCGCCGGCCAGCCCAGTGGCGTGCGCCTCGTGTCCATCAGCGTCGACGGCGCCCACGACGACCCAGCGGCGTTGACGGCCTATGCCGGGGGCCTGCACGCGCAGCCCGCACTGTGGCAGTTCGTGCGCGTGCCCGACGCCGCCCAGCAGCAGGCCTTGCTGCGCCGCCTGGGCGTGGTGGTGGTGCCCGACGGCCGCGGCGACTTCGAGCACAACGCCGCCCTGCTGGTGTTTGACCGCCACGGCCGCATGGTGCGCGTGTTCGACCTGGCCGAGCAGCAACTGGCATTGAACTATGCCCGCCATTTGGCGCGCCAGCCGGCGCCCGAGGGACTGTCATGACCGTCACCGCGCGCCACCAGGCGCTGGCCGGTGTGGTCGGGCTTGCTTTGCTGTGCCTGCCCTGGGTGCGCCACGCGCTGGAAGCCAGCATGTGGCGCCACATGATCGTGCAATTTCCGCTGCTGATGGGTGCCGGCGCCTTGCTGGCGGCGGGTTTGCCCGCGCGCGCGCGCACCGCCGTGGCGCGCTGCAACGCCCAGGGCATCTGCGGCCTGTTGCTGGTGGTGCTGGTGCTGGCCGTCGGCATGGTGCCGCGCGTGCTGGACCTGGCGCTGCTGCGCCCGGAGGTGGAATGGGCCAAGCTGGCCGCACTGGTGGCGGCCGGCGCAGCGCTGCGCCTGTCCTGGCGGCCGGCCGGGCTGGTGCTGCAATTCTTCTTTCTGGGCAACGTGCTGCCCATGATGGCGGTGGTCGGCTCGCTGTACATCGAGTCGCCGCTGCGCCTGTGCAACGCCTACCTGCTGGACGACCAGGCGCGCCTGGGCGAATGGCTGATCGGCACCGCCGCCGGCGTGGCCGCGCTGTGGCTGGCCTGGGTGGCGTGGGTGATGGTGCGGCGCGAGGCCCGTGCGCAGCTGGGGGCGCCGTCACGCGCGCCGCGTTGATCCGGCGCGCGCCGCCAGCAGGCAGCGCGCCAGCTCGGCAAAACCGGCGCCGCGCTCGCTGGGGGTAACGTAGCGGGGCAGGTGCGTGAGCTGGGGCACGAAGCGCGCGATGTTGGCCACGCCCACGCTGTGCGGGAAATGCTCGAACATCCGCTGGTCGTTGGTCGAGTCGCCCACGTAAACCCATTGGTCGATCTCGGCCGCCAGATCGCGCCCCAGCAACTCGCGCACGATCCACTGCGCGCCTTGCCACTTGTCGTGCGCGCCGTACCAGCCATTGACGTGGATGCTGCTGACCGTGGCGTTCATGCCGGCCGCGCGCATCAGGGCCACGCACTGGTCGATGGTGGCTTGCGGCAGCTGCGTGAACTCGCTGTGATCGACGGCGATGTCGCACTCGCGTCCGGCCGAATCCTGCGCGCGGCGCGCACCGGGCACGGTGGCTTCGATGTGGGCCAGAACCTGCTGCATGCGCGCGTATTGCGCTGCGCGTGTCGCAGCATCCTGTTGGTATATTTTTGATAGCTGCTCGCGCTTGATGGGTGAGCGCTGGAGGCCGATCTGACCAATATTTTGTGGTACCAGCGCAACCGCACCGTTTTCTGCCACGATGGCATCCACCGGCCAAGTGGCGGCAAACGGTTCGCTCCAGCCCACGGGCCGCCCGGTGATCGGGATCACGCGCAGCCCGGCAGCTCTCAACGCTTCGAGCGCCTGCAGAGCGTCTGCGGTGATTGCGCCGTCGGTGGTGAGCGTGTCGTCGATGTCGGTGAACAGCCCGACCAGAGCCCGGCGGGCCATCACGGGCCAGTCGCCAAGGGCTTTCACGATGCCAGCTTCAGAGTGGACTTTTCAACCCACCGGTACCACAGCAGGCTGAGCAGCACGATGACCACCGGCAGTGCCAGCAGGAACGCCAGCAGCGCATCAGGTGACGTTAGCCCCCATTTCCCGCGCAGTCGCCCGCTGAAGTCGAGCAACACCGTGTGCAGAAGATACGGGCTGTATGAGGCGTCGCCCACTGCCACCAACCATGCGGGCGGCGCAAAGCGCGTTTGCTCCAGCATGAGCGCCAGCATCAGGGCCGACACGCCAACGACCCCAAAGCTTGCCGCGCGCATCACTTCGACGCGATCGAAGTAGGGCGACGTAGTGCCCAGCGCCAAACCGGCGGCAATCAACACCGCGCACAAGGGCGCCGTTGTTCGAGCGTTTTGGTTTTGGAACACCCACGCGCGGTGATCGTAGGCGCGTGCAATCAACGCGCCTGCGAGAAACTCGAGTCCCAGCCCCGTTAACGCATAGCGCAGCGGCTGCTGCCCCTGAAAGACGCGCGCTGGGTCGCCCACCAGCCAGCCAACGCCCCAGACGAGCAGCACCGCCATCGCGCAGCAAATTGCCGCGAGTTGGTGGCGCGCAGGCATCAGCGTGATGAGTGCAATCCAAACGTAGAAATAAACCTCCATCGTCAGCGACCAAGCCGGTGCCAACCAGTTGTCCCAGATGTTGGGATACAGGAGCAAGGTGCTGAAGAGCATTTTCTTGCCCGTTGGCAAGCTGCTGTGATACACGAATATCGTGAGCAGCACGATCAACACCAGCACCGGCCAGTAGCCCAGGTAGATGCGTGCCAAGCGCTTGCGGGCAAAGGGCCAGATGCCCTTGGTCGGAATGGTGCGCTGCGCCGAGCGGTACACCACGAAACCGCTGAGAGCAAAGAAGATGTCCACACCCGAAAAACCCCAGCGCGTGGCCGCACCCGTCACTGCGAGCAGCGGCGCCAGGTCCCAATGCGGGCGCATGTGAAAAAACAGCACCATCAGCGCTGCCAGACCCCGCAGTGCCTGAATCCACTGCAGGTTGGCCTTGGGCGCAACGTCAGGCGTCATCGACCACCTCGGTGCACAGGGGCTCACGCGGCACGCTGCTGACGTCATGGTGCAAAAAAGCGATCAGAAACTGGATGCCGATGAAGATGGGCAGCGCCGCTGCCATCACCGTGCCGCTCGACGCCGGCAGCCCCGTGGCGATGCTGTGCAGCCAGCGCGCGCTGCCAAACAGCAGGCCCGCCAGGCACAGCAGCGTGCCCAGCACGCTGTAGAGGCTGCCGATGTTGAAGTCGCGCACCAGGTATTGATAGACGTAGCGCTTGAAAAAGCGCGCGATGTGCTTGCCCAGGAACTCGGGCAGCACCTTGGAGACGCGCAGGCTCGACTCTTCATCCGCGTATACGGCATCCATCGGCACATCCTGCACCACGGCACGCAGCACGTTCAATCGATAGAGCATGTCGCTCTCGAAAAAATAGCGGCGCTCCAGTTTGTCCAGTGGCAACTGGCGCAGCACCGCCGAGTGGATCGCCGTGTAGCCGTTGGTCGGATCCATGATCGGCCAATAGCCCGTGCTGAGCTTGTTGATGAACGACAGTGCCGCATTGCCGATGAGTCGCACGGCCGGCATGCCGCGCAGCGATTCGGGCCGATAAAAGCGGTTGCCCTTGGTGTAGTCAGCCTTGCCGCGCGCGATCGGCCGCACGAAGTGTCGCATCAGTGCCGGGTTCATTTGCCCGTCGCCATCGATCTTGACGACGACATCCATGCCGTCGGCAATGGCCGCCCGGTACGCGCTGACGACGGCACCGCCGACGCCCTGGTTCTCGGCGTGGTAGATCACGCGCACCCGAGGATCGTGCGTATGTTCTTCGATGAACTTGCCGCTGTGCTCGGGGCAGGCGTCATCCACCGCGTAGATCACCTCGACCTCGGGGCCGATGGCGGCAATCACGTTCATCACGTGGCGCGTAACCTTGTAGCAAGGGATGGCGATGGCAATGCGCATGGCCGTCATGCGGTGGTCGAGGCGAGTGCAACGCCGGCCATGATCAGCGCGCCGCCGGCCAGCGTGCGCCAGCCCAGCGGCTCGCCGAGGAAGGCCCAGGCCAGCGTCGGCACGATGAGGAAGGCCAGGCCCATGAAAGGGTAGGCCAAATGCAGCGGCGCGTGACGCAGGATCCAGACCCAGCCGAGGGTGGTGACGCCGTAGAGCACGAGCGAGGCGATAAGCCAGCCGTTGTGCAGCAGGGCCGAGAGCGACAGCACGTCAGGCATCGCTTGCGCGGCCTTTTTGAACAGGAGTTGCCCGGTACTGATGGCCAGCACACACACGAGCGTTAGAGCAATGACGAGACTAGACATTGGACGATGAAGAATCAGATGCGGCGAATATTGGAAGCAACACCAAAGGTGCGACGAAAAACGCCAACAAATAGCGATATTCCCCCGCGATCGAGAGCGTGAAGACGGCAAGAAGTTGAAACCAAAATATCGCGCAAACGACCATGCCAGGACGGTCGCGGTACCGCCATGTGCGTGCGCCTGCCAACATCATCAGTATCAGGCCGACCCACGGTGTCCACAGTATCGCACGATATTTGAACGTGAAGTCCAGCCAATCCACCTGCCAACGGTGAATGACGCCGTGACGAAACCGGATTTCAGAATTTGAGTGAGTCTGGGGCAGGATGTGCTCTGCGTTTGTTGATCCTGCGAATCCGCCGTCCGCTAAGGACGAATAAAGAAAAATGTTGATGCGGCTCGCTGCAAACGCAGGGAAATTATGCCAAAGGTTATATGTAAAAAATTCGCGCAAAATAGTGTTTTTGGCGTCATTGGACAGGCCCAGCAATGCAGGCCCTTGAGGAAAAAAAATGAGCGGATCCCAATAGTAGTGGTCATGAAATTGAAGAATTTTCTCTAGACTGTTGCCCGATGACGTCAACGCGTCAACGGTTGCTGCGGTAACTCTGGGCTCACCGCGCTCCCACAGGCCCATGGGTCGATGTTCCAGAAATCCGACGGTTTCGTATAGTGCCAATGGAAAGACGGAGCCAATTGGATTGCGTTGCTTGAATTCAAAGTGTGCGAATGCTGCCAACACGCACCACGGCAGGACCACTGCAGCAAGTCGCCACCGATGCCCACGGGGCAATGCAATCGCGAGAGCAAGAATGGCAATGACATTCAGAATTCCATTGGGGCGAGAGAAAAGTGCGAATGGCACGGTAATTGTCAGCATCCAGCATGCGGTCATATCGAGCCGACGCTGGCGCCAGCAACGCCACACTTCAAACAGCATTCCAGCCAACGCGATGGCGTAAATACCGTCAGAATACAGGCTGCTCGCGTAATACAGCACACTGGGCGCGAGTGCCACCCCCAGCAGGCCGTAAAGAAAGCTCTTGTAAAGCCGATTTGTCCACATCCAACTCAAGATGCGGGTACACACCAGTGTGCAAATCAACATTTGACAAGCGATCGGGATTTCCACCAAGCGCCAGGGACCATAGAGCGCGAGGTTAAAGAGATACCAGAGTGGCGGTTTGTTTGATTGGAAGTCGCGATTGGATTCGACTTCGAGAATGATCGCCAAGCTGTCTTGGCCCAGGATTCCAGGCCAGCATGCTACCAACCATAGGCTATAGATCAGTGCAAGTGCACAGAACAGCAAGCCGGGTGGTAGCCGTGAATCGCGGTGTCGAGCGGTGTTCATCGCTTCCGGGGTTTGAATTTCAGTGCCTGCTTTTCAATGCCGTGCCATGACGCGTAGGCCAGTACCAACACGATTCCTGTCGAAATAGCCAACGTGCCAAAAAAGCCCAGGTGCGGCCAACCGAAAAGGATCACGGTCTGCTGAACTGGAAACGCAATCAGGTAGGTGCCATATGACGGATCGCCCCAGCGTCCGGCGCGCCGCAACACCGGAGTGGCACGCGTTCCGACGTAGACCAGCACGAGCGGCAGGACGATCAATACGGCGGTGTAGTGCCAACCAGCCGACCAGGTTAGCGCCGCCCCGATGCTTGCGGCCAGTATCCAAGCGACCGGGCGTCGCTCCCAGTGGGCTTGGAGCAGAAAAAGGGCTGATCCAGCGAGGAAAAATGCGCTCAGCTCACTGCCGTAGTGAACGGTTCCGGAGACGTCGGCGCTGGTTTTGGACAAGAACCAGATTGCATATAGCGCCACGAAGCATAGCCACATGAATCGCACACGCATCACACTGAGCAACCCGGCCAGTGCCATGACCACGTAGCAGCGAACTTCCAAGGGGATCGTCCACAACGAGCCATTGACGCCACGTGCATAAGGGTTTTCCTCAAACACTCCCGGCAACACGAAGTGAACCTGCATGGCGAGCGTGCGCAGGTAGGCGGCAGTGGCCCCGTGAGTCCAGTAAGTGTGCAACGGCAGGGTGGTCACGTAGGCGCCCAGAACGTAGGCGGTACAGATGACCACGACAGTGAGAGCCGGCCAGATTCTCAGGAACCGACGCAGGCAAAAGCGCAGAACATTTGGATCGTTGTACCAGCTGCTTGTCACCAGATATCCGCTGATGACAAAAAATACGATGACCGCCGCTCCACCCCAGCTATACAGACCCAAGAAGGAAGGTTCGGCCTGACTCGTCAGTGCAAAGTGGTGGCTGTAGAGCACTGTCAACGCTGCCATCATGCGGATCGCGTCGAAGTTGTTGCCATGCTGCCGATCGAGAGGAGCCGCATTCGCCATGTTTAGCTAGCTTGCAATTCCATCCCCGCATGCTCGCGCAGCGGATGGAAATGGATCTTCGGAAAGCGCTCCTGCGCCAGCCGCACGTCATACGGGCTGGTGCACAGATAGGCCAGCGCGTCGGCGGCGTCATGCGCCATGCGCAGGGGGTAGGCGTTCTCGAAGGCGCTCAGTTCGGTGGGCGTGTCGGCGCTGATCCAGCGCGCGCCGGTGTACGGGCAGCCCTCCAGCCGCACGTCGCAGTCGTACTCGGTCTTCAGGCGATGCTGCACCACCTCGAACTGCAGCTGTCCGACGGCGCCCAGCAGCATGTTGCCGCCGGCGTCGGGCTTGAAGACCTGGATGGCACCTTCTTCGCCCAGTTGCATCAGGCCCTGCTGCAGTTGCTTGGTGCGCAGCGGATTCTTCAACACCACGGTCATGAACATCTCGGGCGCGAAGAAGGGCAGGCCGGTGAATTGGAGGTTGGGCCCGTCGGTGATGCTGTCGCCCAGCTGCACGCCGCCGTGGGTCGTGAAGCCGATGATGTCGCCGGCATAGGCTTCTTCCACAGCCTCGCGCCGCTGGCTCATGAAGGTGACCACGCTGGTGGGGCGCAGCTCCTTGCCGTTGCGCTGCACCTTCATCTTCATGCCCGGTTGGTACCTGCCCGAGGCCACGCGCACGAAGGCGATGCGGTCGCGGTGGTTGGCGTCCATGTTGGCCTGCACCTTGAAGACCACGCCCGAAAAACCCTCGCTCTCGGGGCGCACGGTGACTTGCTCGCGCTGGCGGTTGACCTCGGTGTAAGCGATGCGCGGGCGGGGCGGGGGCGACATGTCGACCACGGCGTTGAGCACTTCCATCACGCCGAAGTTGTTGACGCCGGAGCCAAAGAACACGGGGGTCAGCCTGGCGGCCAGAAAGGCCTCGTGGTTCCACGGCTCGGACGCGCCGACGGCCAGTTCCAAGCTCTCCATCGCGTGGTCGAAGGCGGCGCCAAAGCGCCTGCGCAGCGTGTCGGCCTCGTGCAGCGGGATGGTCTCGAACTCCTGCGGGCGCTTGTCGCTGCCGGGCTGAAACACGGTCATGCTGCGCGTGCGCAGGTCGATGATGCCGCCAAAGGTCTTGCCCTGGCCCACCGGCCAGGTGATGGGGCAGCAGGGCATGCCCAGCTCGCGCTCGACTTCGTCCAGGATGTCCAGCGGGTCGCGCACCTCGCGGTCCATCTTGTTGACGAAGGTGATGATGGGCGTGTCGCGCTGGCGGCAGACCTCGATCAGGCGGCGCGTCTGCGCCTCCACGCCGTTGGCGGCGTCGATCACCATCAGCGCCGAATCGACGGCGGTGAGCACGCGGTAGGTGTCTTCACTGAAGTCCTTGTGGCCGGGCGTGTCCAGCAGGTTGATGACGTGATCGCGGTAGCTCATCTGCATCACGCTCGATGCGACGGAGATGCCGCGCTGCTTCTCGATCTCCATCCAGTCGCTGGTGGCGTGGCGCGATGCCTTGCGGCCCTTGACGGCGCCGGCGATCTGGATCGCGCCCGAGAACAGCAGCAGCTTCTCGGTCAACGTGGTCTTGCCGGCGTCGGGGTGGCTGATGATGGCAAAGGTGCGGCGGCGGCGGGTTTCATGGGCGAAAGACACGGGTGATATGGGGCAAGGGGCTGCGCAGCGCACAACTGAGCGAGGCGGGACGGCCTCAATCGTGCGCGACCGGATGAGTTCAGCCGCGATTTTACGTTCCGCCCGTGGAGTGGACGAGGGGCTGCATGCGGACGCCCCAATGGTCGAACCCGAGACCGGCTGGCCGCTACGCGGCGCCCGGCCCGACTCAACAGGCTGGCAACGCTTGGCTCTTGTTGATGGCGTCGACCGTGGCGAGGAAGGTCATCCAGTAGCTTGGCAGGTTGGCCCAGGGGTTGCCGCTCCCGGTGGCAGGGTTGTAGTGCAGGTCTGTGACGTAGACCACGCCGGTGTTGTTGCGCGCCGAGGCGGCGGCGCGCAGCGCCTTCTGCATGTCCGCACAGGACGCGTCATGCACCAGCATCGCCTGCGCGCCATTGTCGTGCTGATAGACCCAGGTGTTGTCCGGCTGCGGGTCCGTCTTGAAGTAGGTCACCGCCTGACCTTCGAAAGTTGTCACAGTGTCGGCCAGTGCGGCGTAGCCCGCATCCGGATAGGTGCCGGGGTTGCTGACGATGCGGAAGCTGGGGCGGCGGCGGCGGATATCGGTCGAGACGGACTGGTAGAAAGCAATTTTCTTGGGCGTGTTGTCGACCTCGTCGAGAAAGATGCCGCTGACGGCAGTGCCATAGTGGGTCACGTAGGCGTCGACGTTGGCCTGGATGTCGGCCAGCGAACGTCCACCGTTGCCATAGCCGGTCAGCACATAACCGATGAGCTTGCCACCTTTGCTGATGAAGTCGGCTGCGGCGCTCACGAGGCTTGGATCGGGCCTGTCGAACAGGCCATCGCTCGGGTTCAGGATGGCCGTGATCCGGACATCCGGAAAACTCTGCTGGCCGGCGCTTAGTGCGATCCAAGGCGAGTTGGCCCTGCCTGTCGAGAAATAGGCAGGCACCAGTACCTCCAATTGCCTGGGTGCCGGACGCAGGTACAGGGTGAGCGCGGTCTTGACTTCCGGCCGTCCGCTCACCGCCGCGTTGATGGCGACGGTGCCTGCGCTGCTCCCGACCAGCGACGCAACCGCGTGTCCGCCGACGCCGGTGGTAGTGCGCGCGGGAGTGACGGAAGCTGAGGTGGCACTTAGATCCACATTGACGTTGTCGGGCGCCGGCGCGCCGTTCAGCGTCATCCGCAGATCCAGCGGCACCGGAGTGTTCACTTCGCGCACGTTGTCGGCTGATGTTGGACTGGCGAATACCAACTGGAACGTTCCGCTGGGCGGTGGCGAGGGTGGTGCCGTTGCCTCGCCCGACGTATCGGCACCACCGCCGCAAGCAGTCAGGGTCGCGCTCAGCGCGAGCAGACAGGCGAGAGTGGTCAGACGGCAGCGCGAGGGGGTAGGCATGGGGATATCCGGTGGCCACAGGAAAAAGTGGCTAATTGTGCACCCTTTGGGTCGCGCGGCTGTATCCCGTCGTGTGCCTATCCGGATCTGCCGAGCCGGCCGGGCGTGCTATTGCAGCATGAAAGTGTGGTATTCGAGCCGGTTGAGGCGGCGCGTGAGGAGTTGCAGCCCGGCAGCCAGTGTCACGAGTTGCGCCACCGCGAAACCGTAGCCGTACAGCGGCGCGCCCCACCACAGTGTCAAACCGGTAAGCACCACGTTCAACACCACGAACAGCACGCACAGCAGCAGCACGGTGCGGCGCTGGTCGAGGTAGAAGAACACGTTCAGCACCGCCATCACGCCGACCTGCAGGCCGGCACCGATCACTTGCACGTGCAGCAGCGGCAAATAGAGGCGGGAGATGCCCAACACGTCAAGCAGCCAAGGGCCGGCCACCATGGTCACCAGCACAGCCAAGGTCTGGATCTTGGCGATCTGACCCAGGCCTTGCTGGATGGAGTAAACCATCTCGTCGCGCATGGATTCGATGAATTGCAGAGAACCTCCACCGCGCACGGCGTCGTAGAACTTGTCGTAGTACTCGACGAAGTCGGTCTCAATGCGCATAAGGAACACCGCCATTCCGGGGATGATGGACAAGTAGGCCAGGAACACCGGCAGGTCGTAGATCAGCGAGGCGCGCAGGTGGCCGATGATGGGCTGCGAGGTGGGCGGAAAGAACCAGAACATGAACTTGTCGGCCCAGATGCCCGCGTTGTAGAGCAGGCCGATCGCCACCAGCGATGGGTACAGCTTGCCGGGCTGCAAGAAGTCGAAGGCGACCAGGCGCGGCGCGGCCGGAAACTCGCGCACCACCAAAAGCCACATGCCCACCAGCAGCACGAAGTGGCCAAGCACGAATCCGCCCAGCAGGCCTTCCAGCCCCCAAGGGCGCAGCAGCAGTGAGCACACCACGATCAGCGCGTAGGCCGAGCCGAACAGAACGACGATGGCCTTGTAGCGCTTCATGCCCGACAGCAGGATGGTCAGCATCCACACGGCGCTGAGCAAGGCAAAGCCGGCCAGCATCAGCAGACGGTAAAGCAGTCCCAAGCCGGGCAACACCACGAACAGCGCCAGAGTGGCCAGCACCGCCGCTCCCAGCAGCACCAGCACCATCAGGCCATGTAGGTTGGGCAAGACCTGCCGCCCTTGCTTTTCGAACAAGCGGTCGGAGACGAAGCGCGTGAAAGTCAGTTGCGCCAGACCGGTGTAGATCAGGCTGCACGCGACCAGATAGGTCACCGAGGTCTGGAACTGCGTTACCAGCGTGGCTGGCTCGACCACGCTGGCGCTCAGGATGCCGATCAGCAGGATGCCGACGATCGACAGCACCCAAGGGCCCGACCCGATGACGCCGGCGTAGGCATAGGCCTGCACCAGGCCCAGCAAGGTGTTGCGGCGCAGCAGGTGGCGCAGTTCGAATCCGATGCCAGCCATCAGGCAACTCCCGGAGCGTAAGTCAGGGCACGTTCGTACACTTGGCGGTAGCGATCGAACATCAGGGTATCCGTGTAATAGCGCTCCACGCGCGCAACGGCAGCCCGGCTGGCCGCATGCCAGGCGACGGGGTCTCCCAGCAGCGCCAGCGCGGCGTCGGCCAGTTGCTGCGGCTGTGCGATCGGCACCACAGTGCCCGAAGGGCCAAGCGCGCGGTCTTCGGCATCCAGTCCTTCAACCAACTGACGACACGAGCCAACATCGGTGGCCACCGTCGGAACGCCCGCAGCGTAGCCTTCGAGCAGCACCAGCGGCAGCGCCTCGCTGATGGACGACAGTACAACCAAGCCAATCTGCGGCATCAGATCTTCCACGCGCTGCATGCCCAGGAACTGGATGTTCTGCTGCAGGCCCAGGCTGCGCACCAGGTTGCGGCACTCCTCCACGTAAGTCGGGTCTTCGTCCACAGGGCCGGCGATCCAGCCTTCAGCGTCGGGGCGTTGATTGACCACGCGGCGCATGGCGCGGATGAAAGTCTTGATGTCCTTGATGGGCACCACCCGGCCAATCAGGCACAGCACCGGCGGCGGCCCAGCGGGCCGATCTGCACGCAGGGGCGAAAACCGCTCCACCCGGATGCCGTTGGGGATGCTGCTGGTGCGCTCGGCCGGCGCGCCGTCGGCCACTTGGCGCTGGCGATTGGCTTCGTACAGGGCAATGATCGGGTCGGCGCGCTGATAGCAGTAGCGGCCGATCCATTCGAAGAACTGGATCCACATCTGGCGCAGGTACGACAGCTCGGTGGGGTCGCGCTGGAAGATGTTGCGGTTGTCGCGGATCCACTCGCTCTTGAACAGGTCGATCTTGCGTTCCTTGGTGTAGATGCCGTGCTCTGAAAGAATGAGCGGTACGCCGCGCGTCTGCGCCAGCAGCCCGCCCAGAAATCCTGCGTAGCCTGTTGATGCGCAATGCACCGCGCGCACGTCGATGAACTGCTGCGCGACGCGTGCCAGTACCCAAAGGGGTTGGAACATGATACGCACGGTCCAGAAAAAATCGACGAATGAGGGGTCGGCGCAGTGGCGGCGATAGTTGTCGCAAATCAGTTCCCAGGCACGCCGGCTGTACAAAAAATCCGTCAACTGCACAGTTCCACCCGGCTGCATTTGCTCGACGACGGCTTCGAACGCGCGCATCGCCTGGGCGTTGGCCGGACCCTCGGCGAGCGCGTCAAGCAGGCGTTGCACCAGCGCGTGTCCGACAGGGTCGCCGGCGCGGGCCAACGGCTCTTCGTTGCTGCTTCCCTTCGCATACAGAAAGTGCTCTTCGAAATGCACCACGTTCGCGGGAAGTGGATATTTGAAGTCGCCGTAGTCCTCGCGCCGACTGCCCAGAAATATGATGGCGAATCGATGTTCGGGGTAGGCGTGGATGATCTGGTTGACCCAGCCCGAAACGCCGCCTCGAATATACGGAAAGGTGCCCTCCAGCACCAGCGCGATATCGGCCGATTGGGCCGTGGGGTGGGTCATGTCAGGTTCCAGTAGTCGATCACCGGGCGCAGACGCGGCAGAGCGCTCCATTGATCGAGGCGCTGCATCAGCGCGCGCGTTTGAGCGAAGTCGCGCCGACCGAAACACAGTTGTGCCTGGTAAGGCATCACCCGTGTAGCCGGCAAGCCCAGTGCACGCGCCTGCACATAGGCCTGTTCGGCTTCGTCGGCGTGGCCCGACTCGTCCAACAGGCGGCCCCGACGCAAGTGCAGCGCGGCGTTGTCCGACCGCTGCTGCAGCACTAGGTTGCAGTAGCGCAAAGACTCCCGGATCGCATGCGCGCGCAGGTCGCCCTGAACCAAATCCTCATAGACCAACTCCCAATAGAGGTCGGACAGATGATGCGCACTGTGCAGCGCCTGCTCGCTGCCTTCAGCGGCACTGTCCAAGGCGTTGAGCTCGACGCCGATGGCACGGTTGATGCGCTTCTCGAGGCTATCGAGCATGCCGTAGGCCAGCAGGCGCAATTCGTCGTTGGGGTCGCTGAGTACTCCGCGCAGCAGCGGTGCAGCCGTGCGGCCGGCAACATGCTGCAGCGCCGCTATCGCGCGCATGCGCACCGGCACGGGAACCTCCGTCTTGCCCAGGAACGAACGGAGACCGGCTTGGCGGAACTGGCTTTTGCGGCGCTGCGTTTGGTCGAACTCGGGCAATTGCAGGGATTCGAAATCAGCCACTTGGCCGCGGCCGTGGTAGCGGGCCAAGACCGGAAACGCTGCCAGCACGCCCAGAAAGCCCGCCACCGGAATCGCGTAGCTGAACCCTGCCATGAGCGCCAGCGTGGCCAACCGCGGCTGCGCCAAACGGCGAGGGATGAGCGGCAACAGCGCCAGTGATAGCAACACGCTGGCCAGGGCATGCACCACCAGATAGCTGGCCAGTGCCGCGTCACTGTGCTCGGCCAGCAGGCTTGCGCTGCTCCACGCGCCGACCTCCAACGCCAGCGCCGCCAGCCCGAACTTGAGGTCAAGCAGCATAAGCCAAGGCGTGGATGCGCTCCACGGTCTGCGCAGGGTCGGTGCCGTCCAGCGGCAACACATGCGAGAACACGCCTGCCTCCGCCAGTGACTGGTTGCTCTTTTGCTGCAACCAGTCCTCCAGTCGAGCGATGTATCCTTCGGCAGACGCGCCGTCACCCAAGGGCATCAACACCGCCAGTACCTGGCGCGCGGGGGTTTCGATCAGCCAAGTTTCGTCCAATTCGCGTCTCAGGCGCAAAATCTGCTGCATCAGATCTTGCGATCGCGCAGTTGACGTCAACTCAAGCGCCACGACGATGCTGGACACGTCAGCACTCGTCTTGAGGTGGGCCAGGCGCTGGACTTCGAAGGCAAACCGGTATGGACAGTCTGGAACCCGCTGCACGATGGGCTGCGCCAGTGCATTCATTGACAAGCCGTCAGTGTAGTAGCCCAGCAGCAATTGCAGGGTCTGCAGATTTTCGGTGTGCAAGGCGAAAAACGACATGTTTTGTACAAGCAGCAGCCCGTACATCTCGCCCGCCAGATCGAGCAGTGGCGCAGCCACCAAGTACTGCGAATCCTGCTGCGCCGCGACTGCCTGGCTGATGTGACACAGCTTGCGCGTTTCCAGCGCTTGGCGCACCAGCGGGTCGGCAAGATTCATACCTTGGTAGACCCCCAGCACGGCAGCCGGGTCGGCGGCTATCTGCCCATGGGCCACCGAATGCAAGGCAGCGCAATCGAGTTGGCAGAATTGCGCCAGCAGCCTTAACAGGGCCTGCGCGCCTTGTTTGCTGCCGACGTCGTCGCGCTCGGTGTCGCGCAGTGCCACCAACGCGTCGTGCATGGACATGGGACGACCGATCAGTTCGCGCCCCAGTCGGTCGTGCGACAGACGCAGTAGATAGTGCTGACGAACCACATGATCCAAGCGTTGGTCAAGATAAAGTTGCACCGCTTCGGCGCGGCGCGTGCGCGTGCGCCAGAAACTGGAAAACTCACCCGCGACGAACACCAAGATTAGCCCGCCCAGGAAGTACATCTGGGGAAAGAGTCCTATACGCCCCGGATTGAGCGTCCACCATGCAACCAGCAGCACCCCGGCGGCACCCAACCCGGCCAACGGGCCATAGCGCAGGGCGAGCAGGAGGGGTGCCAGCCAAGCCCATGGGAACTCGCCGTTGACCTGCAGCGGATCTTGCGGGGCCCAGATGTAGCCCAAGGCCACCGCCAGCAGTGGTAGCGCGATGATTTCGGCCACCATCGCCACGGGGTGGCTGGCCGGCGCGGTCAGTTTGCCCAGCAGGTGGGGGGGCGGATGCAATCCGACACCGGTCCCGGATGGGACACCGTCGCCGTCGATCTGGCGCGGAGTGCTGACGGTCTGGGCAGAGGTGACCATGGCCAAGTTCAGCGAGCGTCGGCGAGACCGGATTGCAGAAGGTCGCGGATCAGCTGCTGTGCCACAGCCGACAACGCCTGACGGCTCCATCCGCTCCTCCCACCGGTACCGCTCCACAGCGTGTCGCCCGTGGCTACGTCCAGAATGCTGAGTGTGACCCCGGCGGCGGGTTCGCCATCGACACCTACCTTGTAGCGCCATTCGTCTACCGAGCCCGCCAGGGCATAGCGGACTTTCTGTTCGCGCGCCCAAGTCAACGCGTCGTCCATGCGAGCGTTGTCCTGGGCGCCAAACAGCGCATCTTTCTGCGTTCCGGTTGGAGCACGACGCACGGTGCCCACGCCCTGCGCCTGCAGCAGTGCCTGGGCAATGGACTCGGCTCGGCTGCCGGCCATCGGAGTCTCGGTGTGGTTGACGAAGGGCAACACCACCCAGGATGCCTGGCGCTCCAAGCTGGGCGAGGCTCCACGGTCAATGGTGGAGCACGCAGCCAGCAGCATGACAGCGCCGGCGGTGACCAGCATGGACAGGCGGCGTGCGATCGAGTGGTAAAGGCGCATGGGGTTTCTCCTCGGGACTAGAAACGAAGTTGATAGGTCAGTTGCACATTGCGGGTGAAGCCCAGGGACTGAATGCCGGACTTGGCAATGCCCCAGGTGAGGCTCAGGTGATCGCCACCCAGCACGCTGCCAGCCACACCCAGGCGCAGGTCATAGCCCACTCCCAGCTCGCTGTGCCAGGTGCGGCTGACGCTGGCGTAGGGCCGGATCGCGCGCGTGTAGTCCTGCTCGTAGGCCATGTTGGTCGACAGGCGCACACCGTAGAAGCGGAAATTGCCGGGCAGGAAGTAGTCGATGCCCATGTCGCCGCCGCCGGGGGGAACGAAGCGCTGCTGGAACCTAGCGCCTTGATCGCCCAAGTAGAAGGGGTAGCGGCGCTCAAAGCGGTGGCTGGACCAGAAGGCTCCCACTTCCCAAGTTGGATTGTCCTGGCGCAGGGCATGCGAAAAGTCAATGGTGGTGTGGCGTGCGCGGCCGACCTCGGCACCGGTTTGCAGACGATATCGCTCGGCCGCCTGCGACAGCACGAAGCGGTCCTGGCGCGTAGCCTGATATTCCAACTGGGCGGCGGCGCGTGTCTTCATGCCACCCAGGCGCAGGGCCAAGCTTTCATCGCTGGGCATTTGCCAACCTAACTCGCCCCGTAGCGTAATGCGGTTGTTCAGGCGTTGTTCGTGCTCAATCCACAAGGGCGTGGTGTTGCTGAAGCCGTGACGACTGGCGGCACGCAGCTGGGTCAGGCCGCCGTGGTGACGCCATTTCAGCAGCAGGCCAGCGATGTTCTCGTTGGGCGCGCTGGCCAGCACATCGGGTGCGGTGACGTGGCGACGGATGGTGCTCCATTGAAAGTCCAGCGAGATGCGGGGGCTGAGAGCGAAGTGCAGGCCGACGTCGGTCTGGTTTTCGCTCGCCGCGCCCAGATAGTTGTGTTGAACTTTCGTGCTGGCGTCATTGCCGAAGCTCAGCAGGTTTTCGGTCAGTTGCTGGTGCAGCGTGTCATCGTTGGGTTGCTCCGCTTGTGCTTCAAAGGCGGCGCTTTGGGCCAAGCGCG
This sequence comes from Ottowia sp., assembly GCF_046348305.1. Taxonomy (GTDB): domain Bacteria; phylum Pseudomonadota; class Gammaproteobacteria; order Burkholderiales; family Burkholderiaceae_C; genus Ottowia. Next base: position 245,407 of record NZ_JAXMEM010000007.1, read on the forward strand.
TGTCGCCGACTTCGGCCGCGGCGTTGATGCGGTCGTAGCGCGGTAGGCGCGCGTCGCTTTGCTCCAGCAGTTGCCCGGCGGCAGCCTTGTCGTACTGACCAAGGGCTACGCTGATCTCGGCCCACAACGGAGCATGGGCGTGCTTGGCGTAGCTGCGAGCGTACTGCTGCCAAAGGAAGCCGCGCTCGGCGTTGTAGTGACCCGCGTCCTGGAGCCAACTGATCGCCAGTTCCGCGGCGGCATCCGAATACTGGCCTTGCGCGTCTTGGTCCATTCGCATCAGCTCGGCCAGCACCTTACGAGCCGGATCGCCGGGCTGTTGTGTTTGCACCAAACGGGCACGCGCGATGCGGCGTGTGGCGTCAAGACCCTCTTCGGTGAGCCATTGCTTGCGGGCCTGGGCGCGGCTGAGGATCTTGCCGTCCGGCGCCTGCCGCGCCTCTTGCCATTGCTGCGAAAGAAGGTGGCGACGCAAGCGCCAAGCGCGGTCGATCTCCTGGTTCTCGTCCAGCGCGTCAGCGTAGTTCATCAGCCAAAGAAAATCGTTCTCGTGCCTGGGCAGATCTGGCGTGAGGTAACGATCAAGCGCGATCTGTGGCAGAGACAACGCTTGGTAGGCGGCCGCCAACACGTCGTGCAACTCTTGGCTGGTGCTCCATTGCGGCTCATGCTCCGCCAAGAGCTGGCGGATGGCTGCTGCATCGTTGCTGTCGATCAACAACCACAGAAAGGCCTCGCGCGTGTCCAGCGACTGCGGATCGACCTTCAGTGCTTCCTCGAAATACTGCCGCGCCAGTGCCAGCCGTCCGGCGTTCTTGTGGTAGTCGCCCACGAGCGTCAGGAAGTGGGGTGAACGTCGCAACTCGGCCAAAGACGACCGGGCTGCGCTGGGTGCCTCGTCGAGTTGTGCCAGGGTACGGGCGAAGTCATCCCACTGGTTGCGGGAGGCAAACAGCGTCAGTGCTTCGATCAGATGACGCGGCATGCCGTGCTGACGCCACGCCATCACCGCTACTTGTGCGGCGTCGCCGGGTTGCTCTGGCTGCAAAAGGCGAATCAGTGCGTCGTAGTCGCTGACGTCGGCGGAGGAGGTGGCAATAAGCTTGCGGTAGGCGGCAATGGCCAGCTCGCTGCGCTCGCGGTCGGCTGCCAACTCGCCCGTCATGCGCCACAAATCGCTGGCGATAGCGGGTGCGGGCGTTTGATTCTGCACCGCCTCAAGCCAAGACAGGCCACGATCCGGCTGGCCGGCGCGCAGCGCCAGCACGGCCGCGTGCATGGCACGCTCCGGTGTGATTTGGGCCGGATCGATGAACAGCTTTTTCCAAGTGTCGAGTGCCAAGTCTCTCTGCCCCGCTCGCTCGGCCAGCCCGGCCAGCAACTCGAGCCCCGCAGGAGATTTGGCATGCTGACGCAAGTAATCCAGCGCCGGCTGTGGCTCGCCCAGGCGCTCCTGGGCGTCAACCAGTTCGCGCATCAGCGACAGGTCGTCGGGCCGGGCTGCCAACTGACGGTGCAACGCCTGCACCAGGGCGGCATCGTCGAATAGGCCGGGTGCCAACCGCAACACGGCTTGCCAAGCGGCTTCCTTTTGCGTGGTGCGGGCAATCTCCAACCAGTTTTGCAACGCGATGGCGGGGCGATCGGTCCATTCCGACACCTGCGCCAGGCGCTCGCGCCACATCATGTCCGTCGGGTTCTTGCGCACGGCGTTGTCAGCGACCTTCCAGGCATCCTGGAGTTTGCGCTGGCCCAGCAGGGTGACGTATTCGTCCTGCAACAATTCGGTCTGGGCCTGCTGCGCCTGTTTGCGCAGCGCCGGATCGGGCGATTCGAGCATCGGTTTCAAGGTGGCGCTGGCGCCGGCGATGTCGCCGTGCTGGATCTGGCGCTGCATCAGCAGGCGGCGCAGCCGCATGTTGTCTGGCTCGTCGCGCAGCCAGTCGCGCAAGGTCTGCATCACGGCCGTGTCGTCGAACGGCGCGGATGCGAGCCGCTGGACGCTTTGCCAGGCCGCCTTGCTTTGGGTGGCGTGGGCAACATGTAGCCAGTTGTCGAGCGCCACGCCAGGGCGCTGCGTCCATTCAGACACCTGGGCCAGCCGCTCGCGCCACACCATGTCACCGGGGTTTTGGCGCACCGCGGCGCTGGCCACGGCCCAAGCATCCTCGAGCTTGTGGTTCTCCAAGAACACTTGATAGCCCAGGGTGTAGGTCTTGTCGTCAAACGGCAGGGAGGGCAGGTTGGGCGGGGGCGGCGCCTTGTCGGCCACCGCCAGCATCAGGCGTTGACCCGGATGCATCAGCAGGCTGGCACCATCGTCGAATCTGGAAGACTCGCGCACTGCGGATGATTCGGCAAGGCCGCTTGCCGCAGGATGCCAAGCGACGGATCGCAGTGTGGCGACCTGGGTTGCGCTGGCTTGCTGAATGGCGCGCCAGTAGGGCTCCAGACTGACGTGCAAGAGGCGGCGAACGTAACGTTCGGCCACGTCAGGCTGACCCGCGGCCCGTGCCAGTTCGACGAGCAAGGTCAGTGCCTGCGGGTCGTTTGCCAACGAGCCCAGTTCGCGTTCGGCCAGCTCCAACGCGGCCTTGGGCTTGTCGCCCGAGCGCAATGCCGCCACCGCCGCGAAGTAGTAGCGCTTGGCTTCGCTGGCGTCGGGCGCGTGTTTGCGCGCTTCCAAGTAAAGTTGCGCGCAGCCTTCGTAGTCGCCTTGGCCCAGCGCCTGCTTGGCGGCGTCCTCGTAGTATCGGGCGGCTGCGCGCGGATCGGTTGGGGTCTCGTCGCGGGTGATCTTCAGGACGATTTCGGGAGCGTTGAACTCGTTGGCCATCACGGCGAGACGGCTTTGCCGCTCGATCGGCCACGATTGCTGTGCCAGCAAGTGGATGTTCTGGCGCAGGGCACCCACGAGTGCCACGCGCCGGGCTGCGTTGGTCTCCGGCGTGTCTTGGTATTCACGATACAGCAGTTCACCCTGAGTCCACAGCGCCTCCTTGCGCAGCGCCGGATCGGTTGAGTCCAGCGCCGGTTGCAAGGTGGCGTGAGCACCGACGGTATCGTCGCGCGCAATCTGATGCTTTGCCAGCAGCAGGCGCAGGTGGGGGTTGTCGGGGTCGCTGCGCAGCAGGTTGAGCAGGTAGTTGTTCGACAGCTCGGTTTCGCCGGCACTGGCCAGCCGACGCTCGATGTCTTGGCGCGGGTACAACAACCACAAGGCCCCGCAGACTGCGGCCGATAGCACACCGATGAGCCACGGCGGCGCGAGAACCGGGCGCACGGCGCCAGACTCAACGCTCTGGGCAGAGGATCTGGATCTGAGCGGCGACATCGGGCAGCTTGAACTGTTGCACTGAAGCGGGGGTCTGCGCGGTGGGGCGCAGGGCGATAAGGGGGTGTTGATCGGCGCGCACCTGACAGCGCCCCGTGTTGGCCAATGCAAACTCCAGGGGGACGTGTCCGACGAGCTTGAACTGCACCTGCCGACCGTCGCTGCCCACCTGCCAGTCCTGGAGGCGCGCGTTGGCCTCGTACAGAAACGGCCCCGTCATGGGCTGGTCGCTGGTTTGCAAATAGGCCACCGGCCCGCTGAGGTGAACGTACAGGCCTTCACTGCCGGTGCGCGCGCCAGCGACGGCCAAGCTGCCGGCCAACTGTGGTTGCCCCAGGGTGGCGGGCAGGCGCACAGTGCGCAGCGCGCCATTGCTGCTGCGCAGACGCCAACCAGTGCCGTCGCGCGCGATGGCGTAGTCGAAGAAATCCTCGACCTTGCGGATGAACTCGGAGGTGTAGACGGGGTGCAGCGGTTGTGCGAGCGCCCAGTCGTAGACTTTGTGCAGGGCCCTGAGCGATGCGGGCTTGGACGCTGAATAGACGTGGTAATAGATGCTCACGGGCTTGATGCGCCGGGGTGCGCCAGTCATCTCGAAGGTCTCGATGACACGCTCAAAGCCATAGAACGGCCCAGTCCACAGATTGGTGTAGATGTTTTCATTGGTGATCGGGGCGTAGACCTGCAAGTACCCCCCTTTGCGGACACCGAAGGCCCCGACGGCGGTGAGCGATGGGTGAGCGCGGGTGATGAAGGTGTCCCCGCCGTTGATGTTCAGCAGACCGGCGCGGTAGGCCACTTCCAGCGCTGGCGCCGGGGGCGCGGCGTCACCCGACCATTGCAGGATCTTGACGGGTTTGTCTTTTGGCGCCAAGCGTTCGTTGATGTAGCGGCTGGAACCCACGATCTCGCGGTCGAAGTTCATGGTGTAGCCGGGCACAGCCAGACTCAGGGCGGCATCCGGATAGTCCTTGAACTGCTTGCGCAGGTTGCTGGTGTCCCACGCGAAGGGGTGCGAATAAGTGTGACTGGCGACTTCGATGTAGGGTAAGCGAAACATCTTGCGCGCCACGTCCTCCATGCGCGCGCTTTCGGCGGGGTACAGACCATCGGGCGCCACTTCCGCCTCGATGACGGACATGGCCTGTGGAATGCGGTACTTCTCGAACACGTCCTTGAGCAGCACCTGCGCCGCCAAGGGGCTGCCGGGAAACTCGGCCAGAGAGGGAAAGCCGTCGCCGTCCACGTGCACCTCCAGAAGACGACGGCCGTTTTCGGTGGTGGTGTCAGGCACCGGGATGGCCGGCAGGCGCAGCGCCTGCTGCAACAGCGAGAACGGATCGACGATCCAACGCGTGTTCTCGGTTCCGGGGACTTCGTAGACGACATTGGGGTCGAGAATGAAGCCGCCCCAGGGCGTGATAGCGCCGCCCACAAAGACGCGGCCCCCGGTGTCGCGCAACTCGATCAGGGGCTGGGCCTGACGCGCCATGTCGGGTGCAAGCTGCACAGCGCTGGCTTGCCGTCCCGGCAGCGGCGGTGGTGTTTCGAAACCCATGATCGACGCCTGCTGAGTCTGGCGCAGTGCGCCCTTGGGGCTCGGCGCATCTGCGGCCAACCCCAGGCTGCGGGCGAGGTGACGGTCTGGCTCCATACCCCAGTCCCCCACCACGAGCAATGGCATGCCATCCCGAACGCGTGCTTGCAACCATTGGCTCAAGGCGGGGCGCCGCTGCGCCGGGACGTAGCCCGAGAACCAGCTTACGATGCCCGCGTAGCGATCGCGCAGCACCGATTCAGGCAACGCCTTGCGCACGTCTGCGTAGTCCGTCACGTAGCCCATGTGGTTGAGCGGCATCTGCAAGAATCGGTGTGCCGAACTCTCGTCAAGCGCAGGCGATTCGTCCGCGTTGTAGAGCACCAGCACGCGACGCGGCACGGCTTCGATGCTGCCAATACCGAGAGTTGACAGATTGGCATCGGTCACCCAGGGGATGAAGCCGTCCTGCCGGATTTTGTCGGCGGTAGCGCGGGTCAGCGCGCGGTCCTGCGGCGCGACATAGTCGATCACGAGCACTGGCAAGCCGTCCCGCTGCTGCACGGTGTGCAGCTGCTGCAGCAGCCACTGACGGTGTTCGGCCGGGACTTCCTCGTAGCGTCGTGCCTGGGCGTTCCATTGTCGATACAGCGATTCGGCCGCCACCATCTCGACCTTGTCGCGCACCTGCGGGACGATCTCGAAGCCACGATTGACAATGAGCTTGATGCCCGGAAAGCGCTGGTGCAGCGTTTCGATCACTCGCACCAAACCTTGCTGTTGGGCTTGCTCATCAAAGCCCTTGGCCAGACGGTAGGAGTCCAGCGTGTCGAGAAAAAAGCCGCGATAGCCCTGTTGCCACAGCGGCTGCACGACGCGGCTGGCGAAAAAATCGGCCCAACCGGGGGTGCTGAGGTCGATGACGTCGGACTTCCAGTCGGGGTTGTGCGCAAATTTCCATTCGGGCGGAATGTCGCGCTCGTAGGCGCGCGAGGGCAACACTTCACCCACCGACGCGTAGGCATAGATCCGCGTGCCGGGCTGCAAGACGTCGGGCTTGCCGGCGCCATGATCGGGGTCGACGACCACCAGGTCAAACGCGCGGAATTCGCTCAGCGGAATCCCGCTGCCGTAATAAAGCGCCACTGCAGGCGTGGCGGCCTGCGCCACGCAGACCAGCAGCAAACCGCCCAGTGCGCAGATCAGACGCTTGCACAGTTGTAAGAGAAGCCCCGACACCATCCGATACCATCCCTGAGTGTTCTCTAATTGTTATCTAATAGTTATCTAATCCAAGAAAACGAAATTAATTGTATCCGATGTATGAAACATTGCAGTTGAAGGCGATGGCTTGGCTACCCAAGCTCCTAGGGTGTGCATGGGGTTGCTCCCGGCATGGTCAGGCAGAGGGTGCCGAACAGGCGCTGGCCATCAAAGGTGGTGTCGTCAAACGACACTGTCGAATGGCCGTCCGGGTCGCTGGCGGTCACGCGCACCAGATAGGAGCCGGCCGGCAGCGCGCCCATATCAAGTGATGTGGCGCCGACCGCCGGAGTTGGCGTGGCCACCACCGTCGCCGGATCGAACGCCAGGGTTCCCACCTGAGCTCGCGCAAGTTCCACCCGATAGCCGATTGGCTTGCCTTGAGGGTGAAACGGCGCCGGCCAGCCCCAGCTCAGATGCAGGTGGCCCGCCACGTCGCTACTCGACAGCCAGAACGGCATTGGGCGCTCAAGGCTTTGCAGAAAGAAGCCATAGTTGTCACCGATCACCGTCTGCAAGCGCTGATATTCGGTCGCCCATTGATCCATCCGGGTGCCGGTCCCTTTGGCGTCGAGGTTGCTGAGATCGGGCTCGCGGCCGACGATGGGCTCGACGATCGGACGGTAGCTGTCGAGCAACTGTTTGACCGCAGCGTCGGTCAGATATTTGGTGCGGATCTCGTCCACTGCCGCCTTGAGCAGGGCCAAGTTGCCGGGCGCGGACAGAAAGCGCCGGTGCAGGGCGCTGTCCCACCAAGTGCTGATGCCGCGGTCCCACGGGGGATAGATTGCTGCTCCGGGTTGTTGTGGATATCCCAGCGCGCCGTCGTAATCCCAAGGCAGGAAGTAAAACTTCACGGTGCCCAAAGGTTGGTACAAGCAGAAGTTCTGGTCGGTGGTGTCCCAATTGCCCAGCAGAGTGGTGGTGGCCAGCCAGGCAAGATAGTTGTTGCGGTCGAAGTAGCGGTTGAAGGTGGACTGGAACGGCGTGTCCTCGTTGTTCAAGGCGTTCACGGCGTCGATGATGGCTTGGTGATTGCCGGAGTCCGACTCGATTTCCAGTGCCTGTTCAAAGTCGGGTCCGGCATTGCCATTGGCAAGCACCTGCAACCGCGGGTCCTCGTTGAAGTTGAATTCCGCCACCTTGTAGACGTTGGAGCCGGCGATCCAGCCCCGTCGCTGCAGGAAGTCTTTTTTCCCTAGGCTCTCCACGTGAGTGAACAAGCCCATGGATTGCAGGCCGGCGCCGGCGCCAGCGTCGTAGCGAATCTCGGTGAACTGGGTGCGCAGGCTCTCGTGGTAGGGCACCGAGCGCATAAGGTCGAAGGCCAGCTTGTTGCGCACGCGGGTCAGGTCGTAGGGGTGCTTGTTGAGGTTCAGGGTGTCTTCGCCCCACCAGGTCACGGCCTTGTCACTGAACTTGACCCGGTAGGACTTGAGCTTGGCAAAGCGCGTGCTGCTGCCGCGCAGGCGCATCTTGGCGGCGGCGCTCTTGATCTGGCCGTCGCTGGTGGAGGTGAGCACGTTGATCTCGGGCGTGCATTGGTCTTGCTTGTTCTCGTCCAGGTTGACGGTGTCGAGCGTGACCATGCCGCCCGGGTAGCTGGGCGGCGGACTGTCGAGCATGGCGCAGGTTGAGGTGTTGACCAGAAACCATCCGGGCGCCTTGGCCGGGGTCGGTTGGTAGCTCAGATCCAGGGTGAGCAGCGACGGGGTGGCGTAAGGGTAGAGATCGGCGGGATGTTGCAGATCATCGGGCCCGGCCGTGAAAGGCACTTGGGGGCCGACCGGCGGCGGCGTCACTGGCGAACTCCCGGGGGCCGGCTCATACCCCCCGCCGCCGCATCCCGCTAGCGCCAGACACAGACCAAGAGTGGAAGCGGGACGCCAACGGATTTGTCTGATGCGCATAAACACGGAAGGCTTCCTCTCTGATAACATTTTTTTCAGAGAGTATCATGAATGGAAGCGATCTGCAATACTGTTTACATGTAGATCGACTTGATGCGGCAACGCGGCAAGGCGGCGTATGCGCGCGCCGACCACAATTTCCGGCGCTCGGTGGATGGTGGTAGCGGCGCTCGACCGGGCGGTACCGCGGCGAAGGGGACGGCAGTGATTCTGGTGACGGGTGGCGCGGGCTATATCGGCTCGCATATGGGGGTGGCTCTGGCGCAGGTGGGTGAGCCGTATCTGGTGCTTGACAATTTCAGCAACAGCCGACGCGCGGTGCTGGAGCGCATAGGGCGCATCACCGGGCATGTGCCCGAGTGCGTGACGGGCGACGTGCGAGACGCAGCTTTGCTGAAAGAGCTGTTCGCGCGCCGGCGCATCAATGCCGTGATCCACTTCGCCGCGCTCAAGGCGGTTGGCGCGTCGGTGCGCGAGCCGCTGGCCTACTACGACAACAACGTCGCCGGCACGGTCACGCTGCTGCGGGCCATGCAGGCCGCAAACGTGCGCACGTTGGTGTTTTCTTCTTCTGCCACCGTGTATGGCGAGCCAGCAGCGCTTCCGATCCGGGAGGACTTCGCGCTCTCGGCCACCAACCCATACGGCTGGACCAAGCTTATGATGGAGCAGGTGCTGGCCGACCTGAACGCCAGCGAACCCGGCGTCTGGCGCATTGCCCGGCTGCGCTATTTCAATCCGGTCGGTGCGCACGAGAGCGGCCTGATCGGCGAGGATCCACAAGGCATTCCGAACAACCTGATGCCCTACGTTGCGCAAGTGGCGGCGGGTCTGCGCGAGCAGTTGAGCATCTTCGGCGACGACTACCCGACGCCCGACGGCACGGGCTTGCGCGATTACATCCACGTTTGCGATCTGGCTGATGGCCACATCGCCGCGTTGCATTACTTGCGTGAGCACCCTGGCTTGCTGACGGTGAATCTGGGAACCGGCCGGCCGGTGTCGGTGCTGGAGATGGTGCACGGATTTGAGCACGTCAGCGGCCGGGCGGTACCTTATCGCGTTGCACCGCGTCGTCAGGGCGACGTGGCGGCCTGCTGGGCCGACCCGAGCTTGGCGGAACGGCTGCTGGGCTGGCGTGCCCGGCGCAGCATAGAGGACATGTGCGCCGACGCATGGCGCTGGCAGAACGGGCCGATGCACCAAACTCGCCTGACGCGCGCCGCCGCGCCATTGCCTTAAAATCGCCGCTTCCGAGGAGCGTTGCAGCGCCCCCACCTGAAAGCAAGGTGCGCGGGGTGCGAGGCTCGGACATATCAAGGCAACGACGCTCACCCACGCTGGCAGTGCGGTGAGTGACTTTCCCTCCAAAGCGTGGTTTTGTTTAAGAGACCTTCGATTGGAGAAGACCATGAGCGCAGTTCTCAAACCCACCGCGGATGCGGCCATTGCCGATTTGTCCCTGGCCGCCTGGGGCCGCAAGGAGATTGCGATTGCCGAGACCGAGATGCCCGGCCTGATGGCGATCCGCGCCGAATACGCTCGGGCCCAACCCCTGAAGGGCGCGCGCATCGCCGGCAGCCTGCACATGACGATCCAGACCGCCGTGCTGATCGAGACGCTGCAGGCGCTGGGCGCCGAGGTGCGCTGGGCCTCGTGCAATATCTTCTCTACGCAAGACCACGCCGCTGCCGCCATTGCCGCCAGCGGCACGCCGGTGTTTGCCATCAAGGGCGAGTCGCTCACCGACTACTGGGACTACACGCATCGGATCTTCGAGTTCACGGGCAAGCACGAAGGCCCCAACATGATCCTGGACGATGGTGGTGACGCCACGCTGCTGATGCACCTGGGCGCGCGCGCCGAGAAGGACATCAAGGCGCTGGGCAAGGCCGGCAGCGAAGAAGAAAAAATCCTGCACGCCGCCATCAAGGCCAAGCTGAAGCAAGACCCCACCTGGTACAGCCGCCGCCTGAAAAACATTCTGGGCGTGACCGAAGAGACGACGACTGGCGTGCACCGCCTGCAGGAGATGTCGGCCAAGGGCACGCTGCAGATGCGCGCCATCAACGTCAACGACTCGGTGACGAAATCCAAGTTCGACAACCTGTACGGCTGCCGCGAGTCGCTGGTGGACGGCATCAAGCGTGCCACCGACGTGATGATCGCCGGCAAGGTGGCCTGCGTGGCTGGCTATGGCGACGTGGGCAAGGGCTCGGCCCAGGCGCTGCGCGCGCTGAGCGCCCAGGTGTGGGTGACCGAGATCGACCCCATCAACGCGCTGCAGGCCGCCATGGAGGGCTTCAAGGTCGTGACCATGGAATACGCCGCCGACAAGGCCGACATCTTCGTGACGACCACCGGCAACCGCGACGTGATCCGCTACGAGCACATGGCGGCCATGAAGGACCAGGCCATCGTCTGCAACATCGGCCACTTCGACAACGAGATCGACGTCGCGTCGCTGGAGAAAAACTGCACCTGGGAAGAGATCAAGCCGCAGGTGGACCACGTGATCTTCCCGCGCGAGGGCAAGAAGCCGGCCAAGCGCATCATCCTGCTGGCCAAGGGGCGTCTGGTCAACCTGGGCTGCGCCACCGGCCACCCCAGCTACGTGATGAGCAGCAGTTTTGCCAACCAGACGCTGGCGCAGATCGAGCTGTTCACCAAGCCCAAGGACTATCAGGCCGGCAAGGTCTACGTGCTGCCCAAGCACCTGGACGAGAAGGTCGCGCGCCTGCAACTGTCCAAGCTGGGCGTGCAGCTCACGCAGCTGACCAAGGCGCAGGCCGCCTACATCGGCGTGCCGGTGCAAGGGCCGTACAAGCCAGACAGCTACCGTTATTGAGCGCCGTCCTTCAGGGAGCTGAACATGGGGCGCTTGCTCGCCATCGGCTTGGTGCGCATCGTGCACGCGTGGGCGTGGGTGGTGCTCTGGCTGATCATTCTGGAGCGCGCCATCCTCGCGCATCGCATCGACGTGGTGCTGGCCGCCGTGATGGGCGTGGTGCTCATGCCCCTGATTTATCTGCCGCTGCTGGCGTGGCGTGCGCAGGAGGACGATGGGATGGGTGCCTGGAGCGTGCGCTGGGATGGGAGCGCCGTGGGTGCTTTTTTCGCCTGCACCTGCATGAGCGGTTTGATCTTGGCGCTGCTGAACTTTCTTGCGCACTGGGACAAGCGCGGGCCGGGCTCTGCGGCGGCCATGCTGACGGCCGTTCTGCTGCATGGGCTGGCCACGGCCAGCATCGCGCTCGCCGAGCGTTGGCTGGGGCTGCGCCATGACGCCGACGATTGAACCTGGAAACGGCAGTTGACCGCTTGTCATCTTCTTGGAAGCCGCGCCATGCTTGACTTCACGGGCTCCGATCCCGTTCACCTGTTGGGTGAGCGCGCTATGCACTTGCAAGCACCGCTCTCGACGCGCCATGCGGCGTTGCTCCGCCTTGCGGGCAGTAGCCCGCTGCGTTGTCGAGTCTTGCCTGGCACGCCGATAGCGGCACCGGCAAGCGCATCCAACTGCCGTTTCTAGGTTGAAGCGGTGAAGCCTGAGCCCATGCGTGCCGACCAATGGCTGCTCGACCGCGGCCTGGCTGCCAGCCGCAGCCAGGCCCAGCGCCTGCTGGCGGCGGGCGCGCGCTGGCGCGTGCCCGGCGGCGCGTGGCGCGCGCTGGTCAAAAGCGATGCGTTGCCGCCCGATGCGCAGGTGGAGCTGCTCGACGCCGCCGAGGCGCGCTACGTCTCGCGCGGCGGCCTCAAGCTCGAAGGTGCGCTGGCGGCGACGGGTCTTGACGTGACCGGCTGGCACTGCCTGGACGTCGGCCAGTCCACTGGCGGCTTCACCGACTGCCTGCTGCAGCACGGCGCGGCCGGCGTGCTGGGTGTCGATGTCGGCCACGGGCAGCTGCACCCGCGCCTGCGTGCGGACGTGCGCGTGCGGGTGTTGGAGGGCGTCAACGCGCGGCACCTCGACGCTTCTCAATTGATAGCTGACCGCGCTTGCCCAGCGGGCGCTGAAGGCCGATTTGATTCAAATTTTGACTTGATCGTCGGCGACCTGTCCTTCATCTCGCTCACCCTGGTGCTGCCCGGGCTGGCGCCGCTGCTGGCACCAAACGGACATTTGCTGCTGCTGGTCAAGCCGCAGTTCGAGCTGCAACCGGCCGACATCGGCAAGGGAGGCATCGTGCGCGACGCGGCGCTGTACACGCAAGTCGAGCAGCGCCTGCGCGCGGCCTGCGCCGAGCTGCATTTGACGGTGCGGCATTGGCTGCCCAGCCCGATTGCCGGCGGCGACGGCAACCGCGAATTCTTCATGCATGCGTGCTGTCCGAGCGATCGATCCCAACAACCCCAAAAACCTTAACAGCCGAACGCAGAGGGCGCAAAGGATTCGCAGAGGACGCAGAAGAATCAAAAAATTTCAATGAAAATCGCTAAAACCGCTTGCGTAATAAGCGTGATTAGCTATCTTTTTGAAAGTATTTCAAAGGTATTTTTTGCGCCCTCTGCGAATTCTTTGCGTCCTCTGCGTTCGGCTGTTTTCCCTGTCTTCAAACCATGACCCTGCCCATCAGTTTCGAATTCTTCCCGCCCAAGACGCCCGAGGGCGTGAGCAAGCTGCGCGGCGTGCGCGGGCAGCTGGCGGCGCTGCGGCCCGAGTTCTGCTCGGTCACCTACGGCGCGGGCGGCTCCACGCAGACCGGCACGTTTGCGGTGGTGCGCGAGATGCTGGCCGAGGGCCTGGAAGCGGCCTGCCATTTCTCGTGCATCGGCGCCACGCGCGACGGGGTGCGCGCGCAGCTGGCCGAGCTCAGGGCCATGGGCGTGACGCGCCTGGTGGCCCTGCGCGGCGATCTGCCCAGCGGCGGCTATGGCGCGGGCGGGCAGTTCCAGTACGCCAGCGACCTGATCGAATTCATTCGCGCCGAGACGGGCGCCCACTTTCACATCAGCGTCGCCTGCTACCCCGAGATGCACCCGCAGGCCAGGTCGCCCCAGGCCGACTTGCAGGCGCTGGCGGCCAAGGTGCGCGCCGGCGCCGACGTGGCGATCACGCAGATGTTCTTCAACGCCGACGCCTACTTTCACTTTGTGGACGAGGTGCGCGCGCTGGGCCTTCAGGTGCCCGTCGTGCCCGGCATCATGCCGATCACCAACAGCTCGGGCCTGCTGCGCTTTGCCGACAACTGCGGCGCCGAGGTGCCGCGCTGGATTCGCCTGCGCCTGCAAAGCCTGGGCGACGACGCGGCGGCCATCAAGTCCTTCGGTCACGAGGTGATGACCCGGTTGTGCCAGCGCCTGATCGACGGCGGCGCGCCGGCGCTGCACTTCTACACGCTCAACCAGGCCACCCCCACGCTGGGCTTGTGCCAAAGCCTGGGCATCGCGCGCTGATCATTTAAAACATTTGTATCTGAAAACATTGAAGTAATTGGATGTTTTGATCTAAAAACCGGGTTTTGATACATAAATGACTGGCCGGGGCGGGGTTCGGCCGATAGAATCCGCCGCATGTTACGGGACACCTCTCCCGGCGCCCGCCCCAGCGGCGTGCCGGTTTCGGGAAGTGCAAGCCGTCAGCCTTCAAGCATTTTGCGCCGCGTGTCGTGGGTCGGCGCTCTGCTGTTGGCATGCGGGCCGCTCGCGGCCCAGACGGTGTCGCCAAACGCTTCCACCCCATCGCTTGCGCAGCCCTGCAGCTCGGCCAAGGCCGTGCACGACATGCGCTGCCCCAATTACACCGGCTTCAAGACGCGGCTGGGCGGGCGCGTCCCGGCGGCCGACCTGCCGGGTCGCGCTGCATCGGACGAGTCCTTGAGCCTGGAAGGCAGCGGCCTGGGCCTCAAGCCCGGGCGCGAGCAGCGCGGCATCGCGTCCTGGTATGGCCCGGGCTTTCATGGCCGGCGCACCGCCAGCGGCGAGCGCTACGACATGCACGAGCTCACCGCCGCCCACAAGAGCCTGCCCTTTGGCACCCGGGTGCTGGTGCACAACCCGCGCAACGGGCGCCAGGTGGTGGTGCGCATCAACGACCGCGGTCCCTACGCGCATGGGCGGGTGATCGACCTGAGCAAGGCGGCCGCGCAGGCGGTGGGCGTGCACGGCACCGACGCCGTGGTGCTGCGCCCCCTCGGCCCGGGTGATGTCGATCGCGTGCAGACCGCCGCGCCCGGCGCCGGCACCCCGCGGGTCGGGGCTGGCGAGTTGACGGCCGACGCCGGCACCTGAGCGGCACGCGCGCCGCGTTCAGCGCTCGTCGTAGCTCACCGTCAGCCGGTCCGTGGTGGGCCGCGCCTGGCAGCTCAGCACGAAGCCCTGGGCCATTTCATCGGGCTCCAGGCTGAAGTTCTTGTCCATGCTGACTTGGCCCTCCAGCACCTTGGCGCGGCAGGTGCAGCACACGCCCTCGCGGCACGAGAAGGGCGCGTCCAGCCCCACGGCCAGGGCCACGTCCAGCACCTTCTGGTCGCGGCGCATGGCCAGCTGGTGGCTCTTGCCGTCCATCACCAGGGTCAGCTGCACCTGGCCCACGGGCGCCTCGGGGTCGGCGTGCTGGATGGCGGCCTGGCGCGCGGCCGGGCTCATGCCCTCCAGGCGCGGCGAGGTGAAGCGCTCGGTGCGGATGCGATCAAAGGGCACGCCCGCTTCGACCAGCGCGGCCTGGGTGGCCTCGATCATGGCCTCGGGCCCGCAGATGAAGACCTCGTCCATGCTGGCCGCCGGCAGCAGGGTATCGACCAGTTGCCGTACCTTGGCGGCGTCGATGCGGCCCTCCAGCAGCGGCACCTCCTGCGCCTGGCGCGACAGCACGTGGATCAGCGTCAGGCGGTCCTTGTACTTGTCCTTCAGGTCCTGCAAGGCCTCGTTGAACATCACGCTGCCCATGCGGCGGTTGCCGTAGACCAGGGTGAACTTGGCATGCTCGCTGTCTTCGAGCGTGCTGGCCACCAGGCTGAGGATGGGCGTGATGCCCGAGCCGGCGGCAAAGCCCACGCGGTGCAGCGCGCGCGGCTTTTTGATGGTGAAGCGCCCGTCGGGCGGCATCACGGCCAGGCGGTCGCCGGCTTTCAGCTGGCTGGCGGCCCAGTTGGAGAACAGGCCGCCCTCCATCGGGCGGATGCCCACCTGCAGCTCGCGCGCGCTTTGGTAGTGGCTGCGCGTCGAGCAGATCGAATAGTTGCGCCGCACGTCCTCGCCATTCAGCTCGGTGCGCAGGGTGAGGAACTGGCCGGGCTCGAAGGCGAAGGCGTCCGCCAGCTCGGGCGGCACGGCCAGGGTGAGGGCCACGGCGCCCGCCGCTTCGGGCGTGACGCGGGCAACGGTGAGGTCGTGAAAGCGCGGTGCAGCCATGGTCAGATGTTTTTGAAATGATCGAAGGGCTCCATGCAGTCCAGGCAGCGGTACAGCGCCTTGCATGCGGTGGAGCCGAAGTGCGAGATTTCGGTGGTGTGGGTCGAGCCGCATTGCGGGCAGGGCACGGCGGGTTTGGCGTCAATTTGGCCGCTGACACCCGGTACACAAGCGCCGGCAACTCTTGTTTTGGGAGCAAAATGAATGACCGCCAGGCCATCGGCGCGCGGCGCGTGCGGCGGCGCGATGCCGTAGGCGCGCAGCTTCTCGCGCGCTTCATCGCTCATCCAGTCCGTCGTCCAGGCGGGGGCCAGTTGCGTCACCACGCGGCCCTTCACACCTTCGCGCGCCAGCACGGCGAGGATGTCGGCGTGGATCTGCTCCATCGCCGGACAGCCGCTGTAGGTGGGGGTGATGACCACTTCCACCTCGCCATCGGCGCCTGGGCGCAGCGCGCGCAGGATGCCCATCTCGCGCAGGGTGACGACGGGGATCTCGGGGTCGGTCAAGGCGTCGAGCGCGTGCCACAGGGCCGCGAAGTCTGGCTCCCTCTCCCGCGCCGCGGGAGAGGGTTGGGGTGAGGGCAGGGCGGTTTGCATGGTGGCGCTGCGCCCCTCACCCCCACCTGCACCCCACGAAGCAGAGCTTCGCGGGGGCCCCGCGCCCTCTCCCCAGAGGGGCGAGGGAGTGAATACCGGGCCGGCTCACCACGTGGCCCCCGGGTGCGCGCGCGCCAGGCTTTGCATCTCACCCAGCAGATAGCTCAGGTGCTCGGAATGCACGCCCTGCTTGCCCTGCGGCACCCAGCCGTCGACCGCGGGTGGGCGCGCGAGCGTGGCCTCCTGCAGCGCGGCATCGACGGCGCGGTCCCAGTCGGCGCGCAGCGCGGGCACATCGACGCCGGCCTGCGCGGCCTGCGCATCCAGCGCGCTGGCGGCCCAGAACTCGGCCGTGAAGGGCAGCAGGTAATCCACCGCCGCCTGCACGCGCCGGTGCGACTCGTCGGTGCCGTCGCCCAGGCGCAGCAGCCAGTCGCGCGCGTGGCGCACGTGGTAGCGCACCTCCTTCAGGCTCTTGGCGGCGATGGCGGCCAGATCGGCATCGGGCGAAGCGGCCAGCCGCTCCCACACCATTTCCATCAGCACGGCGTAGAAAAAATTGCGCACGATGGACACGCCCCAGTCGCGCGTGCCGCCGGCGGCGGGCACCAGGCCCGGGTTGTGCGGCAGCTCCTGCAGGGTGTAGTTGCGAAAGTCGCGGTCGTCGCGGAAGTAGGCCAGGGTGTCTTCGGTCACGGGGCCGGCGGGCCACGCGCTGGGGCGCTGGGTGCGTCCTTCGGCGTTCAGGCGCGTGGCGGCCAATTGATAGAGCAGGCGCGCCTGGCCGATCAGATCGAGCGCCTGGTTGGCCATGGCCAGGTCTTCTTCCAGGATGGGGGCGTGGCCGCACCATTCGGCGTTGCGCTGGCCCAGCACCAGGGCGTTGTCGGCCAGGTGCAGCAGGTAGTCGGTTGATGCCGCCACGGGTTTGACGCGCGCGTCCATCACATGTGCCCCACTTCGTCGGGGATGTCGTAGAACGTTGGATGGCGGTAAATCTTGTCGCTGGCGGGGTCGAACATCAACGCCTTGTCCTCGGGGTCGCTGGCGGCGATCAGGTGCGAGGGCACGACCCAGATGCTCACGCCTTCCTGGCGGCGGGTGTACACGTCGCGCGCCATCTGCAGCGCGTGTTCGCTGTCGCTGGCGTGCAGGCTGCCGCAGTGCTTGTGCTCCAGGCCCTGCTTGGATCGAACGAAGACTTCCCAAAGCGGCCAGTCCTTCAATGCGGGTTGGGTGCTCATGCGGCTTCCTTCAGTTGGCGTTGTGCTTGCTTGGTGGCGTGCGCGGCGGCGGCGTCGCGCACCCAGGCGCCGTCCTCGTGCGCCTTCACGCGGGAGGCCAAGCGCTCCTTGTTCATCGGGCCGTGGCCGTTCACCACCTGCCAGAACTCGTCCCAGTCGATGGCGCCGTAGTCGTAGTGGCCGCGCGCCTCGTTCCATTTCAAGTCGGGGTCGGGCAGGGTGACGCCCAGCACCTTGGCCTGCGGCACGGTGGCATCGACAAATTTTTGCCGCAAATCGTCGTTGGAAAAGCGCTTGATGCCCCAGCGCATGCCCTGCTGGCTGTTGGGGCTGTCGGCGTCGGGCGGGCCGAACATGGCCAGGCACTTCCACCAGTAGCGGTTGACGGCGTCCTGCACCATCTCGCGCTGCGCGGCCGTGCCCTGCATTTGCACCAGCAGCGACTCGTAGCCCTGGCGCTGGTGAAACGATTCTTCCTTGCACACGCGCACCATGGCCCGCGCATACGGCCCGTAGCTGCAGCGGCACAGCGGGATCTGGTTCATGATGGCCGCGCCATCCACCAGCCAGCCGATCACGCCCACGTCGGCCCAGCTGAGCGTGGGGTAGTTGAAGATGCTGCTGTACTTGGCGCGGCCCGTGTGCAGGCCGTCCAGCATCTCGGCGCGGCTGGTGCCCAGCGTTTCGGCGGCGCTGTACAGGTACAGGCCGTGGCCGCCTTCGTCCTGCACCTTGGCCAGCAGGATGGCCTTGCGCTTCAGGCTGGGGGCGCGGCTGATCCAGTTGCCCTCGGGCAGCATGCCCACGATCTCGCTGTGCGCGTGCTGGCTGATCTGGCGCACCAGGGTCTTGCGGTAGGCGGCGGGCATCCAGTCGCGCGGCTCGATGCGGGCGTCCTGGTCGATGCGGGCGTCAAAGCGCGCCTGGTGCTCGGCCTCGTCTGCGCTCAGCGCGCGGGCCGGGGCCTTGGCTGCGCCCTTGGCATCGCTGTCGTCGGGGACGGAAAAAGACTGGGTGTACATGGCGCGGTCTCCATAAGGCGCGTGCGGTCGCGTTGCTCGTCAAGTGTAGATGAATTGACCGACCAGTCGGTCGAGAAATGCCGCCGACGGGCTGGCGACCAACACGGCAGGTGCGTACGGGCAATTACACCACAAAAAATATGTTTTACGTTGAAAATTTGTAATATGACGAATACAGTCACATTTCAGCATTGCAACGTCATGCAATGGCCTGAACCCCAACCGCACCCAGGAGACTCTTTCATGTCCAGCCACAAGGAACGCTTTGCCGACAAGATGGAGCTGCCGCCGGCAACGCCGCAGCCCAACATCTACCCGCTGTCCTGGAACAGCAAGACCAAGAAATTGCAAGAGGTGTGGGAAGCCTCGCTGCGCGAAGCCTGGGAGCCCGAGAAACTGCCCTGGGACACGCTGGACGTGGACAGCTATTCGTGGGAAGAGCGCGAATCCATCGCCTACTGGTGGACGCTGCTGTCGGTGTTCGACGCCTCGGCGCCGCCGGTGTTTGCCGAGGCGCTGATCAAGACCTACGAGGTGCACGAGGAAGACCCGGTGCGCAAGTGCTTCTTCTCGGTCACGCGCGACGAGCAGAACCACGAGATCATGTGCGGCCAGGCCATCACGCGCATGCTGGGCCACCCCGACCCGCTGACCTATGAGCCCAAGACCGAGCTGGGCCGGCGCCTGCAAAAGAACGCGAAGTGGCTGTACTTCAACGGCGGGCGCTACTGGACGGGCTACAAGCAGGCCGTGCCCAAGTACGACCTGGCGGTGCTGTTCAGCTCCTTCCTGATGGGCGAGATCGCGGCGGCCACCATCTTCAAGCAGATGTACGAGAGCGCGCGCGAGCCGGTGTTCAAGGAAGCGTTCAAGAACATCGGCCGCGACGAGGGCCGCCACATGGCGATCTGCATGGCCGTGATGGAGCGCGACTACCCCGGCCTCAAGGATGAGCACAAGGCCATCGTCACCAAGCAGATCCGCGCCGGCTACCTGTTCCTGTCGGCCGTGCTGTTCGAGCCGCCGATGGAGTTCTGGGACCTGCCCCAGGACTTCATCGACAACCAGCGCGAGGCCGAAGAGGTGGCGCGCGGCGCGGGCTTCGGCATCCCGACCTACGAGATGAAAAAGGAAAACTGGCGCAACGCCATCATCAACCTGAAGGGCGTGCTCGACCGCTACAACATTCCCTTCCCGGCGATCCCCGAGGTCGGCATCACGGGCCAGGAGGTGTCCGACGCCGACATGGACGACATCATCCCGGTGTTTTAGGCCCACCCCCAGGCTTCGCGGACTGCGTTCCGCTTCGCCTCCCCCCTGCGAGGGGGCCACGCAGCGGACGGGGAGACCCCGTCCGCGCGTGCGCTGGCGTGGCCTGCTCCGCGGCCATTGGCCACCCATCCGTCCGAGTCATTGACCGTGACGACCCGTCATCTCAGGAGTTTGAATGTCTCGTGTCACCATCCAACCCTCGGGCAAAACCGTCGAGGTCGCTTCGGGCGACACCGTGCTGATGGCGCTGGAGAAATCCGGCTACGCCCTGCCCAACAACTGCCGCGCCGGCGCCTGCGGCGAATGCAAGGTCAAGGTGCTTTCAGGCGAATACGACCAGGGCATGGTGCTGGACATGGCGCTGTCGCAAGAGGAGCGCCGCGACGGCTTTGGCCTGATGTGCATGGCCAAGCCCACCACCGAGGAGCTGGTGATCGAGTGGGGCACGGCCGACGCGCGGCCCAAGCTGTTCCCGCCGCGCGAGAACGCGCTGTTCGTCGTCACCGACAAACGCCCGGTGGCCGCGCGCGCCATCGAGCTGCACCTGCGCCCGGTGGGTCAGCCCATCCGCTACTGGCCCGGCCAGTACGTGACGGTGGGCGACCCGCGCGCCGGCGTGCCGGCACGGGCGTATTCCATCAGCAACGCGCCGCGCCCCGATGGCGAGCTGGTGCTGCAGGTGGCACGCGCCGACGGCGGCGTCACCAGCGCGTGGGTTCACGACCAGCTGCAAGTGGGCGAGAGCATCAAGATCAGCGGCCCCTACGGCACCTTCATCGGCGACCCGGCGGTGGACACGCCCGTGCTGTGCCTGGCCGCCGGCACGGGCCTGGCGCCCATCCTGGCGCTGACCGAGGCCGCCCTGCGCCGCGGCTTTCGCAAGCCGGTCATGCTGCTGCTGTCGGCGCGCACGCGCGAAGACGCCTACGCCCAGGGCCTGCTGGCCTGGTGGCGCACCAAGCACCGCAACTTCGATTACAAGATCACGCTCACGCGCGAGCAGGCTGACGGCTTCTTGCACAGCCGCGTCGATGCCGTGCTGCCCACCTTGCTGCCCAACCTGGGCAAGCACACGGTGTTCGCCGCCGGCAGCCCCGAGTTCACCGCCGCCTGCGTGCAGACGGCCAAGGCCCTGGGCGCCGGCGCCGACATGATCTACACCGAAGGATTCTTTGCGCAGCAGCAACCCACCGTGGCCGACCGCGAGCACCTGCTGCCTTGAGTGGATGCGTGAAACAGCCGGACGCAGAGGACGCAAAGATCACGCAAAGGACGCAAAAGAAATCAAAATCCGAATGAATTGCGTTGCTGGTCCTCATGCGGAAGGCGCGATATGCTATCGTTTTAAAAGCAATTTGAATTTGTCTTTTTTGCGTCCTTTGCGATTTTTTTGCGTCCTCTGCGTCCGGCTGTTTTCAGCTTGCAACCTTCACAACCAAACCTCGACCCATGAAGCGCAGCCCCTCGGCCAGCACCCTGGCACGCGCGCGCATCGACGCGCACCGCCAGCAAAGCCGCGTGCATGCCGGCGCGCTCATCATCTCGGTGTTTGGTGACGCGGTGGCGCCGCGCGGCGGGCGGCTGTGGGTGGGCAGCCTGATCCGTTTGCTGCAGCCGCTGGGCATCGACGAGCGCCTGGTGCGCACGGCGGTATCGCGCCTGGCCAAGCAGGCCTGGCTGCGCATCGAGCCGCACGGCCGGCGCGCCGACTACCTGCTGACCGAAGCGGGCCAGCGCCGTTTCGAGGAAGCATCGCGCACCATCTACGCCGCCCGGCCGCGCGCCTGGGACGGCCGCTGGCGCCTGCTGCTGCTGGTGCGCGAGCTGGACGCCAAGGCGCGCGAGCCGCTGCGCCGGGCGCTGGCCTGGCAAGGCTTTGGCCAGTTGGGCGCGGACTGCTTCGTCCACCCCGGCGCCGATCTGGACGAGGCGCTGCAGGCCCTGGCCACCGAGGGTCTGGCCGAAGCGCCGGCGCAACTGCTGCCCCTGCTGGCCGTCGATGCGCGCCACGGCCTGGGCCGCAGCGACGCCGATCTGGTGCGCCGGGCCTGGAACCTGGATGAGCTGGCCCAGGCCTATGCCCAATTCGACGCCGGCTACGGCCCCATCGCGCGGGCACTGCAGGCCGACGGCGCGGCCGAGCCCATCGCGCCCGAGGACGCCTTCCTGCTGCGCACCCTGCTGATCCACGACTGGCGGCGCCTGCTGCTGCGCGACCCGGAGCTGCCCGATGTGCTGTTGCCGGCGCTCTGGCCCGGCCGCGCGGCGCGCGAGCTCACGCGCGATCTGTACCGGCGCCTGCTGGAGCCATCCGAACGGCATCTGGACGCGCTCTTGCAGCTTGCCGACGGGCAGGCGCTGCCGGCGCCTCATGCCGCCAGCGGGCAGCGCTTTGGCGGACCGAGCGTCGCCGCTCAGCCCGCGTCCACCGTGTAGCCCTGCCCGCGGCCGCGGCCGAGCAGCCGCACGACGGCCGGCAGGGCGCCGCGCAGCGTGGCCGCCAGCGTGTGCGGCGGGTTGATGACGAACATGCCGCTGGCGCTCAGGCCGGGCGCGCCGTCCGGCGGCACGCCGATGTTCAGCGTGGCGTGCATCCAGTCCCGCCCGGCCTGCTGCGCCAGCGTCTTCAGGCGGCGCGGCAGCGCATGTGCCTCGGGCCGGGCAATGATGGGGTACCAGACCAGGTAGGCCCCGGTCACGAAGCGCTTGAGGCCATCCTGCACGGCGGCGGCCACTTTGGCGTAGTCACTCTTGATTTCGTAGCTGGGGTCGATCAGTACCAGCGCCCGGCGCGAGCCGCCGGCGCCCGCCGGTGGGGGCAGCAAAGCCTTCAGGCCGGCAAAGCCGTCCTCGCGCGCCATGCTGACCTGTCGCCCCGCCTCGAGCTGCGCCACGTGCGCCTGCAGCGCCAGCCAGTCGCTGGGATGCAGCTCGAACAGACGCAGCCGGTCGTGCACGGCGGCGCGTTCGGGCTCGGTCATCAGCGCATGCATGATGAAAGGCGAGCCGGGGTAGACCTTCCAGGCAGCGCCCGGGGCCACGCCGCGGTTGAAGCTGGCGATCAGGCGCAGGTAGTCCAGCAGGACGG